>CAVBBL010000064.1:0-2593 GCA_963593905.1 bacterium | reverse complement strand
ATAGAGCGTCTGGCTACGGACCAGAAGGTCGCGAGTTCGAATCTTGTCACATACATTATAGAAAACGCAGAAGTTTTTCTTCTGCGTTTTTTTTGTAAATTTATAGCTGTTCAGCAACTGCCGATTTCCATAGTTTTCACAAGCAGGAATGGATTGCTCGCAGCAAATTACGATGGAGTTTAGAAGGCATCCAAAGTATAAAATGCCGAACCGAAGCACATCAGATGCGCGTTGGTCCGGCTGCAGGGAGATTTTCCGGGGGATAATCGAAATTAAGTAGAAGAATTACATAAATTTCACAATATAAACAAACAGTTGTGGTAAAATCTCAGAATTAAACTATTAAACTAAAAAATAAAAAACTTAAAAACGCCCAGAATAATACGAACTGGTCATGGAAAGAAAGCACTTTTGTATTACAATGTGCGTAATCTTGATCATGAACGCCAGAAGATCCATGAGAAAGAGGGAGAGAATATGCCTGTTTTTGATTTTAATGCGCAGACAGAGGAAAAGGAAGCACAGCAGGAAGGGGTATGCACCTATACTGTCTTTTATTCTAATGAAGCAGAGGCTTCACCGGAGAAACCGATCCTCGTCCTTTCCAACAGCGAGCAGAAATGGAAACATCATGCCGGCGGTGTCTTTGCCAATCAGAGCAAACGGACAGCTTTTGAATTCAAGGAAGAGGGAGAGAGCCATGAGGCAGATATTCTCCGTGTGGATGCTCGGTTTGTAAGTCTTTTAAAGTGGTTGGGGGATAATCACATCCACGTGCGTCTCTCCGGGGAGAACAGACCGGAGGGATATGCGGTCTACAAGATCCGCGAGACAGCCTTTGGTGGCGGCACAAAGCTTTCGGCGGAGGACGGATTCCTGCAGTTCATGATCGAGCGTCTTTTTGCCAGCAGCGCGCCGGCGCCGGAATTGCAGGAGGAAGAGGAGCAGGAGGAAGAGGGAGATGACATGAAGCTCACCAGTCTCCAGAGCATCTCCGATTTTATGACCTGTGCCGGCAGGACACTGCCGGATAATATCCGTCTGTGGGCCAGAAGGAATCTGGCTGTGGCCAGATCTCATGAGGTGACGGCGGAGGAACGGCGCCACGCCCAGCGTGCACTTTCTATCATGATGAATATACGCTGGAAAAGCGACTATTTTCAGGCAATTGATCCTGAGGAGGCCCGCCGGATTCTGGATGAGGAGCTATATGGCCTTACCTCTGTAAAGCAGCGAATCATGGAGACGATCATACAGATCAACCGTACCCATACGCTGCCTGCCTACGGCCTTTTGCTGGTGGGACCTGCGGGTATCGGTAAATCCCAGATTGCTTATGCCGTGGCAAGGATTTTAAAGCTGCCGTGGACGACATTGGATATGAGTTCTATTAATGATCCGGAGCAGCTGACAGGAAGCTCCCGAATCTATGCCAACGCAAAGCCCGGCATCATCATGGAAGCTTTTTCCGTGGCAGGAGAGTCCAATCTGGTCTTTATCATCAATGAGCTGGATAAGGCTGCTTCCGGTAAAGGTAACGGCAATCCCGCCGATGTGCTGCTGACACTCCTTGACAATATCGGCTTCACCGACAATTACATGGAATGCATGGTGCCGACGGTGGGCGTCTATCCCATTGCCACAGCCAATGACAAGAGTCAGATCAGCGCACCGCTGATGTCCCGTTTTGCGGTAATAGACATTCCGGACTACACACCGGAGGAGAAGGCGATCATCTTTACCAAGTTTGCACTTCCCAAGGTTTTAAAGCGCATTGGACTGCGCCCGGAGGAATGCGTGATAGAGCCGGAAGGGGTGAAAGCAGTAGTGGACTGCTTTGCGGACACCACCGGTATACGCGATCTGGAGCAGGCTGCCGAGCATCTGGCCGCTAATGCTCTGTACAGAATCGAGGTAGAGGGTGCAAAGGACGTGCGCTTTGATGCAGAGATGGTGAGAGAGCTTTTTTAGAGAAATGTGCAAAAAAATGCTGAGCTGGTCAACATTTCTTTTGCAAAGGCAGATATGGCACAGAGCCTGCTTAAAATTTGAATAAAAAATTAAAATTAAAAGAAAAAGCTTGTTTTAGAAAAGCGGCTAGTATAATCTAAACGGAGTGTTTTTTGTATGAAATAAGGGGGATCTTGAAAGGTTTTATCCACAAGGAGGTTAACAATTGAACAACAGCATGAGTAAGGCAGAAATTTTAAAAAATGAGATTTTAACCCAGTACAAGAGTGTTAGGCAGTTTTCTACAAAGATGAACATCCCCTACAGCACGTTGGTGACAGCATTGGATCGCGGTATAGAGGGCATGGCATATGATACAGTGATCAGAATCTGTACGGAACTTTCATTGAATCCGGTAGATTTCACACCCCTGGACGAGGGTAATGACCTCTCCCAGCAGCTCGCTACCAAGAGAGTGATGACTGCTTTTAACAAACTGAACAAGGCGGGCAGAAAAAAGATCCTGGATTTTCTGGATGACTATAACAGCATCGAAGCCTACACCAAGAAGGACTAAGCGGTGAGGGAATGGCCGTACGGACATGGCACAGATGACAGCCCGGGAAAGATCCGTCAGGACGGT
>CAVBBL010000063.1:0-2645 GCA_963593905.1 bacterium | reverse complement strand
ACCTCATTGTATCAAGGAAACGGAGGGCTGGCAGATTCGTCATGAACTGGATGAGCTGCGACAGACCGAAGCTATTGACAAGCCTGGCTTTGGTTCGGTGGAACTGGGACAGCTGCTTGTAGATGAGAATGCAAAGGAGCCTATAAACTCTATTACATTTGTAGGTTTGTGTACGGACATCTGTGTGATTTCAAATGCTATGCTTACCAAGGCGTTTTTACCTGAGGTGCAGATTATTATAGATTCTAAATGCTGCGCAGGAGTTACACCAGAGTCTCATGAGACAGCGCTGTCAGCCATGAAGGCCTGTCAGATAAAAGTAGTGTAAGTAGTGACGTTTTAAGGGTTTATTGCCATGTGGAAGATAAAACATATTTTTGATGGAGATTATGGCTGTGAGGAACGTCTGCCGGGAGAAGATCCGAAAGTATCTGTCACTCTGATAAATGAGTCCGGAGAGGAAAAACAGGTTACGGTAGAAGATGCCTGGCTGACAGAAAATGGTCTGGATGTAGGATCTAAATGGCCTGGAAATATCATCAGAAAGTGAAAAAATAATAAAAAAAGCCGAAGGTGTCACTGTGATGTGACACCTTTTCTTTTTCAGCGAAAAAGTTGTTGCATTATGAATCGATATGGTTTATATTGAACCTATCGAAAGCAATCTGCTCAAGTAACGAGCTTAGAAAGAGAGGATTTCTTATGAGGCATAAGGATCCGGAATTAATGGACAGAATTCAGAATTATATCAGTGATTACTACCTGCAGAATGCAGGTGCCATGCCTTCCACAACCCAGATTGCCAAAGCAGTAGGAGTTGTACGGAGTACAGCCTACAACTATCTGGTGGCTATGGATGAAAGAGGCATGATCCGGTATCAAGATGGCCAGGTTTCCTATGATGATCTGGACAAGATCATGGTGGATCATGAGCTTGTAGATGCAGTGGGATCCATTGCATGTGGAAGCCCGGCACTGGAAGAGGAGAATCTTCTGTACCGTACAGCGCTTCCTACAGCAATCTTTGGCAAGGGACCATTTTTCATCCTGAAGGCCAAGGGGGATTCCATGGAAGATGCCGGTATTGAAGCAGGAGATACCCTGGTCATTCGTAAGGGGGCTGATCCAAAGGTTGGCGATATTATCGTTGCTCTGGATGAAAACCAGCAGAATACCTTAAAGCGCTATGGCGGCATTGATAAGAAGAGCCATAAGGCAGTTCTGGAATACATGAATGAAGCTGTCTACGGAGATAAGAAGATCCTGGTAAATGAACTTGTATGCCAGGGCGTCTTAAGTCATGTCATAAAAGAGATGTAGATTTTAAAGATTGTGTCGATATTGCTGCAGCCCTTGACTGCAGACATGAGGCAAGGAGATTGATATGAAATGGACAGGATGTTTGTAGCTGTCAGATGTGAATGCTATGAAGATGGAACTGTTCTGCCGCTGGGATTAAAGCTGCCCGACGGCCGTTTCTGGAAGATCACCAGAACCCTCCACGTCAGCGAAGCAGTTGACGGTGAATATGAAGGAATTCGCTACACGGTATTAATCGGTAGTGCGGAAAAATACATATACCGGTCAGGCTCATCATGGTACATCGAGCCGACCAAAGTGGAGGTGGACACATCTTGAAAAAATGTATTCCGAACAGGGAGATTGACGAACTCGGAGAAGGGCTTGTCATGACCTATATTAGAAAAACAGGAATGAAGATGCTTCCCAAGTGTGTAGACATAGAGGGACTGGCTAATTCATTAGGACTGAGAGTTGTTTATGAAGAGTTTGCAGAGGATGACTACGATAAGATCGGATTCCTCTCAAACGGAATGACACCACTGAAGGTAAAACGTGGAAATCAGATTGTTTCGTTTACTTTCCCTTTGGGAACAATCGTTGTGGATACGAACCTTCGGAGAGTCAGGGAGAGCGGGAAACGCCGCTTTACCATAGCGCATGAGGTTGCACATTATATTCTTGATATTCACAACCCGGCGCCACAATACCAGCGAGAATTCGATTCTGAGAAAAGCTACAGCTGCGAGGAGCTGAAGGCACAGTTTAATATGTCTGAGACCCAGGCAGATAAGCTTGCAGCCTCCCTTTTGATGCCGCACTTTATCGTGGAAACAGCACTCAGAGATTTTAACAATGGAAACAGGCTTCCGGTTTATGGAGACAGTGTACTGGCTTCTAAGGACCGGACTAAAATAAATAAAATGGCAGCGCAGATTGGAGTGTCCTTCACGGCACTCATGATCCGACTGAGACAATTTCAGATGCTGGATTATCATCCTGTATATGAATATATCGAAGCGAACATAATGAAGGGAGTGGAGATGTAATGGCAGCGATGGAGGCACTGAAATTCAATCCAAGATTTCCGACACCATCCCCGGAAGTGCAGAGGAAGATTCTCATATCATTTCAGGAAGCCGAAGAAAAAGGCTTCAGAGATATGAGATGCCCTGTATGCGGGTTTAAGGTGACGGAGGTACCGCTGACACAGACCGAACCGGTTTATGTCAGATGCGGCAAGTGCAAGTTTGCAGGTGCTCTGAGCCCGGCATACTTCCGGCGTATGAAAAGATATGCGGAAGGCCTGTCAGGATGTATGGGATCTGCATTTCGCACAAAAAGAT
>CAVBBL010000062.1:0-2757 GCA_963593905.1 bacterium | reverse complement strand
CGTAAACGTCATCAATGCAAGATCACATCGGAGAATTCGCCTACGCGAAATTCTCTTCGTGCTGCCGCGGTAAACCGCGGCATAGAAAGGAGAAAAATGATTTTGCTGTACAGATTTTAGCATGAAAAAAGACTTTCTCCTACAGAACAGGTATCCGATCAGAGATACAAATTCTGCATGAAAAAGTCTTTTTACAGTCTTTTTACTGCCGCCTGGTTCTGCAACTATTATAAGGATGCGGGATCAATGCTCTTGCCGTCTCTCCAAATTCGCTCCAGGTCATAGAGTAACCGATCCTCCCTGTTAAAAATATGCACGATCAGGTCGCCAAAGTCTAACAGTACCCAGGCTGCGTTTTCATAGCCTTCTGTCTGTCTGCAAAGGCACCCTGCTCTGCCCAGCTTTTCCTGTACATTGTCAGCCATCGCCTGAATCTGACTGCGATTGGTACCGCTTGCAATCAAAAAATAATCCGCCAGCACAGAGACCTCACTGATATCGATAAGACGAATATCCTCCGCCTTTTTATCTTCTAAGGCCTCAATTGCCAGTTTTGTAAAAACTGTCGCTCTTTCTTTATCTTTTTCCATAGCCACCTCTTTTAACCGCAGCTTGTCTGCGGTTACGTGAAGAGAAATCGCGCAGGCGATTTCTCTGATACGATTCCGCATTGATGTCGTTTACGGCATCAATGCCGTTAGAAAGAAATGCTATCGAGCATTTCTTTCTAACTCACCTCTTTTAACCGCCGCTTGCCTGCGGCTGCGTGATTATTATACTATCTGCGGCTCTTAATCAATTCCGCATAGTAGGCTCTTGTTTCTTCCGTAGCTGTGTCGATCTCCTTACCGGTCTCCTTCAGATATTGCAATGTATCCTGCAGTATCTGCAGCATGCAGGCATCCAGATCCTGAAAGGCGAGTCTGCGGATTCCGGAAAGTCCCGGTGCCTCACAACGACCGGGCTCTATGTAATCAGCAATGAAAATAATTTTTTCAAGCTTGGTCATAGCAGGCTTGCCGGTAGTATGCCAGCGGATGGCACCCAGGATTTCTTCATCGGTGATACCATATTCTTCTCTGGCCACCGCCACACCTGCCTTTGCATGCAATAGAGAAGGATTGCGGCGCTCCATCTGGGTAATCTCCACTCTTTCCTTCTCACACAGCCGAATGGACTCTTTTTCCCCCAGACATTTTGCGCAGTCATGTAAAAGTCCGGCTGTTTCCGCTTTTTCGACATCAGCACCATGCACCATTGCCAGAGATGTAGCTGTAAATGCCACCCCCATCGTATGGAGATAACGGCTGTATTTTAATTCTTTTTCCAGCTTTTTGGTGATGGCAGAATAACGTTTCTGCCTTTCCTTTCGATCTAAGCTCTCCGCCATGATTCTCCCCATTTTACAGGCGCTTTGCGCCGAAAAAACCTCTAATTACATATCGTCTTTGCAGCACTGTGGGATCTATAAATCAATTATAGTGCCTTGTGGGGCACTGTGGAATCCATGAACCTTTTATAAAGCCTTTTTGCAGCACTGCCTGATGCGTAAAACAATTATGCTATTTGTGTAGTACCATGATGGCCTAATACAATATGCTGATTTATATATAAAGATTATTCTCTTTAATATATCTGTGCACTTCTTCCGGAATTCGATACCGGGTACTCTCTCCGGCAAGATATGCCTGCCGCAGCATAGTCGAGGAAATCGTCACACAGGGGGCATGCAGAATCTCAATGCGGGCGCCGAATTGCTGCTGCAAAGAGGTGATATGCTGCTGTAATTCCTGGTCTGGTGTCTCATCCGGCCGCATAGCCGCCAACACTGTGCAAGACGCAAATACTCTCTCCGGGTGATACCAATCTGCCATGGACGCAATGGTATCAGCCCCTACTATAAAATAATACTCCGTATCCGGATTCTGCTCCCTAAGCTCTCCCAGTGTATCACAGGTATAAGTCCTGCCGGGACGCAGGATTTCCATCTCTGATACTGCAAAATGGGGATTATCTGACACAGCAAGGCGTGTCATAGCCAAACGATGTTCCGGACTTGTCACCTTCATTTCCCTGTGGTCCTTAAAATAAGAATGACCGCTGGGAATAAAAAGCACCTGATCTAAGGAAAACTCCTGCCAGGCACATTCTGCCAGAAGCAGATGGCCTATATGTATGGGATCAAAAGTTCCTCCCATAATACCGACTTTTCGTTTTACAATGCTCCCCATTCTAGCCTCACTCTGCATCAATCACTATCGTTTAAAATGTATCACGTAGGATGAATTTCCTGATGTAGATCTTAACAAAAGGACTTTATGATCTCACGTTTATCCGTTTGCTGTGTTATGGATTACCTAAGTCCACTTATGCCCTGGGCAGCACAATCTTCGGATTGTCCTTGTCGGGGCGATATAAAATGAAACGTCTGCCGATTACCTTGACCAATGTGGAACGGGTCCGACCGGCAACAGCCTCTGCAATCACAGCAGGTTCCTCCGGAGAGGTCTTTAAAACTGCAATCTTGATAAGCTCTCTGTTATTGAAAAGCTCCTCCACGCTGGTCACTGTCTCCGGGCTTGCGCCATTTTTGCCAATCTGCATAATAGGATCCAATGTACTGGCAAGACTCATAAGATAAGCTCGCTGTTTACTAGTTAATGTCATGCTTTCCTTTCTATGCCGCAGCTTGTCTGCGGCAACGTGAGGAGAATTTCGCGCAGGCGAATTCTCCGATACGATTCTGCATTGATGTCG
>CAVBBL010000061.1:0-3436 GCA_963593905.1 bacterium | reverse complement strand
ACACGCTGAGCAGGGATTTACTTTTCCAAACTGGAACTTAGATTTTCAACTCAGCGAAAAAATAATAGGCGTGTGAACTGCAAACTTTTAAAAACTTCTTCAAATTTAGTTACATTAGCTACATTATTGGGAATCACAAAAGAACTGAATGTAAGCCATTTTCAAATGTTTATAAATTGTAGCTGTTTAAAAAGCATGGTGTTCGTAAGAAGCATAAAGGATATGTATATAGGGTAATATAAGGGATGATATAAAATAAGTTTGCATTGACTAACCATAAACTCTCATGATAGTTTGAAAGGACAATCGAACAGATGAGGGAGTAGTGGCGTACAGTAATGCGGTGATAGAGATACATTACTGGGCGCGGCAAGTCAACATACTGATCTTTCCATACCGGATCTGGTTTGCCTTAATCAACGAGACTCATGTATAGCACCTGCTGTACACGAGTCTTTTTTATGGTCGGTACAGCGAGTCGCTGTACCGATTTTTTGTATCTGTTCAGCACCTGCCAACTCCAATGTGAATTGACTGCTTGCAGTCAAATTCATAATTGGAGTTGGCAGGCGGCCAAGGCGCGGAGCGCCTCTGGCCGGCCACATCGAGGTTTTCCAAAGGAAAATCGAGATGGGGATGAACAGTTATGAGTTTTATGGCACGATTTGCCTGCGTCAGGGACGCCGCAGAAAATCATAGTCATAGAGATGCTTTCGAATAGTTATCAAACAGCGTGTATGGGCATAGGATAAGCATCTTCGTTGTGAAGGAGTTGTGAAAAAAGGCAAAAGGCGTCCGCAGAAAGGGAGGATTCATGAAAGAAGCATATCTGCTTTCCAGAGAAGAATTGCTTGGGAAAACAGGAAGTGATGCGGAAAGGGGATTAGACAACGCGAAGATTCAGGCTTCCAGAGAAAAGTACGGAGAGAATACCTTTAAGCAGCAAGGGCGTATCTCCATGGCAAAGCGTATCTGGGATGCGGCCACGGAGCCTATGCTTTTGATGCTGATTTTTGCGGCTGTAATCACACTGATCGTTAATACTGCCAGATATTTTACAGGCGGGGAGTACAATTTTCTGGAATGCGCAGGCATTTTCGCTGCGATTTCTCTGTCTGTGGTCATTACAGTCATCACGGAAGGAAAAAGTGAAAAGTCTTTTGAAGCTTTAAACCGCATCAACGAGGACACCCTGATCAAGGTGATCAGAAACGGGGAGCCCACGCAGGTAGCCCAGAGAGAAATTGTTGTAGGCGATATCATTCTGGTGGAGACCGGAGATAAAATCGTGGCAGACGGACGATTGCTGGAGAGTAATGAGCTGCACGTGGATGAGTCGGCGCTGACGGGAGAAAGCGTCCCGGTGGAAAAGAATGCAGATTTTGTCTGTCAGGAAAAGACTCCCGTGGCGGAGAGAAGCTGTATGCTTTACACCGGCTGCTTTGTATCGGCCGGAAACGGCAGACTGCTGGTCACCGGTGTAGGTAATGATACGGAATTTGGAAAAATCGCTCAGGAGCTTTCCTCTATTGAAAAGACCACCACGCCCCTGCAGGAAAAACTGGACAGACTGGGAAAGCAGATCACTGTTCTGGGCATTACTGCGGCGGCCATTGTATTTGCTATTGAGATCATCGGCTTTATCATGACCCAGCAGCTGAACTGGAGCACGGTGTCTGATGCCTTTATCACCAGTATAGTCCTGATTGTGGCGGCGGTGCCGGAAGGTCTGCCTACCATCGTGGCGGTTTCTCTGGCACTTAACATCATCAAGATGTCTAAGGAAAATGCGCTGGTCAAAAAGATGATTGCCTGCGAGACCATCGGCTGCGTGAATATCATCTGCTCCGACAAGACGGGAACACTGACGGAAAATAAGATGACGGTGCAGCAGATTTACAGAAATGGTCAGCTGATTCGGCCTGAGGAAATCAAGGATGAAGTGCTGCTCCGAAATTACTGCATCAACAGTAATGCTAATATTACCTGGGAGGACGGCAAATGGTCCTTCATCGGTAATCCCACGGAATGTTCTCTGTTGGCAGCGGCGCAAAAGGCTGGTGTGGATTACCAGAAAATGCGTCATGAGGCTGATGTGGTAAAGGTTTTCCCTTTTTCTTCCCAGAATAAGGATATGAGCACTATCGTCCGGGAAAAAGGCAAAAAGATCCTTTATACCAAAGGAAATCCGGAAAAAATACTCTCCCTGTGCACCGATGTGTCTGAAGAGGAAAGAGAGTATATCCAAAAGCTCATGGAGGAATTCCAGAGTCAGGCCGGCAGACTCCTGGCTTTTGCACACAGAGAGCTTGAAGAAAACGAGGGAGAAGAACAGCAACAGCAGGAGCTGGAGAAGAACCTGTGCTATGACGGTTTTGTGGTTATTTCCGATCCCTTAAGTCCAGATGTCTACGGGGCAATCCGCAGATGTCGGGAGGCGGGCATCGAGGTAAAGATGCTTACAGGAGACAATATCCGAACTGCCAGAGCCATTGCCAACGAGCTGCATATGCTGGATGAGGGGCATATTGCGGTAGAGGCTGCCGACATAGAGGAAATGTCCGATGAGGAACTAAAGGAAGCTCTTAAAAAGATACAGGTGATCGCCCGCAGTACACCTTTGGTAAAAATGAGGGTAGTAAAGCTTTTGAAGGAATGCGGCAATGTCGTGGCAGTTACCGGCGACGGTATCAATGATGCACCCGCCATCAAAAATGCGGATGTGGGCATTGCCATGGGTATCGCAGGAACAGAGGTGACGAAGGAGGCCAGCGACATGGTGCTGCTGGATGACTCTTTCTCAACCATCGTGAAGGCAGTGCAGTGGGGTCGCGGAATCTATGAGAACTTTAAACGTTTTATCCGTTTTCAGCTGACGGTGAATGTTTCCTCCGTAGTGGTCGTAATCTGTTCTATCCTGGCCGGTTTTAAGGCTCCTTTTACCGCACTTGAACTGCTGTGGATCAATATTATTATGGATGGTCCGCCGGCATTGACACTGGGATTAGAGCCAATAAGAGATGATCTGTTAAAAAGAGAGCCTACCAGACGGGATGAAAATATAGTATCGAAAAAGATGCTCTTCAGAATCATGGCCATTGGCCTTTACATTTCCGTCATCTTTATGGCGCAGCATTTTACCAATTTCCTGGGGGCACAGGAAGCGCAGAAGGATACAGTTCTATTTACGCTTTTTGTGCTAATGCAGCTGTGCAATGCCTTTAATTGCCGGGAATTGGATACGACGCCTGTGTATAGGAATCTGCTGAAAAATCATTTGATGCTGGTGGTATTCGCTATAGTGTTGGCGTTGCAGGTAATCATTACCCAGTTCGGCAGTGCTGTCTTTGAGACGACACCTTTGTCGCTGGTATTATGGGGAAAAATGGCATTGACAGCTTTGTCAGTGATTATTGTCAGTGAGATTGGCAAGGCA
>CAVBBL010000060.1:0-4194 GCA_963593905.1 bacterium | reverse complement strand
GCGAAATTCTCCTCGTGCTGCCGCAGTAAACTGCGGCATAAAGAGGTAATTATGAAAGAGTTGTTAAAAAAAAGCAGAAATGTGAGCGAATGGATGTTTGCAGGGGGGGTACTGCTGGCAGCATTCCTGATTTTCTATTATACGGATTTTTCGGATTCTCTGGATAATGGCATTATGCTTTTCGAGTCTGTTTTAGACGGACAGTTTCGAGAGTATTATCATTACGCAGCACAGAATCATGCATCCCAGACAGTCTATTCTGCCAATTACAATATTTTTCTTTACGCAGTTTTTGCACTGTGGAATCTTCCCACAGCCATACTGCACCGGATGACCGGTTTTGATTATATGTCCTCTGTCAAAGCACTGCTCTGGTGCAAGATGATGATTCTTATGGCTGTGCTCGGAATTGCCTGGATCATCGGTAAGATCATGCGGTTTTATGTAAAGAATGAGCAGGTGATCAGAATGATGCGGCTTCTTTTTCTGCTGAATGCCTGTATGATCATTTCCACTATGGTGGCTGTGCAGTATGATGTGCTCTCAGTGTTGGCTATGCTGCTTGGCATCTATCATTACCTTAAAGGAAAGGAGAAAAGGTTTATCCTTTGGTTCATGATTGCGATGCCGTTGAAGACTTTTGCTGTTTTCATATTTTTTCCCTTGCTGCTGCTTCGGGAGAAGAGAATTCCCATGATATTTTTAAAAACAGCGGCGGTCTTTCTGATACAGATTTTGTGCGCCGTACCTTTTTACAATGATGCGTGGTATGAATTATGTATGGGAAGTCAAAACAGGGATGCCGTTAATCTGCTTTTAGGTGCAGGCTTTGGCGTAGCAGGATTTACATTGAATTTATTTATAGTCAGTTATGTAATCCTGCTGGTAGCCTGTTATATGATCCGGTTAAAGGACGGTGAGGTCTTTATCCCACTGTGGTGTTCGTTTTTTGCCATGGCCTCTATCATCCTGTTTATGGACATTCGTTCCTATTGGGTGGTTATGCTCGTGCCTTTTGCGGTGCTTTGCTGCGTATTCCATAAAAACAGACTGCGGGAGAATCTTCTTTTACTCGTAATCGGTACGTCCTGCTATGGACTGTATTCTTTGATGCATCATTGGATCTACAGCACACAGAGTCTCGTGACAAAACTGGCGCTTTCCGGGCTGATGCAGTTCGCAGATCAGGAGAATCTGAAATATAAGAACATACAGGGCTTCTTTAAATATCATGATCTGCTGCGTTATAGTGATGCGTTACGGACCGTGTTTTTAATATCCGTTTTGCTGCTCCTTGTACTGAACTTTCCGTACAGTAAATTTACAGAGAAGTGGAAACAGGAGACGTATAAGCCAGAGCATTGGCTGATCTGGCTGCAGGGAGGAATCAGCAGCGCTCTGATCATCCTTTTGCTTTATGCCAATCTGGCCAAGGCAGCGCCCTGTATTTATCATGTCACGCAGACGGCGGACAACGCTGCATATGTAGAGGAAACAATAGGCAGCGGGGATATTATAGAGCAGGAATTTACAGCCAAGGAAGACGGGACAGTAACGGAATTATCCTTTGTGGCGGTCAATAATAATACTGCAAGGGCAAACCGGGATGCATTGCAGCTTTCGCTGGTGGATGCAGAGAGCGGAAACATACTGACATCAAAAACATTTGGTGCAGCACTGATCCAAAATGGAGATACGTCTTATATAAAACTGGATAAGACAGAAGTTATAAAAGGACATCGCTATCTTCTCAGAATTGAAGGAGAGAGCAATGGTGCAGGAACCATCCTGCAATTCCAAAAAGCAGAAGAAAGCCAGGAAGGCTGTCAGCTTCTGGTGAATCAGGTGCCCTGTGAGGGAAGCATGGCTTTCGACTTACGATGATAAACTGCCTGGCAATTCTTAGTAAGATTCCAGTGGGGGCATTTATCTTCGCAGTTTAGCTGTCAGAAATGAGGATTAAAATGAAAAAGTATACCAACGATGATTTTACTTTTGTCTTATGTGCCTACAAGGAGAGTCCTTATCTGGAGGCATGCGTGCAATCTCTTTTAAAACAGACAGTGAAGGTGCATATTCTGATCGCTACGTCTACGCCAAACGATCACATTATCAGCATTGCGGAAAAATACGGCATCCCGTGTCATATCAACAGAGGAGAGAGCGGCATCGCCGAGGACTGGAATTTCGGATGCGGAGAGGCTGATACAAAGGTGGTGGCCATCGCCCATCAGGATGATATCTATCTGCAGGATTATGCAAAAGAAGTGCTGACACAGTTAAATAAGGCAAAGCATCCTTTGATCGCCTTTACGGATTATGGAGAAATACGAGAAGATCAGGTGGTGATCAGCAACAGACTTTTAAATATAAAGAGAATTATGCTTCTCCCTTTCAGGAGCAGAAATCTGCAAAACAGCATCTTTGTGAGGAGGAGAATACTTTCTTTAGGATCGCCTATCTGCTGTCCTTCTGTGACATTCGTCAAGGAAAATCTGCCGTCTCCTTTTTTTACCCCCGGATACAGGAGTAATGTGGATTGGCAGGCGTGGGAGAGAATCTCCAGGTTATCCGGGACATTTGTGTATTGCAATTCTATTCTCATGCATCACCGTATACACAGTGAGTCGGCCACGACACAGATTATTGCAGACCATGACAGGGGGAAAGAAGATTTGGATATGTTCTGCAGATTCTGGCCAAGGCCTGTGGCCAGATGCATTGAGTACCTGTATTGCAAATGCGAGGATTCCAATGAGTTAAAAAAATGAGTTTGGTTATGTGAAACGAATCTTATTGTCATACATCCATTCGTATATACGCAAGAAGCTGAACGACCGGTGTACATACCAGTTGTTCAGCTTCTTTTATGGTAGTGCAACGATGGACAACCTGGATATTCAGAGCATTGCTGCAAACGAGATAACTCCTAAAACTGAACTGCCGGCCAAATAACCAGACATGACCATTATTAGTTGACTCTCTGTACGTTCTTGAAGGTGAGGCGGATGTTGTTCTCCGTGTAGACCGTGACGACTACTCAAGAAAAAGAGCAATTTACCTCTGAGGTTAATTGATTGTTGACGATATGTCTAATTTATATTATTATAAATTTACCTAATAGGTAAATTGAGAAAGAGGTGATAGATTGGACATAACGTACAAGAATAAGAAAATCGAAAAGGTTTGTACGGATGCCAAATTTGCCGATAGGACTTATGGAAATGCGATGGCAGAGAAAATCCAAATGCGTATAGATGAAATTAGTGCTGCGGATACGGTGGAAATGATGATTCAATTTCACATCGGTAGGTGCCATCCGTTAACTAATAACCGCAAAGGGCAATACGCTGTGGATTTAGTACATCCGTATAGATTGATTTTTGAAAAACATGGTGATGAAATCCAGATAGCGCATATCATGGAAATTGTAGATTACCATTAAAAGGAAATGAACAGGAGGTAGCACTATGGTGAGAAGTCGCAGTTACATTGCAACACCACCTGGAGCGACAATCAAAGAGCAGCTTAATGATAGAGGAATGAGTCAGAAGGAGTTTGCAGCAAGAATGGATATGTCAGAGAAGCATATCAGCAAGCTTATTAATGGCGATGTTCAGTTGACTCCGGAGGTGGCTGTAAGATTAGAAATGGTACTTGGAGTACCTGCAAAGTTTTGGAATAACCTTGAGGCTGTCTATAGAGAGAAGTTAATTAAAGCAGAAGCAGAGAATTCAATGGATGCTGATGAGGCTTTGGCCAAACAGCTTCCCTATGGTGAGATGGCAAAGTACGGATGGATTCCGGAAACTAGAGATGTAAAGGAAAAGGTTGTTAATCTAAGAAAGTATTTTGAAGTAGTTGAGCTTTCTTTGTTAGAGAATAATCAGATTACTAGAATAGCATGTAGAAGATTGGCAGTTACTGAAAAAAGCGATTTTGCATTATTGGCATGGGCACAGGAGGCAAAAATTAAGGCACGTGATATTGAAGTCAAAGCGGTAAACATTAAGGGACTTATTAATACTATTCCGGAAATAAGAAAAATGACTCTTCAAAAACCGGATACTTTTTGTTTAAGAATTAGAACATTACTGGCAGAGAATGGAATTGCTCTTGTGTTTTTGCCGCATTTAAAGGGCTCATTTTTACAGGGAGCATCATTTATGGATGGAAATAAAATTGTGGTAGGTA
>CAVBBL010000059.1:0-4383 GCA_963593905.1 bacterium | reverse complement strand
CATAATTAATACCTTCCTTTCTTAATTTGAGTTGTTATATTTTTTTTGTTTGAAAAATAATTTTTTGGCTATTACTTACACTCATTTAAGGTGCGATGAACGGAGTAACCCAATGCAGCAGCGGCCATGGAACCAAAAACAACGAGGAGACCTGTAAGCATAATTAATACCTTCCTTTCTTAATTTAAATTGTTATATTGTTTTGTTTTTGTTTGTTTTTTGTTTGATGAGCTTATGATAACGGATGTTATGTAAGAGAAGCGTAACAAGAAAAAGTGATTTTAAATGCTGTAAAGAACCAGTGATTATTTTTTAAGGAAACGCTGATTTAATCAACGTTTCTGATGAAAGTCACGTACCATTTTTATAAAATACAAGTATCAAGAAAGGTGGTATCCCCTATACAGCAACCGACTTTCACTGATGCCGAATACAACCTGCGGAAAAAGAAAACTCGCCGCGAGAAGTTCCTTGATACGATGGACCAGATGATTCCATGGAAAGATTGGACTCTTATGATCTAACCCTACTATCCTTCCGGCAAGCGCGATCCCGAAATGCACCAAACGAGGAAAGGCGATCAATGGTATCACGGCATGAAGATTTATTCTGGTGTTGATGCTGGGACAGGGTATGTCCACACCATCACTGCAACCTCAGCAAATATCCATGATATCGAAGAGTCATCCAAACTGATTCTAAAGGACGATGAGGTTGTTTACGGAGATTCCGGTTACTCAGGAATGAGTAAACGTCCGGAGTTCAAGTCGGATGAGCATCTGTCGAAAATTGAATATCGCACCTGTATGCGTCCCAGCAGCATGAAAACTTCTTCAGATTACAACGGTATCAACTGGGAAAAGCAGATAGAAAACCGGAAGTCGTCAGTACGCTGCAAGGTGGAGCATCCGTTCCTTATAGTGAAGCGGCAATTCGGGTATGCGAAGGTCGTGTACCGTGGACTTGCCAAGAACTTCAATCGTTTCAATACACTATTTGCCAGCGTCAACACGCTCATGTGTGCCAGAGCTGGCAGAGGTGCAGAATTTTCCAAGGGATAACTGCGCCCATTTCCCTGAAAAGGGGATAGAAAAATGTAACAAAGAGCAGGATTAAAGGCCATATATCGGGAACCATCATGGTTTTAAGTCACTATAGAAACTGAATACTTCAAAATAGCTTCGAAATTCAGTGGCGAAAGATATATGGTCAATTAATCAGCGTTTCCTTAGGAATATGATTCACTTCAACTACTTCATACCATCAGACTCACTTTACCTGCTTCTTACTATGTCTTTACATTGCCGTGATAGTCCTTTTCTCTGCCCATAGATTAAAATATGCACAGCTATAGTGCATTTAGCAAAAAAGAAATGTATAATTTGAACAACACAATATTTTCATGCTGCGCACATTCATTGCTTTATCATCAATAGGGATGCCATAAAGTTCAACTCCCAAGACTCCGACGAGGACTCGCTCCCGCGACAGGTTTTGACCTCGATATCATATGGATATCCTATGTATATCTGCTGCAGCGGAAAGGAATTTTACATGCCTGCTACTTATGCACACAACCGCTTCGGCGCTGATGTTCTGCGCCGGCTCCCCGGCCCTTTGGCCGCCGTTATTCTCCGCCATCGTCAAGTCTTCGATATCGGCCTGCAGGGACCGGATATTTATTTCTATTATGAACCTCTGCACCATAATCCCGTCAGCGCATTAGCCAGTCAGATGCACGATGATTCAGCCATGCCCTTCTTTGAGGAAAGCCGCCGCCATATTCTTTCCCTGAAGGATCCGGCTGAGAAGGAAGCCGCCATCGCCTATGCCATAGGTTTTCTCTGTCACTTTTGCCTGGATCATGCCTGTCACGGCTACATTGAGGAGAGGATCAGCCAAGGCGATGTGAACCACACCCAGATCGAGAGTGAATTTGACAGACGATTAGCTGTTATGGACGGTCATGATCCTCTGCGTTATTCCTTTTCTTCCGGAATCATTGCATCTAAGGAGAATGCACAGCTTATTGCAGGCTTTTTCCCTGGATTTACTGCAAAAACAGTACGCAAGGCACTGCTGTCTTTCCGTCAGTTTAACCAGATCCTGCAAAGTCCCAATCCGCTGCTGCGCAGCGCCACTATCGGCGTCATGAAGCTGACCGGCAGCAGCTACCCTTCTCTACGGGGGCATCTGATTGAGCGTCGTCCCAATCCCGCCTGCACAGACTGCAACAAGCGACTGGGGCAGCTCTATCATGAAGGACTGGAAAGAGCCGTCACCCTGTTGCCAGCCTATGGCAGTGCCCTGCACGATGACACCTTACCCTTGGATCCTTATCTGGAACACACCTACGGTCCCCAGTAAAAACAGCCGTTGCCGACTGTTTTGATTTATCCAAGAGTCCTTTGATTCATACCGAATATTTTGAATCACTGAAACTGTTTTGATTCCTTTCAGAACATTTCATTCGCAGCAGAATGCACTAATCTACCGCTGAAACCGCAGACATCACGCAGTAGTATTCTCAAACAGCATTCTGATTTCTCACGCTAAAGTCCAGAGTATAAAGTGCAATACAGTACTCCCATTTATATGCTGCATCTTCGTCAAACCAATAGGGAGCGAAAGCAACCACACTAAAGCCAAACGCAAAAGCAAAATACAAAAAGCAAAACACAAACCACGTCTGCAGAACGGAGCTTACATGAAAAAAACCACCAAACTGGAAAAATCCTGGATCCTTTATGACGTAGGCAATTCCGCCTTTACACTGCTGGTGTCTACTCTTTTCCCCATCTATTTTAATGCCATCGCCGGCAGCGCAGGAATTTCCAGTGTGGATTATCTGGCCTATTGGGGATATGCCACTTCCATTGTTACCGCCATCGTAGCCCTGTTAGGTCCCATTCTGGGCTCTGTCACAGACACAAAAGGATTTAAAAAACCTATTTTTATTGTTTCTCTCATGGTCGGTGTCATCGGCTGTGTAATTCTTGGCTTTACCGGCAATTGGCTGCTGTTCCTGATTCTGTTCGTCATCGCCAAGGTGGGATATTCCTCCAGCCTTGTCTTTTACGATTCCATGATTCACGATGTCACCACCCCGGAGCGCATGGATGATGTTTCCTCCAAAGGCTATGCCTGGGGTTATATCGGCAGCTGTGTTCCTTTTATCATCGGTCTCATTTTTGTACTCTGTGCCGATAAAATCGGCATCTCCCAGATGACCGGACTGGCCATTGCCTTTATCGTTACCGCCCTTTGGTGGTTTGGCTGCACCGTTCCTCTTCTGAAGAATTATAAACAGCTGTACTTTGTGGATGCCCCTAAGCACGTCATTAAAGAAAGCTTCGGCCGTCTCGGCCACACACTGGCAGGTCTCAAGGATGATAAGAAGGTATTACTGTTTCTCCTTGCTTTCTTCTGCTATATAGACGGCGTCTACACCATCATCGACATGGCTACTGCCTACGGCACCGCTTTAGGTCTTGATACCACCGGACTTTTACTGGCGCTGTTGGTAACCCAGTTCGTGGCATTTCCTTTCGCACTGCTCTTTGGTTATCTCTCCCACCGCTATCCTGCCTCAAGACTGATTCCCATCTGCATTGCAGCTTATACCGGCATTGCCATCTTTGCCTTCTTCCTGGATTCCCAGACTAAATTCTGGATTCTGGCAGTGGTAGTAGGCATGTTTCAAGGCGGCATACAGGCCCTCTCCCGTTCCCATTTCGCCAAGATCATTCCGGCAGAAAAATCCGGTGAGTACTTCGGCCTCTATGACATCTGCGGAAAGGGCGCTTCCTTCTTCGGCACCATGCTCATCAGCATCATGAGCCAGCTTACAGGGAATGTAAACATCGGTATCGTCTCTCTGGCTATCCTCTTCGTCGTTGGCATGATTCTCTTTGTACAATCCTGTCGAGTGAAGGGAAATGCTTAGATAATTCTGCTGAATTCTGCTGATGTCATCGTCTTTGCAGCGTCCCTTATCTCACCAACACTTTTAGTCCTATACGTCTTGTCCTATAAGTCTAAATCTATAATTCTAAGTCTATAAATCAAACCTCTTTAAGAAAAGATTGAACCGCCTCAACCCCTTATAAATAAAGGGTTTGAGGCGGTTTTCATCAACACTTTTTGTCCTATAACTCCCTTTTTTCCTATAGTTCTCTATAACTCCACATCTTTCCCTACAGCCCTCTAAGTCGTAGGTTCGGTCCCACAAAGTCAATTCGTAATGCTAAGCAGCAACTTACACACATAAACAAAAACCCCTGTCTCCTACGAGACAGGGATTTTTGCGGGTTGGACTGTTTAAAGTCAGCAGCTCGTACGGGAATCGAACCCATGATTCTGCCGTGAGAGGGCAGCGTCTTA
>CAVBBL010000058.1:0-4658 GCA_963593905.1 bacterium | reverse complement strand
GCATAATCTATAGCATAGTAGAGACTGCAAAGCTCAATAACCTGATTCCCTACGAATACATGAAATATCTGTTAGATGAGATGTCTGGAAAAAGACTGAATGAAGAAGAATTGAAAAGACTTCTATCCTGGAGTCCATCCCTTCCGCAACACATAAGAAATCCCGAGGAGTAATGAACTGCACCCCATTTGTTAGACAGTATGGTACACTGTTTATGAAATGGGGTGCAGTTCATAATGATTCCTCGGGATTTCTTTTTCTTTGTATGTGCGCTTCCTGAGACGCTTACGAAAGAATCGACATCCCGGAGAGTGAGGAAGAAAGGCTGTGGCTGGAGAAACAGAATTTCAGGAACACTGCGAATGATGCTTATACGGGATGAAAAAATGAGGTGATTATCATGTCTGAATGGGAAAGATTACAGCAAGGTCTTATATACAACGACTTTGATGAAGATTTATTTAAACGCAGAGTTGAAGCAAAGAGATTATTCAGAGCTTACAATAAAACAGAAGATGATGAGATTGAACTGCGTAACGAGCTTATGAAGAAACTCTTTAAGAAGGTTGGTAAGAATGTCTGGATTGAGCCGGATTTTAAGTGTGAATTTGGTAAGAATATTACGATTGAAGACGATGTCTATATCAACTTCGGCTGCGTAATTCTTGATTGTGCAGAGGTGACGATAGGTTCACATACATTACTTGGACCCAATATAGGACTTTATCCTGTTAATCATGCGACCGATGCAGAAGAAAGAATTAACGGCGGTTGCTACGGTAAGCCGATTCATATCGGCAAGAATGTATGGCTTGGCGGAGATGTAAAGGTTCTGGCAGGTGTTTCTATTGGAAATAATTCCATAATAGGAACCGGCAGTGTTGTTACAAAGAACATACCTGCTAATGTGATTGCGGTCGGTAATCCATGCAAAGTTATTCGAGAGATAACTGACAAGGACAAAACAGATTATTTAGAAAGAGTGGGAATAAAATGACAGAGAAAGAAAAGATGCAGAGGCAAATGCTTTATGATGCAAACAATGATAGAGATTTATTAGATGAAAGAGCCAGGGCGAAGGATCTTTGCTATGACTTTAACCAACTCCGCCCATCTGATGAAGAGGGGCAGCAGAAATTGATGAATCAGCTATTAGGAAAGACAAAGGGGGCATTTTGTATCGTTGCTCCATTTTGGTGCGATTATGGATACAACATTGAAGTTGGAGAGAACTTTTTTGCTAATCATAATACTGTCGTTCTTGATGGAGCAAAAGTAACATTTGGAGATAATGTCTTTATCGCACCGGATTGCGGATTCCATACAGCGGGACATCCGATTGATTTTGATCGTCGAAACCAAGGCTTAGAATATGCTTATCCAATTACGGTAGGGGATAATGTCTGGATTGGTGCAGGTGTTCAGGTTATGCCGGGAGTGACGATTGGCAGTAATGTTGTAATCGGAGGAGGCAGTGTTGTAGTAAAGGACATTCCGGATAATTCAGTAGCGGTAGGCAATCCATGCAGAGTTATTCGTGCGATTACGGAAGAGGACAAAAAGACTTGTTGGGATAGATAAATTTCAGCTTGCGTGTGGGTACACAGAGAACGAGAGATATTTGACAGCGAAAGAGGAAAGATTCTCCTGCGTGAATGGGGATTGCCGGAAACACTGCGTGGCGTGGGCAGTATTGCAATGGAATATCCTGTCGGAGTACCGGGTGAAGCAGAAAAGAGAAAGGAAAATTACATCGTCCGGGTGTGATTGGAAGGAATGATTATATGAAGCACGTGGATTTTTTTAAAAAGCTAATGCTTATTGTAGTGGGGTCTGTTGTGGCTGCTTATGGAATCACGCTTGCTCTGTATGCCGGGTTTGGCGGTGCAACACTGGCGGTTTTGTGGCAAGGTCTTTCTGAAACATTTCGCATCAGTATAGGAGAGGCTTCTTTTATTGTGGCATTTGGTATGATTCTATTCGTACTGATCTACGACAGGACGCAGATCCATATAGGGACTGTGGTCTATCAAATTATTTACAGTGTCTGCGTGGATCTGTTCGCAGACTGTCATGTATACAGCCATCATACATGGATCAATTTTCTGATCATGTTATCCGGCGTGATTTTGTTTGCAGCAGGAACAGGGTTATATGCTTCAGCA
Source organism: bacterium (assembly GCA_963593905.1). Taxonomy (GTDB): domain Bacteria; phylum Bacillota; class Clostridia; order Lachnospirales; family Lachnospiraceae; genus CAG-791. The sequence continues at coordinate 2,493 of CAVBBL010000058.1, read as the reverse complement.
TCATTAGGACGTGGCTCATATGAGGCAGTTACCTTTGCACTGGCAGAAAAAAAATGCTGGCAGGTTAAAATAGTCCGTATGGTATTGGATGCCATTATGGTTATAATCGGTGTTTTGCTTGGCGGAAAATTTGGTGTATGCACGATTATCACAGTTATTATTTCCGGGCCGATTATACAGTTTGTGAATGAGAAATCTAAACTACTCTTTAATCTTTGAGACATTGATAGTGAAAAGCAAGACAGATGTTATAAAATCACTGGACAAAGGATGATGCCGCGGTGGTATTCTTATGTAAAAGGGAGGGTGTTACATGCCGCATACAGCAGAGAGCTATATCCACGAGATGGATCGCAAAGCATTTGCGGCATTAAATATGTTTCCACGGTTTGTGAAACTGGTGGAAGCGTATCATGCGAATTATGACGAAAAGGCCGTAGAAATGCGGCTTTTTGAAAAACTTACAGTTAGCAGATTCTAACTAAAATTACAGTAACAGTAACAGATACCAAATGATAGTAAATTTCCTATTATCGAGCAAAATAAGGTGCAGGCTGTGCACGTACACGAAAAAGGAGGCTGATCGAGATGTCCAAAAAAGCGACGGAATTTCAGAAAAAAGCAATGAGCATGGTCTACCGCGGCAAGGAGATATTCAAGCCCTTAAACACAGGATGGATCGACGATAATGTTGCCTGCGTGCGCGAATGGGTGGCTAATATCTTCTTCTATCGCAAAGGCGACACAACCATCATGATTGATGCAGGTTACAACTACGACCGACTTGCGGAAAAGATGGCATGGCTCGGAATCGAGCCTGATTCTATACGCCACATCCTCATCACACACCAGGATACTGATCATATCGGTGCGGTGGAAGCAGACAGCCCTGGACTTTTCAAAAAGGCAAAACTGTACATCGGAGAGGTTGAGAATCGGTATCTCACTGGCGAGATGCGCCGCAGGGTGCTTTATCACCTATACAAGCTTCCACAGGTCGCAATCCATAACGAAAAGCAGCTTCTGCATGACGGTGAGTTGCTGGACATTGACGGTATCAAGATAGAGGGCTTTCTTGTCCCCGGTCATACCTGGGGTCACATGGTATATCTTATCGACGAGCAGTATCTTTTCACTGGCGACACGCTGTGGTTCGGTGTTGACGGAGGATACAGCTTTATTAACGCACTGGCAGAGGATAATAAGCTCTCCGTGCGCTCTCTGGAGGCGTTGGAGCAGAAGATGCGGGAACGCGGATTGCACCCGATGTTTATCACCGGTCATACCGGCTGGACGGACAATTTTGACTTCGCTTTCGCACATAGGGACAAGCTCTGCTCGCCGTTTAAGAAAAAGCCGCATGACCCATCCGCACCTTATGACGCTTACGATGAATCCGATGATACGGAAGAGAACGCTAAAAGCGGGTACCTGAAGGGCGTGGGCAATGAAAAAATTTAACTACACAATGAACCACAAGACGGATGAAGCATATATGGCAAAAATGTGCAGCGAGTGCTCCGATGCGGCGATCATTTTGATGCTCGGCAGCGGCGGGAGTAATGCGCTCACCAAGGGCGTGTCAAAATGGCTGGTGAAGCAGGGCGTGAATGTTCTGAGTCTCGGTCCCGACAAGGGAGAAGTGGGCTATCACAGCTTTCCGCTCGAAAGAGTGGCGGAGGCAATTGAATTTCTGAAAGCGCAGGGCAGCCGAAGACTCGGCGTGCTCGGCGCGTCTATCACGACAATTCCCGCGCTGACGGCAGCAGCAAAGTTCTCGGATATCACGCTGACCATAGCCGTCTCCCCCTGCGACTATGTTTTGCAGGGCTTTGCGCAGGGAAAGCGAGACGGCTGCAAGGAATGGCCGGTCGACGGTGAATCCATGCTCACATGGGAGGGCAACCCCCTTCCTTATGTGAATTATGCCTATCAGCACCCCGACTACTGGCGCACGGTGCAAACGGAGACAAAGGGCTCCGGCAATATGCTTTCTGCGAGAAAGGTGTTTCATGACACGGAGGCGAAGAACCCGCTGACCGATGAGGTCATGATCCCCGTTGAGAATATATGCGGTCATCTGCTGCTGATCGGCTGCGAGGACGACTGCCTCTGGCCGACCGCACGCTATATCCGCCGCATGGATGAGCGGTTAAAGGATCGGAAGCATGACTGCACCTGCGACGCCGCAGTTTATGAGTACGGCACGCATTACGCCTTTCCCGAATCTATGCTCAGGCAGATCATTCCTGTATTCCCCGATTTCCTCATCGGCAGAGCATTTCTATCCGCAAGGGAGCACCCGAAGGAGTGTCTCCAAACGCGGGAGGATATCGACCGCCGGATGAAAAATGCGATAAAAAAATGGATGGAGGCAAAATAAGTTTGAAAGAAATGCTCGATAGCATTTCTTTCAAACCGCATTGATGACGTTTACGGCATCAATGCAAGATCACATCGGAGAATTCGCCTGCGCGAAATTCTCCTCGTGCT
>CAVBBL010000057.1:0-4667 GCA_963593905.1 bacterium | reverse complement strand
ATCGGAGAATTCGCCTGCGCGAATTCTCCTCACGCAGCCGCAGACAAGCTGCGGCAGAAAGAGGTTAATATGGCAAAGAGAGGCGGATTTCCCGGGGGAATGCCCGGTAATATGAGTAATCTGATGAAGCAGGCACAGCGCATGCAGCGCCAGATGGAAGAGAGTAAGAAGGCACTGGAGGAAAAGGAGTTTACTGCAGGTGCCGGCGGCGGTGCCGTGGAGGTGGTTGTATCCGGCTCCAAGGAATTAAAGAGTGTGAAGATTTCTCCGGATGCAGTGGATCCGGAGGATGTGGAGATGCTCCAGGATATGATCATGGCAGCTGTTAATGAAGCGATGAAGCAGGTGGATGCAGCCAATGAGCAGCTCTTAGGCGGTATGACCGGCGCGTTGGGATTCTAGGAGGCGTCTGTTTGTGGAACTATACAGCGGACATATCAATAAGTTAATAGAGGAATTGGCGGCACTGCCGGGAATCGGAACAAAATCCGCTCAGCGGCTGGCTTTCCATATCATAGGCATGTCCCCTGCCAGAGTGCGCAGGCTTTCAGAATCTATCATGGAAGCAAAGGAGCATGTGCATTACTGTAAGGTCTGCCAGAATCTGACAGACACAGAGATTTGCCCCATCTGCGCCAACCCGAATAGAGACAGTTCCACCATCATGGTGGTGGAAAATGCCAGGGATCTGGCAGCTTATGAAAAGACAGGGAAATACCAGGGACTGTATCATGTCCTGCATGGAGCGATTTCTCCCATGCTCGGTATCGGCCCCGGGGATATTCGGCTAAAGGAATTGATGACGAGGCTTACCGGGGATGTAAAGGAAGTAATCGTGGCTACCAACTCCAGTCTGGAGGGGGAGACCACTGCTATGTATATCAGTAAGCTCATCAAGCCCACAGGAATCAAAGTCACCAGAATCGCCAGCGGCGTTCCGGTGGGCGGTGATTTGGAGTATATCGATGAAGTGACCCTTCTTCGTGCACTGGAGGGCCGCACAGAATTGTAAGGAGAAATCGCCTACGCGAATTTCTCCTCGTGCAGCCGTAGCAAACTGCGGCTTAAGGAGGAAAGCATGAGTGTAACAGCAGAAAGATTCGGTCAGACCCAGGATGGAAAGGAAATTACGCTCTACACCATCGAAAAAGACGGCTTGACGGCTAAGGTATCCGATTACGGTGCAGCACTGGTTTCACTTTTGGTTCCGGATAAGGACGGAAAGGCAGAGGATGTGGTGCTGGGGTTTGAGAAAGCCGAAGGATATTTTGCCAATGGCAGCTGTCTGGGTGTAGTGGTAGGTCCCAGTGCCAACCGCACAGCCAAAGGTCATTTTACTTTAGATGGAAAAGAATATCAGCTGCCCGTTAATGACGGCCCTAATAACCTGCATACGGATGCGTCTCTTGGACTTCATAAGAAGCTCTGGAGCGCAGAGACAGGAGAGGATTTTGTGATCTTTAAGACAGAACTGCCGGACGGCGAGTGCGGCCTGCCGGGAAATCGCGTGCTCTCTGTGACGTACAGCCTGACCGGGCAGCATGGTCTGCTGCTGCAGTATCATGGGGAATCTGACGTGCTCACCTTGTTTAATCCTACCAATCATTCTTACTTTAACCTGGCAGGACATAAGGCGGGCAGTATTTTAGATCATGAACTTCAGCTTTTCTGCTCTCATTATACACCGGTGGTGAAGGGAGCCATCCCCACCGGACAGATTGCATCTGTGAGCGGAACGGTTTTTGATTTCCGTCTGGCAAAGACAATCGGCAGAGATATTAATGCTGATGAGGAGCAGCTGAAGCTGGTAGGCGGCTATGACCACAATTTCTGTGTAGACGGCTATGAAAAGGACGGCACCATGCGTCCGACGGCAAAAGCATATGAAAAAGGCAGCGGCCGTGTGATGGAGGTCTATACTACATTGCCCGGTGTTCAGTTTTATGCCGGCAATTTCCTGGAGGAAAATGGCGGAAAGGAAGGAGCAGTGTACGGCGCCAGAGACGGCTTTGCGCTGGAGACACAGTTTTATCCGGACAGTGCCAATGAGCCTGCCTTCCCGCAGCCTTTTTACGGTGGGACGACGACCTATGATGCAGCCACGGAGTATCGTTTTTCCGTGATGAAATAAGGAAAAGCTTATAAATGGCAGTAATTGATTTCAGACCCAGAAAAGAGAAGGACAGCATACAGCGTGATGCTGCCTTCTCTTTATCCAATGAGGCAGAGCCTTACCCTTATGCAGATGAAACAGATAACGGAGAAAGGCAAAAGAGAGGCAAAAACTATGCAGACAAGATCCGCAGACACAGACTCTCTCTTTTTCTTCGCTATCTATTAGTGGGAAGTCTTCTGGCTGCGATCGTAATCTGCGTGATTGTCCAGATCAATACCAGAACCTTTTCCACAGCCTCTTTCAGCCAGGTATCCCCTTTGACTTATGTGGAGGGAACAGCCTGGTATAATTTGAATGGGCATATTCTGGCTGTGAGCAAGGATGGCGCCAGCTGCACGGACACCAAGGGGAATGTGCTCTGGAATGTCACTTATGAGATGCAGGAGCCTGTGGTTTCCATCGCGGGGAGTATAGCGGCGATTGCGGATTACACCGGCAGCAGTGTGTATGTGATGGATACCTCGGGACAGCTGTGTGCCGTGAGTACAGATTTGCCTGTCTATGCGGTTTCAGCAGCGGAAAACGGCTCGGTGGCGGTGGTGCTAAATGGCACGGACGCTATGTGGGTCAATATGTACGATGCTAAGGGAAATATGATCGAGCAGTCCAAGCTGAGCATGGGACAGATGGGATATCCTCTCAGTGTCAGTGTCTCTCCAAACGGAGAGCTTTTGTGCATTTCTCATTTGCAGATCAGCGGGACGAAAGTAAAAACCAGCATTGCTTTTTACAATTTTGGTGCCGTGGGGCAGAATTACAGTGATAACTGTGTCAGCGGCTATGATTATGAAGGGGAAATTTTTCCTGTTACGCATTTTATGGACGGCTCCACAGCATTTGCAGTATCTGATTCCAGGCTTGTCTTCTACCAGGGCAAACAGATTCCTCAGAATGGCATGAATAACCTCTTTTCAGAAAATCTGAAGGGAGTATACTACGATAAGTCCTACGTGGCGCTGGTATTTAATGACACTACGGGAGAAGATACGTATAGGCTGGAACTGTACAATTCTTCCGGCAATAAGGTCAGCGAATTTGGCTTCGACCTGGATTATACCGATCTGCAGATCAGCGGAGACTGCGTGATCATGAACAATGAACAGGAATGCAGAATCTATTCTACCGGCGGTGTACAGAGATATGCCGGTGAATTCGGCAGGAGTGTGTCTTTATTGGTGCCTTCTTCCCGTACCGGGGTCATGACGGTGGTTACAGAGGACGAGATTGACACTATGGTGCTGAATTGACGCAGTGTCGCCATAGAGATAAGTAAACAGATGATATACAGCCGCCGGCTAAGCAAGCGGATTCTGGCGGAAATATCCGCGATCCGTTCAGCTTGACCGGCGGCTGATTATAGTTGGGAACAGAAAGAGAAGAGGTTTATTTTGAATTTATATGCAGTGGGACTGTTGATCATCAGTCTGTGTATTCTGTTTTTATCCATGAGACACGGCTTTCGCAAGGGAATGGTGCGCGAACTGGACGGGCTATTCTCTCTATTGGCGGCAATCGTCTCCCTGACTCTTCTGGCAGAAACAGTAAGCAGTGTACTGGAAATGAAATTTTCCAGTCTCATTATAGGGCTGATCATGTTGGGAATCGTTGTCTTTCTATATAAGATTTTCCATCTGCTCTTTGCCTCCATCGGCCTGGTAGCACGTCTGCCGGTGATCAGGGGACTTGATAAGCTGCTCGGTGCTGTTGTGGGTATAGCAAAAGGAATAGGGATTCTCTATATATTAGAATATGTGATGACCAATTACCTGCTGGCATAAAGAAGGCCTCGCCGCCTTCTCGCGGCAGAGCTGCTCAGAAATAAAGAATAAGATGAATCTCTGAAAGTGCTTACCAGCAGAAGGACGGCATGATTCAAACGGAAGCAGGAAGAATAAAAGCAGGAAGAATAAAAGCAGGAATAGAATCAGGAGATAAATAGAAAGCATCAGCGTAACGGCTGATGCTTTTTGCGTAAGGCGCTGTCTATCATTTCGAAGTTTCTTAAAAGAGAAACACAGCTTTGATGAACCGAAAACCACATTCTATGCAAGTGGTTAATATTGTAGAAACGACGCATAGATTAAAGGGTACAGCAGGGTGAAAATGGCCATATAAATTATCAGAAAAATATATGTAAAATTCAGACACAAAAAAATGAAATTAGGGGTTGCAATTTATCCGATGCGAGTGTAGAATAAGACTCACCGCGCAGGACAACGCGAGAGCGAATTGCTTCCGAGCGGCTGATTTACAGGCTTATATCTGGATTATCGATTACACGATGAGAAAGAGAAAAGCAAAGAAAAATAAAAAACTTCAAAAAAGTGCTTGACGAGATCGAAGAGCCGTGATATGATAAACGAGTTGCGGCTGACAGATACGGAAAGCCAAAACGAAGAAAAAGTGATCATGCCTGACATGACATACCACGAAAGCGGTCAGCAAAACTTGACAAACAAACAGAAATGCAACCCTGAAGATTCCAATAGTT
>CAVBBL010000056.1:0-5357 GCA_963593905.1 bacterium | reverse complement strand
GTTGGGACATTTTCCCTTGTGGTATATCAGGACATTATCAAAAATGGCTCATAAGCAAGCAGTCAGAAGGGGGAAAACACTTTTCTATCCCGAAACAATGTGGTAAACTATTTCATTATGTTATTTCCGGCAAAGGGCGCCGGGATGAAAGGAGTACATATCAAATGAAAAAAAGTGTGATCGCTGCAGCACTGGTGCTGTCTGTGGCTGGCCTGCTGGCAGGCTGCGGCAAGAAAGATCCTGCTTATCTGAGCGGCATTACGGCGGCGGATTATGTAGAACTTCCCAATTACAATGCTATTCCCATTGAGGAGGCTGCACCCTCTGTATCGGATACCTATGTGGATACCTATATCCAGTATCAGCTCACTTCCAATACCCAGAAGGTGGAGATCACTTCCCGTGACGATGTAGAGGACGGCGATATTGCCAATATCGACTATGTAGGAAAGATTGACGGAGAGGAATTTGACGGGGGCAGCGCCACCGGTTATGACCTGACCATCGGTTCCGGAAGCTTTATCGACGGATTTGAGGATGGACTGATCGGCGCAAAGGTAGGAGAGACGGTAACACTGAACCTGAAATTCCCCGACGATTATTCCAATGAGGATGTGGCAGGCAAGGATGTGCAGTTCGATGTCACCATTAATAAGATTCAGGAGAATAAGACCCCTGAGCTGGATGATACCTTCGTGCAGAGCCAGAATATTGACGGGGTTTCCACGGTAGATGAGTACAGAGATTACTGCTACGACTATCTGATGGAGCAGGCCCAGAGCACCTATGACAGCGACATCCAGAATAAGATTGTAAGCTGGCTGGAGGACAATACCACCTTTAAGAAGGACCCGCCGGAGGAAATGGTAGATCGCTGGAATACTACCTATACGGAGAATATGACCGCAACAGCAGAGGCTTACGGTCTGGATCTGGCAACATACATGTCCTATATGGGTTCTTCCGATGACACCTACGAGGATGACATCAAGGAATATGCCACCAGTGCGGCAAAGCTGTATATCATTATGCAGGCCATCGCAGACCAGGAGCATATCTCCATCTCCAAGAGTCAGTTAAAGACAGCACTGTCCAACGCTGCTGCTTCTGCGGGTTACAGCTCCTTAGATGATTATCGCAAAGAAGTGGATGTGAAGGCTTACAAAGAATACATGATGGAGCAGAAGGTATTAGAGTTTCTGACAGGCAATGCAGTGGTAAGCGAGCCTTCGGATGAGGAGGATGCTGCAGAGGAGACCATAACAGAGGATGCATCCGCAGAGACCAGTTCTGAGGAGGATGCAGCAGAGAGTACTTCGGCCGGAGATGCAGGCACTGGGGAGACCGCAGCTGCTGCAAAGAGTACGACCGACAGTGATTCTTCTTCCCAAAAGAGCTCTGCAAGCCAGGATGATGCAGACGAAGAAGACGAGGAAGACGAAGATTTCGAAGAAGAGTAGTCATGATCAAACAGAGCAGGCGGTGCACGCAGCAGTGGATTGCCTGCTCTGTTTTGCTGTCTGAAGACGGCTGTATAATATAATATAATGTAATAAGTACAGCGATTGCCCCTGGGATGTCTGTACAGGGAGTGTGATGAAATTTCCTGCGGCATTTCAGGTGGAAGCATTGCACATGGGAATGGCTGACAGTATAATTAAAAGAATGTAGTGTTAAAATATGACGGACAGCTTATGATTTTCGCAACGATACAGATTCTTTATGTCGCTGACAGAATAATAGTTGAAAATACAAACGACAGCAAACAGGACAGGAGCAGATTTGAAGTTCAGGAAATACGTGAAAAATAAAAAAAATGCAGGGAAATCTGCTGCTGTAAGACATAGAAGAACAGCGGCCTGTCAAAGGATAGGGATGGCGATTCTGTTGTGCGCGGTATTGACGGTGGGCGGGATGCAGCCAGTTTACGCCACGACCATCAATGAACTGCAGCAGCAGAAGAGCCAGACCCAGAGTCAGCTCAACTCCGCCCAGGGCAAGGTTTCCTCACTGGAGGGCGCCCAGGAGGAGATCAGCGATGCTATGAATGAGACCAATGAGGAATTGGTGCAGAACATCGCCAGCGTCCAGCTGTTGGAGGATCAAATCGATGAGACCCAGGAGCAGATCGAGGTCAAGCAAAAGGAATATGATGAGGCGAAGGCCAAGGAAGAAGAGCAATATGAGGCTATGAAGACTCGTATGCGCTATATGTACGAGCAGGGTAATATGAATTATCTCCAGATCCTCATGACAGCTACTTCTTTCAGTGATATGCTCAATAAGTCCATGTATGTGGAAAAGCTCTATGAATATGATCGTAAGCTTTTAGAGGAATATCAGAAGACCAAGCAGGAAGTGGCAGATGCCAAGACGGCCTTAGAGAGTGAAAAGGCAGATCTGGAAGCTTCCAAGGAAGGCCTGGAGGAGGAGCAGAGCGCACTGCAGAGCAGAATCAATGAAATGCAGCAGCAATATGCGGACTACGAAGAGCGTATAGCACAGGCACAGCAGGAGGCTGCACAGCTGCAGACAAAGATCAAGCAGCAGACCGCCCAGATCAATGCCCTGCAGGAAGAGGAAGCCAGAAAGGCAGAGGAAGCCCGGAAGGCAGCGGAAGAGGCAGCCAGAAAGCAGGCTGAGGAGGAAGCAAAGAAAAAAGAAGAGGAAGAGAAAAAGAAGAAGGAAGAAGAGGATAAGAAGAAACAGGAATCCTCTAAGGGAAGCTCCACAGCTTCGGACAGCTCCTCCGGCTCTTCAAGCAGCAGCTCTTCCAGTGAGAGCTCCGCATCCTCCGGCAGCAGTACAGAGTCTTCTTCTGCTGCGTCTACGAAGACCTATGCTGCAGCAGGATCTGCCACCGGGCAGAATGTGGCCAATTATGCTTGTCAGTTCGTAGGAAATCCCTACGTGTGGGGCGGTACCAGTCTGACCAACGGCGCAGACTGCTCCGGCTTTACCCAGAGCGTCTATAAAGCCTTCGGCATCAGCATCCCCAGAACGGCAGAGGCGCAAAGAGGTGCAGGCGTCAATGTGGACGGCATCGAAAATGCCCGTCCCGGCGACTTGGTATGCTATGCAGGTCATGTGGCCATTTATATAGGCAACGGTACCATCGTCCACGCTTCTACGGCAGCGACGGGTATTAAATACAGTGTGGTCTCCTACAGACCAATTATCTGCATACGAAGGATTATCAATTAATTTGCAAAGAAGGAGAAAACCGATGGAAAAGGAAATGGTATTAGTTCTGGACTTCGGCGGACAGTATAACCAGCTCATCGCGCGGCGTGTGCGAGAGTGTAATGTATACTGTGAGATCCATCCCTACACGATGGATATTGAGAAGATCAAGGAGATGCAGCCAAAAGGCATCATACTGACAGGCGGCCCCAACAGCGTATATAAGGAGGATTCTCCTTCCTATTCTCCTGCCCTTTTTGAACTGGGGATTCCGGTACTGGGCATTTGTTATGGGTCTCAATTGATGGCGCATTTGCTGGGCGGCAAGGTAGCAACAGCACCGGTCAGTGAGTACGGAAGGACAGAGGTGCTGATCGATCAGAAGGATTCCCTGCTCTTTCAGGAGGTGTCTCCCACCACCATTTGCTGGATGAGTCACACAGATTATATTGCACAGGCCCCTGCAGGATTCACCATCAGCGCCCACACGGCGGATTGCCCTGTAGCCGCTATGGAAAATCCGGAGAAGAAGCTCTATGCCACCCAGTTCCATCCGGAAGTAATGCACAGTGTGGAAGGACAGAAGATGCTTTCTGCTTTTGTCTATAAGGTTTGTGGCTGCAAGGGAGACTGGCAGATGGCTTCCTTTGTGGACACCACTGTGGCTGCCCTGCGGGAGAGGATCGGCGATGGTAAGGTGCTCTGTGCGCTTTCCGGCGGTGTGGATTCCTCCGTGGCAGCGGTACTGCTCTCCAAGGCAGTGGGCAAGCAGCTGACCTGCGTCTTTGTGGATCACGGCTTACTTCGTAAAAACGAAGGGGATGAGGTAGAGGCTGTTTTTGGACCCAATGGCCCTTATGATCTTAACTTTATCAGAGTGAATGCACAGGAACGTTTCTATTCCAAACTGGCCGGGGTGACAGAGCCGGAACAGAAGCGCAAGATCATCGGTGCGGAATTTATCAATGTCTTTGAGGAAGAAGCAAAGAAGATCGGCAAGGTAGACTTCCTAGTGCAGGGAACCATCTATCCCGATGTTATCGAGAGCGGTCTTGGCAAGAGTGCTACCATTAAGTCACATCACAATGTAGGCGGTCTGCCGGACCATGTAGATTTTAAAGAGATCGTGGAGCCTCTTCGCATGCTCTTTAAGGACGAGGTACGCAAAGCTGGATTAGAGCTGGGGATTCCGGAGCACCTGGTATTTCGTCAGCCCTTCCCGGGACCCGGACTGGGTATTCGTATCGTAGGGGAGGTGACGGCAGATAAGGTTCGCATTGTACAGGATGCGGATGCTATCTACCGGGAGGAACTGCACAAGGCAGGTGTAGATCAGAGCCTTGGCCAGTATTTCGCAGCTCTTACGAATATGCGCAGCGTAGGCGTCATGGGAGATGAGCGCACCTACGATTACGCCATTGCTCTCCGTGCGGTGAATACCTCTGATTTCATGACCGCAGAGGCCTCCGAGATTCCCTGGAACGTACTGCAGATCGTCATGAACCGCATCATCAATGAGGTAAAGGGTGTCAACCGCGTACTCTACGACCTGACCAGCAAGCCCCCGGGAACGATTGAGTTTGAGTGATTTAAAAACCGCGGGAAGCCTTATAAATCAAGGCTTCCCGTTCTTTGCGTCTACAAAATGTCTACAATATTTTCAGTTTTACTTTTCGGACTTCTTTTTGAACTCAGCCTCCCATTCAGCTTTGAGCTTTTCATTTCTATGAGCGATGCGCTCTTCTTCAGACATACCTGATAGATCCAGTTGAGTAACTGGGAAGTCAGAGTAAATAAATTTAATTTGTCTAGAGTGTTTTCAAAAACATTTCATAGTAATTTTAATCAGTATGTTAATGAAATTCGTCTGAGATATGCATGTTCCTGATTGGAAAATACAAATGATACCATAACAGAAATTTGTTTGGACAGTGGGTTTGAAAGCCAGAGAACTTTTAATCGGGTATTTAAGGAAAGATATAGGATGTCGCCGAGCGAGTATCGAAAGAAAAATACAGAGATCTTTTAATATGTGTGCACTATCGCTATTTAGAACGGAAAGGTTAGTGACAGAATACAGAAAAACTGTTGACGAGTAACAACAATGTCGTTACAATTATATTGATTGGAGGTGGCAAATATGGAAAAATCAGCAACCCTTAATTTGAGAGTAA
>CAVBBL010000055.1:0-5625 GCA_963593905.1 bacterium | reverse complement strand
TTGCTTTGAGATTCCTCCGGCGCAAAGCGCCTGCGGAATGGGGATTAATATGAAAAAAGCAAAAGTAGCAATGCAGGTCTTAGAGAGCACACCTCTGGCAGAGGGGGTGTACAGCCTTTGGCTGCAGTATGAAGAAAAGGACGTACCGGCAAGGGTACTGCCTGGTCAGTTCGTGGGTGTATATACCAAGGATGGAACAGCGCTTTTACCCCGCCCCATCAGTATCTGCCGCTGGGATGAGGAAAAGGCAGCCCTGCGGCTGGTATACAGAGCCGTGGGAAAGGGGACAGCACAGTTTGCCGATTTACAGCCCGGTGATACCGTGGATGTGTTGGGAATCCTTGGAAATGGCTATGATATGGAAGTCCTGAAGGGGAAAAAAGTACTCCTTTTAGGCGGCGGTATCGGCATTCCGCCTATGCTGGGGCTGGCAGCGGCCTGCAAAGCAGCCGGAGGGGATACCGAGGCTGTCGCAGTGCTTGGTTATCGGAACCGTGATCTGTTTTTAAAAGAAGATTTTGACAAACTCTGTCCGGTACTCATCGCCACAGAAGATGGAAGCGTAGGTACAAAGGGAACGGTATTGGATGCCATCAGGGAGCAGAAGCCTTCCTTTGATGTCATTTGTGCATGCGGCCCTATGCCTATGCTGCGGGCAGTGAAACATTTTGCCGGGGAGAATGGTGTACCTTGCTATATTTCTCTGGAGGAGCGGATGGCCTGCGGTGTAGGCGCCTGCCTGGGATGTGTCTGCAAGACAACAAAAAAGGATGCCCATTCTCATGTAAATAACACGAGAATCTGTACAGAAGGACCGGTATTTGCCGCCGAGGAGGTGGAGATCGGATGACAGAGCAGGGAAAATACCAGGATGCCGGAAGATTAACAGGGGAGAAAGACAGAGCAATGGCTAATACAGAACAGAAAGAAAAACAGACCGCGTCACCGGATTTATGCGTGCAGCTGTGCGGCATTACTTTTCAGAATCCGGTAATGACGGCCTCCGGAACCTTCGGATCCGGTATGGAATACAGTGATTTTGTGGACTTAAACCGTCTGGGCGCCGTGGTGACCAAGGGCGTGGCCAATGTGCCCTGGCCGGGGAATCCCACGCCCAGAGTGGCGGAGGTGTACGGCGGCATGCTCAATGCCATCGGCTTGCAGAATCCTGGCATCGATGTGTTTATCGAAAGAGATCTGGCCTTTTTAAAGCAGTTTGATACCAAGGTGATCGTCAATGTCTGCGGCAAGTCTGTGGAGGACTATCTGGAAGTGGTAGAGCGACTGGCCGTGGAGGACACGGTGGATATGCTGGAGATCAATGTCTCCTGCCCCAACGTCAAAGAGGGGGCCATTGCCTTCGGCCAGAAAGCAGATGCCCTTTATAATATTACGAAGGCAATCAAGGAAAAGGCAAAGCAGCCGGTGATCATGAAGCTCTCTCCCAACGTGACGGATATCGCAGAGATGGCCAGAGCAGCAGAGGCGGGAGGAGCAGATGCTCTTTCCCTGATCAATACCATCACAGGCATGAAGATCGACATAGAGCGGAGAGCCTTTGTGCTGGCGAACCGCACAGGCGGCATGTCAGGTCCTGCCATTAAGCCGGTGGCCGTGCGCATGGTCTATCAGGCTTCTCATGCGGTGAAAATCCCCATTATCGGTATGGGCGGCATCGGTACGGCAGAGGATGCCATAGAGTTTATGATGGCAGGTGCCAGTGCCGTGGCCGTGGGTGCGATGAATTTCCATGAACCCAGGACGACGGAAATGGTGATCGATGGCATACGGGACTATCTGGTGCGGCATCATATAGAGCATGTCAGCGAACTGACAGGCTGTGTGGAGTAAGACAGGGAGGACGACGGACAGGTGAGAACGGTAACGAAGAGGGCATACGGCAAGATCAATATAGCACTGGATATCACCGGAAAAAGAGAGGACGGCTACCACCTGGTAGATATGCTGATGCAGACCGTGGAGCTCCATGATACCCTGACCTTTGAGGAGCGAAGCGATGAAGAGGTGCGCCTGCTTCTGGAATATGACAGACGGGATGCCAGAAAGGGTGACAGCGCTGCTGCAGGCACAGTGCCTATTGGAAAGGACAATCTGGTCTTTAAGGCAGTGGAGAGCATGCGGGAAGGCTATGGAATCAAGAAGGGGATGAACATCACCCTGGTAAAGCGGCTGCCCGCCGCAGCAGGAATGGCCGGAGGCAGTGCAGATGCAGCGGCCACGCTGCTGGCTATGCGGGACCTTTTTGATATTCCCTGCTCTATAGCGGACTTGGAAAAAAGAGCCGTGCTGCTGGGGGCGGACGTACCCTATTGTCTGACCGGAGGTACCATGCGTGCACAGGGAATCGGTGAAATCCTGACGCCCCTGGTGCCGGTGCCGGACAGCGAACTGGTCATCATAAAGCCTGATTTTGCTGTGTGCACAGCCTGGGCTTACAGACAGATCGACAATATGACCATCAAAGAACACCCTGATATGGAAGCCATCATCAAGGCAGAGCAAAAGGGAAATGAAGAAAAAATGTGGGCCCTGGCAGACAATGTGCTGGAGCTGGCTACGGGCGCAGAGTATCCGGTGATCGGAGAGCTGGAGGAGGCACTGATCAGCTGCGGTGCCCGCCGTGCCATGATGACAGGCAGCGGTCCTACAGTCTTTGGTGTCTTTGATGAATCCATGGACGCAGACAGAGCCTATGATCAGCTGCGAAAGGATCCCAATTATAATTCTTTCGCCATTTACAGAACAGCGCTTCATAATGTGGATGCTTAAGGAAAAGGAGAACTATGCAGGATTACCTGGAACCAAATGAAGAACAGTATTTGCCGCTGCGTGAATCGGTTTTCAATACACTGCGGAAGGCTATTCTGACAGGGGAATTAAAACCGGGAGAGCGGCTCATGGAGATCCATCTGGCTAATAAGCTGGGGGTTTCCAGAACACCTATCCGGGAGGCAATCCGAAAGCTGGAACTGGAAGGACTGGTGAAAATTATTCCCAGAAGCGGTGCCCAGGTGGCGCAGATTTCCGAGCAGGATTTAAAGGATGTGCTGGAGATTCGTCGCTCCCTGGATATCCTCTGCGCCAGACTGGCCAGCGAGCGCATTACGCCGGAGGAAAAGGAGCGGCTGCAGCGAAACTGTGAGCATTTTGAGCAGATGACCATGACTGGCGATCAGGTAGAGGTGGCCAGTGCCGATGTGGATTTCCACGACGTGATCTCAGAGGCAGCAAAAAACAGGCGCCTTCTGCAGATACTGAACAGTTTGGCGGATCAGATGTATCGCTATCGCTTTGAGTATATCAAGGATGATCTGCGCTATCAGCAGCTGGTAAAGGAGCATTACGAAATCTGTAATGCCATTATCAGGGGAGATGCCCAGGCGGCTGCGGCGGCTGCTAAGGTACATATCGATCATCAGGAGGAGTCTATCCTCCATCAGCTCCGGTTATCAAAGGACCTGAAAAGACAGGAAAGGAAGTAAGCGGTCATGGACACAAAGAAAAGGGCATCGGCGCCGATCGGTGTCTTCGATTCCGGCGTGGGCGGACTGACGGTGGCGAGAGAGATCATGCGTCAGATGCCCAATGAGAGGATCGTCTATTTTGGAGATACAGCCAGAGTTCCCTACGGCAGCAAGTCCGGCGAGACTATTCTCAAATATTCCCAGCAGATTGTCCGTTTTCTGTTGGAACAGGATGTAAAAGCCATCGCTGTGGCGTGCAATACCGCCAGTGCCTATGCATTGGAGAGTCTGGAAAAGACCACACCGGTGCCCATCATCGGCGTGATCAAGCCCGGGGCAAAGACGGCTGCCCAGACCACCCGCAACGGAAAAATCGGCGTCATCGGCACAGAAGGCACCATTTCCAGCGGCATCTACCCTTCCTACATAAAAGAACTGCAGCCCCAGGCAAAGGTACTTGGCAAGGCTTGTCCTCTGTTTGTGCCTCTGGTGGAGGAAGGTCTGTGGGAGGATCCGGTGACAGATGAGATCGCCAGACGCTATCTGACGGAGCTTATGGACGAGGGGATAGATACGCTGATTCTGGGCTGCACCCACTATCCGTTGATCCGAAAGACCATCGGGCGGATCGTGGGGGAGGAAGTCACCCTGGTCAATCCGGCCTACGAGACGGCTATGGAATTAAAGGAACTGCTGGCGGAAAATAATCTGCTGGCGCAGGGGAGACCGGCTCTTGGCAGCGGAGAGAATCAATATCGATTCTACGTCAGCGATATGGCACAGAAGTTCATCCGCTTTGCCAATTCCATTATCAAATACGGTGTGCTGTCCGCCAAAAAGGTACAGATCGATAAATACTAAGTACGACGTATTCAATGCGACAAATGCAATAAATTGCGAAAATAGGCAGATAAAAGAGGTTGCAATGACAGAAGAAGTATGGCTGACCATCATAGGAGAACAGATTTCGCCGGAGGGAGAAAAGGAACGTAATCAGACAAAATGCCGTGCCAGATACCGCCGGGATAAAGAGCAGCACATGCTGGAGTATGAGGAGAGGGGAGAAGAAGGAGAGAAACCCACACAGAGCCGCCTGCTCATCGAAAGAGAGCGAATCGAGATCTGCCGGAAGGGCATGGTGGACAGCTACATGGTCATGGAGAGAGAAAAGGAGCACGAGTGTCTCTACGAGACACCCTATGGTGCTTTTCCCATGAAGATCCGTACAGCACACGTAAACTGTCTGGAGACAGAGGATAAAATCCACGCAAGAGCGAGGTATACCCTGGTCATGGAGGGAGATTACACAGCGGACTGCGCGGTGACGATCCGAATCGAGCCAGTGAAAGCAGAATGAGTAATGAAGGCGAAATAAGCATTGAAGACAAAATGAGTAAAAAGGTAAAAATGATAATAAAAAAGCACCGCTCGGATTGAATCATTCTCCCAATGGGGGATAGATCATTCCGAACGGTGCTTTTTCTGTTTTCTCTTATGCTCTCTTGTGCGCCTGCCTCTTACTTCACCGGCTTACTGCCTGTGCGCTCCTGGAAACGATCCATGGCGCGGCGGAAAGCGCTCTTTTTCTTGGTCTCCTGCACGACAGGTGCCTTGCCCCGGATGTTCTTTACCTCCACGATGTAGATGCCGCTTACCATGGCCTTGACTTCCCTCTTTACCGGGATGGAATCAAAAACCTTCTCGTCAGCGACCAGGCTTAAGATCTGAGGTCCTACCTTTGCCTTGACGATGGGAAGTTTCTGCCAGCGCAGGAACTTCGGTGTCTGGTCTATGACCATTTGTGGCAGGCCGGATTCTTTGATCTTCATGCGCTTCTTATCTATGATCAGCATGGAGACGGATTGTTTGGTGGCGTTTAGTTTTTCTTCTTGCTCCGCCTGTCTCTTCTGTGCCTTTTTACCGAAAAAATACAGAGCGATCAGCACAGCAACGAGAATGGCAAGGATGACAAGCAATACGATGGTTACTGGTCTCACTTTTAGCCCTCCGAATATGAAATTAATATGCAGAAAATATTGTAGCATGAACCGAAAAGTGTAGCAAGCAGTCAGAAGGGGGAAAACACTGTCAAGCATTTTTGAAAATGTCCCAGATTAGTTAAATTAATAGCCCCGGTTTT
>CAVBBL010000054.1:0-6386 GCA_963593905.1 bacterium | reverse complement strand
TGTTTTTGGCAGAATTCCTCTACATTTGCCCCCTCTTTCAAGAAGAGTTTATCCAACTCTTCCCAATCATAATTTTTCACCATGATATTTTTTCTCCTTAAATTATTGTAGATTTTTCAAGAGGTTTAGAGAAGTGTGCGCTTCCCGAGACGTTTACGATGCCACTTCCTTTTTTTGCCTTTTCCATATTACTGATATCGGCCTGATATATTCCAAGATCCTCAGCCATTTTCTCTTGAGAAATCCTATGAAGATATTTTCGCTCTTCCAGAATCCGTTTCCCTATTTTTTCATAATCGATCATTATGAATGCCTCATTGACAGCTCGATTATTACACAAGCTGGATTTATTTTTTATAGCTCGTTTCCTATATTTGAAAGAAAAATCTATATGGCCATTTCACAAGAACTATAGACATTATATCGTTCAGTTGTCAGCCAGGCAAACTGATATCCCACCGATAGGCATTGCGATTTTGTTGTAATGCGTTTTATAACATATTTTTTTATTTATCCCCCCTTGGGGACTTATATGACAGTAGTAAATTTAACTCAAACCAGATATAAGTATTAAAAAAGCAGGACTCCCCTTTCCGGAAATCCTGCCTTTTATCATGTTCCTGACGCGATTCGAACGCGCGACCTTTCGCTTAGGAGGCGAACGCTCTATCCAACTGAGCTACAGAAACCTATAGGCCTTTTCTAAGGCCTTCAATCATTATAACTTAATTTTCTTACTTTCGAAACTGTTTTTTTCTGCTTTTTATTCTTTTCCTGTTTTTTCTTTTCCCGCTTTTCTTTTCTTGCTTTTCTTTTTCTGCTTTCTGTTCTTCCCCTTTGTGCCTGTTACTTTGCTTAACCTAACACAGGATTTTTATCTCATTCCCACGTTTATTTCATCGTTTATTTCATCCCTGATCAGTTGATTTCTCTACAGCGATTTTTATTTTTCCTCACTTAACTGTGGAAAATTGATCTCCCCCTGCATCCAGATCACTCCTTTGAAGCGTCTTCCTACTGCAGGTTCGCCGTACAGGTCTTTGGTATTGATACACAAATCAAAGGGAAGATCATTGCAGTCGATCTGCATAATACAGAGTTCTTCGTCTGTCAGGCGGTTGCGCACCATGCGGAAAGCTCTGATTTCCCCTAAGACAGAGTACATATCACACTCCACGCCGTAGGGCATGAAGTAGGAGTCCACCAGAGAAAAAACGTCCTCCTGGTGGATCTTCTTTGAGATCACCGCATAGGTGTCCATGTCCTCCATGGTGAGGTTTTCCATGGCGCTCTCGTCGCCGGTCCGAGCCGCGTTCAGAAGCTTCACTCGCTGCACATTTTTGTTCTTTCTGACCTGCCGTTCCCGATCCGTCTTCTGGATGGGCATCATGATTTTCCCTTGCGTAGAAAGTGCAGACAGTGTCACACTGGTTCCGGCTGCTGAGAGATTACCGGAATTGCGAAGCTTTACGTAATCGATCATGTTCTGCAGATGAAAGATCAGTGTCACTCCGACTCGCATATCATCACATACACCTGCATAGGAACCATTAAAGATTCGCTGCTCCACTGTCACATCTTCCATAGTGCTGATTCGGCTGCCGTACAGATAGGGATAGAAATAGTCATAAGTAAAGTGGTCTGCCCCGTCAAATTCACCGCACACAGAGACACCGCAGCCATTGGCAAAGTCCATGCGAAACTCCGCCAACAGCACGTCGCTGTCCTTACTCTCTATGTCATCCTTATTACTCTTGGTGGTATATCCCCGATAATCCGGCTGCAGCAGGACTTCATTGATGAGTGCCTGCTGACCGACTCTCGTCATCGGCTCAGAAAATCCTACGGCTCTTAAAAATTTATGCAAAACAAAACTCCTCACTCCCCTGAGGCATTTCCCTTTTTCTACTTATTGGGACGAAGTTCGGTCTTGCCGCCCATATAAGGCTGCAGCACCTTCGGAATTGCCACGGAACCATCCTCTCTGAGATTATTCTCCAATAAAGCAATGAGCATACGAGGGGATGCTACTACAGTGTTATTTAATGTATGTGCCAGGTATTTACTGCCGTCTGCCGCCTGTACGCGAATCTTCAGTCTTCTGGCCTGCGCGTCTCCTAAGTTTGAGCAACTGCCCACCTCAAAATACTTCTTCTGGCGAGGAGACCATGCTTCCACATCACAGGACTTCACCTTTAAGTCAGCCAAGTCGCCGGAGCAGCAAGCCAGTGTACGAACCGGGATATCCATACTGCGGAACAGATCTACGGTGTTCTGCCACAGCTTGTCATACCACATAGGAGACTCCTCCGGCTTACAAACCACGATCATCTCCTGCTTTTCAAACTGGTGGATACGATAGATACCTCTCTCCTCAATGCCGTGGGCACCCTTTTCCTTACGGAAGCAGGGAGAATAGCTGGTCAAAGTCTTCGGCAGTGTCTCCTCCGGCACAATCTGGTCAATAAACTTACCGATCATGGAGTGCTCCGAGGTACCGATCAGATACAGATCCTCTCCCTCAATCTTATACATCATGGCATCCATTTCTGCAAAGCTCATGACGCCGGTCACCACGTTGCCGCGAATCATAAAGGGCGGAACATAGTAAGTAAATCCTCTGTCGATCATGAAATCACGAGCATAGGAAAGCACAGCGGAATGCAATCTGGCGATGTCACCCATCAGATAATAGAAACCGTTGCCTGCCACGCGACCTGCAGCATCCAGATCAATGCCGTCAAAACTTTCCATAATCTGTGTATGGTAAGGAATTTCGAAATCAGGCACCACGGGATCTCCGTATTTCTGGATTTCCACATTTTCTGTATCATCCTTGCCGATAGGCACAGAAGGATCAATGATCTGAGGAATCACCATCATATCTTCTCTCAGCTTTGCATCTGCCTTCTTCTGGATTTCATCCAGCTCTGCCAGTCTTGCAGCATTGGCTGCCACTTCCTTCTTCTTGGCCTCTGCCTCTTCCTTTTTGCCCTGGCCCATTAAAGCACCAATTTCCTTGGAAATCTTGTTTTTATGAGCTCTGATTTCATCTGCTTCTGCCTGTGCCTTGCGACTCTGGGCATCTAATTCAATAACCTCATCTACTAACGGAAGCTTCTGATCCTGGAACTTTTTGCGAATGTTCTCACGAACTACCTCCGGATTTTCTCTTAAGAATTTAATATCAATCATTTTATTATCTCCTTCTGCATCTCCGGGATGCTTTTCTTGCACTGACAGCGCCGGCACAGACACGGTCAGCCTCTATTGTACCGCTTTTTTTCTTTGCAATAAACCTTTTTATTACTGGCCTGGCAAATCTTATGGCAGATCCCATGGCATACCTAATAGATTTAGATAAGCCGGATTCAGTTTCAATGTTTGCCCCGTCACTGTACCCACACTCAACTTTTTTCTGACTGAATTATATTACCTGCTCATAGCCTGTGTCAGTGCTTTTTGTTCCTCTGTGCTCAGATCCACGTCCGGTTTTCCTTTTTTTATTACCTTGACATAAGTATAACATCCATCCACACTGTGCACAGAATTGAGCAGAAATCCGGTATTGGTCTCATCCAATACTGCGATGGCGTAACTGAGCTTTCCACCCATCTGCTGAAAGGCATCATACTTAATAACGCCAACCTTCTGCACCACCGTCTCTAATCGATTGTACAGATGATCAATTTCTTTATTGATTGCCTCATTATCGCCTCGAAGGCGGGCATTTTCCTTCAGGATGCGTCCTATTTCATTTTCCAGGCTCTGGCCGTTGGATCCATCCATAAACAGGTCGTATTTTCTGCGCAGTGCCTTTGTCTTGCACATTTGAACGATCAGCAGAATCAACATGATCAGCATGACGCCGATCATGGAAATAAAGACAATGCCGGGATCAATCCACCCAAGTCCGATGTAATTCAAAACTGTACTGTTCATTTTTCATTTTACATGTTGATCAAAAAAGCAAAATCAACATTTTCCTTTCTCTTTGATCTCCATTCCGCCTATGCTTATGTACCAATAGAATAAAACACCGCTGCTGTAATCCTCACAATACGATATCTTATTTCCAGGCAGCTGCGCATTTCATCTTTTTTCTCCTGCGCCCCTATTCATCAGCTGCAGGGACACTTTCGCTTTACAGTGCCACTCTGCGTTACTCACCGCAACAAACTGCCAACAGCAGTTTCTTATATTTGTCCGGTTGTGCAGAACAAGTGTTCTTTATTTTAAGAGAGACGGTCCACTATTTTTTCCAGGTCATCATTGTTGTAGAATTCGATTTCTACTTTTCCACCCTTTTTACCTTTGCTGCTGATGGCAACCTTTGTCCCGAGAGTTTGCTTCATTCTTTCCTCCAGGCTTCTGTAGATTACCTCCAGTGCTTCATCTCTTTCCTGCTTCTTATCCTTCTTTTCTTTTCCGAGATTCTTTACTAATTTTTCCACCTCGCGCACGGAAAGTTTCTCATCAAACACACGCTGTGCAATCTGGTACTGCAATTCCTGATCCTCGATAGAAATCAGCGCTCTGGCATGTCCTGTGGAAAGCATGCCGTCAATCACCATCTGCTGTACTTTTTCTCCCAGCTTTAAAAGTCGCATCGAGTTTGTCACGGAAACACGACTTTTGGATACCCGCTCTGCGATCTCATCCTGTTTTAATTTAAATTCTGTTATTAATCTCTTATAAGCCTGAGCTTCTTCTATAGGGTTGAGATCCTCGCGCTGTATATTCTCGATTAAAGAAATTTCCACAATCTCCTGTGCAGAATAATCCCGTATAATTACCGGCACTTCCTTCAGTCCGGCCATCTTTGCTGCACGCCATCTTCTCTCACCGGCTATGATTTCGTAGTATGTATTTCGATCCTGTACCAGGATTGGCTGCAGCAAACCAAACTGTTTGATGGAATCAGCCAGTTCATGCAATGTATCCTCATCAAAATTTCTTCTCGGCTGATTTCTATTGGGCTCCACCTGGGTGATGCGCACCATAACTGTGCTATCTTTTTCTTTTTCCTTTTCCTGATTTCTTTTTGTTTCTTCTGCCTGCGGTGTTGGTTTATCATCAATCAGTTTTCCTTGAGGAATCAGTGCGTCCAATCCTCTTCCCAACCCACCTTTTTTTGCTGCCATCCTTCTATTATATCCTTTCTTATTTTTTCTTTATGCTCTATTGCCATATTCTTCAGACAACTATACCCTTTAAACATCTGAAAATAGTGTACACTCAAGTACTCCGTAATTTTCCGCAGTGTAGTCAATTAAAAATAATCATGTCAGTCAATTATGCTTACGCTTAAATCATTTGCGTTCATATTTATCATCAAGCAGTCGCACATTAATGTCACTTTCAATTCTCTAACACCTCAAAAAAACGAAAAAATATAATTATTTTCTATTCTTTCTTATGACCTCTTTAGCCAGCGATCTGTACGCTTCTGCTCCAGCCGACTTTGGATCATAAATCGTAATTGGTGCCCCATAACTGGGTGCTTCTGCTAATTTTACACTTCTTGGGATTATGGTCTTATACACCGACTGCTGTACATGGCTTTTCACATTTTCCACCACTTGCATGGAAAGATTTGTTCGTGCATCATACATAGTAAATACGACGCCTTCGATATCCAGACTTGTGTTTAATCTCTCTTTGACCAGATTGATCGTATGGATTAACTGACTCAGTCCCTCCAATGCATAATACTCACACTGAATCGGCACCAATACGGAATCGGAAGCTGTCATAGCATTCACAGTCAAAAGGCTCAAAGAGGGCGGGCAATCCAGCAGGATAAAGTCATAGTCATCTCTCACAAAGTCCAATGCTTTCTTTAGGATGAATTCCTTCTGATCAACACCAATCAGTTCAATCTCTGCTGCTGCCAGATTCACGTTGGATGGAATCATATCCACATTAGGAAGTACCTTTTTCATAATAGCTTCCTTGACAGTGCAGTCGTCCAGAAACAATTCGTAAATGGTATTTTCCACTGCATTCTTGTCCACGCCATAGCCGCTGGTGGTATTTCCCTGCGGATCCACATCCACAATCAGGACTTTTTTTCTCTTTTCGGCTAATGCAGCGGAAAGGTTTATAGCCGTAGTCGTCTTTCCAACTCCACCCTTCTGATTTGCTACTGCGATGATTCTACCCATGCTTTTCCTCTCTCCTTTGATGAACCGCTTATGGTGTGCTCTTCTCTTTCACAGCTGTTCACCAAAGTTTCCATCCCAAAACACTATTCAATTACAGTCTAATTACTAATATAACACAGTAATTTTTATCCCGCTACAAAAAAACTTTTTACAGTAATAATTTGTATGAGCCATTTTTGATAATGTCCTGATATACCACAAGGGAAAATGTCCCAACTG
>CAVBBL010000053.1:0-6544 GCA_963593905.1 bacterium | reverse complement strand
TTGGTAGATCGTATCGGAGAATTCGCCTGCGCGAATTCTCCTCACGCAGCCGCAGGCAAGCTGCGGCTTAAAGAGGTAAAAATGACACAGAATATGACAGAGGGCAGCCCTTTGAAGCTGATGATTCGGTTTGCGCTGCCGCTGCTGGGAGGCAACCTCCTGCAGCAAATGTATAACCTGGTAGATGCGGCTATTGTAGGACAGATTCTGGGAGCAGATGCGCTGGCCAGTGTGGGGGCCTCCACCAGTGTGCAGTTTTTGGTGTTGGGATTATGTATGGGAACCTGTGCCGGCTTCGGCGTACCGATTGCCAAATATTTTGGCGCAGGCAAAAAGGAGAAGATGCGCCGTTATATTTTTAATGCGGGACTTCTGACAGCGGGGATGGCGGTGATCGTCACTATACTGTGTGCTCTGCTGTGTCCGCAGATTCTGCACCTTTTGTCCACACCGGAGGATATTTTTGACGGCGCGTACAGTTATCTGCTGATCATTTTTTTGGGAATACCGGCTACCCTCCTTTATAATATGCTCTCCAGTATTCTAAGGTCGGTGGGAGACAGCAAGACGCCCTTTTTCTTTCTGGCTTTTTCTGCCTGCCTGAATATTTTTCTGGACCTTTTCTGTATCGTAGTGCTGCATTGGGGCGTGGCAGGGGCTGCCATTGCTACGGTGGCTTCCCAGGCCATCAGCGGTATGCTGTGCTTTCTGTATATTCGCAAGAGGATGGAGATTTTGCATTTGCACAGACAGGAGCGGGAACCCAGGCGTGAAATTATGGGAGAATTGTTGGTCATGGGACTTCCCATGGGATTGCAGTTTTCCATTACGGCGATTGGCAGCATGGTGATGCAGTCCGCCAACAATGGACTTGGCAGCATCTATGTATCCGGCTTTACCGCCGGCATGCGCCTGAAACAGTTCTTTATGTGTCCCTTTGACGCCATGGCTACTTCTGTCTCTGTCTTTTGCAGCCAGAATCTGGGAGCGAGAAAACCGGACCGTATGCGCAGTGGTCTGTACAAGGGCATGATTATGGGCACAATTTACGGCCTGATTGCCGGCGTAATTCTGATTCTTGGCGGAAGAACTATGTCCCTTCTCTTCGTCAGCGCCGATTCTGCGGCTGTGCTGGATGCCTCTGCTAAATATGTGGGATCGCTGGGACTCTTCTACTGGGCATTGGGACCTTTGAATGTATGCCGCATGGCCACCCAGGGGATTGGTTATGCCGGCAGGGCGGTGATCTCCGGCGTCATGGAGATGGTTGCCCGAAGTGCGGTCAGTCTGACGCTGGTGCCTGTTTTTGGTTATACAGCTGTCTGTTTCACCGATCAGACGGCTTGGATCGCCGCCTGTCTTTATATCGTTCCTACCTGTCTCCATTGCATGAACAAGGTGACAAAGGAAATGGAAAGAAATGGATAAAACGGATAAAGAAGAGACAGAGAAAGTAGTGTGAAAAATATGCCCGATGGCATATTTTTCGCACAGCTATTTGTTTCTGAAAGAAACAAATAGCTTTTATGGCAGACGAGAATCTGAAATTCTCGTCGCCTCTTCGCAGCATAGCTGCTCAGAAACGAGGTATTATGAGCGGAATAGAGAATGACTGGCTGCCGGCAATAAGCGGTGAGTTTCACAAACCTTATTACAAAGAGCTGTATGATTTTGTAAAGGAGGAGTATGCCACAAAGGTGATATACCCTCCTTCCGAGGATATTTTCAATGCGCTACATCTGACGCCTTTGTCTCAGGTGAAGGTGGTGATCTTAGGACAGGATCCTTATCACAATGTGCACCAGGCTCACGGCCTTTGTTTCTCCGTGCAGCCGGATGTGGCGGATCTGCCGCCGTCTCTGGTGAATATTTTTAAGGAGCTTCATGACGATGTGGGATGCACTATGCCGGATAATGGGTGTCTGACCAGCTGGGCCAGACAGGGGGTACTGCTTCTCAATACCGTATTGACAGTGAGGGCGCATCAGGCCAATTCCCACAGAGGTCATGGATGGGAACAGTTTACGGATGCAATTTTAAAGGCAGTGGATGCGCAGAATCGTCCCGTTGTCTATATGCTGTGGGGGACGCCTGCCCAGAGTAAGGCGGCCATGCTGCATAATCCCAAGCACCTGATTCTGAAAGCCCCTCATCCCAGCCCGCTGTCCGCTTATCGTGGATTCTTTGGCTGCAGGCATTTCAGTAAGTGCAATGCCTTTCTGGAGGAAAACGGAGAGGTGCCGATAGACTGGCAGATTCCTAATAAGATGAAGGAGACAGATTGACGGGAAAGTTGTAATTAGTTATACTGAACCACGGATTGTATACGAGGATACAAATCGACAACGGAATGGAGAATATTATGAAAAAAATCCCCTATGTGACCAAAGAAAAGGTAGAGGAGATCGCCAAGACCTACCCGACCCCCTTTTATCTGTACGACGAGGCAGGAATTCGAAAGAATGCACAGGCTGTGAAAGAGGCCTTTGCATGGAATCCCGGTTTCCGTGAGTTCTTCGCAGTAAAGGCTACGCCCAATCCCTATCTGATGGATATTTTAAAGGAGTATGACTGCGGCTTTGACTGCTCTTCTGAGACAGAGCTGATGCTCTCAGATGCGGTGGGAGCGGATGGAACTCACATCATGTTTTCCTCCAATGATACTCCCGCCGAGGAGTACGCATTGGCTGCAAAGCTGGGCGCTACCATCAATCTGGACGATATCACCCATATTCCTTTTCTGGAGGAGATCCTTGGGGGCAAGCTGCCGGAGACCATGAGCTGTCGTTATAATCCCGGCGGTGTGTTTAAGATGAGCAACGGTATCATGGATAACCCCGGAGATGCCAAATATGGCTTTACGAAAGAACAGCTCTTTGAGGGCTTTAAGATTCTGAAATCCAAGGGTGTTAAGAATTTCGGTATTCATGCTTTCTTAGCCAGCAATACCGTGACCAATGAGTACTATCCGGCATTGGCAGGACAGCTTTTCGAGCTGGCGGTGGAGCTGCAGAAGGAGACCGGCGCAAAGATTGCGTTCGTTAATCTTTCCGGCGGCGTGGGCATTCCCTATCAGCCAGATGGCACACCCAATGACATTCGTGTTATCGGCGAGGGTGTTCGTCAGAAATTTGAGGAAATCCTGGTACCTGCGGGCATGGGGGATGTGTCCATTTACACAGAAATGGGACGCTTTATGCTGGCACCCTACGGTGCACTGATCACCAAGGCAGTTCATGAGAAGCACACCTACAAGGAATACATCGGCGTAGATGCATGTGCAGCAAACCTGATGCGTCCTGCTATGTACGGTGCCTATCATCATATTACCGTATTGGGCAAGGAAGAGGCACCCTGCGATCACAAGTATGACGTGACCGGCTCTCTGTGCGAGAATAATGATAAGTTCGCTGTGGACAGAATGCTGCCGCAGATCGAGATGGGTGATTATCTCTTCATCCACGATGCCGGTGCTCACGGATTTTCCATGGGCTACAATTACAACGGCCGCCTGCGCAGCGCAGAGCTTCTCTTAAAGGAGGACGGCTCTGTGCAGAAGATCCGTCGTGCAGAGACGCCGAAGGATTATTTTGCCACCTTCGATGAGACACCTTATTTTGAAAGAATTAAATTCTAGGAAAAGATAGATTTATAAGGAAAAGCCCCCGCCGAATGACAGGAGTGAATTGTACAGACCAGCGCTGCAGCAGAAGATTTGCAGAACAGTCCGGACAAAGATCCTGTTTTGGCGGGGGCTTTGTTTGACATCTTTTTAACAGCTTTATATAATGATAACACTGGGGGCAAAAGGTCCAAAGCTCCGACGAGGGCTTTACAACAGATAAACAGGGACATTCTGCAGGAGGTTCTGCAGGAGGATACGGAGGAAAGAAATGACCTATGCAGGTTTTCTTTCCGGCAAAATGCAAAGAACAGGGATAGTAAGTTGGGAGAAAAAGCAATATCACAGGCGGTGATCAGCCGTCTGCCCAGATATTTTCGGTATCTGGGAGATTTAAAGGCGGATGGGATCGAACGGGTCTCCTCCCAGGAGCTGAGTAAGCTGATGCATGTGACAGCTTCCCAGATCCGCCAGGATTTTAATAATTTCGGAGGCTTCGGACAGCAGGGATACGGCTATAATGTGGAATATCTCTATGAGGAGATCGGCAAGATCCTGGGGCTGGACAGAGAGCATGACATGATTCTGGTAGGCGCCGGCAATTTAGGACAGGCGCTGGTGAATTATATGAATTTTAAGAGCAGGGGATTTTATTTCAAAGGCGCTTTTGATGTAAATCCTGCATTGTTCGGTCAAAAAATCGGCAGCGTGGAGATCTATCCTCTGGAGAAACTGGAATCCTTTGTAAAAAATAATCGGATAGACATTGCAGTGTTGACGATTCCAAAGACAGAGGCACTGAAGGTATCAGAAATCCTGATTCAGGCAGGTATCAAGGCTATCTGGAATTTCGCTCATGTGGATCTGCCAGCGCCGAGAGAAGTACAGATTGAAAATGTACACCTCTCTGACAGCCTTATGAAGCTCTCCTATAATATTCACCGCTATGAGCATGCTGCTGATGTGACGGACAGTGAGAAATAGAATGATCTCGAATTGTGGGAGTACGATGTGCGCCGCAATCCGGCATCAGGTGTGATTTGCAGACATGGATAGGATGGATGGGTCAGATCGGGATAACAGCTGTAGTAATCCGGAGGCAGTTTGTATGGGAATGGAATATTTGCTGACAGGGGAAGAAATGGCGGCGGCAGATCGCTATACCTCTTCGTGCATAGGCATCGAGTCGCTTGTTCTGATGGAACGGGCGGCTCTTTCCATTGCAGAGGAGATCACAGGGCGTTTCCCGGCATCGGTGCCGGTGCTGATCCTGGCCGGCAGAGGCAACAACGGGGCGGACGGCGCGGCACTGTGCCGCCTGCTCATGGAGCGAGGATGGCCGGCACAGATCATGTACCTTCCCGGCGACAGAGAATTTTCCCAGCAGATGAGAAAGCAGCTCGCCATTCTGGCTAATCTGCAGAAGCCGGCAGAGGAATTCTCTGAGGATAAGGTGCGGGAATGGGCGCAAAAACAGCAGGGAGGGGAGATCGTCCTGGTGGATGCACTCTTTGGTACAGGGCTGTCCAGGCCCCTGACCGGCCAGGCTCTGAGAGCGGTGCAGATCATCAATGAAATAAAAAGAAAGAGCAGGGAGAATGCTGCCGATTCGGAGCAGATTCTGCCCCAAATCAGAGGGAGAGAAGTGCTGGTGGTGGCAGCGGATATTCCCTCCGGCATATCCGCCTCTGACGGCACTGTGTTGGGAGAGGCAGTGCGGGCTGATGTGACCGTGACCTTTGGCTTTTATAAAAGAGGCCATTTCCTGTATCCGGGAGGGGGATACTGCGGCGATGTAAAGTGTGCGCACATCGGCATCGGTCCGGTGTCCCTGCAGCAGAAGCCGGCAGTCTTTACATGGCTGCCAATGCAAAGGCAGCGACCTGATGCACCTGTCGGAGGGGATGACAGAATCCTCTGCAGCTTCCGGCTTCCCGGGAGAAATCCGGATGGCAATAAAGGTACCTTTGGAAAGGTGCTGATTGCAGCGGGGAGTGAGAATATGTGCGGCGCAGCTACCCTGTGTGCAAAGGCCTGTATGGCGGCGGGTGCCGGTATGGTTAAGGTTTTTGGCAGCGCCTGCAATCGCATTATCCTGCAGGAGACGGTGCCGGAGGCACTGCTTTCTGTCTATGATAATGAGGAAAAAACGGAGCAGATCGCGGATAAGGTACTGGAAGCCATGCGATGGGCGGATACCGTTGCAGTAGGACCGGGACTCGGAAGAGATGCTGCGGCGCGGTCGATACTTCGGACGGTGCTGCTGGCTATAAGACCGGGAGAGGCACTTTTAGATCGGCTGGTGCTGGATGCAGATGCTCTGCGGATTCTGGCAGAGGAAGAAGAAATGCAAGAGCTTCTCAGAGACAGAGAGGAACGCGTACAGTGTATTCTGACGCCTCATATGGGCGAGGCGGCTGCTCTGATGGGAGAGAGTATTGCATTCTGTAAACAGAATCCCTTCCAAACGGCCGGTGCATTGGCAGAAAAATACAGAGCAGTGGTAATCTGCAAGGACGCCAGAACCGTGGTCAGTGCGCCGGATAAAGCGATATTTTACTTAAATACCACGGGCAACAGCGGCATGGCGACGGCAGGCAGCGGGGATGTGCTCACAGGACTTACTGCGGCACTGTTTGCAGGCTATAAAGGACAGAGCTTTCAGACAGCGATCATGGCGTCCTGTGTCCACGGCATGGCAGGAGATCTGGCGGCCCGGGAGCTTGGAGAGTACGGTGTGACGGCAGGTGCGATAGCGCGGTCGATTCCCGGTGTCATGAAAAGAATGGGGGTAGTGTGAAATAGGCCTGATGGCATATTTTTCGCACAGCTATTGGTGCCGCAGGCGTCACCAATAGCTCTGATCGTTTCGTATCGGAGAATTCGCCTTCGCGAAATTCTCCTCACGCAGCCGCAGACAAG
>CAVBBL010000052.1:0-6564 GCA_963593905.1 bacterium | reverse complement strand
ATTTCAGATTTGCTTTGAGATCAGCGCTATTGGTGACGCCTGCGGCACCAATAGCTGTAGAAAAAACAATGCGAATCTCTGATTCTCATTTCATATCAAATGTTTTTTTTTCCACTAATCTTCTACACTGATTTCATTCTGTCAACGCCGCATCTGCTGATTCATTATTTTCCAGTATAGCCCATAATACAAAGGAAGGACTAATAATTTATATCATGGCTAATGTAAATCAGGACGATTTTTATACATTATGCGTCCTATTCCGCAAGAGGACCCGCCCATCCGGAAAAATTCAATGATCGGATTCGCTACATTATATTTTTCTTACATAACTTCTTTTTTTCTCTATAATATTAGAATGCTGTGGTCGAATTTTATTTTATCCCGGCGAGTCCCAAACTAAAAAGTGTCTCATGCAGGCAGGCTTGCACAGACGCACAGACGACTTGCATTTTTTTGATTACAGCATTCTAATAGGCATGCAGAAGTTATCTATTACCGCTGCAAGCTACAGCTTTATGGAGGGAACCATGGATTCAATTTTTGACACGGAACATTTATATCGCAGCTACTTTAAGTTATCTGCTCCCATCGTACTGAGCATGGTGATTTCTTTGGTTTACAACCTGGCAGATACTTTCTTCATCGCCCAGACAGGCAGCACAGCCTTGATTGCCGGTGTCTCCGTATGCTCGCCGGTTTTTACTGCCCTTATGGCCTTTGGCAATATCTACGGTCAGGGCGGCAGCTCTCTGATTTCCCGTCTGTTAGGTCAAAAGGACGAGGAAGGCACGAAAAATGTCAGTGCCTTCAGCTTTTATGCGGCGCTTCTCACCGGTGTGCTCCTGGCTGTCCTGATGCTGCTCTTTCGAACTCCCATGCTGACGATTCTCGGTGCCGATGCCGAAACTCTTCCCCATGCCAGCCAATACTATACCGTACTGGCCGTGGGTGCTCCGATTATCGTATTGAGTTTTATCCATTCCAATCTGGTACGATGTGAAGGCATGGCCACCCAGTCCATGATCGGCAGCATCCTGGGCACCGTCGTCAATATCATCTTAGACCCCATCCTGATCTCCGGCTTTGGCATGGGTGCCTTCGGTGCCGCTGTGGCTACCGTCATCGGCTATCTGTGCAACGTCCTCTATTTCCTGTGGATTCTGCATCGCTGCAGCCGTGCCCTGTCTGTCTCCCCGAAGCGCATTTTCATCTCTGCCTCCGCTGTCGGACAGATCTTCGGCATCGGCATCACCGCTGCATTGTCTAATCTCATGCAGAGTCTCTCTGTGATCATGATCAATCAATTCCTTCTTCCCTACGGCAGTGACCGCATCGCCGCCATGGGCATTGTCATGAAGGTCAGTATGATCGTGGTCCTGATTCTGACAGGCTTCTCCTTCGGTGGGGTTCCCCTTTACGGTTACCTTTTCGGTGCCGGCCGAAAGGAGGAGCTTCGGAAGCTTCTTCGCTTTTGTCTTAGCTTTTTAAGTACCCTGGCCCTCGTTCTTACGGTGGTCATCTTCCTTGGCGCCTCTCCCATTATGGGCATATTTGTGCAGGATTCCTCCATCATTGCGCTGGGTACGCAGATGCTGCGCTGGCAGGTAATCACTTCCGTCTTTGCGGGCATTGTTTTGCTGCTGACAGTCCTTTTTCAGGCTACCGGCCAGGTGCTTCCCTCCTTCTTCCTCTCCATCAGCCGACAAGGGGTGATTTTTCTCCTTGTGCTCTGGCTCTGCACGGCTTTGTTTCAATATACGGGCATTCTCATTGCCCAGGCCGTGGCAGATGTGATCAGTGCCCTTTTTGCACTTCTCCTGCTTCACCGCGCAGGCAAAAAAATATTGCATTAAGACCTGTAAATGCCCACCGTTTCCTCACGTTCATTGTGAAGAAACGATGGGCATTTTATTTTTAGTGGACATTTATTTTTTAGAACGTTCTACAAAACCTCCTGCCTTTTCAGCCTGGCCAGCAGCTTTCGCAGCGGATTAAAAAGAAGCAAGGCGATCATAAAATTCATAACGCCGTGCACCAGGTCAAAGGGAATACCCGCCAGCCACCAGGTAATGGCTGCGCCGATGCCCCCTGCGATCCAGTAGACAATGGCACACAGTGCACCGAAAGTCAGTCCGAAAAATCCTGAAAGCGCTGCCCATCCGAAGGCAGACTTCATCTTCTGCAGTAAAATAGCCAGTGCAAAAAGGATCAGCCACACATACAGATAGCAGAAGGACCATAATCCCAGTCCCCAGGTGGCAAATTCCATGCCGATGTAGATCATCACGGCATAAAAGCCTCTCCAGCCAAAGGTCACAGCCAGCAGCATGACCATCAGGGAGACCGGCTCTACATTGGGCAATGGCACCATAACCATTTTGGCGCAAAAAGTCATGGCGCCCAGAAGACTTAAAATCACCATTTCCCTGACGGAAAAAAGACGGCGCTTCTTCCCTGTGCCGTCTTTTTTTTCGTGTAGGTGCTGCGCATCAAAAATATCTTTCACACCGCTCCTCATTTCTGAACAGATATGCCGTAAAAAGGTGGCAAAAAACTAATTCACCGTGTAGGTCCAGGTGAAATGATCTCCGTCTGCCAGCACTACCTGATCTGCACCGGTCTGTGCATCCTCTCCATTACAGCTGAGCCACCAATAGCTCTGGTCTGTATTGTAATCTGCTGTCTCTCCGTCCACCGTATCCACATACAGGCCATACTCACTCTCTGTGCCGGAAATAAGTCCCTCCTGGGTCAGCAGCTCCCCTAAATACTCCAGATCTGTCTGATATGTGAACTCCTTGGTGGAGCCATCCTTATGAACCACCTCTACAGTAATGGTCTTTGCCCCTGCATTGGTGGCAGGCTGGTTATTTTTCCATACAAAAAACATAACGCATGCCAGTACCACAAAAACAAGGACAGCTGCCAACGGTTTCCAATTAAACTTTTTCTCTTTCATTCTCTCCTCCTTAAACTGCAGTTTGTCTGCGGCAATGTGCAAAGAATTTCGCAGCGGCGAATTCACTTATCTGGTCACACATTGGTATCGCAGTTTAACGCAGCTTCCTCCATCATCTATTGATGATGCCTTAATTTTCGGTTATCATCATAACAAAAACAAAAAACATTGTGAACCCTCACAGCTTTATAATTTGCGCGCTGTAGAAAGAAAAGCTTAAAAAATGCATGTTGACATCGATGAGGCACTGCGTTATGCAGGTGTTCGCTCTCCTGCACCGGTGGATTTGCGACGTTCTATGGAAGCTGTCGCCTCGGAAGTACAAAAAAAAATAACGCCCCACTGGCACTGGCGACTCTATGACATAGAACATCGGACGAAAGAGGAATATTTGCCGGCAATTAATCTGTCACTGACCGGACACTCTGCAAAGAAAATGCTGGCAGAGTGCGACCGGGCGGTCCTTCTTTGCTGCACACTGGGCACTGTCTTTGACAGCTACCTGCGGTCTCTCCAAAGCAGAGACATGACCAAGGCCCTTCTCACAGACGCGTATGGCAATGCGCTGGTGGAGGCAGGATGCGATGCCGCAGAGAAAGAAATTGCCGGGAGGCTTCCGGACTGTTTCCTGACAGATCGGTTCAGCCCCGGCTATGGCGATCTGCCCCTTGCTCTGCAGCCGCAGCTTTGTCAGGCGCTGCAGACAGAGTACCGGCTGGGGGTCTATGTCACAGACAGTCTGCTGATGAATCCCTGCAAGTCTGTCACAGCCGTCATCGGTCTCTCCCGCCAGCCACAGAAAGCCCGTATCCGCGGCTGTGCCTATTGTTCCATGAAGGATACCTGTCAGATCAGAAAAGGAGGAAAAACCTGTGGATCTTTTTGATTACAATAAACTGATTTTTTTGGACGGTGCTATGGGCACTGTCCTGCAGCAAAGAGGCCTGGCAGTAGGTGAACAGCCGGAGCTTCTAAACCTGACGCAGCCGGATCTGCTGCAGCAAATATACCGGGAGTATATAGAAGCCGGCAGTCAGGTCATTTATGCCAATACCTTCGGTGCCAACGCGCACAAGCTCGCCCGCACCGGCCACAGTGTGGAGGAAATCATCACTGCCGCCATCAAACTGGCCAGAGAAAGTGCCAAGGGCAGCGAGACTCTGGTCGCTCTGGACATCGGCCCCCTTGGAGAATTGCTGGAGCCCATGGGAACATTGACCTTTGAGGCAGCTTACGAACTCTTTAAGGAAATGGCTGTGGCCGGAGAAAAAGCTGGTGCCCAGCTGGCAGTCATCGAAACCATGACAGACCTCTATGAAGCTAAAGCAGCTCTTCTGGCCGTCAAGGAGAATACCTCTCTGCCAGCCTTTGTCACCATGTCCTTTGAGGAGCGAGGCCGTACTTTTACCGGCTGTACCATTCCCTCTATGGCCAGGACTCTGGAAGGTCTGGGTGCGGATGCTATCGGCCTGAACTGTTCCATGGGACCTGATCTGCTGGCACCGCTTCTTAAAGAGCTGTGCGAAAATACCAGACTCCCTGTCATTGCCAAGCCCAATGCAGGCCTGCCGGATCCCGTGGATGGTCATTATGATATGGGACCGGAGGACTTCGTCAAAGCATTAGAACCCTGCCTTGACGCCGGCGTCACCATCTTCGGCGGATGCTGCGGCACTTCACCGGAATATATCCGACAGGTCAAGGCTGCCTTTGGGAATAAAAGACCTGCAAAACGAAGCTATCAGCAGACCTCGTTTCTGTGTACCCCCACGGTAGCATTACCGATCACCGGGGTGCGCACCATTGGAGAACGCATTAACCCTACCGGCAAGAAACGTTTCCAGAAAGCTCTGTTGGAGCAGGATCTGGATTATATTCTGGACGTAGGCATGCAGGAAGTAGATGCAGGCGCCGATATTCTGGATGTAAACGTGGGCTATCCGGGAGTAGATGAAGTGGACATGCTCCCCAAGGTGGTCAAAAAACTGCAAAGTGTCCTGGATATACCTTTGCAGCTGGATTCCTCCAATCCGGCTGCTCTGGAAGCAGGACTCCGCGTTTACAACGGAAAGCCTGCTGTCAACTCTGTCAACGGCAATCTCGAAACCCAGCAGAAGGTCCTTCCCATCGTAAAGAAATACGGTGCCGCCGTGGTCGGCCTGGCACTGGATGAGGACGGTATTCCCCAGACTGCAGAGGGAAGGATTCAGATTGCCGGACGCATTCTGGACGCTGCCCTCTCCTATGGCATTGCCAAGGAAGATGTATGGATCGACTGTCTGACTCTCACTGTATCC
Source organism: bacterium (assembly GCA_963593905.1). Classification (GTDB taxonomy): domain Bacteria; phylum Bacillota; class Clostridia; order Lachnospirales; family Lachnospiraceae; genus CAG-791. The sequence continues at coordinate 1,305 of CAVBBL010000052.1, read as the reverse complement.
GCACAGCAGGAGCAGGCCAAAGAAACCCTGGCCGCTCTTCGCACCGTGCATTATGAGATGGGACTGCAGACAGTACTCGGTGTCTCCAACATTTCCTTCGGCCTGCCCAACCGCCCCCTGATCACGGAGACTTTCCTGATTCAGGCTATGGAATCCGGACTCACCTTACCCATCATCAATCCGAATCAGACCATTATGATGGACGCTGTCAGCGCTTTCCGCGTATTATCCTGCGAGGATAAGGAATGCAGAGCCTATGTAGAGAGATTTGCCAATGCTGCTCCCCTTACCAGCAATACCGGCAGCGTTGCAGGTAACAGTTCTGCTTCCAATACAGGTGCAGGCAGCAGCGCATCGAGTGCCGGAAACAGTGGCACAGCAGATGGCTTAAGCAGCAAAGCAGGCTCCGGAGCTGCCTCCGGCACTATGACACTGGAGGATGCCATTATCCGTGGTCTCCAGGGTGAGTCCGGCCGCCTTGCAAAGGAAGCCCTGGCTCAGGAAGATGAGCTGACCATTGTAGAAAAAAGATTGATTCCGGCTCTCGATACCGTAGGAGTGGCTTATGAGAAGGGAACCATGTTCCTGCCACAGCTCTTAAGTGCTGCCCAGGCAGCCCAGTCTGTCTTTGAAGTCATACGTGCCTCCATGGCACAAAAAGGCGGTGTCGTTAAGAAGGGTTCCCTGGTGATTGCCACCGTGAAGGGAGACATTCACGACATCGGCAAGAATATTGTCAAAACAGTATTGGAAAACTATGGATATGATGTCATCGATTTGGGGAGAGATGTGGCTCCTGAAGTAATTCTCAAAACTGTGCAGGAGAAAAATATACGCCTGGTAGGCCTCTCTGCACTGATGACCACCACCCTTCCCTCCATGGAAGAGACTATTCAGTTACTTCACACCCTGCCAGATCCGCCCCTTACCTTCGTGGGAGGCGCTGTAGTCACACCGGAGTATGCGAAGAAAATGGGTGCTGACTTCTATGCTAAGGATGCCCGGGAAAGTGTAGAGATTGCAAGAAAAGTCTTTGGGCAGTAAGCGGGGCTTACATAATCTGATAAAACCAAAGAAAAGCCGCAGGTTCCCTTATTAAGGTAACTCTGCGGCTTTCTCTTATTCTCAACAATGACGGAAAAGATTTAGCACAACTGTAAAATGTTCATATCGATCACTCAAATCAAATTATAAAACACCTTGCAATAAAAAAAAATCGTTCACATTGCTATTAGCAATGAAACGATTCCAAGTGACTCCGACGGGAATTGAACCCGTGTTACCGCCGTGAAAGGGCGATGTCTT
>CAVBBL010000051.1:0-7146 GCA_963593905.1 bacterium | reverse complement strand
TTGGGATCCGTGCAGACCAAACTTGTTGGATAATCCGGATTTGGAAAACAGCACTGCATAATGTTTGGTTTCACGAAAAATCTGGTCTTTCCGGAACCAGAACCACCGATAACTAGCACGTTTTTATTCCGAGCAGTTCCGGGATTCTTTGGCCGGTTATTCATGGTCAGGCCTTCTGTCTGTGTCAGGATCATGTTATTTTCTGGCTTGGGATCCATATAGGGTTTAATATCTGCCGCTGTTCCCCACCTGGCCGATCCATACTCCACTCCCTGCCGATACTTCTTGGCATTCTTACTTCGATAATACACAAAGCCTCTGAAGATCAGTGCTGCCAGTATTCCCACCAGAAGATCCAGCAGGTGAAAACTTGGAAAAGGATTCTTAAATCCCTGAGTGAAGCAAAGAAATGTATTTCCAATCTTCTTTGCCACCATGTCTCCGGGAACGTGCCGGTATACCCAGCTGACTTTATCAGCCAGGTATCCGATAATCACGTAAGGAACGGATAGAACCAGAAGTTTCTTTACATCTTCTGTTCTCATCGCTCCTGCCCCCTGTCTTTCTGCTTGGATCTCTCGCGCTGCTTGTCCTGTACCTTGGATTTCTGAATATACTGGGACAGGCGCTTCTGGATGGATGGCTTCTTGGATTTCACCAGTTCCATGGTAGAAAATTCCTTAAAAGCTGCCGTCATCACATCCACATCTCTTGCCTTGAAAAACACAAAATATTTTGGTGTCTCCGAAAATTTGTCCTTCTTTAAAGAAAAATCGATGCTGTATTTATTGGCAATCCGTTCAAAGGATTTGATATTTTTATCTGTGATCTCAATATTGGTCAATCCCTGATTCTGTTTCATCAACTGTGCCATCGTCTGCTTTCCACGGGGAATGGCTTTTTCTGCCTTCTTTGCTGCTTTTACATTGACCTTGGCAATTTTCTTTTTCTCATGTGCCTGCAGGTATTTCCGCATGGCAGCTTTTAAGATTCCGGCCGTGAGATGCAGGCCCTTCTTGCCAGTATTGATGACCAGTACAACGACCTTTTCACTTACCTGCTCCTGCATCCGGCTTCCTCCTGTGACTTTTTATCATCATCAGATTTCGCTCTACATCTTCTCTCAAACTCATTTATAAGCTCATCTGCAAGCTTCTCCAGGTCTCCATCCGTTAATGAGTCAAGATAACAAACGTCCTCATGAGTCGATAAATCACAGGGATCATCCATTTCATCGTCATCATTCCCTAGGTCATCATCAAAATCATCTGACTCCAAAAAATCAATTTCAGAACGTTTCTTTCTCTTTATGATGATTAATGTGGCAATACCCATTCCTACAACTGCAACTCCACTTAAAGCTAAAATTTTCTTCTTCACTGTCATATCCTCCATAATCTCACTCTCTACCTGTTTCTTAATGCATTAAACCGCCACTATAGGCATGTCTGGCTCCATCCCGCACATATTTGGGAATCGGATAATAGGTGCTCATATCGTAGCGACGCTGATTATATTTTCTTTCCCTGGCCATTCTGCGAAGTTCAGCTTCAACCATTTTCGCTTCGTCCTGGCGTCTCCATTTTTCCTTGAGAACACTGTTGTGGGAATGATAAATTCCGCAAATACTCTTGTAGCTGTAATCCATATATTTCCCAGGCGTAGCCATCATGATCTTGTAGGGCACAACATAAAATGTCATAAAATTCACCCAGAATCTTTTTCCATTGATCTGGATTCTCTTGCCATCCTTTCTTGGCTGCTTGGTAAATACCGGAGCCACCAGCATGTGATCATCGTCGATACGCTTCATGACCACGAAATATCTGGCGTTCAGATCCTTCAGTGTTCTGCTAATTACCAGCTCCTCTCTCGTAAGTGCCTCTTTCTCACACTCCTGATCAAATGCACAAATAGCTCCGCGATGGTTAAAATCGTAATATCTTGTCATCTTAAATTTCTCCTAATCTCTAAAAAGGCTTGCGCCGTTCTTCATTTTCTGTTCGCTCTCCAGGCTTCTGTGATTGATGCCCTGAAAGCTCACCGGGATACACATAGCAAGAACCCGGTCATAGATACGCTGATGGGCGATATCTTCCGGGTTCTTCAAAGTGTTCATTGATAAATTTGTTGTAACGATCAGCGGCAGCCTTGTCTTGTACCGCTCATCAATAATGTTAAATACCTGCTCTAATGCAAACTCCGTATTTCTCTCGATTCCCAGATCATCAATGATCAGAAGGGAATAACTCATAAGACTTGCTACGAAAGCATTTTTGTCTTCGGAATACATGCCGCTGAGCTTGTTTAATATCTTGGCGAAGTTGGTCATCATCACTGTAACACCCTGCTCGATCAGGGCATTGGCAATGCAGGCCGCATAAAATGTCTTGCCGGATCCGACACCACCCCACAATAATAGACCGTCATTGTTGGCTTTTCGCTCCGGCCAGGTATCCACGTATTTTCTGGCTGATTTTAGCTGTGGCAGCATGCCGTCATCCTTTTCAAAGGTGCACTCCAGAAGTGCCCTGTCATGGATACAGGTGCCTTTAGCTCTCCTGATCCGATCCAGCTCTTCTTTACGACGAATCTCCGCTTCTTCTCTTTCCTGACGCTCCTCGCCACATTTACAAAGTACCGAAACAGTCATTTCTCTGCCTGATAAAGGCCAGAGAATACTGCGCTGCTTGCGGGTATGGCAGTTGCCGCAGTAAAGAAGACCGTCTTCACCAACATAATCCCCTGGAGTGGTAATTAGGATGCCATCATCCGCTTCCTTTTCAACAATCCCATCAAGTACATCTTTTACATCCATCAAAAACTCTCCCCTTCCTCAAATGAATAATCCTCAAAAGGCTTTTTTTTATTTGCTGCCTGTGGCCGCTTCAGCTCATCCTTCTTTGCCCACTGCAGAATGGTGTGATAATGGTTATCATATTTCTTGCCAGTAGTGGCCATGTAGGAAGAGAAATAATCGATTTTCACCAGATAATCCGGATAGAGCTTTTTGAGGCTGTCATATTCCGCATCAGAAAGAATCACATTTTCGTTAACTCCATAAGGACCGTGTGGCCAGCTGGCTTTCTGCTTCTGCTCTAACTCTTCATCTGACTCTGTTTCTTTCTCTATCTTTTTCTCTGTCTCTCTCTCTTTCTCTATCTCTGTGTCACCTAAAATCACATTGCTGTAACTGGCTGTCATTCGGAAGTCACTACCTGTCACATCAGCGTCACATTGTGACACCTTAGCCTTTTCCGGCAAAGCAACCAGCTTATTTTCAGCCAGTTCTTTTCTTGCCCGATGATTTCTCATTCTGACTGCAGATCCGGATTCCGATCCCACCATATCCTGAAAATCAGTCATCTGGAGCACACCCTCTTCAGTTCCCTGCTCGATCAGATTAATCTTATTCAAAGCCTGAAGGGTAAGCCGGACAGCCATCGCGTCTTCATCAATTAGCAAGGCCACCTCATCCTCAATGCTGGAATAGATACCTCTTAGGTAAATCACACCGTCTGACTTAAGACTTACCAGTAGCAATTTCAGATAAACAATCACCACTGTATCTCCCTGCGGTAATTTGCGAAGATATTTTATTGTGACCTGACTAAAAAAATGTTCATTGAGTTTTAACCAGTAATATTTTTTACTCTGAGCCATCGACATATGCCTCCTCTCGGAAGGTTTTCTGCCCTTTGATATATGGACACTCCAAATGTTTGCAGAAGCGATATTTCCAAACCGGTCGATGGCATTTACATCCCCAGCAGAAATAATCCTCTGCCATTTCAAAGGAAGGATCTCCTGCTTTTCGCATGGCCACTTCATAATGAACCAGACGGTTTTCTGTTAATGCCTGCATGTGCTCACCACCTTCCCACCTGACCCTTTTCTGCTTGATTGAAGGATTTCTTTCATACAGAATCCGATACATGGGCCGTTTTTCCCATAAGAACAACCATCACATGGGTTTGTTTTCTTCTTTGGCTTCACTGGAATCAGGTAATAGCAGTTCTCTTCACCTAATGTGCATCCCTGCTTTTTACCACCCCACCAGTAACAATATTGGCAATCCCTGGGTTTATCCTCTGCGTATCTATATTTCATCATTTCTCGGTTTCTCCTCTCCTCAATTGATTCTGATAAAACGATCACCTCTGCTGGCTGCCTTACAAAGACAATGTGCTACTACTACACTTCCTACAAATGCTATGACCAAAACTGCAATCATGATTTCCTTTATCATATTTCTTACCTCCAAAATTTATTTTTGCGTTAATTCCTTCACCGCCTGGTGTGGACAGGTAGATCAGTTTCTTAATCGCAAAAGGATAAGGCAGAATACGTAAGTGATACTCTGCCTCATAGTTTTCACGATTAAATCGTATTGCTAATATTTTTCAGTTTTGCTTGTCCCCGACACCCTGAACTGAAAACAGGAACCCTCCGGCCCGCATCTTGGTCAGACGCTCATAGGCCGTTTTACCTCCCCGTGGATCTCACCGGGCCGCCCGCAGCTAAACTGCGACTAGACGGAAGTATCATTGTCCCCTGCATGCTTCTTGGCAATCAGACCGTACCATCAGGTCTGTTTCGTTTCTCTGTTGATCGCTCAGCGTAATTTGCTTCGACGCGTCTTGGCGGCAGAAAACTTGTTGCTCCACATACAAGGATATGAACCGGAGGACTGCGTATGAAATTGTCAAGGTTCAGGTGAGAAGGCTTTTTACCCCCTCACTTCTCTTATGGGGACGGATAATTTGGAAATATTTAAAAAAATTTGAGGATTTTTTGGTTTTTGTGAAACTTTGCCAACTTCAGTTTGCGATTTTCGTACATATTGACGATGATCAAAAGCAATCCAAAAGCATAAACCACTTGACCTGAAGTAAGGTTCAAGTGCTATGATTAATGCGAAAACTTATAAAGGAGATGAAACTCATGGCAAAATTAGTAGCCTTTTATTCCAGAGCCGATGAGAATTACTTCGGCGGATCTATGAAACATATCGAAGTGGGAAATACTGAGAAAGCGGCAAAGATGATTGCTGAGCTGACAAGTGCAGACCTATTTAAGATTGAACAGAAAGTTCCTTATTCTGCAGATTACAAAGAATGCGTCGATCAGGCGCGAAAAGATAAACAGGAAAATGCAAGACCAAAGCTTGTTTCCCTGCCTGAGAATTTTGATCAGTACGATGAGATTTATCTTGGCTATCCGAACTATTGCGGCACCATGCCCATGGCTGTTTATACATTTTTAGAAAGCCTTGATTTTGACGGCAAGAAAATCCATCCTTTCTGCACTCATGAAGGTAGTGGTCTTTCCGGCACAGAGAATGACATCAAGAAATGTGCTTCGAATGCAATCGTAGAAAAAGGACTTGCCATTCACGGAAGCAACGTTGATTCCGCTAAGACAGCCCTTGAAAAATGGGTATAAGAAGGATGTGTTATTAAATGGAATGTGAAGAAATCCGAGTAGATATGCGGATTCCCAATCCGGAAGGATCCAAGGAAATGATGCGGGCTAACCAGGTAATGTTCAAACTGAATCATACCCTGCCCTTCACGGATGAGTATAACGAACTATTAAATGATTTGTTTGGAGATAATCTGGGCCAGGGCAGCTATGTGGCTGCTCCCATCAGTGGCTCCTGTGTCAGCAGCATAAAGATTGGCAAACGTGTCTTTATCAATTCCAATCTTCTTGCCATGGCCAGAGGCGGAATTACCATCGAAGATGACGTGCAGATTGCGGCCAATGTTCAGCTGCTTTCCAATAATCATGACGTCTATGACCGCCAGGTACTTACCTGCAAACCGATTCTGATCAAAAAAGGGGCCTGGATCGGAGCCGGTGCTTCCATCCTGCCAGGCATATGTATCGGGAAACATGCCATTGTTGGAGCTGCTTCTGTAGTGACCAAGGATGTACCTGATTACGCTGTAGTGGTAGGAAATCCTGCCAAAATAATAAAGATGCTGGACCCAGAGAAATTCTCCTAAGGTCCAACACCTAAGATCCGTTTTCTTTATTTTGTTGAATTCAGAACCACCATTAAAAAATGTTTTTATTTTAGATGTCCCCTCTGTCCGTACTCTTTACGAATTATATCAATATACAGTAACTCTCTTTCCGCAAAGACTTCGTGTCTATGCTTATTTTCTATCTCCTCCACAGCTTTTTCAAAATCCTTTTTGGCTTTTTGATAAGCTCTTTCTTCCTCCGACATTTTCTTTTCCAGTTCTTCTTCAAACTCTTCAAAAATTAATTCATGCGAAACCACCTCGCCGCGTTCAATTTGTTTTACAGACTCCTCTAAGTCCTCAAAAAATTTCGCCAAATTTTTCTCCCGTTCCTCTCTCATAAATCCAAAGAAAAACATAGAAGATAAAATGTAGGCTGCACAAATTTCTTTTCCAAGCAGTTCTATCGATGAATCCGCCACTTTATAACCGGCCATAACATCCATGTATTCCATATCTAATCCATAATGATTAATCAAAACCTCGCCATCATCGTTAAAGAGGCGAAAATCCTTGTCCAAAACTGATAAAATTTCTTTATCATGTATTAAAAATCCATCCAGATCTTTCTTCCATGAATCTCCATAACTGTCTACCGGTGTTTCCATGACAAATAATGTATATGCGCCTTTAGACGAATCAATTTCACATGCCTTAAATTCTCTTATATTCTCCGAAATCACATGCCTGACCTTTTCGACATGCTGATATTTTTCAACGAGGCTTTGTTCAAAATTATCTTTACTAAAATGGTAATCAAACAGAATGTAAGCATCCGCAACTCTATTGGAATCCACCTCATTCATTAATTCCTGTACGATCATGACTTGTCCTCTCCCTTTTAAAATTGATTTATATATCGCTTGAATTCTTCAAAATCTTCAATGCTCATAATGGTATCTGAATAGCAATAATCCTTGTTTCTGATTATGCACCATATTTTTCTAAGTTTTGTTTTAAATGCCGCCCAAGGTCCTATTTCTGTATCAAAATTTGATTTCATAAAACACAAAAATGCATACTGGTCGAAATCCCTGTCTTCATCATCAATTAAAATATGATAAGAACTCATACATCCGCATTTACAGGTAACAATGATTTCTTTTTTATCCTT
>CAVBBL010000050.1:0-7407 GCA_963593905.1 bacterium | reverse complement strand
TTTACGGCATCAATGCGGTTTGAAAGAAATGCTATCGAGCATTTCTTTCAAACTTACCTCTTTATGCCGCAGCCTGTCTGCAGCTTATTTTTTTAGCATCTCCTTATACTCTGCCGTAATTTTGTAAATGTCTTTTCTAAGGGCAAATACAACGCACAGATTTACAAGTGTTGCCAATCCTAATCCTAAATCAGCAAGTCCCCAGATTGTGGAAAGACCGCCAACAGCTCCCACGATGGCCATGCAGCTTGCAAGGATCGCATAACCGGTTTTCACTATTTTATTCCTTGTAAAATATCCAAGGCATGTCTGTCCGTAGAATACACTTACCGTCGCAGTGGTAAATGCAAAAAAGAAAATGACAATGGAAACAAAAATACCTGCGATTTTTTCACTTCCGATACCTGCTGCAAAACCCATCGTGGTAAGCGTTGCTCCGCCTTCTCCGGATGTCCATACGCCTGTAACTAAAATAACAAGTGCCGTCATCGTGCAAACAATAATGGTATCGACAAATACTTCCACGATGCCCCAAATCGCCTGCTTGGCCGGATGATCTACATCAGCTGCTGCGTGAACGATCGGTGCCGTTCCATTACCTGCCTCATTGGAATATACACCTCTGGCAACGCCCCATCGAATGGATGCCGCAAGGGCTGCGCCTGTAAATCCGCCGGTTGCTGCTGTTCCTGTAAATGCTTTGGAGAAAATTAATCCAAACGCTGTCGGAATAGATCCCACATTTGTGAAAATAACAAATAAGGCAACTATAACATAAGAAACTGCCATAAATGGCACCACTAAGGTGGCAAATTTACTGATTCTCTTCAAACCGCCAAGCAATACTGCTCCGATAGCAATCGCACATAAGATACCGATAATCAGGGGGTTAATAGAAAAATACGTAGTAAGAGCACCTGACAAGGAATTAATCTGAACAGCCGGCGCTAATATCTCCACAAGTGCTATAATCAGGCACCATAACCCGCCAACCCAGGCAAATCCTTTGCCAAGGCCCTTCCTGGCATAATACATAATGCCACCTTTATACATTCCTGTCTCAGAATCAACTTCTCTGTACTTAATGGTGAGCGCAATTTCTCCATACTTAACAATCATACCAAGCAGAGCCACGACCCACATCCAAAATACTGCGCCCGGTCCGCCCAGCGCAATTGCCACGGCTACACCGGCGATATTACCGACACCTAATGTATTGGCTAAAGCCGAACACACTGCCGCCACCGAGCTGATTCCTTTATCCGATGACTTTGACGAAAACATCTTGCCAAATGTATTTTTCATCGCTGCGCCGAAATAACGAAACTGGAAAAAGCCGGTCCCGATTGTCAGCGTTACCGCAACTACAACAGTGAGAATGATCAGCGGATAGCTCCATATAAAATCTGAGATTGAAAGCAGCACATTCAGAATTGTTTGAAAAAAACGCATCATTGACCTCCCTCCTTCAAGCAAAAAAACAGCAAGGGTGCCCCGTCAAGCTCCCTTGCTTTGTTAGAATAGGATATCCTGTTTGCATATGCGAACGCTTTCGTATATACGAACTCGTTTGCATATGCAAACTATACACATGCTACACGGAAATTACAATACTTATCTTTGATTATTTTTTGTATATAGATTTATTTTTCTTTTCACGTTACAATGAGTGCAATACATTGTTAGGAGATGTCCTATGTCTGATACTCTGCACCGTTCCACATACCGTGTGTTAAAAATTCTGGATTTTTTGTCGGATTGTCCTGAGGGAATGTCTTTAACACAGCTTTCACAGGCGCTTGACGTTCCAAAAGGAAGCTTACATCCGATATTAAAAACCATGCTTTCCATGAATTATATTCGAATCAACCAGGACGGTCTTTATCAGATTGGACAGGCAGCCTATTTTACCGGCTCCAGTTACACCAAAAATAATGACCTTCTTCAGGAAATAGATTTCATAATCAAACGAGCTTCACAGGAAGTGGAACAAACATTCTTTTTAGCTGTGCTGGCAGAAGGAAATGTTTTATATATCATTCAGGAAAGATTTGCCACTCCGCTTGAAATCCGTCTTCGGCCCGGATACAAATTTCCTGCCTACTCCACCGGCATCGGAAAAGCTCTTTTATGCAGCCACACGGAAGAACAGCTGCATTCCCTATACCCTGACGGTTTGCAAAAATTAACAGATTATACCATCACTGATTTTTCTGTTTTAGCTAATCAACTGTCCTCTATTCGGGAGACAGGATTTTCCTATGATAAAGAAGAATCCACAGAAGGTTTACAATGTATCGCCGTTCCGATTGCTTACCATGATCGTATAATTGCCGCAGTAAGTTGTGTCTCATCCGTATATTATTATAATGAGGTCTACGAAGATAAAGTAAAATCTGCACTGGCGAAAAGCAGAAAAGAAATTGAAAAAGTGATTTCACTCAATCCACAGGACTGGATTTATTCCCCTCTAAACTAAAATACTCCAGGCAGATAAGATAAAAATCTTCTCCGCCTGGAGTATTTTGGAAATAAAAAGCTGTATCTGGCAGCTTAACAAACCACATTTATAAAAAAGAGCAATGCGAAGCCTGCAAAAAGAATACACAACACCTTCAAACCTCTCTGCAGAAGCAGCTTTTCCTGCGCAAAGCGCCCCGTTGGCTGCTCATCCAGAAAGCAGCACAGCACAAGCGCCTTGCAGACTGTCAGCATCATATAATACCGAAAATCCATGGAACAGCCATTGGGCATCTTCCAATACGATATTGCCGTATATCCGCCAAATAAAAGTCCCCAGATCAACGGCCGCTTATCTCCCGGGACAGAGCGCCATCTGCCTATCTTGCCAATCCCGATGCCTGCCACACACAGTGTCAATAGAGTACTCCACAAAAGCAGAATCGTCGGAAGCCATACCGGTACCTCATAGGTGAATTCTCCGAAGAGCTCGGATTTAAGCAGATAAACCGGCAGGTTATAATCCAGATAAGGATCTGCATAAGGGGAGCTCAGCCAGTTCTTCACATCCAGACTTAAAAACCGCTCCACATAGGAGTAATTTCCCCGATACATTGCCTCTCCCTGCGACAGCACATAACCAAAAGGCTGTCCGAACAGGAGAAAATTCCGCAAGGAATACCACATGCCAAGGGGAAAAGAGATAGCCGCAAAGACTGCCATTTTCGGGATAAATTTACCACTCTTTCGATTTTTCCAGAAGATCCAGGCTGTATACAGCGCTGGAAATGCCAAAGAGATCTTCGTCATCATGCCGCAGCCGTAGAGCAGGGCCAACAGAATCGTATGTTTCCAGTCCGGCTGCTTTTCCCATGCCACCGTGCCGAGGATGACCGCTGCCATAAAGAAGCAGGTAATCGCATCCTCTCCCATTCTCCCGGCTGTCAGCCAGAAAACCGGAGTCAAACAAAGGACTGCCATGCCGTATATACTTGCTCTGGCACTGCAGAATTCCCGCAGCAGTCTTTCTGCCACATAAAGGGTAAGACAGGATGCTATGCAGGATACTATTTTGCCTGCACTTACCAGAAAGGTTTCCTCTGTGATACCCGTCACGCCCCGCAGAATCACTGCTGCCAGTGCACTCAGCAGATAATAAAAGGGCTGCTGATAAAACTGCAGGTCATAGGAATCCGGAAGTTTTCCCCATTCCACCAGGCGAAGCAGATACGCTGCCTTCCCCTGCGCATTCACGGATATTTCCCAGAGGTCATGTCCCCGCACTGTCACCGGGGTCACCACTGCATACCAGCTTCTTACCATGCAGCCTGCTAAAAACAGCAGTTTAATGACATTTTCAGGGGTAAAAAACTTCCTGTTCTCAAAATGTTGCTCTCTCATGCGCCGCCTCCCGTAAGCACAAACACCCAGGTCTCAAACCACTGAAGATACAGGATAACATGACTTGTTTTGACTGACAATCCTGAGAGAATCGGGAAAAATATCAGGAAGAGGAAAAGTGCACCTTCCAGAAAAGCGGGAATTATCCACCGTTTTTTCTTATTCCAAATCCACAAGGCATATCCCAGCATGCCGCATAAGAAAATACTGCTCCCATAGTATTGATAGATAAATACCGTACGCCGTACAAAAAACCAGGGCATCAGCAGCATCAGGTAAAAGAAGCACAGGATTCCTGCCATCTTATCCCGCTTTCGCACCACCCTGCTGACCAGATAGAAAAACGCGGCGATGCCGCCCCACCAGATCAAAGGATTTCCAAAGGTGGCCACCAGGCTGATGCTGTCCTCTCCCACAAAATGAGCAGAATCCAACAAAGAAACCAGATCGAGAGGCCATGTATACCAGGGACTTTCGTAAGGGTGTTCAAATACCATATCCTTATGAAACTGCAGCATGGACTGCGAATGCTCCCACATGACCTGCCACAGACTGTCCGCTCCCTCCGCCTTCCACTGCGGTACAAAAGAGAGAAGATATACGCCTAAGGGCAAAAGGCTGTAACTCACCAGACCCTCTGCAAATAAACCGACGGTATATCCCACCGACCGGCCGTTTTTCCTTTGTCTCCACAGCCAATATCCGCAAAAGCAGAGAAAACACACAGCCATGGCCAGCATGGCATAAAAACCGGTCCACTTAGTGGATACCCCCATTCCCACAGCAAGACTGTCCAGGAGCATCCAGCCAAGCAGCGCTGCTGATGGCTTCTTTCGTCCTTCTTCCATTTCCCTGTCAGCCCCTTTAAGGACAAAGAGCAGCAGCGTGACCATCAAAAGGATAAAGAAAGCCGCCAGGCTGTCCAGCGTGCCGATCCTTGACAGGGTAAAATGCATAAAATCCATGGACAGCAAGGCCGTCCCCAGCAAGGCCACTGTGCCGTTTACCGTGACCATGTACAGAAACCAGAAGAAGATCGGCAGCATCAATATCCCTGCCAGCGCACTCATAAACCGCCAGCCAAAGGGCGTCACACCAAAGAACAATTCCCCTATAGCGATCAATATCTTTCCCATAGGGGGATGTGTCTGCTCAAACATACTCATGCCATGCAGAAATTCATAGGCACTGCCTGCATAATGCACCTCATCGAACATGGTGGTATCGTAATAGGTGATTTCCTCCGGATAAAGTTCCTGCTCATCAAACAGCTCCGGATATGCATCCGCATTGACAGGCAGAAGATGCTCTCCTGCTTCATCTGTGATGATCATCTCCAGATAGCTGGCATCCTCACTTCGAGACACCAGCCCCAGATACCGGAGCCGGTGATGCACTTCCAGCGTATTCCAGCAATAATTGGACTCCAGGGTCACCTCTTCCTCTAATGGAATCCATTTATTCTCATCCGTATCATAATAGGATATGGCGACCACCCGGTCCTGCAGGTGTCCCAGAAAAATGTGGACACAGCTCACATCCTTTTCTTCCCCAAAATCCAGTACGATTTCATTCTTTGTTCCCTCAGCAGACAGTTCCAGAGAGGTCTGCGGTATCATAAGGCTCCCCAGACGGTAAAACACCAGAATACCATAGACAAGCGTAACGGCCGCCAAACCAATCATCTGCTTGCGGGTAATCGGCTCTTTTACCAGCTCCGGCAAAAATGTCTCTTCTCTGATGACTACGTGCTTATCTTCTGCCCATAAATGTCTGTTTTTGAATCTTTCCCACAGCAAAAAAAGCAGCCATAGAATCGCCGCTGCCAGAATCGCTAGGGAACAATAAAAGAGGCTCGCTTTCTCCGCAATCACTCCCGGTATCGAGAGTCCCAGCAGCACTGCTGCCAGAACTACCTTCTTTTTGTGGAACTTGCTTTTTCCTTCATATGACATCAGCGACATATAATATATGCCGCTGATGCCAAGAAAAAGGATCTCCAAAATAACAATCACACTTTTCATAAATATTACTTTGTACTCTCTTCATAACCGCCGAAGATACTATCCAGATAGCGGAATCCAAAGTAGCCGCCATTCATAAAGCAGCCCTTCCTGATTAACCTGATCAATACCACGAACGCCATGCTGTACTACAGAGATTTCTGATATGCTGCCGCCAGTTCCTTTGCCAATGCCGCCAGCTGTACCCTGGCGTCCTCATTCATAGCGGACTTGATGGTGACAGTATTTTCGCAGAAGGTAATATCCTTGCTCTTTTCAAAAGATTTCCGGATCACGTTGGCTGCGGTGGGCGCCCAGGAGCCATTCTCAATGATACCAATCCTTCTGCTCTGGTAATCACGCTCTGTTAGATTGTGAATAAAAGTGCTCATGCAAGGGAATACATCGCCGCAATAGGTAAGGGAAGCCAACACGATGGTATCGTAGCGGAAGGCGTCCTCCACGCACTCTGCCATATCCGATCTGGCCAGATCCACTGCCTCTGCCTTGGGAACCCCTGCCGCCTGCAGCGTCTGACAAAGCTCCAGAGCCGCCTCCTTGGTATGCCCGTAGACAGAAGCATAAAAAATCACGACTCCCTGACTTTCCGGAAGATAGGAAGACCAGGTATCATACAGATCTATATAATATCCGAGATTTTCCTTTAATACCGGGCCATGCAGCGGACAGATCACAGCGATGTCAAGCCCCGCTGCCTTTTTCAGGAGCATCTGTACCGGCTTTCCATACTTACCCACTATGCCAAAATAATACCTTCTGGCCTCACAGGCCCAATCCTCTTCTTTATCCAAAGCGCCGAATTTGCCGAAACCGTCTGCGGAAAAAAGGATTTTATCCGCTGCGTCATAGGTCACCATAACCTCCGGCCAGTGTACCATAGGCGCCATAACAAAGGTAAGCTCATGAGTTCCCAGCAACAGCGTGCTTTTTTCTGCCACTTCCATCTTATTTGGCACAACAAGCCCCGGGAAGAACTGCCCCATCATTTCAAAAATCTTTTTATTGGCCACAATAACCGTATCCGGATACTTCTTCATGAATATCTCCAGAGATCCCGCATGATCCGGCTCCATATGCTGCACCACCAGATAATCCGGTGCGGCATTCCCCAGGATCTCCTCGATATTGGCCAGCCATTCCTCTGCCTTATGCACATCCACCGCATCCATGATGCAGGTCTTCTCATCCTTGATCAAATAAGAATTATAAGACATCCCCTTCGGCACCACATACTGCCCCTCAAAGAGATCAATCTCATGATCGTTGACACCGATATAATAAACTTTTTCCGTAATGTTCTGCATACTACTCCTTTCCTAAATCATTCTTGTGCTCTATATTATGATATTTGATACAAAAGAACGCAAGAATTTTCATACCAATTACCTATTGGCAAACTGTAATGCCCCGGAGCGCGGCAGATGGCTTGCATCCTTGCACTGCGCGCCAGTTTTGCTTAGATTTGCATCGAAGCCGCAGGATGGTATCGTACGCGCTTTCAGAGCGCGTACGATAGGCCCGC
>CAVBBL010000049.1:0-8899 GCA_963593905.1 bacterium | reverse complement strand
AAAACCGGGGCTATTAATTTAACTAATCTGGGACATTTTCAAAAATGCTTGACACTATGTTTTTCTATTTTTAAAAATCTGTATTATCGTTTCCGATGTTTTCGGTCTTTTCAGAATCAGTACTTTTTTCCTTCCTCCACTGTTTCATTAACGATTGACGCTGTCTGTCTTCTTTCTTTGGAAATTTCCCAACAGCACGCCTATTTCCTCACTGCCTATGCAGAAACAAGAGAAGAAGTACAGGAACAAGGTGCGTGATGCCCATCCAGGTCACTTTAAAATCAAGTCGTCTCCTCTATCTCTATGACCGCAAGAAATCGCTCTCCGTATTTCGCATACTTGTACTCGCCGACACCGGATACCTGCAGCATTTCCTCCCGGGATGCGGGCTTCCTTGCCGCCATATCGATCAGCGTCTTATCACTGAAAATCATATAGGGCGGCAGAGCTTCCTCCCGGGCAATGGCCAGCCTGCATTCCCGCAGCTTTTCAAACAGCCTGTACCCTTCGTATCCCAGTTCTTCCGCTCCCTTTGCTCTCTTCCTTGTCCTTCCTGCCTTCTCTGTTCTTTCCGGTCGTTTGTCTTCGTCCGTAATCTTTACCATCACCTTTGTGTCAGGATCCTTCAGCGGACTGATCTCCCCTAATCCGACCACCTGATAATCTCCCACCTTCAGATAGCCTTCCAACACCATCTGATCCACCAGACGCTTTAACAGATTTTTATTGCTCCCTGCCAGCACACCGTAGGATCTGTAATGGACGGCACCGATCTCCTGCAGTCTGGCCATCTTTGATCCCACTACCGTATCTATGATGACCGTCTTTCCATACCGACCCCTTGCCTCATAAACACAGTTAATGATCTTTTTGGCTTCCTCTGTCATATCCCGGGTTTCAAACTCCCGCAGACAATTACCGCAATCGCCGCAGGGCTCTGTGGGATTTTCACCGAAATACTGCAGAATATAATTGCGCAGGCACTGCGTGGTATAGCAGTATTTTTCCATGCTCCGGAGCCGTTCCATGTCCTGTCTTCTGACCGTTTCTCTGTCCGTTTCCGTCAGCTCCGGCATTTCCTTATGTTCCAGCAAAAAGCGGTCGATTGCCATATCCTGGGGTGAAAATAACAGAATGCACTTTGCCTCCAGCCCGTCACGACCCGCCCGACCGGCTTCCTGGTAATAGTTTTCCATGCTCAGAGGCACGTTGTAATGAATGACAAATCTGACATTTGATTTATCAATCCCCATGCCAAAGGCATTGGTCGCGATGACGATGCCGGTGTAATCAAATACGAAATCATCCTGCATTTTCTTTCGCTGCGCTGCTCCCATACCGGCATGATATTTTCCTGCAGATATCCCCCGACTCCTTAAAAGATCATACAGCTTATCCACATTTTTCCTGGTCGCACAGTAGATAATTCCACTTTCCTCTGGATGTTCGGCAATATACTGCAGGATATACTCATCCTTGTCTTTAGGTTTTTCCACCTGAAAAAAAAGATTCTCTCTGTCAAAGCCTGTTACCATAACGAAAGGATCCTGCAGTTCCAGCGTATTGACGATATCTTCCCGCACATGCTCCGTAGCGGTGGCTGTAAACGCGCTGAGGATAGGGCGCTTATCCAGCATTTTTACAAATTCCAGAATTTTCGTATAACTGGGCCGAAAATCCTGCCCCCACTGGGAAATACAATGGGCTTCATCCACGGTCACCATGGAAATCTGCACTTTTTTGGCCAGATTGACAAAACTTTCTGCCGTGAGACGCTCCGGGGCCACATAAACGATTTTATAAAATCCCTGCCGGATCCTATCCACGGTTTCAAAAAATGCTCCCTCCGATAAAGAGCTGTTGACGAAAGCAGCAGGAACTCCTGCCTCATTCAGCGCCTTCACCTGATCCTGCATCAGCGAAATCAGGGGCGAAACGACCAGCGTGATTCCCGGCAGCAGTAAGGCCGGAATCTGATAGCAAAGGGATTTTCCCGCACCGGTGGGCATAACGGCGAAGGTATCACGTCCCGCCAGAATACTGTCTATCAAGGACCTCTGCCCCGGCCGAAAGGTGTCGTATCCGAACAGAACCTTTAACGCCTCTTCCGGCGTTTTATATTTCTTCTCTTCCTGCACCGGCTCTCCGGTCAGGCTCCCGCCAAAATTTATATCATAAATTTCCGGTTCCTCTTCCCCTGCAGATTCTGCTGCATAGTCTGCTGCATAGTCTGCCGCCATAGCAAACAGACTATCCCAGGATGGATCCTCCGGAAAATCATTCTTTGCCTCTTCTATATCACTTATATCCCTCATCCTATCCCTCATTTTGCATCCATCACAGCGGCAATTTTATCTATGATGGTAATGTCTGCCGGCAGCCACTCCACATCATCCAACTGCTCTCTCGTCAGCCATCTCGCCGCATCGTGTTCCTTCAATACCAAATCGCCGTTCACGATCTCACACCAGAAGCAATCCATGGAAAGATGAAATGTCGTATAATCGTACTCAATCGTATCTATCCATTTACCCACTGCGATCTCTGCCGCAAGCTCCTCCATGATCTCCCGCTTGATTGCTGCCTGCGGCGTTTCCCCCGGCTCAATCTTGCCGCCGGGAAACTCCCAGCCGCCCTTAAGATCACCATATCCTCGCTGTGTGGCCAAAATGATCGGCTCACCCTTCTCATTGACAGACTTGATAACCGCTGCAACTACTCTTACTGTTTTCACGCTAATCTCCATTCCGCAGACACACCGCATCGAAGGAATCGCAAGACACCATGCAGATTTGCATAATCAAACCACGATTTGATTTGCAATCATAGCTATTGGTGACACCTGCGCACCACACGCTGTGTATTAACCATTCACAATATATTCGTAGATATCTTCCCGGATCGGCGTATCCAGTATCCACTCGATTTCCACCGCCGTTTTCTTTGTATTGGCCATTGTGAATTCTTTCGTCTTTCCGCTTGCCGTCATATGCCCCAGATAATAAAACTCCTTCGAAATCTTGTCATCTCTGTTTTTCCGCACGAAAAGCTCCACCTGTATGCCGCGTTCCTTTGCTTTCAGGAAATTCTGCACATCCTCTGACTGCAGACTTCTTCCCGATTTGGAAATAGCGACCAGCCGATCCCGGAAACCCGGTACGAAATAATCCTCGTATTTTGTCGTGTCGCTGATATTATCTGCCTTATCGTAATTGATGAATACCGGAAATGTTTTTGTCTTTTTATCAAACTTGTAGCCGCCGATATTTAACGGCACTTCATTCTGTTCCCAGTTCAGCAGGCGGCAAACATCCTCATAGGTATATTTCTGATACAGCACCAGGTCTGTCTGATCATACGTATTTTTATAATCTCTTTCATATCGACTGATGCCAAATTCCACGAGTTCCTTCAACACCGCATAGAAGTCGTCATTTTCCAGCATCTCCAGAAATGCATCCGTCGGCCTGTAGTCATTTCCCTCTTCCTCGATAAATACACACTGGGAATACGTCTTTTTTCCGGCACCGGCAGGAAATTCATTGGTCATAACACGCACAAGATTTTCCCGTTGTTCCTGACTCACCGTTTTTCCGTATTCCTCCATATCTTCTGAGAGCCCGGTAAACAGACCCAATCTCGACAAATCATGTGCATATGCCAGTATTCGCCGCAGCAACTGAAGCTCCTGGATTCTCTTTCCGTTCGCCAGTTTTTTGGAAACGAATTCAATGACCTTCTCCTCATCGTCGGATAAGCGAATCTTGTAGTCATGCTCATATTTCTTCAGAAACATGTAATATGACCCAAGGCTGTTATTGTCAAAGATGCGGATCACATCCATCTCGCCGTAATCGTCGAAATCGCGCAGACTGGGAATGCGGCCAAGCTTATTTTTGAGATTAGTATAATTCTCTTTGATCAGTTTGACATCGCTGAAATTGGCATTGTCAATCGATGCAAAAATCCTTTTTCGGCTGATCTCATCGAAGTGCACTGTAGATGCTCCCGGAATGACTCTTCCGCCTTCCATGATATATCTTCGGATATTGTCTTTGTTATAAGTCCTGTCCCCTGAAAGAGCAATCGGAATCATAAAGTTATTGGTATAATTTCCGATAAAATCAAGGATGACGACATACTCTTTTCCGTCTGCCTTTCTCAGCCCACGTCCCAGCTGTTGGATAAATACAATGGGAGATTGTGTCGGCCGAAGCATGATTACCTGGTTCACTTCGACAATATCCACACCCTCATTCAGGATTTCAACAGAAAAAATGTAGTCCAGAGGTTCGCGGTCCGGTGCTGCATCTTCCTCATTCATGGCAAGCCGCTCAAACGCCTCCTGCCTCTCCGCCTCCGAGGCGCTTCCGTTCAGTGCAATCGTTCTGAATTTCTGTCCAGTGGAGGGATTTATCTGCGCATTGAACTTAGTCGATAATTCTTCGGTCTCCCGGATACTGCTGCAGAAAATCAGTCCCTTCACTTTATCTCCGCTATAGCCATAATAATCTGCCTGATCAATGATATGTCTTACCCGCTCGTCACAGGTAAGCATTGAGAAATCACGACCGCCCTCCCCATCAGGATCGCCAATGACCGATAGATCTGTAATGCCAAAGTAATGAAACGGACAAAGAAGATTTTCCTCCATTGCCTGCTGCAGGCGAATCTCATAAGCAATCTGATGGCCGAACAACTCGTAGACATTTCTGCCTTCCATGTGATCATCGCGCTTATCCGGCGTAGCCGTCATCCCAAGCCAAAGTCTTGGCGTGAAATGCTTCATGATCTTCTGGTAGGTTTGTGCCGGGACATGGTGCGCCTCATCCAGCACAATGCAGTCAAATGCCGTTTTATCATACTGCAGCAAATGTTCGTCACGGTTTAATGTCTGTACGGTTGCAAACACATAATCCGCCTCATATTCATCGTATCCCGCACCGACCAGCCCCATGGAAACGGACTTTGCAAATACCTTTTCATAGGACTTCTTCGTCTGCCTGGCCAATTGTCCCCGGTGAACCAGGAACAGCACTCTTTTAAATCCCAACTCTCTCATCGCAAAGGCCGAGGCATAAGTCTTCCCTGTACCTGTTGCAGAGATCAAAAGTGCCCGATCCTGTCCTGCCTCCAGAATTTTTTTCAGATTTGTGATAAATCCGACCTGCATACTATTGGGCTGCAGTTTATACTTCTCAATCGATGGGATTGCTTCCTGCAAAGCGATCTTTCGCTGATGCTGGATAATCCGGTACCTTTCCCTGTAGTCGTCGTAAAATTCATCAAAGGACTTTGCATTACTGCTATTCCATAATGTATTAAACTCCGCAATGATCGCCTGGGCGATCTCACCTTGTTCCGTTGAGATCAGCTTGGTATTCCATTCCTTATTCCTGGTAAGGGCATCGCTTGTAATATTGGAGCTGCCGATAATGATTCGATAGACTTCCTCTTTTCTGAAAATATAACCCTTTGTATGAAAGCCGTCCTCCGAGGTCTCTGTGTCATACATTTTGATGGTGATGTTGGACAGTTCATGAAGCCTCTGCAGGGCTTTGGGCTCGCTGAAATTCAGATAATTCGTTGTCAGTATTTTACCCTTGATATTTCTCTTCTCGAGCTCTCTCAGTACCTGCAGGAACGGTGTGACCCCGCCCATCGTAATAAATGCAACACTGATCTGAAATTCATCACATGACAAAAGCTCATCCTCAATGGATGAAAAAACTTTCTTTCCTTCTCTGCGGTTATTTGATATAAATTGCGGTCTGTATACATTGCTCGAAACAATGGAACCATCAATATACGCTGTTTCGAATCCCAACCGCATCTCATCTGTTTTATTCATATGTCATCCTACGTCCGTCTGCTGTGTCTGCTACACCTGCCATGTCTGCTATGTCTGTCGTGTTTGCTATGTCTGCCGTGTTTGCTATATCTGCCGTGTTTGCTATGCCAATTATGTCTGTTATGTACACTATGTCCGCTATGTACGCTATGTAAGTTCAATCGGCATTTCTTCGATTCACCCATTCCATCACCTGCACAGTGAGCCCCATCAATACTGTGATACACCCAAAAAAATTTTATTGCAGTGTCAGCACATTGGCCAGATCCGCCTGTGACATAAAGGGCAGACATACACCGTATTCTCCCCGGCCGATTACCAGATGCATGCCGCTTAAATCTACCAGGACAGGGTAGGTCTCACTGATATACGCCGGTCCGTCTGTACTGCCGTAATTTTGGCCTCCTGTCAGGGAAAGGCTGATGGTCAGCAGACTTGGCTCGTCCATTCGTGTCTGGATCGTCCAAAAGCCACTCCATTGCTCCTGTTCCTCCATCTCCCCCGTGTAATCCCAGCTTAATTCTACTCTGCCGCCTTCCTCATCTCCGGGGTAAAAGCACAAAGAGAAATTCGCCTTGCGTTCCGACTCCCAGGCAGGCCCCGCTGCGGTCCAGGTCTGACCTGTACTCTCTGCTCCTGCCAGGCCAAGCTCGGTAGGTCCCAGCCAACCTTCCTTTAACCATGCCTCCAGATCAGAATCTGTCTGATACCAATAATTTGTAAAATCCCAGGAGGCGTAGATGCCGTCCTCTCTAAGGCATGGCCACAGATTACCCTCCTCGTCCAGAGACGGATACCATTCACTGGTATTTCCATCCTTATCTGTGATAAATATCTGCGTATCCGCGTCATTGTAGATTTCGTCCGTGTTTGCAAACAGCAGCACCGGTTCTCCGCTCTCTGCGCGGTAGAGCACCTCCGTCACCTCACTGCGCTGGGTCTTTTCGTTCCATGTCACCCGGTTTATGGAAACCGAGGCCTCCTCATCCCTTGGCACGATGCAGTACAGGCACCCGGCCCTGCCCAGAATATGCTCCAGATCGATTTCACTGATAAAAGGATATTCTCTCAGCATCTTTTCATTATTTTCCTTCAGCCATGCCGGAAAGGCCTGTGAAAATTCTTCATCAAAAAGCCCGCCCACGTAACCTAAGTAGGCCGCGCCAAAGCTTATCCCCTGCTCATCCATACTTTGCCGCAGCAGCGCTAAGGAATCCTGTTCCTTCTCTTGCTTCTTCTCTTGTTCCTTCTTCACCTGTTCGGATGCTGCAAAAGACGCATTTTCCCTCTCCCCCTCGCCCTGAGAAGTGAACAGGTCTGCAGAATCGACGGAAATGGAGGAAACGGCGGAAGTCTGCATTTTCCCTCCTAAAGAGTTGCCAGATGGTGCAGCCTCATCCTGTGAGGCAGCCGCTTCAGAACTCATTTCCAAATCAGAAGCACTATTTTCTGCCGTACCTGACGCACCTGAATTTCCACAGGCCATAAGATTTCCAGCCAATACAACCCCTATCAGCAGCACCAGAATCTTTTTCATACGCATCTGTTCCTTTCAATCCGATTCCTTACCTTCACGGGTCTTCATGTCGATGGCCTTACGAATCCTCAGACCATCAGAGATACCACCAGAGCTCCGATACCGCGCGCTCCTCGATAACGTATAATATCTTTCGCAAATTCCTTCAGGCCATCCTGAATCCTAACAATAAAATAGACATAGCCAGAACTACTGAGTAGAATTAAGTTACCACACCAAATTCGAAAGGAGTTCAAAACTATGTCTGATAACATTATAGACTTTAATGAGGAAGCTATCCATACTGAATTAAAAAATTTGGTACGTACCAGCGTCGAGGAAGCTCTAAATGCTATGCTTGACGCAGAAGCTGACAAACTTGTTAATGCTGACCGATATGCTCGCGATGAAGAGCGCAAAGGCTATAGATCAGGTCATTATGACCGTACCTTTACCACTTCTTCTGGTGAAGTAAATCTGAAAATGCCCAAGCTAAAAGGACTTACTTTTGAAACATCCATTATTGAGCGATATAAGCGACGCGAAACCTCTGTCGAGGAGGCTCTCATTGAAATGTATCTGGCCGGTGTATCTGTGCGGCGAGTGGAGGACATCTCCGAAGCTTTATGGGGAACCAAAGTTTCTCCGGGCACGATCAGTAACCTCAACAAGAAGGCTTATGAGCACATCGAGGAATGGAGAAACCGGCTTCTCACTGAAGAATACCCGTATATTTTCGTTGATGGCATCTATCTGAAACGTTGCTGGGGCGGTGAGTTTGAAAATTGCTCGGTACTTATTGCAATCGGCGTCAATAAGGATGGTTATCGTGAAATCATCGGAGCATGCGAAGGACTCAAAGAGGACACCGAAAGTTGGAAAAACTTCTTTGTATGGCTTAAGTCACGTGGGTTGTCCGGGGTAAAGCTGATTATAGGCGACAAAGCCCTTGGCATGGTGGAAGCTATCGGCGAAGTATTTCCGAATGCCAAATATCAGCGCTGTACGGTGCATTTCTATAGGAACGTATTCTCTGTAGTTCCGAAGAACAAGGTGAAAGAAGTTGCCAAAATGTTAAAAGCCATTCATGCCCAGGAAGATAAAGATGCTGCTCTTGAAAAGGCGGCATCAGTGACAAAAAAGCTCCGCAACATGAAACTTAATAAAGCAGCCCAAAAAGTTGAGGAAAGTATTACCGAAACACTTACCTACATGAGCTTTCACACAGAGCACTGGACTCGGATCCGGACAAACAATACGCTGGAGCGCCTAAACAAGGAAATCAAGCGTCGAACCAAAGTAGTTGGCACGTTTCCAGATGGACAATCTGCATTAATGCTTGTATGTGCCAGACTGAGATACGTAGCCTCCAGTGAATGGGTTTTAAAGCGTTATTTGAATATGGACCATCTCACATCAATGATTATCTCTCAAGAGGAGGAAATCATAGCTTCATAACAACGTAGATAACTTAATTCTACAAGGTAACTATGTGCTTACCGCCTGCTGCACGATACCTGACTGATCATTTC
>CAVBBL010000048.1:0-9522 GCA_963593905.1 bacterium | reverse complement strand
GAAAACCGGGGCTATTAATTTAACTAATCTGGGACATTTTCAAAAATGCTTGACAGCAACGCATCTTTCTGTGTGACATTCCCCACTTTTCCTGCAGCAGCTGCCGTACGCACTGAGTAGAGAGAAGAGGACGCAATACCATCAACGGCCACAGTATTCTCTGTTACGTTTCTTATACCCCCTCTGCATTATCATAAATGTAACAAAACAAAAACAAAGCACTTCACAATATACAAAGGTGCGGCAAATATTGAAAAAGGAGAAAAAAACATGAATAACACTGTAGTAACAACCGGTATTGGCATCTATGAGATTCTCAAGAAATTGAACCTGAGCCCTGATCAGATTTATATAGATCCGATTATACTCTAAAAACATCCGCGCAGATTAACCGGAAATGAAATATACTCTCATTTTTTTGAGCAGACGCTGCTAAAATACATAACAGCTGTAAAACCAATTTCCAAATGATCAACACTATAAAAAAAGAAAACAGGATGGCAACTTCGCTTCATCCTGTTTTCTTTTTATTTTACTTCACGGCGAATATCAACTCTACCTGCCAATCCGTTTAATCCTTCGGAGATTCTAAGGATTTGCTGATTTGATCAGCATTTATCTAGACATCGATGCTCTCTGTACCGTCCGCATGCTGGAAAGCAGCCAGCTCAGGGTGCTCTCTCTTTTCAGGGGTGTAGTTCTCATAGGAGGGCTTCTTGTGAGTCTGGGAAGCCCAGATCTCATCGGCTACCGGAGCCCATTCCTTTGCGTAGTTATCGCACTTTGCGCACAGATGATCCACTTCCTCCGGAGACTCCAGATTGGTCTGGTGTGCACCGGTCTTCTCCACAATCTGACGCAGCAGCTGGGGATTCTCCAGCATCGGGCAGGGACGCAGATGGTTGCGGTTGAAGGGCTGTCCCTCGTGGTAAGCCATGAACAGAGGGCTCTGCAGCATCTCCAGAATCGTGTTGTCGTGGATATTCGTATTGGAGAAGTGAATAAATACGCAGGGCTCTGCATCACCATTGGAGTTAATGTGGAAGTAGTTACGGCCTCCGGCAATACATCCGCCCACATACTCACCGTCGTTCTGGAAGTCCATGGGGTAGAAGCAGATATCGCTGTCCTTGCTGCGGACCTCGCGGATTCTCTTGATCATATACTTACGTTGCTCCAGCGTAGGCATCAATTCCGGTGCTGCATTGTTGCCTACCGGCATCAGATGGAAATAGAAACCGAAGCGTGCGCCCTTCTCCTCCAGCAGATGGAAGAAATCATCGCTGGTTACAGCCTCGATATTATCCTTGGTGTAGCAAATGGAGGTACCGAAAACAATACCATATTTCTTTAGCAGATCCATCGCCTTCATAACTGCACTGTAATGGCCCTCGCCGCGGCGTGCGTCGTTGGTATCCGGTGTGCCTTCGATAGAAAGCATGAATGTAATATTGCCCAGCTTCTGGATACGCTGACACATCTCCTCGGTAATCAGTGTGGAGTTGGAATACAGTCCAAAGAAGCAGTCGTTATGCTTCTCCGCCAGCTTGAAGATATCGTTCATACGAACGGTGGGCTCGCCGCCGGTCATCATGTACAGATAAACACCCAGTTCCTTGCCCTCTGTAACGATCTTGTCCATATCCTCGAAGGAAAGGTTTGCCTTGTGGCCGTAGGTACCGGACCAGCAGCCTACGCAGTGCATATTACAGGCCATGGTGGGGTCGAAAAGAATCAGCCACGGGATATTACATCCGTACTTCTCACGGTTGGCACGAATGGTCTTGGTGCCGCGAAGGAATGCCTCATAGCCTAAGTTCAGCAGCATCATCTTGGCATAATGAGGGTCTGTCTCATCGATGATGCGGTTAATATATTTGATCCAACGATTATCCGGATCCTGAATGGCAGCACGGACAGCATCCAGCTTTTCTGCGCTGGCACCCTTTCCGTAAAACTTGCCTGCCAGATCTACAATCTTTAAGTAAGTCTCTGTGCGATCCTTTGAACTCTTGATTGTCTTAAGTAAGCCGTCGATCATAACGGACATTGCCTGACGCTCCGCTGCGTGCGTCAGATTTTCAACTGTTCCTGCCATAACTTCCTCCTGGAAAACTTCTACCGGAATCTTGCTGCTCACCGAACGGCTATGCCCAGGCAAGCCGGCTTTAAGTCGGAATTACAAAGATTCTCATGCTTTCATCACAACACCGACTATTCTAGCATCAGAAATTTTCAATTTCACTGGACAAAAAGAAAGTTTTGTCGCAAACCGCTTTGCCTACTCTATCTCTGTTTCGTAAATAACCCAGGACAGCACCGTCATCCCTGCCGTCTCTGTCCGCAAAATCCGTTTCCCCAGACTGATTGGCTTCACGCCGGCCTCTTTCGCCAACGCCACTTCCTCCGGGGTAAATCCGCCTTCCGGTCCGATAAAGACTGCCACAGCTGTTCCGGGCTTTGCCGCCTCTTTAAAAATATTTCTGGTGCTGCCGTCATTTTCCTGAAGCTCATAGGGAATCAGCTGTGCCTGTGTCTGCTCTTTTGCGTAAGCCACTGCCTCCTTCACGGACATGGGCATCTGCACCGCGGGAATCATCCCCCGGCGGCTCTGCTTGGCTGCTGCCTCCGCAATGGTCTGCCAGCGCTGAATCTTCTTTTTCTTTTTGGATTCATCCAGACGCACCACGGAGCGTTCCGTCTCCACAGGAATGATCTGGTAGACACCCAGTTCCACACATTTCTGTGTGATCCACTCCATCTTATCTGCCTTTGGTAATCCCTGGAAAAGGTAGACCTTCACCGGCAACTCCACGTCCGCATCCTTCACAAAGCGCAGTCTGCATATCACACTGTCCTCTGTAAATTCCTCGATGCCGTAGCGGTATTCCTTCTGATCCGCACCGTTGCTGACAGCCAGTTCTTCTCCCGGTTTCATCCGCAGTACATTGCGGATGTGATTACAGTCTGTGCCGGTAATCTCCAAAACATCCCCCTGGGTCTGTGAGGGATCTACAAATATGTGAAGCATACTACTCCCTATTCCGCAGGCGCCCCGCGCCGGAGGAATCGCAAAGCAAATTTCAGATTTGCTTTTGCGTTCAGGGCTATGGGTGACGCCTGCGGCACCCATAGCTGTGCGAAAAATATCCTATCACGGATATTTTCGCACTACTCCTTTTTCTATTTTCGGATTCCCGTGACGCTTCTCCACTCACCGAGAGCAGAGACATCCACTACCTCCAGGCCGGCCTCTTCCATGGCTTTCACCACACTGTTCTCTCTGCCTTCGATAATGCCGGAGGTAATATAAACACCGCCCTTCTTAACGCAGCGAGCTGCTACCGGTGTCAGCGGGATCAGCACATCCGGCAGAATATTGGCCACGACGATCTCATAACGATCCTCTCCTACTTCCTTCTGAATCTGAGGATCATTGATCAGATTACCCAGCATCATATGGAATTTCTCTGCGGGTACGCCGTTAGCCTTCAGATTCTCCTCTACCGCCGGCAAAGCACAGGGATCCAGGTCCGTGCCCACTGCATACTTCGCTCCCAGCATCAGGGAGAGGATGGACAGGATTCCACTGCCGGTTCCCACATCCAGAAGGGTAGTCTCCGGTGTCAGATACTTGCGAATCTGCTGGATACACAGTCTGGTCGTCTCATGCATACCGGTACCAAAGGCCGTGCCGGGATCAATGTGAAAGGTAAGTGCCGGCTCCCGGTCCTCCTCCAGAGGTTTTTCCCAGGAAGGAATCACCAGAATATCATCGATCCAGAACTGATGGAAGTACTGTTTCCAGTTGTTGATCCAGTCAATATCCTCGGTCTCTTCAATGGTCACGGCACCATCTCCGATCACATCAGAAAAGCTCTTAAGCTCTTCGATTTCGGACTCGATTGCCGCCTTTACCTCTTCCGGCGTCTTCTCCTCTTCCTCGATCAGGAGCTTTCCCTCCGGGGTCTCCTCTACGAAAAAGCTCACCACAGCAGAGCCGTCATCCTCCGGCTGATCCGGCATGATATCCACGAACATCTGCTCCTTTTCTGCCGCCGTCAGGGGCACATGATCCTCGATCTGTGCCCCGTACAGACCGATATCCTGCATGGAACCCACCAGGATATCCTCTGCTTCTGCCTTTGTCCTGATCTTAAAGCGCATCCATTTCATGCCCGTGCTCTCCTCAGCTCTTCCAGAATTTATGTTTCTTCGGTGCTTCCTGCTTGTCAGTTCCCTTTTCCACACGGGAAGCCTCATTCAGTGTATCCCCGGTAAGAGCATCAAACTGCTTCAGCAGATCCTTAGCCTCTTTGTCCAGACGCTGGGGAACATCCACCACCAGTGTCACGTAATGATCACCTTTCACGCCCTCAAAGCGCACAGAGGGCATTCCCTTTCCCCGAAGCCGAATCCGGGTATTGGTCTGCGTACCGGGCTTCACATCATAGATCACCTTGCCGTCTACGGTATTGATCACCACAGAACCACCCAGTACTGCTATCGCATAGGATATCTTCACCTCTGTGAAGATGTCATCACCCTGACGGTGGAATTCTGCATGAGGTTCTACCATGACCTCTACCATCAGATCGCCTCTGGGGCCGCCGTTGATGCCGGGCTCTCCCTTCTCGTAGATCCGTACGCTCTGACCGTTTTCGATACCAGCCGGGATCTTGACACGGATTGTCTTTTTGCTGCTGGTATATCCGGTGCCGCCGCAATCCGGACACTTATCCTTGATGATCTTACCGGCACCGCGGCAATCCGGGCAGATCTGTACATTCTTGACTGTACCGAATAAGGACTGCTGGGTATATACTACCTGTCCTTTACCCTGACACTTCGGGCACATCTGCGGAGATGTGCCGGGCTTAGCACCAGTGCCGTTGCAGGTGCTGCAGGGATCTTTCAGATTCAGGGCAAGGTCCTTCTCTGTGCCGCTTACGGATTCCATAAAGGAAATACGCACACTGGTGCGAAGGCTCTGTCCCTTCATAGGACCGCTGTTAGCAGATCCTCTGCTGCCCCTTCCTCCGAAAAATTCGCCGAAAAAGCCATCAAAAATATCACCGTAGCCCATGTTGCTGAAGTCAAAGCCGCCGAAGCCGCTTCCACCCTCAAAGGCAGCATGTCCGAATTGGTCATACTGTTTTCTCTTTTCTGCGTCGCTTAATACCGCATACGCCTCGGAAGCTTCCTTGAATTTCTTCTCTGCCTCCTTATCCCCGGGATTCATATCGGGATGATATTTCTTCGCCAGGACTCTGTATGCTTTTTTTATCTCTTCCTCGGTGGCTGTCTTTGCCACGCCCAGGACTTCATAATAATCTCTTTTCTGTTCTGCCATAGTTACCTCTATAAGCCGCTGTCTACTGCGGCTGCATGAGGAGAATTCGTGCAGGCGAATTCTCCGATACGATATACCCACAACGCCCGGGTCGCTGCTGCGGCCCGGGCTTCATGATTTATGAGTCAGCGTAACTGCTCTGTGGCATCTTCACCGTTTCCGCTGCATTATTCTGCTGTTTATCAGACCTCGCGATAATCGCCGTCTACCACGTCATCGTCTGTGCTCTGCTGAGAGCCTGCTGCATTCTGTGCACCGCCCATATCAGGACCTGCCTGCTGGCCTGCTGCTGCCTGTGCATTCTCATACATCTTGGTAAACAGTGCCTGTGCATCATTCATGAGCTTTTCCTTCTTGGTCTTGAGCTCATCCACGTCGCTGTCGCTGATGTCTGTCTGATCCTTTGTTCTGTCCAGAACAGTCTTTAAGTCTGCCAGATCTGCCTCTACTGTGGACTTCTGTCCTGCATCCAGCTTATCCCCTGCTTCCTTTAATGCCTTCTCGGTCTGGAATGCGAAGGAATCAGCCTCGTTGCGGGCATCGATGGCATCCTTTCTCTTCTTATCCTGTGCTTCGTACTCCTGTGCTTCCTTTACTGCCTTATCGATATCCTCGTCAGACATATTGGAACCTGCGGTAATGGTGATGTGCTGCTCCTTACCGGTGCCCAGATCCTTAGCGGATACATTTACAATGCCGTTTGCATCGATATCGAAGGTAACCTCGATCTGCGGCACACCGCGGGGAGCGGGTGCAATGCCGTCCAGTCTGAACTGGCCGAGGCTCTTATTATCCTTTGCGAACTGACGCTCACCCTGCAGTACGTTGATATCAACGGCTGTCTGGTTGTCAGCTGCGGTGGAGAACACCTGGCTCTTCTTGGTAGGAATCGTGGTATTGCGGTCAATCAGCTTGGTTGCTACGCCGCCCATGGTCTCGATAGACAAGGACAGAGGGGTTACATCCAGCAGAAGGATATCGCCGGCGCCGGCGTCGCCTGCCAGCTTACCGCCCTGGATAGCAGCACCTACTGCTACACACTCATCAGGGTTCAGGTTCTTGCTGGGCTCATGACCGGTCAGCTGCTGTACCTTTTCCTGTACGCAGGGAACACGGGTGGAACCGCCTACCAGCAGTACCTTGCCCAGATCTGCATTGGTCAGACCTGCGTCCTTCATAGCGTTCTGTACCGGAATAGCAGTCTTCTCTACCAGATCGTGGATCAGTTCTTCGAACTTTGCTCTGGTCAGGTTCATATCAAAGTGCTTGGGGCCTTCTGCAGTAGCGGTGATGAAAGGCAGGTTGATATTGGTGGTGGAAGAGCTGGAGAGCTCCTTCTTTGCCTTCTCTGCTGCTTCCTTCAGACGCTGCATAGCCATCTTGTCGCCGGAAAGGTCTACGCCTTCCTTAGCCTTGAACTCGGAAACCATCCAGTCGATGATCTTCTGGTCGAAGTCATCGCCGCCTAAGTGGGTATCACCATTGGTGGAAAGTACTTCGATGACACCGTCGCCGATCTCGATGATGGAAACATCGAAAGTACCGCCGCCTAAGTCATAGACCATGATCTTCTGCTCTTTTTCATTATCAAGGCCATAAGCTAATGCTGCTGCGGTAGGCTCGTTGATGATACGCTTTACTTCCAGACCTGCGATCTTGCCGGCATCCTTGGTTGCCTGACGCTGTGCGTCATTGAAGTATGCAGGAACGGTGATAACTGCTTCTGTAACCTTCTCGCCCAAGTAGCTCTCTGCATCTGCTTTCAGCTTCTGCAGAATCATAGCAGAAATCTGCTGCGGAGAATACTTCTTGCCGTCGATGGTGCGGCCGTGATCTGTACCCATATCTCTCTTAATGGATGCGATGGTGTTCTCTGCATTGGTAACAGCCTGTCTCTTAGCAGGCTCACCTACCAGACGCTCGCCGTTCTTTGTGAATGCTACTACAGAGGGTGTAGTTCTTGCGCCTTCTGCATTGGCGATAACGGTGGGCTTGCCGCCTTCCATAACTGCTACGCAACTATTTGTAGTACCTAAGTCAATACCGATGATCTTACTCATGATTCGTTCTCCCTTCCCGCGCTTAACGCGCTATTCCTTCTTCTTTATTACGAAGTTGATCTCTTTTATCAATAGCTTATATATTAAACCACACAGTCTTTATAAAACTGCATGGGCTATTTGCTTTTTGCACCTGTCCCGTCCTGCAGCAATCCATGTGCTGAGAACTAACGTACAACAGCTCTTTCCTGGCGTTTGGAGTATCTGCTCTTATTTTACAACGCCCACCATGCTGTGTCTGACAACGGTGTCATGGTACATATACCCTTTTTGGAGCTCCTGTGCCACCTTGCCGCTCTCCAGCTCCTCGCTGTCCACCTGCATCACTGCATTGTGGAGATTGGGATCAAAATCCTGTCCCACTGCCTCGATGCTCTTGACGCCCATGGCATCTAACTGCGTCATCAGCTGACGGTAAATCATTTCCATACCGTCTGCAAAGGCAGTTCCCTTTTCCTCTTCCGGAACGGCTGCCAGGCCTCTTTCGAAGTTGTCAACCACCGGCAGAATCTTTTCGATGACACTGCGCTCGCCCATGGCGAACATCTGCTCTTTTTCTTTGGTGGACCGCTTGCGGAAGTTTTCAAATTCGGCCATCTGACGCTTCGTCCGATCCTCCAGCTCTGCGATCTTGTCCTTTAACAGATTTTTTTCTTTATCATCCTTCTTTTTAAAGAAACCGCTCTTTTCTGTTTTTTCCTCTGTTTCTTCCGTTTCTTCTGCAGTTTCTTCTCCGGCAGCTTCCTGTGTCTGCTCCGGCATTTCCTCCGCCTCCTGCTCTGCTGCCTGGGCGGTGTCTGTATCCTCTGCCTGTTCCGGCATGTCTTCTTTCTTTAATTCTTTGTCCAGCATATTCTTCCTTTCCGGTGTAAGCCCTTATTTCCTGTACAGATCGTCTAACTGATGCATGATGTCCTTCAGGACACCCACGACCTTGTCATAATCCATACGCTTGGGTCCGATGATGCCCACCGTTCCCTTCATCCCCTCTCCCAGTTCATAGGTAGCAGTGACTACGCTGCAGTCCTGCATGCCCTGGGTGGGCATTTCCTTTCCGATATATACCTGAATGCCGTTCCCGCTTTCCTCCGCCAGAGTTTCCTGGACGATGCTGCCGAGAACCTGCTTTTCCTCGAAGTCACTGATGATCTGACTGGCCTTGCTTTGGTCTGCCAGCTCCGGATAACGGAAAATGTTATTGGCGCCGCTGGTGTAAATCTCCAGATCCTCGTCGGCCCGGATGGCTTCCGCTGCGGCGTCGATGACCTTACTGACAATCTCACTGTGTATACCTGCCTGCTGCTTGATGGCGGCAATCAGTCCTAAATTGATCTGCTCCACGGACAGGCCGTTCAGGTTGGTATTCAGCAGCATATTCAGCTTCAGCAATGTCTCTGTGCTCAGCTCTTCTCCCACCGGTATCACGGTGTTGCGAATCAGGTTTCCCTCGATCACAATGACTGCCAGTACCTGCTGGGGATCAATCTGGGTGAGCTGAATAAATTTGATCTTGTTGCGCTGCACCAGGGGAGCGGAAATCATGGAGGCATACTGGGTATTGACTGCCAGGAGCTTAGCTACCTGCTTCAGCAGGTTTTCCAGCTTGTCCTCTTTCTCTACCAGGACGCTCTTCATGTTCTCTACTTCCTGTTCCTTCTCCCGGAGCATATCGTCCACATAAATACGATAACCCTCATCTGTAGGGATACGGCCTGCGGAAGTGTGAGGCTGAATGATCAGTCCCATCTCCTCCAGATCCGCCATTTCATTGCGGATGGTAGCAGAGCTCAGATGCAAATCCGTATATTTGGAAATCGTGCGGCTTCCCACCGGCTCTCCGGTCTCTAAGTAATTGCGAATGACGGCCTGCAATATCTTCATCTTACGTTCCTGCAGTTCCATACATTGCCTCCTTATCTGTCCGAATGTCGGCTCCTTCCTCCGATTTTTTTGTTGTTAGCACTCTTTCTGGTTGAGTGCTAACTTCTTTACTTCCATACCTTAGCACCACCCCTGCGGTATGTCAACAAATAGATTCCGTAAAATTTATAAAATATGAGCCATTTTTGATAATGTCCTGATATACCACAAGGGAAAATGTCCCAACTG
>CAVBBL010000047.1:0-10160 GCA_963593905.1 bacterium | reverse complement strand
ACCTTTCCTGCCTTGATGGAAAACTCTGTGATATCGGTCAGCCAGAGCTTATTGGGCTCATCTGCATGAAACACCCTATTTACCAGGTTTGGAACAGCAGGAGAGATTTCTCCTTTGTAGGAGTTGTATTTTCTCCGCTTGATTCGTTTCACGGTGAGATTTTCCTGTTTCATGATTCGGCGTACAACCTTTTCGGAAACAACCGTGCCTTGGAGCCGGGGATGATTTTCTGTTCTGTTACGCTGTTGATACAGACGGCCTGTTACAATCAGCTCATCAAAACAAAAACAAGTTACGAGAAAGAAAAATAAATACAAAACACAGAGAAAGGAGGCAAACATGGTAGAATTTTTCAAAAAGGTTCTCGCAAATTTAGCGGGAAAAGGACAGTTGTTTAAGTAGGATTGTAACGGATTGACTGGCACTTATAAGGAGATAAAGTATGATCACATTAGAAGAGATGAACGCTTATGTTGCAGTGGCAGGTCGAAATGGTTCTAAGCCGATTTTCTGGTTTTAGAG
The DNA here is from genome assembly GCA_963593905.1 of bacterium. GTDB lineage: Bacteria > Bacillota > Clostridia > Lachnospirales > Lachnospiraceae > CAG-791. The sequence continues at coordinate 9,638 of CAVBBL010000047.1, read as the reverse complement.
ACTGAAAGAAATATTATCAGGCATTTCTTTTAAACTTATACAACTGAATAGGACAACGGCGCAGCCGCGGAACAGCTAATATGCTGGCCGCGGCTGTTTTGCGTTGTGCGAGTGTATGCCGACATAAAGAACTGTCCTATGATTCAGCACAAAACCAAGAAGCAATATTATGGTATTTTAAGCAAAGATGCTGCAACTTTTGCAGTATCTTTGCTGTTATATTGATACTTATAAAGCAACAAGAAGTTGTTGTTTTTTGCAAATGCGAGAAAGGATATTCATGCAGCAGTGCAGAAAGGAATCAAATAATTACGGAAAATAAAATTTATAAGGGAGGTAACAATGGAAGTCAGCAGAATAAAGGATGTTAAGAAAGCAAGGATCGGCCTCTACAGCGCAGGGCTCCACGCTTATTGGGAGCAGTTCGCAGGATTAAAGGAGTGTCTGCTCAGTTATAATGCATTTTTAAAGGAGAAACTAGCTGCCTTCGGAGAGGTATTTGATTACGGTCTGGTGGACACGGAGGAGGAAGGACGGGCAGCAGGAGAGTATTTTAACAGTCATAATGTGGACATTGTTTTTTCGCATGCGGCTACCTACTATACCAGTGCCTGTGTGCTGCCGGTACATCAGATCTGCAAAGCACCGGTTATTATCTTAAATCTTCAGCCTGCCCCGGAGATGGCCTATGAGAGCACCGGTACAGACAGATGGCTGGCACAGTGTGTGGGGTGTTCCATCCCGGAGATCTCTAACGCTTTTAATCGCGCCGGCATTCCTTTTCACTGTGTGAATGGCTTGCTGGGGCTTAAAGAGCCCCCCTCTTTTGCCAAGGCAGACGAGGTGACCTGGGACAGACCGGAAGCCATCAAGGCCTGGAAAGAAATAGAACAGTGGTGCATGGCAGCGACGGTAAAACGCACCCTGCAGCATGCCAGATTCGGCTTTCTGGGAGGCTATTACAGCGGCATGCTGGATATGTACAGTGACCTGACCATGCTCCAGGCGCAGACAGGCATCGATGCCGAGATCATTGAGATGAGCGACTTTGATTACTATCTCCGTGCTGTTACCGAGCAGGAGGCAGAGGGAAAGCGCAGAGAAATAGAGGCATTCTTTGAAATCTCAGGGGACTCCCCCTCAGATCCCATTGCCAGAAAACCTACGAAGGAACAGCTGGATTGGTCAGCGAGAGTGGCAGCTGCCCAGGAGGCTATGGTAAAAGACAGGAATCTGGACAGTGTGTCCTATTATTATCACGGCAGGGAGGATCACTTCGAGGACGTACAAAGCGGCTTTATCGTAGGCTTTTCCCTGCTCAATGCCAAGGGCATTGCCTGCGCCGGAGAAGGGGATATTAAGACCGCATTGGCCATGAAGATCGCCGACATCTGCGGCAAGGGAGGAAGTTTTTGCGAGATCGTGGCAGCGGATTTTAACAGAGATACCATGATTTTGGGACACGACGGACCTTTCCATCTGGCCATCTCTAAAGGGAAGCCCATCCTGCGGGGAATGGGGGTTTATCACGGCAAGCGGGGCAGCGGTGTCTCAGTGGAGGCCAAAGTAAGACCGGGGGCTGTCACTACGCTGGGCGTGACGCAGACCGGCGACGGAAGACTTAAATTCAATATCAGTGAAGGGGAGGCTGTGGATGCCCCTATTCTGTTAAACGGCAATACATCCACCCATATCCGCTTCGGCAAAAAGCCGGCAGACTACATGGATGACTGGTTCGCCCAGGCGCCTACCCATCATCTGGCATTATCGGTGGGACATAATGCAGGGCTCTTTAAAAAGGTCGCCATACTGCTGCATATTCCCTTTGCAGAATTCTGATAAGGTATTTGATGCAAATTTCTCCAATGGGACAGAATTGTTACGCTGCTGATACATGCTGCCTGCTACAATAAGCTCAACAAAACAAACCAAAACAAGTCACGAGAAAGTGACAGGAAAACAAATATCAATTAAAAAGAAAAGGAGAAAAAGTATGGTAGCATTATTTTGGAAGATTTTCGAGTTTTTTGGACCTAAGGTAGATCCTATTCAGAAACCGACCATTCCGGCTGTGCCGGTCCTTCCGATGGACAAGCCGATCATCCTTTAAAAAGCAGAGAAAAGAAAAGCAGGCAGCGGGGAGAGCAATCTCTTTCCGCTGTCTGCTTTTTTTAGTACCTGAAGAACCGGAAGAATAATCTCAGAAAGTAAAGCTATTTTTCAAATCGGTATTCTTTTACGCTTTCCTGGCTCCTGCCAGTGTCTTGTCAAAACGCAGCAGGAAGGTAGTGGTGGTGACGATGGCAGCCAGGATGTCACTGATGGGCTCTGCTAAGAATACCGCGAAGACCTGATCGGAGAGGAAATGAGGGAGGATCAGAATCAAGGGAATCAAAAGGATCAGCTTTCGAAGGCAGGCCATCAAAAGGCTTACCTTCGCCTGACCGAGAGCCATGAAGCTCTGCTGACAGCTGATCTGCGCACCGCAGGCAAACATGCCGGCCATATAGATGCGCATAGCCCAGGCTGTATACGCAGTCAGCTCGGCATTGGAAGTAAAAATCCCCGCAAAGAGGGAAGGGAAGAGCAGCACGGCAATGCAAAAAAGCGTGGCATAGCCCAGGCAGATGGCAAAGACACAGCGAAAAGCTTTCTTTACACGATCCGTAAGGCCGGCACCGTAATTGTAGCTGATGATGGGCTGGCCGCCCTGGCAGATGCCCTGTAGAGGCAGCGTGATCAGTTGGCTGGTGCTGGTTAAAATGGTCATGGCGCCCACCGCCAGGTCGCCGCCGTAACGGGCCAGGCTGGAGGTAAAGGTAATGGAGAGGATACTCTCCGTGGAGAGCATGACGAAAGTGGAAACACCAAGGCCCAGGCAGGGCAGGATGATATCCTTTTCCAGCTGCATATATCGCTTCTGCAGCCGCAGGATGGTCTTTTTGCCGGTGAGAAAATGAAGAATCCAGACGGCACCCACTGCCTGACTGAGTACCGTGGCCAGGGCGGCTCCCTGTACACCCATGTGAAAAGCGAAGATAAAAACAGGATCCAGAATGATATTGATGACAGCACCGATGAGGGTGGTCATCATGCTGATCTTGGCAAAGCCCTGGGTGGTGATAAAAGGATTCATGCCAAGGACCAGCAAAACGAAGACAGACCCCAGAATATAGATCCGGGAATAGGAAAAGGCGTAGGGAAGAGTGGCATCACTGGCACCGAAAAGCCGCAGCATGGTAGGGGCGGCTATATAAAAGACCACTGTCAGCACGGCGGAAAAAATAAGCAGCACCGTAAAACAGTTGGCCATAATCTTCTCGGCCTTCCCGGTATCCTTTCGCCCCATGGCAATGGCGGCCAAAGGGGCACCGCCCGCACCGGCCAGCATGGCAAAGGCGTTTAAGAGCATCAGAATAGGTGTAAAAAGCCCTACGCCTGTCAGTGCAGTGGCGCCGATATCTGCAATATGACCAATGTAGATGCGGTCTACTATGTTGTAGAGCAGGTTTACAATCTGGGCAATGACCGCGGGCACGGCCAGCTGCAGCAGCAGGCTGGGAATACTGCCTGTGCCCATGGAGGGTCTGGTGTTGCTGGCTTTACTGTTGGTTTTGTTGTTCATGATTACCTCTGTCTGAGTTTAAACTGTACCTTGTCTGCGCAGTGTGGTGATTTTGCTTTGCTGAATCTTATCATACGATCAACCGTGAGTAAAGCAGGATGCAGGATGTCATTGGCGATTGCAGAAACTGTCCTCGGGTGTTTTCCGTGACTGAAATTCTTTATGACAGAATTTTCTTTACAAATGCTCTTGCGTCCGCAGCATCCCCGTCATCCGGATGCAGCAGTGCTTCGTCAAAGTTATGGAGCATGAAATCGATCTGTGCTTTGTTTCCATCATTGCGCATGGACTCATAGCGGCTGCGCACAGACATGGGCATCTTGCCCTGACACATAAAACAGCCCAGATAAGTATTGTCATCGGGAATCCAGACTTTTACATTGCTCTCGATGCTGTGAAAGTATTGGGGATCATTGCCCAGACCGCAGGTGCCGAAAAGCGCGATGCGTTTGCCGTGGAGCTCAGAGAGCAGATCGATGATTTCTAACGGGCAGGAGCCGCGGTTATTCCAGAAGCCGACAAAGAAAGTGTCAGCCGACAGATCATGGTGCCAGCTCTGTATATCCTGCAGATCCTTTTCGGAATCAGGAATGGCGGCAAAGATTTCTGTGGCGATTTTCTTGGTATTGCCGGTTTTACTTGTGTATACAACCATAGTACTCATAAAACGGTTCCCTTTCTGGTTAATAGTAGTTGACGGTCGTCAGTCGGCAGTCAGCAGACAGTGATGCAGTTTGCCGGTAATGATGCGGTTTACCGCAGTAATGCAGCTGGCCGGCGGCAATATGTCTCATCAGCAGTGGTAGACACCGCCGTAGTACGGTGCACCGCAGCACATGCCGCCGCCGCCGCACAGCATATTGCAGACCAGGTTGGCGAGGCAGAGTTTTAAGCAAAGGCCGCTTTGATCGGAAATACTGCCGCCGTAGGGATTCTGTCTGTTCTGATACCAGGTGCTGCCAGACTGCAGTCTGGAAACCAGCTGCTGATAATTGGGATTGGAGGGTTCCATCTGAGCAGCCGTCTGTGCCTGCTGCAGAGCCAGAACGTTATTGCCAAGGCCTGCATTGGCAAGGGCACTGTAGTAATACCAGACAGCGGTATGTTCGGCGATACTGCCAAGGACATTCAAAGCCTCCTGATAGCGGCCGTTATTGATGTAATTGGCGGCAGCCCGCATGTAGATCGTCTGTTCATCCTCCGTGCCATTGGACTGCCCGCGGCTGCCGTAGCCGGTGTTTCCATAGCCGCCGAAGGCGCTCCAGAAATCGCCGAAGTCTCCCCAGAAGTCACCGTAGCTGCCATAAGTGTTGTAACTGCCGGTCCAGCTGCTTTGGCCGCCGGATTGGCTGCCTGTGCTGCTATAGCCGCTGCTGCTCGCATAGGGATGTTCCCGCTCGTAAATAATCTGCTGGTAGGCCTGCTGTACCTGCTTAAACTTTTCCTCGGCCTCGTCTTTGTTTGGATTATTGATATTGGCATCCGGGTGATATTTCCGGGAAAGCTGCCGATAAGCCTTTTTGATCTCATCATCGGTGGCGTCCCGGGAGATACCCAGAATCTTATAAGGATCTGACATAGTTACCTCTTTCAGCCGCAGCTTGCCTGCGGCTGCGTGAGGAGAATTTCGCGAAGGCGAATTCTCCGATACGATATGCAAGGATACCGCAGGTATCCTTTTGACGAGTTAAAAATGACATCAGTCATTTTTGTTGTTTTCCCGCTTAGTCACTACAATCTGGTATCTGGACCAGACACCGGAATACAGAATGTTGCGCAGGATGGAAGCATTTTCTACGATAGGAAGACGCTCAAAGGCCTTACAGCACTCCGCCATCATCATGGTGAGTATCTCCTTGACCTGACGGTCAAATTCCGGAGCTGACAGAGTGTTCCACATAGGAATAAAAGGATTATAACATCCCTTTTGGGTATCCTCTTCTATGTCCTCAAAGGCATCCATGAGGTAGATGAATTTGCCAAGGAAAAAGCCCATGCGCCGCAGTGTGGGACTCCATACATCCTCTTTATAATCAAAAATCTCTGCCATGATTTCGCCGAAAAACCCGGCAGCTTTATCCAGATCAGTTTCTTTCGTTTTTTCGCACAGGTGGAGTGCATTCAGGTTTTCATAGATACAGCGCGCTTTCTTCTCATAGAGAGCGGCAGCTTTTTTATTTTTGCCGGACAGAAGCTTTGCCAGCACGAGCTTTTTGAATTTGCGCTCATCGCTCCAGTCATCCAGACAGGAGTAATAGGAGAGGATGATATTGATGTCCGCCCCATAGTCAGTGAATTCATTTCGAAGGGTGGGATGCTTTTCAAAGGGGTGGGCGATGCACCTGCACTGGGCGCTTATATCCGCAGGCTCATAGAGACTGGTCAGCAAAAGAATCAGAAAAGTGGTGTCATAGCTTAGTGTCAGCTGACCGGTAAAGCCGTGCCGCTGCTTCAAAGCACGGCACTGTCCGCAGTAGTAGGCGCGGTAGACATCATATTCCTTGAATTTGAGTTCTTTTTGATTGATGGTGACGTAACCGAACATAAGGGACGCTCCTCGGAATCAGGATTTCTTTATAAACTCTGTGCCGCACTTGGGGCAGCGCACCATGATGCGGCCCTTGCCTCTGGGAATACGGATCTTCTGTCTGCATTTGGGGCAGCGGTAGATATGGTAAATCTTTCGCTGAGAGGCATTGTAGCGGAAATTCTTGAAAAATCCGAGAAAATGATTCTTTTTTTGGAGATACCATTGATTCTCCTGATAGCGCTTCTGAATATTCCGTGAAAACATACGGAAGTAGATATAGAGAAGCAAAAGAAAAGCCAGGGGGCCGCAAAGCCGCAGATGGGGAAGCCAGGAGAGAATCAAAAAGAAGACGGCTACCCCTAAAAGAAACTGGGAGAAGCTGTCAGAACCATAGCGGCCCTGCATAAAGCAGGCTATTTTATAACGGAATCTGTTAAGCATATCGAATGCACTCCTTTGCGAATAAATGTTCTCCTGCAGCCTGCAGAAGAGATATAAAAAAGATATATTACCATTCTAAGTGTGTCCGGGAAAATTACAATGAATTATCGAAGAAAAGAATATAAAAAAAACATAAAGAGGAGACCGCTTAAGAAAAAAAAGCCGGGCAGCGCCGGTTAAGAAAATTCTGATAAAATCGTGTTTCTTTAAATTAGGAAAGCAGGAAGGACGTGACGACAGAGCGACGAGTCCTTCCTGCTTTCTTAGTTTTTAAAATAGAAGTTTGTCTTAAACGAAGAATCGTGCCTTCTATCTGTTCAGACTGGCTTTCCGTTTTTGATAACCTGCTGCAATACAAAATCCTGATCGGTAATCAGCAGATCGGCGGCCTTTCCGATGCGAATGCTGCCCCTGCTTTCGTGGATGCCGATGCAGCGGGCCGGATTATAGGAAGCGGCGATGATGGCCTGGGGGGCCGGTACACCGAAATGAATGGCATTCACCATGCAATCATAGAGATTGGTGGCACTGCCGGCGATGGTGCCGTCCTGTAATCTGGCTTCATGTCCGTGTACAGTGACAGGCTGTCCGCCCAGAGCATATGCACCGTCCGGCATGCCTGTGGCCATCATGGAATCACTGATGAGAATCATGCGGTCTGCGCCGAATAGCTTAAAGGTAGAGCGAATGACACTGGGATGGATATGGATACCGTCACAGATCAGTTCCACCTCCGCACCCATGTCAGCAGCGGCTCCGATGACTCCCGGTGCCCGGTGCGTAAAGGGCGGCATGGCGTTGTAAAGGTGTGTGACATGGCTCGCTCCGGCTGCAAAAGCGGCGCAGGCGGTGTCATAATCTGCTGTGGTGTGAGCAACGGAAAGTACCATTTCCGGGGAAAGCTCCCGGATGCATGTCATAGCGCCCTCTAATTCCGGCGCCAGATCAAGGAGCTTTATCAGGCCGCCGGAGATTTTTTGCAGTCGCCGAATCATGTCAGCATCCGGCTTCATGAGATAGGCGGGATTCTGGGCACCCTTTTTGGCTTCTGAGACAAAGGGTCCTTCCAGATTAACACCACACAGAAGCGTATCCGTATAAGGTGAAACATGGCGGTAGGAAGAGACAGCACGCAGAATGCCGGCCAGGCGCTCCTCGGGATAGGTCATGGTGGCAGGGCAGAGGGAGGTGATGCCGTGGGTCAGCTCATAATTTTCAATGGCGGCAAAGGCCTCCGGCGTGCCGTCGCAGAAATCATATCCGGCGCATCCATGGAAATGAATATCCACCAGACCGGGGAGAATATAGGAGCCGGCGGCGTCAATGACCTCATCCTGAGAGGAAGAAACGGAAGAACACTCCGTATTTTCTTCGGTTATTATTTCAGCAATGATTCCGTCTCGAATAAGAAGATCTGCTTTCACAAAGCCCTCTTTTTCCGTAAAAACGATGCCGTTGATGATTTTCATAAAGAAATCCTTTCGGTTATCGCAGATTTCTCCCGCCGCCCTTAGGCTGTGGGAGAAACCTTGCAAATTGGTTATATCTGCCAACCTTTATTTGTTATTGAATATACTGCAGAGCGGCCTCATCTCCTACGAGGATTACATCATTGTGCAGCTGCAGGACAGAGGCGGGCACTTCCGGGGTGATAGGGCCGGTGAAGGCTTCTTTGACGATCTGTGCCTTGTCCTGACCGCAGGCCATCAGCAGGATTTTTCGTGCCTGCATGACAGTTTTGATGCCCATGGTGATGGCGTGAGTGGGCACTTTGGAGATGTCACCATCCCAGAAACGGGCGTTGGCCTGCCTGGTCTTTTCGGAGAGGGTGACGATGTGGGTCTCCTTATCAAAGGCGGCACCGGGCTCGTTAAAGCCGATGTGACCGTTGTGACCGATGCCCAGAAGCTGCATGTCCACACCGTGCATGGAGCGGATGACAGCATCGTAATCCCGGCATGCCTTTTCTCTGTCGGAGGCCATGCCGTCCGGCACATGGGTATTGGCCTTATCAATATTGATCCGGTCAAAGAGATGATGATTCATAAACCAGCGATAGCTCTGATCACTGCTCTCATCCAGACCGCAGTATTCATCCAGATTTACGGTGTGTACTTCAGAAAAGTCCAGATCGCCCTTTTCGTACCAGCGTACCAGCTGGTCATAGGCCCCGATGGGAGTGGATCCCGTGGCGAGCCCCAGTACGCAGTCTGGTTTCATGATGACCTGGGCAGAGAGAATATTGGCCGCAATACGGCTGGCGTGATAGTAATCCGGTGCACTGTAGATTCGCATGTCAAACTCCATTCTGCTGACAGGATTTAAAAATCTCCTGCCGGCGCTGTTTTAGATGTTTTCAGATAATCGTAGGGGAATGATTGCTGTTTGGATCCCGCATTGTTTTGGCTTCATCTTGCGTATGCCGAAAATTTGCCATCCAAAAATCGAAAGGCATAAAAAGCATAAAAACCAAAATCTAACGCAGACATCTCTACCTTACAACTTTTGTGAAGAATTGGCATGGGTTTTATAGAAAAGAATATGGAAAAAGGAAAATTCTTTAAAAAAAATCCCCTGCTGATTACCTTATTCGGCAATCAGCAGGGGAAAGCGGTGTGCTTAGTAGAAAATGGGTAAATTAGGATTGGGACACAAAATGGAAGGATCCATATTAATGGATCTTAAGTATTCCTCCATGCGCTTTCTGAGAAAGTAGTCTCCGCTAATTCCTAAAGGGCTTTCAAGTTTCATTTGTTTTGTCTCCTTTCGTTGTTTAAATGTTTTGATAATTTATTGTTAACTGATGTGAACGCATGTCTGCGGTTCTTTTTGTTTTTTGATGAGCTTATCTTATCCTACGGTATGCATGAAAAGAGTAACAGGTGGTCAGGTGTTTTTGACCAGTGCCTGCAAAGCAGATAGTAATGCTGCAGTTCTCATTTCAGTTGTTTCAGTTGTCTTTTGGCAAAACGTAATGTCCCGGAGTGTGGCAGAATGGCTCGCATCCTTTGCACTGCGCGCCAGTTTTGCTTAGGTTTGCAT
>CAVBBL010000046.1:0-10546 GCA_963593905.1 bacterium | reverse complement strand
TTCGTTAAACTATCATTTAGCGAACACCTAAAAGAAAGGAGAAACAAAAATGAGTATTTTAACCTTATCCACCAATGAAACCATCAACATTGAGGACGGTGCTTCTCTCGGTGCTTTTACTGTAGCCACAGAGGATATTCTGAGCACTTGGGCAAAGCTGACCTCCGAAGCGCTCTCTGCTGTGACCATCTCCAACGAGGACGGCACTGTGACCGCCAATTACACCGACTTGATTTGCCCTGACACCATCAGCGTGAGCAAGGACGGCGGCGTGGTGAAGGTGACATTCCCCATCAGAGAGAAAACCGAAGCCGAGAAACTTGCGGAGAAACTCGCAAAGATTGAGGAAGAGCAGAACGAGCAGAACGATGCCATTGATTCACTGACTGATGCCGCACTGGCATAGAAAGGAGGCACTATGTATCAGAGTTTAGAAAGACTGAAGAAGGCAGGAAAGCTGACAGAGGCAAAGATTGCAAAGGCGTTGAAACTTGGTTGGATTACTGAGGAAGAGGCTGAGAAATTAAGAGCGTAAATGAGGATGCATCATGGAAGAGACAACGAACGCAGAACTGAAGCGCCTCTGGGATGAGGAAAAACGCCAGAATGAGCGGATAAAGAATATTGAGGACAAGCAGGAGGAACTGCAGAAGCTAACCATCTCTGTGGAGCGCCTGACGTATTCCATCGAATCCCAGTGTAAAGCGTTAAATGACCACGGCACACGCTTAGAGGCACTGGAAAAAGAGCCGCTTGATACCGCCAAACACGTCAAGAACACAATTATATCTACCATTCTTGGGGTGTTGGCAGGCGCTATTGCAACAGGCCTTGTATGGGCGGCTGTGCAGGCGATGAAATGAATGATAAGCACTTAAAAAGGATAGTAACAGGCGTGCTGATTTACTGGATAACCTTCGTGGCGCTGACATGGCTGACCTTCTGGTATATGGGAGCCATACCGGACACGTTGGTGCAGATTGGCCTTGGTGGTGGTGCTTTTGAACTGCTGTGCACCACCATCATTACATGCGCCAAAAAGAAGTATGAGCCGGACAGCAAGGAAACCACCACAGATGACGGCATAGAATTTTTTGATATGTCAGAAGATGAAGAAGCGAAAGGATAGGCAGGAGGTGCGCAGAAAGTAAAGCACCTCTTGCCTGTTTTTTATTATTTTGAAACAGGAAGTCCGACTTCCTTGACATCCTGCGGCGCTGCGTTTTTCGCAGCAGAAAATGAATCTATGTTGCTATTTTCGCAGCATATTCAAAAATAAATGCATGAAGTGAAAAAAATATACCAATTTCGCAATGTAATTTGCATGTTTGTGAAAAAGATGCAGAAACGAAAGGGACAACGATGAGCAAAGACGAAATGATTAGAAAGCTAACATCCAGAAAATTCTGGCTTGCATTGGCTGCCATGCTTGGGAGTATCGGCACGAGTATCGCAGGGCTCCAGAGCGGCAATGACACAGTAGCCGCTGTGGGGGCGATTGCCTCCGTCCTGTCTGCGGCAATCTATGCCGGAGCAGAGGCCTACGTGGATGCTGCCAGAATTAAAGACAGCGAATAACCTACATAAAACAGCAAAAAACAAAAAGTAACAGCAACAAACAGCAACAAACAGCAACAAACAGCTTTGATTGTGAATAAGTGGAAAGGAATGTCGATAACATGAGATTAGCAATTCCACCCGGCGCAACTATCAATGACATGCTAGAAGAGCAGGGCGTGAGCCTGTCGGAGTTCGCCAGAAGGATGCAGATCAGCGTGGAACGCGCCGAGTATCTTCTGGAAGGCGATGAAGTGATAACGGACGAGATCGCCCGGAAGCTCTGCGAGGTATTGGGGCCGGGTGTCAGTTTCTGGCTTAACTTAGAAGCTATATATAGAGAGGATCTGGAAAATGATTTCTAATTGCGGACATGATGAAAATGGCAAGTATAAAGGCGGACAGGCAGGAGATCAGACTGGCGGCGAATGGTGCGTGCGAACATGGTATAACCGCCCTTGGGACGTAGTGCTGAGATTTCCCAACACTGCTGTGCAGAATCTCATTGCGGACATGGCCAGAGCGGCGGCAAAGAATGACGCTATAGGCTACGATCAGGGGCAGAGGGAGACGTTTTGGACACAGCTGCGGAATTGCCTGTATGACCCGGCAAAGATTACCACGCCATGCGAGGCGGACTGTTCCTCCGGCGTGGCTGCCATTGTAAAGGGCGCAGGCTATCGTCTGGGGATTGCTTCTCTGCAGGCCGTGCCCACTTCCGCTTATACCGGGAATTTGAAAAGTATTCTGGAAAAAGCGGGATTCAATGCTTATACAGACACAAAATACAGGACATCGGATAAATATCTGCTTCCGGGAGATATTCTGCTGAATGAAAAATATCACGTTTGCATAAACCTAGACAAAGGGTCTTTGGTATCATACCAAAGCACGAATAATATCACTGCCACGCCCTCCAGTGTAAAGGTTGACGCCGCGCAGAGCATGGACAAGAATCTGGCAGGAACCTATACTGTCACCGCCTCTAAGTTAAACATGCGCTCCGGCGCAGGAACCGGCAAAGTTATTATTGATATATTGCCAAAGGGCACGAAGGTGCAATGCTACGGTTATTACAACACAGCTGGCAGTGTTAAATGGCTTTATGTAAAGTGCGGTGACAAAGTTGGTTACTGCTCTGCTGAATATTTAAAGAAATAAAGATAATCTTTAGAAGTTTGAAGTTTGCTTACATGTTATAGATGTGCTATAATACGCATGCAGGCAGAGGCAATACACCGAAAGGCGGAGACCAGACGCCTGTTCATGAACTCACGCGAGTAGGCTGCAGACGCCGAAAGGTTCCCTGCACCACTTGCGGAAAGTTCTGTCAGTGTGATAATAAGTTTTTTCTCGCATCACTTTCCTTCATTGTTATTTTTCCAAAGCCGTCCACGTTTCGCAGCGTGGGCGGCTTTCCTTGTTTTATAGCATCTCCATAGCATCTCCATAGCGTTTTTATAGCGTTTCTATAACACTTCCATATACTTCCAAACCTAGCGGAAAATCAATTTTTTATTGAGAAATGCAAAGAAAATTCTAAAATATTCTTGACATAATACCCAAAAGGGTATATAATAGAAGCATAGAAAGGAGAGCAAAAGAAAAAGCACAAAGTGCTGGAAAGGAGAAAAGGCAGTGGATACGGTACAGGATATACTGGAAACAATAAAGGACCTTTTGGAAATCCTAGTTTTGATTTTAACAGCCAGCAAGCTAGTAAAACACAAGAAATCCAAAAAGTCCAAGAAGAAAAAATAATACATCGGCTGCCCTCTCAAAGAGGGTGGCCACCATAAAAGTATTATTGCAATCAGTATACCATGCCTGTAAATAAATGGAAAAGAAGATAGGAATTATTTTGACGGCGATGCTTGTTTTAAACATTGTCGATGGTGACTTTAAAGAATTTTCGATACTGAATATCGTTAAAGTGATTCTGTATGTAATCTGTTTCGCAATGCTGATAAAAAGAACAAGGGAGGAAAAGAAATGAGCTTAGGAGAAAACCTAAAGAGTGCCAGGAAGGCGGCAGGCTTGACACAAAAGGAGCTTGCGGATAAACTGGAAGTGTACGCAAAAGACATCAGTAGATGGGAGAACGGGGAGCGCACTCCGGGCGTTCCTGCACTCATAAAAATATGCAAAACGCTGCATGCCTCTGCTGATGAGCTTTTAGAGCTGAAATAAAAAAATATAGACAATTTTTTCGCGATTAGCAAAAAATGGCCAGAAAAAAACCGTCCACAGCACGAAAAGTGGACGGTTTTTGTACTGTTTGAGAGTTAGCCAGTATGAATACATCCGGCACCGCCGCTCAAATCAGGAGGCATAGGTGGAAAGTCGGAAATTGAAATATAAAATATTAGACGAAAAGGCAGAACCGTGTATACAGGTGCTGCCTTTTTTGCTGTACAATATAGTCGACGGGATTCTTTTCAGATTTTTATGCATAGATGCATTCCATGAAACAAAGTCCAGAACGACGCCAAAAGAAAGGACAGGGGATGAAAGCCAAAAGAAAAATCCGATTAGGAAAATCTATAACGCTCTTTATGCTGATTTCCTACATGGCCATTATTACTTTGCTGGTGGTGCTGGATACCATGATGTTGGCAGAGCGGCGTAATGGGCTCAAAGAGGAAACGGCGAATACTTTAAAAGAGATAGTCTCTGCAGAGGAGTACAGGCTAAGCCGCATCAGTGAGCTGATGGACCGGCTCTATTTTTATGATGAAAATTATAGGGCATTTTGTGAGAGTGAGCACAAGGATGGAGAAAACGACCAGAATCTCTATGCTTTGATACAGCATATGAGGGAGAATATGAATCTGAGCAATTATCTGCACGGTTTCTATATCTTTTATCCCAATGAGGAACGCGTGCGTTATATCACAAATGCGGATCATATTGATCCGGATGTGACACATGAAATTGCATTGATCCTGCAGTCTTATGCAGAAAGCATGGAAAAAGGAAATCTTCCTGCGGAGAGTTGGATTGCTTTTTCCTGTAAAGATAAGGCTTATATGGCCTGCTTTCGATATCAGAACAGAATCAGCGCTTTCGGTATCCGATGCCTGGGCAATCTGGCCGAACAGGTAAAGACAGGGGAAGAGGGAGAATACAATCTGGCAATTCTGAATGACCTTTCTTATCTGCAGGGGGAAGAAAAAGGAGAAGAGGCGCAGGTATTAGAACACAGAAAAATGAGCAGCATCGGCGCACCGCTGCTTTACACGGAAGATGCTGATATCGTAGCAGGACAGCAGATCGCGGATACCAGTGTGGAAATTTTTCTGATTCGTTCCAGGAAGGGCTATTCCCTGCTGACTGCCTGGCAGGTGATCGTGATCATTATGGAGATACTGGGATTGTTGGGAAGCCTTTGGATTCTGCATGTTTTTTATAAGGATATGATCAAACCGCTGCAGCTTTTGACAGAGGATATGAATCAGCTTCGACAGAAAAAGAAGACTAGTCTGGAACGCCAATTCCGAGCAGAAGAGCTGCAGAATATGGAAGATACCTTGTCTTTGCTGCTTAAGGAGCGGGAGATGGAAGCGGAAAAGGCAAAGAATGAGGCAGTGGAAAAACAAAATGTCATGCTGCAATATCTGCAATTGCAGGTGAAGCCCCATTTTTACCTGAACGGTCTTAAGACGCTCAGCATATTGATTGCAGAAGGAAAAAAGGAAGAGGCTGGGGAACTGATTCTTGGTTTGTCAGAATATATGCGTTATATCCTGAACGAGAAAAGACAAAAGGTAACCCTGGAAGAGGAGATGACGTTCTGTCATAATTATATTAAACTGCAGAATGCCATGAAGGAGAGACAGTTTGTCCTTTCCTTTTTCGGAAGTGAAGATACGAAACGAAGTCTGGTACCCATCATGAGTGTTTTTACCTTTGTGGAAAATAGCGTAAAATATGCCGTCCGCAGCGACCAGGATGAAAGAGAGCTGTGCATACAGGTTCGGGCGTCTTTGTTCGACATGGGGAATATGACAGAGAATGAAGAGGCAGTCATTGACCAGGGAGAGGACTTCTGCCTTGATCTGGTGATGCGTGATAACGGAGAAGGATATTCGGAGGAAATCCTGGATAAGATCAACGGAGAAGGGCTGCAGGGCATCGATGGAAGGCTGCAGAAATCCGGGCATATCGGCATTATGAATGTGATTCGGCGTATGCAGATGCTGTATGGAGACAGGGCAGAGTATTCCTTTTATAATGAACAGGGAGCTGTGATGGAATTGATTATTCCGCAGAAAATCTGAAAGCAGACAGGGTTCGACATTCTGTGAGGGCGGGATTGCTGACAGATGTGCCTGAAAGAAATAATTGATCATTGACAGAATTCTCTTTGCGTTGCCGCAGACGAGCTGTGACATAGAAAGGTAGATATGAAGGTACTTTTTGTAGATGACCAGAAGGCAGTGGTGAACTTTTTAAAGCAGCAGATGGATTGGACGAAACTGCCGGTAAAGCAGGTCTACACGGCTACAAGTGCCAAAGAAGCCAAGCTGATCATGATGAACTTTTCGGTAGATCTGTTGGTGACGGATATTGAGATGCCCCAGGAGGATGGACTGTCCCTGGCGGCCTGGTCCAGGGAACATTATCCGGATATGGTCATTGTGCTTCTGACATCCTATGCCAATTTTGAATATGCCCAGAGAGCTATTTCCCTTCACATACACAGCTACATCCTACAGCCGGTAAAGATTTCGGCAGTAGAGGAGATGATTCTGCAGGTCAGTAAGGAAATTTCTGCTAAGCGTCAGCGCAGAGAAAAGGTACAGGATCTTAATCCCGGTATGTGGGATGCACTTTTTGACTCCCTGATCATAAAATGTAGGGAAAAACAGGCCAAGGATGCAGAGGAATATTGGAAAAAGATTCTCAAAGGCCAGGGATATGCATTGGATCGTGTGCAATGCTACCTGGGACTGCTGCGTTTTCGACAAAGCGTCGCCTGGGGGAAAAATTGGGAGGATGCAAGAGTTCGTTTTATTTTCCGAAATGTACTGACAGAGCTGTTTGCAGAAGATCCCTGCACGGTACTGGTATCCAATATCCAGACGGGAGATTACTGGATCATGCTCTTTTTTGATACGGAAAAGAAGAGAGAGGAAGAAATCCGTGAGAATCTGTCCTGCTTTCGAAATTTTCTGAAAGAACATACAGGAACGGATTTCAGCGCTTTTTATAAGGGAAGGCCCATACGGAATTGCATAAATGAAGAGACCGACGCGCTGATGTATTATTCCGAAGGTAAAAGGATGAATCAATGCGGTATCTATCAGGTAGACCAGTTGGAATATAAGCACAGCGACGGCAATGACAACTGTATCGGGCAGGCTATGGCCTATATACAGGAGCATCTGGAGGAAAATCCGGGGAGAACAGAGGTTGCTGAGTTTGTGCACATGAATCAGGACTATTTCTCCCGGGTTTTTCGGGAACATACCGGGCTGACTTTTAAGGAATATTTGCTGCAGGAAAAAATGGAAAAAGCCAAGAAACTCCTTAAAAACACGCAGCTTTCCGTGGGGGTCATCGGCATGAAGCTGGGATATGACAATTTTTCTCATTTCACCAGTTCTTTCAAGAAATATATGGGCATTACCCCAAAGGAATATCGGGAACAGAACAGACAGAGCTGAGAATAGATATAGCTGTAAACAGGCAGAACGGAAAATAAATGCAGATGGAAACAGGTGGAGTATAGAATAATATAGATAGAAACAGACAGAGCAGAGAATAAATACAGATGGAAGCCGACAGAGCGCATACAGAACAAAGGAAGGGAAAATGATATAAAAACAGTCGGCGGATATTGGTGAAAAAATAATACGTCGACATTGGAAAACAGAAAAGTCATAAATTCAAAAAAGACAGGTCAGAAAGATGATAATTCTTTCCGGCTGTCTTTTTTTGTGTCACAAAATTGAAAAAAATGCAGTTACATTGCCCTATTATGCCGGAGCATAAAAAGATAAAGTAGATAGTAAATAAGAGGCATGGAGAATTTGTTCTCGCGAAATTCACTGAAGTTTCTGTATGTTGGAACAGTCCGATAACCGAGGAATCACCAATGCTCTTTGTCCATGACAAAGAGCGGTTCATAAAAGGAGGTAAGGATGAAAAAGAGATGGAAAAAGCTGACAGCACTTTGTATGGCGGCGATCACAGCGGCCTCTCTGGCCGGGTGTGGCGGAGCAGACAGCTCCGGCGGTGGGGAGAGTATCTTGGCAGATACCACGGCAAAGAGTGGTGAGATCAAAGAAGTAAATATCATGATGGGGGATATTTACAGCATGACCGGTACCCAGGAAGTAGTAGATGCTATTAATGAAATTATCGAGTCTAAATATGGCATGCATTTTAATATCCAATGGGTGCAGTACGGCAATCTGCAGCAGCAGACGAATCTGGCACTGACCAGTGATGAAATCGATATTTTCCAGGGGTTCGGACTCTTATCCTACATCAATAACGGACAGATCACAGATCTGACCGACTACCTGGCTAATACGGATAATGAAAAGATGAAGAATCTTTTTTCAGAGAATCTGAAAACCGGCTGCAGCTTTAACGGCCGGTTGTACGGCCTGCCGAAGGTAGTGGACTATGGCCATTATTACGGACTTTCCATTGACGAAGATATTGCCGCAGAATATGGTGCTAAGAACGATGACAGATGGACGTTGGAAGACTGTGATGCCTTCTTTGCCTGGGTTGCGGAAAATCACCCTGAGATGAAGCCTATAGCCCCTAACGGTACCCAGATTATCGGCGTCAATGGCTTTAGCTGGGATCAGGGCGGTGCCTATGAGTATGGCGGCGTATTGCCGAATTACGGCGCAGATTCCACAACATTTGAGTGCATTTGGGACAATGAAGACTTTATTAACTGCGCGAAATGGTGCAGAAAGTGGTATGAGGCGGGCTATGTCACAGCGGATATCCTGAGTAATACCCAGTCTGCAGAGGCAGTGGTAAGCAACGGGCAGGCAGCCTGCTACTTTGACTGCTGGGGCGTAAACAATAAGCAGGGCATGATTCATACCGTAGTGGTAGAGCATTGGACAGATTCCGGATCGATAGCCCAGAATATGTATATGATCAATGGCAATTCCAAGGACAAGGATGCAGCTTGGAAAGCTATGGAAATCCTTTATACTGACGAGGAAGTAGGTAAGATTTTCTATAACGGCATCGAGGGAAGAGACTATGTCATGAATGATGACGGTACCCTCAGCTATCCAGACGGAAAGGATGCTACCAATGTTCCTTACGGCGCTTCAAACCTTTCCTGGCTCCTTCCCTGGTCAGCCAACGGCGGTATTTCGCAGCAGATCAATGGGGCAACCTTCTATGATGATACCGTTGCCTTCAATGAGACCGGTACTTTCTCCAAGGCCAATGGCTTCCAGTTTGATTATTCCCAGATGACGGATGCTTATACGGCTGTGGCCAATGCTTATCAGAAGTACTACACCACGATTCTGTCCGGCGCAGTAGATGTGGATTCTACGCTGGAACAGGCCAGAGAAGCTTACAAGGCTGCAGGCTATGAGGAACTTCAGGCTGAAAAGCAGAGACAGTTTGATGAGTTCCTGGCAGCTAAGGGTGAGTAGTGTGAAAAACATGCCTGATGACATAATTTTGGCAGAGTTATTTGTGTCATAGGTGTCACCAATACCCTTGATCGTAAATCGAATAATGATTTAATTTGCAATTCCCCCGGCACTTGGCGCCTGTGGAATGGAGCGTATTATGATACCAAGGGCAAAAGTGCAGGAAGCGTAGAAACTCAGTATTATGGTATAGAAATAAAAAGCAGCTGTCATGACTGCCGGTGGCGGCATGACGGCTGTTTTTTGCCGAAATATCACAATTATCGAAACATCACAATTATTGAAACATCACAATTACCGAAAAGACACAATTATCGAAAAGTTATAAGAGCGATGGATGAGGAGAAGATGTGTCGGGGATTGTGTAATTAAAGCAGAAAGGAGGCTGCATGAGCATACAATACGGAAAGCCGGTATTCGGAACTGTCACAGAGGATTATCCCGTAGCAGAGACGCAAAATGGAAAGGTGTCGGGAGAAAATCGAGATGGGGTTGCGCTCTTTCGAGGAATTCCCTACGGTGGTCGAACAGACAGAAACAGGCGCTTTCAGGCACCGAAGCCGGCAAAGAGCTGGAAGGGCGTCAGAGACTGTACCAGAAATGCGCCCATTAATCTTCAGGTTGGGGAAAGTGTGGTGGCCAGTAAGAACCTGCAGTTCTTTTACAGCGGCGGTCATCCGGAAAGATTCGGAACAGAGCATGAACCCCAGAGTGAAAACTGTCTTTATTTAAATGTGCTGACACCGGGGATCGACGAACAAAAACGCCCGGTGCTTTTCTACATTCACGGAGGCGGATACGCCACGAATTCAGGCACCATCGGCATGGGGGCTGACGGCCTTTGCCGGGAGCAGGATGTGGTAGTGGTCAGCTTAAACCATAGATTGCATTTCTGGGGCTATCTCTATCTGGGGGATTTCGATGAACAGTTCCGGGATTCCGGAAACGCAGGTCAGCTGGATCTGATTCTGGCACTTACCTGGGTGCGGGACAATATTGCCGCTTTTGGAGGTGACCCGGATAATGTGACGCTTTATGGTGAATCCGGCGGCGGGGGGAAGATCAACCATTTGATTCATATGCCGGAGGCAACGGGACTTTTCAGGAAGGCTGTTTCTATTTCCGGCTCTATGCCGGTGGGGACGCTCACCAGAGAGCAGGCATCGGCCAATGCAGAAGTCTTTCTGCACAAACTGGGAGTTGCAAAGAAGGATTGTGCAAAGCTGCTGCGTATGCCCAGTGCCCAGCTCATGGCGGCTGCCATGCCGGAGGGAGATATGTTCGGACAGTCTCTTATGAGCGGTGAAAAAAAGGTGGATTTTATGTCCTTCGGACCGGTGGCT
>CAVBBL010000045.1:0-12325 GCA_963593905.1 bacterium | reverse complement strand
GATAGGCCCGCCTGTCTGAGCAGACCCGCATCAGGCGGGGATGCGAGTTAAGGGTCGGCCGTCCGCAGGTGAGAGACAAGTCTTAGCAAAGCGGCGCAAAGTGCACGGTGCGAGACATTCTGCCGCACTCCGGGGCATGACCGGGCGGTTTCACTTTATCACGAGGGAACAAGAACTGAAACTCCAGTGCCCCTGCACCGTAATATGTTAAAAAATAAACTATTGATTTCTGCCAAATTATGCTATACTTCTAACTAGCGCTAATTTCGAAATCTATGCAGTTCTGACTGCAGGGTTTCGTTATATATTAGTACACTTAAAAGATGGAGGTCTAAAAAATGAGCAGTTCTTCAAAAGCGAGTCAAAGAATCAACGCTTTGCTCGACGAAAACAGTTTCGTTGAAATCGGCGCGCTCGTTACTGCGAGAGCAACCGACTTTAACATGAAACCGGAACAAACCCCTTCTGACGGCGTCATCACCGGCTACGGTGTGATCGATGGAAATCTGGTGTATGTATACAGCCAGGACGCTTCCGTATTAGGCGGCTCCGTAGGCGAGATGCATGCCAAGAAGATCGCATCCCTTTATGAGTTGGCTGTAAAGACCGGCGCTCCTGTCATTGGTCTGTTAGACTCCGCAGGACTTCGTCTCCAGGAGGCTTCCGATGCCCTCAATGCTTTCGGCAGCATTTATGCAGCACAGGCAAAGGCATCCGGTGTGATCCCTCAGATCACTGCCGTATTCGGTAATTGCGGCGGCGGCCTTGCACTGCTTCCTGCTATGAGCGATTTCGCTTTCATGGCAGAGGATGCAAAGCTCTTCGTCAATGCACCCAACGCACTGGCAGGCAATACCGAGGAGAAGAATGACACCGCAAGCGCAGCATCCAAGGCAGCAGCCGGCAGCGTAGACGTTGTGGCATCTGAGGCAGAGGTTCTTGGCCAGATCCGCGCACTGGTATCTATGCTTCCTTCCAATAATGAGGATGAGGCTTATACAGAGTGCCAGGATGATTTAAATCGCGTCTGTGCCAATGCAGCAGCGAATATCGCTGATCCTGCAGCAGTTCTGGCAGAAGTGGCAGACGGCGGCATCTTCTTCGAGACCAAGAGAGGCTATGCAAAGGAGATGGCTACCGGCTTTATCAAGTTAAACGGTGCTACCGTAGGTGTAGTGGCTAACCGTACCGCTTCCTATGATGCACAGGGCCAGGCTACAGAGACCTTTGAGGCAGCACTGACCACAGGCGGCTGCTACAAGGCAGCAGAATTCGTGAAGTTCTGCGATGCCTTCGAGATCCCTGTTGTTTCCTTCGTAAATGCCACAGGTTTTGCAGCTACCGAGTGTGAGGAGAGAAAGATCGCCGATGCAGCCGCAAAGCTTACTTACGCTTTTGCAGGTGCGGATGTGGCTAAGGTATGCGTGCTGACCGGTAAGGCTTTCGGCACTGCTTACACTGTTATGAATGCAAAGGCAACCGGCGCAGATCTGGTATTGGCTCTTTCTGATGCTAAGATCGGCACCATGGACGCTTCTCTGGCAGCAAAGGTTATCTGCGGCGACAAGAGCGCAGATGAGATCGCAGCATGCGCAAAGCAGTATGATGAGCTGCAGAACAGCATTAAGAGCGCAGCAGCAAGAGGATATGTGGATCAGATCGTAGAGGCGGCAGACCTGCGCAAGTATCTGATCGGTGCACTGGAAATGCTTTATACCAAGAGAGAGGTGCGTCCTTCTAAGAAACACGGAACCGTATAAAGGAGACACAACATGAAAAAATGGTTAACAGTATTAGCAGTGATCACTTGTGTCTTTGGGCTGACAGCCTGCGGATCTTCTGCAGCAAGTGATACCACTGAGAGCGGACTGATGACCGAGGAAGAGGCTATCTCCACCGGCGAGAATATGGTGGCCCAGATGGTGACCATTATCACAAACGATCAGGTGGATCAGTATGCCAGCAATGATGTGCTGGTAGCTGCTTTTGACGGTATGGAATCCGCTTTGGAGGATGTTGGTTCTTTTACAGGTACCTATAAGGAAGCAACTGCAGAGGTGACGGCAGACGGTATTACCATCAATCTGCTGGCAGAGGGTACCGATCATGATGCTACCATCCTGATCACCACAGACAGCACCGGCGCTCTCACAGCCATCAATACCAATGTCAAGTATTCTATGGCAGAACTTATGGCGCAGGCCGGTTTGAATACCGTGCTGGGCATGGGTACCACCTTTGTGATCCTGATTCTGATCAGCTTCATCATCGGATTGTTCCCGCTGATCGGCAAGGCACAGAAGGCCAGTGAAGAGAAAAAGGCCGCAGCGGCAAAGAAGGCAGCACCTGCTCCCGCAGCAGCGCCTGTAGCTGCACCGGCACCGGCAGCACCTGCTCCCGCAGCAGATCCCATGAATGACAGCCAGCTGGTGGCAGTGATCGCTGCAGCAGTGGCAGCGGCAGAGGGCCGCACAACGACGGACGGTTTTGTGGTTCGTTCGATTCGCAAGGTTTCCAGAAAGAACTGGAGATAATAAGAATACAAAGTATCATTGAATCCATTTAATCAGGAGGAATTATCATGAAGAACTATACCATTACCGTGAATGGCGTTGCATACAGCGTATCCGTAGAAGAGACCGGTGCTACAGCACCTGCAGCTCCTGTAGCAGCTCCCGTGGCAGCACCTGCTCCCGTAGCAGCAGCTCCCGCAGCAGCACCTGCACCTGCAGCAGCTCCCGCAGGCGCAGCCGGCGGTATCAATGTAGAGGCCGGTGCAGCAGGCAAGGTATTCAAGATCGAAGCAGCTGTAGGCACCGCTGTAAAGAAGGGTGATGCAGTCGTGATCGTAGAAGCTATGAAGATGGAAATCCCGATGGTTGCTCCTCAGGACGGCGTAGTAGCAAGCATCAATTGTGCGGTTGGTGATTCCGTTGAGGCAGGTGCCGTACTGGCAACTCTTAACTAATTCATATCACCAAACCAGGAGGTCTAAAAGTTATGGCATATATTGCAGATACATTAAATAACCTGGTGCACCAGACCGCTTTCCTGAACCTTACCTGGGGAAATTACCTGATGATCCTTGTGGCTTTCATTTTCCTTTATCTGGCTATTGCCAAGGGATTTGAGCCCCTGTTGCTGGTACCCATTGCATTCGGTATGCTGCTGGTAAATATCTATCCGGATATTATGATCAGCATCGAGGATTCATCCAACGGTACAGGCGGTTTACTGTACTACTTCTACCTGCTCGATGAGTGGGCTATTCTCCCGTCCCTGATCTTCATGGGCGTGGGTGCGATGACAGACTTCGGTCCCCTTATCGCAAATCCCAAGAGCTTTTTGCTGGGCGCTGCCGCACAGTTCGGTATCTTCGCCGCATACTTTGGCGCAATTGCTCTTGGCTTTAACGGAAAGGCAGCTGCTTCTATCGCTATCATCGGCGGCGCAGACGGCCCTACTTCCATTTTCCTGGCTTCCAAACTGGGACAGACGGATCTGCTCGGCCCCATCGCCGTGGCTGCTTATTCCTACATGTCTCTGGTGCCGATCATTCAGCCCCCGATCATGAGAGCTCTGACCACAAAGAAAGAGCGTCAGATCAAGATGGAGCAGCTTCGTCCGGTATCCAAACTGGAGAAGATCCTGTTCCCTATCGTAGTAACTGTTGTTGTTTGTATGCTGCTTCCTACCACAGCACCGTTGATCGGTATGCTGATGTTAGGTAACCTGTTCCGTGAGAGCGGCGTGGTGAGACAGCTGACAGATACAGCATCCAATGCCCTGATGTACATCGTCGTTATCCTGCTGGGTACTTCCGTAGGTGCAAAGACCAGTGCAGAGGCATTCCTGAATGCAGATACCTTAAAGATCGTGGCTCTGGGTCTGATTGCCTTCGCGTTCGGTACCGCAGCCGGCGTTGTCTTCGGTAAGCTGATGAATTTCTTCTCCGGCGGCAAGATCAATCCGCTGATCGGTTCTGCCGGTGTATCCGCTGTACCTATGGCGGCTCGTGTATCCCAGAAGGTAGGCGCAGAGGAAGATCCTACGAACTTCCTACTGATGCATGCTATGGGACCTAACGTGGCCGGTGTTATCGGTACCGCTGTCGTGGCCGGTGTGTTCATGGCAGTGTTCGGAATCTAAATTAAATTAACAGGAAGGAGTTATAATCCATGTCTGAAGAACAGGTGAAAAAGCCTATTAAAATTATGGAGACCGTTCTGCGTGACGCACATCAGTCCCTGATCGCCACCAGAATGCCTACCGAAGAAATGCTTCCCATTATCGACACCATGGACAAGGTGGGATACGCTGCAGTAGAGTGCTGGGGCGGTGCTACCTTTGATGCCAGCCTTCGTTTCCTGAAGGAAGATCCGTGGGAGAGACTTCGCAAGTTAAGAGCCGGCTTTAAGAATACCAAGCTGCAGATGCTTTTCCGCGGCCAGAATATTCTCGGCTATCGTCACTATGCAGATGATGTAGTAGAGTATTTTGTGCAGAAGTCTATCGCAAATGGTATTGACATCATGCGTATTTTTGACTGCTTAAATGACCTGCGCAACTTAGAGTGCGCTGTCAAGGCCTGCAAGAAGGAAGGCGGTCATGCACAGGTAGCCCTCAGCTATACTCTGGGTGATGCTTATACCATGGATTACTGGATGAACATCTGCAAAGAGATTGAGAGCATGGGCGCAGATTCTATCTGCATCAAGGATATGGCAGGCCTGCTGGTTCCCTATGAGGCTGACAAGCTGATCCGCGCTATGAAGTCCGCTACCAATCTGCCTATCGATCTGCACACCCACTACACCTCCGGTGTAGCCAGCATGACCTACTTAAAGGCTGTAGAGGCCGGCGTAGACATCATTGACTGCGCAATCAGCCCTTTTGCACTGGGTACTTCCCAGCCTGCAACGGAGGTTATGGTAGAGACTTTCCGCGGCACGCAGTACGACAGCGGTCTGGATCAGAAGTTGCTGGCTGAGATCGCAGACTACTTCCGTCCTTACAGAGAAGAGTGCTTAAAGACAGGTCTTCTGGATCCCAAGGTTCTGGGCGTTAACATCAAGACTCTGATGTATCAGGTTCCCGGCGGCATGCTTTCCAACATGGTGAGCCAGCTGAAGGAGCAGAATGCAAGCGACAAGTACAATGACGTGCTGGAGGAGATCCCGAGAGTTCGTAAGGACTTCGGTGAACCCCCGCTGGTTACCCCTTCCTCTCAGATCGTGGGTACCCAGGCTGTTATGAATGTACTGATGGGCGAGCGCTATAAGATGGCAACTGACCAGACCAAGGATCTGCTTTCCGGTAAGTACGGCAAGACCATTAAGCCTTTCAATCCAGAAGTACAGAAGAAGGTTATCGGTGACAGAGAAGTGATCACCTGCCGTCCCGCTGACAACATCCCTAACGAGCTTGACAAGATCGAGGCTGAGATGAAGCAGTGGAAGCAGCAGGATGAGGATGTGCTGTCCTATGCACTGTTCCCGCAGGTTGCTGTTGAGTTCTTCAAGTATCGTCTTGCACAGCAGGAGAAGGTAGACCTGACCAAGGCAGATACCAAGAATGCCAGCTATCCCGCATAAATTCTGATAAAATTTCTGCAACCGGATCTGTCTTTCTGAACTATCTGAGAGATCCGGCTGCAGCAGATGAAAGAAGTATAGAAATACAAGAGGAGAGCAGAAATCCTGTAATCGGATTTCTGCTCTCCTTTGTTTTTTGCGACTTATAGATTTAGCCTGACCTATAGAGAAAAAGTGTGAGTTATAGAGCTATAGGACAAAAGCTTTGGCATGTCCCCACTTCCAGCCTTGTGTGCGCAAGGCGCTGCCTGGCATTGAAATGTTTCTCAAAAGAGAAACGCAGCTTTGACGTCCGTTTATTCGAATTTATACCCAATGCCCCAGATGGTGATGATCAGATCTCCTTTATCCCCCAGCTTGCTGCGAAGCTTTTTGACATGGGTATCGATGGTGCGGGCGTCTCCGAAGTAATCGTAGTTCCAGACGCTGTTGAGTATTTTTTCCCGGGAGAGGGCGATGCCCTTATTTTCCATAAAGTAGGTCAGAAGTTCAAATTCTTTAAAGCTCAGTTCCACAGGATTGCCGTCGATGGTGACAGAGTGTGCTGTCTGATCGATGACGATACCCTTGTATTCCAGGCATTTATTATCGCTGCTCAAACCGGTGCGTCGAAGGATAGCCTCCACGCGGGCTACCAGGGTCTTAGGGGAAAAGGGCTTGGTCACATATTCGTCCACGCCCAGGTCAAAGCCCTGGAGTTCGTCCCGCTCATCGGACTTGGCGGTGAGCATGATGATGGGCACTTTGGAATAATTGCGGACTTCCTTGCATACCTGCCATCCATCCATTTCCGGCATCATGACATCCAGAATGATGAGGGCAATATCCTTTTGGGCGAAGAAGATATCCAGGGCCTCTGCACCGTTGGCAGCCTCCACTACCTGGAAATTGCTTTTCACCAGAAAGTCGCGTACCAGCTTGCGCATTCTGCTCTCATCGTCTACTACTAATATTTTCAGCTGTTCCATAGGAAACCTCACTTTCGTTTGCTTTTTTTGCTTTATTTGCTTTGTTTAGCTTTGTTATTATCTTTTTTTTGTTTATCTGTGTTATTTACTGTGTTGTGGCACATGTGGCGTTTTTTGTATGATTATATTTTTGTATGATTTTATTCTGTTGTAATTATAGTATGTTACACGGATGTCGCCAACCGGAAAGAGGAACGCCAGTCGATGTATTATAATTTAGCGCCGTCCGGTCATTTAGTGCCGCCCGACCATGCCCCGGGGCGCGGCAGATGTCTCGCACCATGCACTTTGCGCCGTTTTGCTAAGGTTCGCCTCTCGCCTTCGGATGGCCGGCCCTTAACTCGCATCCCCGCCTGATGCGGGGCTGCTCAGACAGGCGGGCCTATCGTACGCGCTCTGAAAGGGCGTACGATACCATCCTGCGGTTTCGATGCAAACCTAAGCAAAACTGGCGCGCAGTGCAAAGGATGCGAGCCATTCTGCCGCGCTCCGGGGCATTACGCTGCAGAATTCATGCAGGAGACGGAATTCATGCGGGAACGGAATTCATTCAGGAGACGGAGGTCATGCAAGAAACAGAAGAAACAGATTTCTTGTAAACTGTAACTACTATAGTAGGTCTGTGTGATTTTCGTGTGAAAAAGATGGAAATATTTTTTGTTGTGCTTTAGGATAGTACAGTATATGAGCAATAAAAAGTGGGCATATTGAAGAATTTTGCGTTGCAAAATTTTCTTCGCTTCTTTGCAGCAGAGCTACAGCGATTCCTCCGGCATGAGGTGTCTGCGGAATGGGGGTAAAATGATAAATACAGAACAGCATAAGCAAAAAGTGAAAAATTTTCATCACACCATCAGTTTTGAATTTGCTTCGGTGATTTTTTTGATCGTCTTTGGGGCGATTCTTTTGTGTTTTGTTCTGAATACGCTTTTCCTGGAGCCTTATTACAAGAGGGAGAAGCAGCAGACTCTGTTAAGAGCTTATGCGGCATTGGAGGAAGCAGCCGGGGAGGATACCATTACTTCTGATGAATTCGATGTGCAGCTGGTGCGGCTGACTAATGGCTATAACATCGGCATCATCGTCATGGACGCGGACTCGCAGACGCTGAAGTGCTACGCCTCTGATCCGGAGGCCATGAACCTGCGGATGTGGCAAAATCTTTTCGGTATGAACCACCAGTTGGGAGAAAACGAAGATGCAGAGGAGACAGAAGATGGCACACGGGGGAGTGAGCAGAGTGATATAGAGAGCAGTGCATCGAGGGAATCTGATACAGAGAGCAGTACATCAGAAGAAGCGGATACAGAGAGCAGCGCATCGACAGAAGACGATGCATTAGGAGAGAATGGAGAAGAGGAGACGGAAGGCGGTCGGCCAAGGCAGTACGAATATACGCTGGTGCAGCAGCTGAAGGAGACAGACCGGTATCGCCTCCAGATCGTCTATGAGGCCAGAACATCCACGGACTATATGGAGATGTGGGGGTTTTTGTCCAACGGCAATTTGTTCCTGATCAGGGCGCCTATGGAGAGTATTCACAACAGCGTGCAGTTGGCCAATCGCTTTTTGCTGTATGCGGGACTCTGCGCGGCATTGGTAGGTGTCATAGCCGCTACCTTTATCGCCAGACGTATGACCAGACCCATTCGGCAGATGACAGAGATCTCCAACCGTATGAAAGCATTGGATTTTGATGCCAAATACACGGGAAAAGGGAATAATGAGCTGGCATTATTGGGGGAGAATATCAATGAGCTCTCGGAAGTGCTGGAGCAGACGATTTCGGAACTGAAGACCGCCAATAATGAGCTGCGAAGGGATATTGAGACCAAAGAAAAAACGGATGAGATGCGAAAGGAATTTCTTTCCAATGTATCTCATGAACTGAAGACACCCATCGCGCTGATTCAGGGATATGCGGAAGGGCTGCAGGACTGTATTAATGACGATCCGGAGAGCAGAGATTTTTACTGCGGTGTCATCATCGATGAGGCAGCGAAGATGAACAACATGATCAAAAAGCTCATGACCTTAAATCAGTTGGAATTCGGGCAGGACCGGGTGCAGCTGGAGCATTTTGACATTGTGTCGGTGATCCGGAATTATCTAAGCTCTGCAGAGCTGCTGGCCCAGAAAGACCAGGTGACGGTGCGTATGGAGCAAAGGGATCCCATTTACGTATGGGCGGATGAATTCTTTGCCGAAGAAGTCTTTATGAACTACTACAATAATGCGCTTCATCACATTGAAGGAGATAAAGTAGTTGACATCCGTTTCCGGCAGATGGAAAATTGTGTACGTATCAGTGTCTTCAACACCGGAAAGCCTATTCCAGAGGAAAGTCTGCCCCATTTGTGGGAGAAATTTTACAAGGTGGATAAGGCCAGGACCAGAGAATACGGCGGATCCGGCATAGGATTGTCTATTGTCCGAGCTATTATGGAAGCGCTCCATCAGGACTATGGTGTGAAGAATTATGATAATGGTGTGGAGTTCTGGTTCGATTTGGATACGCAGAGCAAAGCACCGGCGGAAAATGAAGAAAGGGCAGATGACCAGAATGACAGCAATAATTGATTATGATGCCGGCAATATAAAGAGCGTGGAAAATGCGCTGAAGAAGCTCGGACAGGAGGCAGTCACTACCAGAGATCCTGACGTAATCCTACATGCAGATCACGTGATCCTGCCGGGAGTAGGATCTTTTGGAGATGCCATGGCAAAGCTGGAGAGCTACGGCCTGATCCCGGTGATCAAAGAGGCAGTGGATAAAAATATTCCTTTCCTGGGCATTTGTCTTGGATTGCAGCTCCTTTTTGAGGAGAGTCAGGAGAGCCCCGGAGTCAAGGGACTTGGACTTCTCCCGGGCAAAATCCTTCGGATCCCTCCGGCACAGGACCCTGTGTCCGGTGAGAATCTGAAGATCCCGCAGATTGGCTGGAATTGTCTGTCCTACCCCAGAGAGGGTAGACTCTTTAAAGACGTGCCGGCAGAGTCCTATGTCTATTTTGTACATTCCTACTATCTGCAGGCAGCGGATAAGAGCATCGTCACCGCCACG
The DNA here is from genome assembly GCA_963593905.1 of bacterium. Lineage (GTDB taxonomy): Bacteria > Bacillota > Clostridia > Lachnospirales > Lachnospiraceae > CAG-791. The sequence continues at coordinate 2,699 of CAVBBL010000045.1, read as the reverse complement.
GTTCCCTATGGCGTTACGGTAGAGGCTTCTGTGGAAAAGGGCAATCTGTTCGCCTGCCAGTTCCACCCCGAAAAGAGCGCTGAGGTGGGTATGCAGATTTTGCGCAACTTCCTCGCTGTGTAGGAAAAGCGGCGTTTGAAGGATGGGCGGCAGATAAAGAGCAGAGGCAATTTATACGAAAAGGAGCAGCATATGCTGACAAAGAGAATCATTCCCTGCCTGGATGTAAAAGACGGCCGGGTAGTCAAGGGTGTTAATTTTGTACAATTAAAGGATGCGGGAGATCCGGTGGAGATCGGGGAGGCCTATTCTGAGGCCGGCGCCGATGAACTGGTATTTCTGGATATCACGGCTACCAGCGATGCCAGAAATACTGTGACAGAGATGGTGCGGCAGGTGGCGGAGAGGGTATTTATTCCCTTTACTGTAGGCGGCGGCATCCGCAGTGTGGAAGATATGCGAGGTATCCTGCGAGAGGGCGCTGATAAGACTGCAGTGAATTCCGCGGCGATCCTACGGCCGGAGCTCATCGCCGAGGGGGCAGAGAAATTCGGAAGCCAGTGCGTGGTGGTGGCCATCGACGCCAGACGGCGCAGAAATGCAGATGGAAGTCCGGCAGAGGGATGGACGGTCTATCGCAGCGGCGGTCGGATCGATACCGGCATCGATGCCATAGAGTGGGCAGTCAAGGCACAATCCCTGGGAGCAGGAGAGATACTTTTGACCAGTATGGATTGTGACGGCACAAAGAGCGGCTATGATCTGGAACTTACCAGAACGGTGGCAAAGGCTGTAAATATTCCGGTGATTGCCTCCGGCGGCGCAGGAAATAAAGAACATTTCTATGAAGCACTGACAGAGGGATGCGCCGATGCAGCCCTGGCGGCCTCTCTGTTTCACTATAAGGAACTGGAGATCGAGGAGGTAAAGAGTTACCTCAGAGGAAAAGGTGTCAGTGTCAGATTATAAGCCGTCAGATCATAAAGACGAGGCAGTGGAAATCATAGAGTTCATTTACGCAGTGATGCAGCAGGTAAACAGATAATGGAGCTTTGAAAAATCGGGCTGGGAAGTCTGTACAGAAGGAATTGCACGGCAGAATTTACCTGTGCAAAATTCTTTGCAAGCTGTTGACAAAAAGCTGCAGTATAGGAGGTAAGGATGGAATATATTTTAAAGGATCAGGAACCGAAGGCGGTTTTGCATTATTTTGAGGAGATTGCAGCAATCCCCCACGGTTCAGGCAATACCAAGGCTATCAGCGATTATCTGGTGGGCTTTGCCAAAGAGCACGGGCTTCGGTATATCCAGGATGAAGTCAATAATGTTGTGATCTGGAAGGATGCCGCTGCGGGCTATGAGGATGCACCTGCCCTGATGCTTCAGGGACATATGGATATGGTCTGCGAAAAGACCGCAGAGACTGCAATCGACATGGAAAAGGAGCCTATCCGCCTGCACCTGGACGGAGAATGGCTGGAAGCAGAGGGAACGACGCTGGGAGGAGATGACGGGATTGCCATTGCCATGATGCTGGCAATTCTGGCAGATGACACCTTGCAGCATCCGGCACTGGAGTGTGTCATGACGGTGGATGAGGAGACCGGTCTGACCGGTGCTTACGGCCTGGACACCTCTGTGTTAAAGGCACGCCGTCTTCTGAATCTGGATTCCGAGGCAGAGGGCGTGATGACGGCCGGCTGTGCCGGCGGCGGCCATGTGGGCTGCAGTCTTCCTGTGAATTTCAAGGAAAAGCATGGCATTCCCATGCATATTTCCATCCAGGGGCTTTTAGGCGGCCATTCCGGTGAAATGATCGGCCTTGGAAGAGCCAATGCAAACCTTTTGATGGGCAGAGTTCTCTACAGCCTGCTGCAGGAAGGAGAATACCGCCTTGCCGCTTTGGACGGCGGCACTAAGGACAATGCCATTACCAGAGAATGTGCTGCAGATCTGGTATTCCCGGAGGAGACCAAGCGGGGACCCATTGAGAAGAAGCTTCGTGAGCTGGAAGAGATTATCCGCAACGAGTATCAGTTTACGGATGAAAATATTACCATTTCCTATACCTGGGAAGAGGCACGCAAGTGCCAGGTAGTGGGCAAGAAGACCACCAGACGTATCGCTCGCCTTCTGATGACGCTGCCTCAGGGTGTGCTGGAAATGAGTCCTGTTTTTGATAAGCTTCCTCAGACTTCTTTGAATCTGGGTTCTCTGCATCTGGAGGAAGAGGATCTGGAGATCGGCTTTTTGACCCGCAGCAGCATTGACACCCAAAAGGAAATGCTGGTACAGCGGCTGCAGGCGATCATGGAGGAGTTCGGCGGTGAGGCAGTGGTGGAGAGCAATTACTGCGCATGGCAGTATGAAAAAGAGTCTCCCTTCCGGGATCGCTGCGTAGAAGTATATCGGGAACTCACCGGAAAGGAGCCCCAGGTAGTCATGATTCACGGCGGTCTGGAGTGCGGCATTTTCTCCGGTGCCATGCCCGGATTAGAGGCTGTTTCCATGGGACCGGATCTGAAGGATATCCATACACCGGATGAGAGATTAAACCTTCCTTCTACCCAGAGATTATGGGCATATGTAAAGAAGCTGATGGAGAGCCTTAAGGATTGAGAGTAAGAGCTGCTCAGAAATGAGGAGTAGTGTGAAAAATATGCCCGATGGCATATTTTTCGCACAGCTATTTGTTTCTG
>CAVBBL010000044.1:0-12341 GCA_963593905.1 bacterium | reverse complement strand
CCCATGATTCTGCCGTGAGAGGGCAGCGTCTTAGCCTCTTGACCAACGAGCCATACTTGCTACTGCATTCAGCAAAAGTCCCAAAACAGATTCTCTGTCTTTCAAGAAACATGTCTTGTGCAGTGCAAGTGTTATTTTACAGGATGAATCGAATTTACGCAAGCACAAATTACAGTTATTTTTCTATCGCTATTGCGTTCTTATCGTGATTCATATAAAACGTATGCAGCATCCCCACAGGAATTCTCAGGGGAGTTCTCAGGAATTGGCAAGCTGTAATGCCCCGGGGCGCGGCAGAATGGCTCGCATCCTTTGCACTGCGTGCCAGTTTTGCTTAGATTTGCATCGAAGCCGCAGGATGGTATAGTGTGCGCTTTCAGAGCGCACACTATAGGCCCGCCTGTCTGAGCATCCCCGCATCAGGCGGGGATGCGAGTTAAGGGCCGGCCATCCGCAGGCGAGAGGCGAATCTTAGCAAAACGGCACAAAGTGCACGGTGCGAGACATCTGCCGCGCTCCGGGGCATGACCGGGTTGAAAGTAATTAAAAACCGGCCATCCGCAGGCAATAGGCAAGCCTTAGCAAAACGGCACAAAGTGCACGGTGCGAGACATCTGCCGCGCCCGGGGCATGACCGGGTTGAAACTAATTATGACCTGGTTGAAAAAATATTACTTCATCAAATCAAACAAACTGATCTGATTGCTCTCCGGCAAATTCCCCAGCAGATGCAGCCCGTCCATCACCTCGATGATACTCTTCGGCACTTTCGTCCGCTGCCAGAAATCCTCCTTGGACAAGAAAGGCCCATCCTTTACTGCCTCCACCACCGCATCCGCTGCCTTTTCACCCAGGCCGTCTATGCTGGTCAGTGCCGGCATGATCTTGCCGTCCACGATCTTAAAGTTTCGTGATCCTGCAACCGTAATATCAATCGGGGTAAAGTCAAAGCCCCGGGCATACATTTCCTGGACGATCTGCATATCCCCGTAGGCGTCCTGTTCCTTCTTGGACAGCGTATCCTTCCGGCGCATGTAATCCGCCATAATATTTTCCAGATGGTGCTGTCCCTGGCACATCAGCTCATAAGAAAACGCCGAAGCGCGGATGGAAAAATAAGCCGCATAATACGCCAACGGATAATACACCTTACAATAGGCAATACGCCATGCCATCATGACATAGGCCGCTGCATGGGCTCTGGGGAACATATAGGCGATCTTTTTGCAGGAAGCAATATACCAATCCGGCACATCAGCCTCCTTCATAGCCGCCTCCATCTCTTCACTGAGGCCTTTTCCCTTTCGCACGCTCTCCATGATCTTAAAGGACAGCGCCTTCTCCACGCCCTTGGCAATCAGATAGGACATGATGTCATCACGGGTACAGATTGCCGTGGAAAGGGTGGCCTTGCCCTCCTGGATCAGAGTCTGGGCATTCCCCAGCCACACATCCGTGCCGTGGGACAGACCGGAAATACGAACCAGCTCTGAGAAGGAAGCCGGTTTCGTATCCTCCAGCATACCGAGAACGAACTTCGTGCCAAACTCCGGGATCCCCAGTGCTCCAAGCTTTGTGCCTCCGATCTGATCCGGCGTGATTCCCAGCGCCTCCGTACTCTGGAACAGACTCATGACTTTCGGATCGTCCAGTGGAATCGTCAAAGGATCTATTCCTGTCAGATCCTGAAGCATACGAATCATGGTGGGATCATCGTGTCCCAGAATATCCAGTTTTAACAGGTTGTGGTCGATGGAATGGTAATCAAAGTGGGTGGTGATGATATCCGTGGTCATATCATTGGCGGGATGCTGCACCGGTGTAAAGGTATTGATATCCTCTCCTAAAGGCAGCACCACGATTCCGCCGGGATGCTGACCGGTGCTGCGTCTGATACCGGTACAGCCCTTTAACAGCCGCTCGATCTCACACTTCCGTTTTGGTTCATTCTTTCTCTCGAAATAATTTTTCACATAGCCGAAAGCTGTCTTTTCCGCCACTGTAGCGATGGTACCTGCCTTAAAGGTCTGACCGGCGCCAAAGATAACTTCCGTGTACTTGTGTGCCTTACTCTGGTACTCTCCCGAAAAGTTCAAGTCGATATCAGGCTCTTTGTCTCCCTTAAAGCCCAGGAATGTCTCAAAAGGAATCTCAAAGCCATCCTTTTTAAGCCATTCTCCACAGTTCGGACACTTTCTGGCCGGCATGTCGATACCGCATTTCCCCCGGTATTCCATGACCTGCGGGGAGTCAAAATCCGTAAAATGGCAGTTTTCGCAGTAATAGTGCGGGCTTAGGGGATTAACTTCCGTAATTCCGGCCATGGTAGCCACAAAGGAGCTTCCTACGGATCCTCTGGAGCCTACCAGATAACCGTCCTCTACGGACTTCCATACCAGCTTCTGGGCGATGATGTACATGACGGAGTATCCGTTTTTGATAATGGAATTTAACTCTCTCTCCAATCGCTCCTCTACGATCTCCGGCAGGGGATCGCCATACATCTTATGTGCCTTGGTATAACAGATCTCCCGGAGGGTCTCATCACTGTTGGGAATCACCGGCGGGCATTTATCCGGCCGCACCGGTGAGATCACCTCGATCATATCCGCAATTTTATGGGTATTGGTGATGACCACTTCCTCGCACTTCTTCGCCCCCAGATAGGCGAATTCCTCCATCATTTCATCCGTTGTATGAAGGAATAAAGGTGCCGGTTCCTCTGCCCCCATCCCCATGCCGTCCTGGATAATGGTACGGTAGATTTGATCCTCCGGGTCCAGAAAGTGCACGTCACAGGTAGCCACCACCGGCTTATTAAACTGCTCTCCCAGTGCCACGATCCGTCGGTTAAATTCCAGCACATCCTCTTCAGAGCGGACATTTTCATACTTATCCGACTCTACCATAAACATGTTATTGCCCCGGGGCTGAATTTCCAGATAATCATAAAAATTCACAATGCCCGCAATCTGTTCATCCGGCTTATCCTCTAAGAGTGCCTGGAAAAGTTCTCCCGCCATGCAAGCGCTGCCTACAATGATGCCCTCTCGGTATTTCATGAGCATGCTCTTGGGAATCCGGGGGCGCTTTTGGAAATAGACCAGATGGGACTGACTGATCATGGTATAGAGATTTACTCTGCCGGTATTGTTTTTAGCCAGCAGGATGCAATGGAAAGTCTTCAGCCTGCGGATCACATCCGGGTTGCTCTCTTCCAGGGCATTCATTGCCCCAAAGGTATGCACGTCCCGCTGTTCCATTTTCAAAAGGAGCTTCTGGAAAATTCCCGCCGTAGCCTCTGCGTCGTCCACTGCCCGATGGTGATTCTCCAAAGATACATTTAAAAGCTTCGCCACCGCATCCAGTGTGTACTTGGCATGCCCCGGCAGCAGGACTCGGGCCATGCCCACCGTATCCACATTGGTAAAGTCGTAGGGCAAGGACAGTCGCTTACAGTTTTCCTTCACAAAGCTGCAGTCAAATCCCACATTGTGCCCTACCAGCACGCAGTCTCTGGAGAATTCCAGAAAACGGGGCAGCACCTTTTCAATCGTATCCGCCTCCATGACCATGCCATCATTGATACCGGTGAGTCGCTCGATATTGTAGGGAATGGGCACCTGCGGATTGACGAACTCCGAGAAGCGATCCACGATCTGTCCCTTCTCGATCTTGACGGCACCGAATTCAATGATCCTGTTTTTCACAGGGGAAAGGCCGGTGGTCTCTAAGTCAAAGACTACGTAGGTTCTCTCATCCAGCCCGGTATCCAGACTTTCCCTGGTCCCAAAGGTGGTGATCTGCTTTAAGTCATCTACGATATAAGCCTCTACGCCGTAGATGACCTTAAAGAACTGCTCCGGATCCACCGGTGCCAGCCCCTGCGCCTTTCTGGCCTTATTTTCATCTGACAGCAGCGCCTCCCGCACGTGATTGGCATCCGGGAAAGCCTGCACATTACCGTGGTCGGTAATGGCGATAGCGGGCATTCCCCACTCATAAGCCCGGCGCACCAGGTCCTTGCACTCAGAGACACCGTCCATGTCGCTCATCTTGGTGTGGCAATGAAGTTCTATACGCTTATTGACATAATTATCCTTACGCTTCTGCACAAAGGAGGGGATCTTCATAATGCCGGAAAGGGAACCGATGACCACTTCCTTGTCAAAGCTGTCCAGCTGGGCAATGCCCTTTACCTTCACAAATCCTTTTTCCTTAAAATTCTCCAGCAGTTCCGGCACAAATTCCGTACCGATGAAAAATTTACAATAGATAGAATCCGTGTAATCTGTCAGTGAAAACTTGATGATGGTCTTCTCGTTTTTGATATCCCGTCGCTCGATGGCCATCACCACGCCCCGGACTGTCACCTCGCCGATCTCATCGATAATGTCGCAGATAGGCATGGCCTCTGTGTCAAAATCCCGGCCGAAGAGTACATCCGGATTCTCTGAACGCTTATAGCCATGGAAACCGCCTTTGCCGCCATAGCCGCCCTTTTTGGATCCCCGGCCGTAGGAAGATCTGCTCTGCCCTGCGCCGTACTGTCCCTGTCCGGCGGCACTGTCTCCCCGGCCGCTATTCCGGTTCTGGCCATTGCTCTGATGCTGCTCTGCTCCTTGTTCTCCGGCTGCAACAGCCTCTCCTGTCACCTGTCCCGCTTTCCCTGCCGTATCGGCTGCAACAGGTGCATTGGATCCGGCAGGCACATCCTCTTCCCAGGGCATGGAATAGTTTTCTGCAGCCGCCTGACCGGCCATGCTGGCATAGTAGGCATCCTCTTCAGAATTGGCCGCAAAATTTCCGGCACTTCCTGCCCCGGAAGCCAATTCCGAGGTTCTTTGCACTGCTCTCCAGGTATTCTCCGCCTTCTTTTTTTCGTGATAGCGTTTTTCAAATTCTGCCTGGAAACGTACATCCAACCCGCACCTCTCTCGGAAAATCCGATCAAGGGTGGTCACCAGACTCTCACTCTTATCTCTGCTAAGGCAGGAGTCCTCTAAAGTCACCACCACTTTTCCGGACTCCGGATAGGTAATCCTCGCCTCTCTGAACAGCTTACCGATCACCGGCGAGTAGTGGGTAAATTCCTCTGTCAGACTGTCGATATAATCGTGCATCAGCTTTCCCGCATCATACTGGGCCGAGAGAGAAAAGCGCTCCACGATATAGACCTCTGCCCTGGGGGCAGAGGTCCTTTGACCGGAGGAAAAGACCTGGGATGCCAGGATCTCTTCCATCTGGAATACAGCTGATTTATGAATCAAATGCCCGGAAAGCAGGCATACTTTATATCTGGTACGGGCAGAATTGGCTGCCAGCCGCTCCACCTGCGTTTCTTCAAAGACGCTGCGCAGCTTATCAGAAACCCGCAGGGTAGGAAATACTTCAAAAAATGGTTTAGCCATAGGTTCTATTTATTTTCACTCCAATGATCCAATTCATATTTAAGGGCATCTAAAAGCTGATCCTCCGGCATCTTCCGGATGATTTCCCCGTGTTTGATCAAAAGTCCCTCTCCCACGCCGCCGGCTACGCCGATATCTGCCTCTTTGGCTTCGCCGGGGCCATTGACAGCACACCCCATAACAGCCACCTTGATGTCCATAGGATAATTCTGTACCAGACTTTCTACCTGATTAGCCAAACCGATGAGATCGATCTTGGTACGGCCGCAGGTAGGACAGGAAACCACCTCTACACCGCCTCTTCGCAGTCCCAGCGTGCGCAGAATCAGTTTGGCTGCCTTAATCTCCTCAATGGGATCTCCTGTCAGGGAGACACGAATCGTATCACCGATCCCCTCATAGAGAATCACACCAAGTCCCACAGAGGACTTGATGCTGCCGCTAAGGATCGTCCCTGCCTCTGTGATACCCACATGCAAGGGATAATCCGTCTGCTGTGACAGAATCTCATGAGCCTTGATGCAGTTCATCACATCGGAAGACTTGATACTGATCACCATGCGATCATAGCCACAGTCTTCGATCATATGTACCTTATCCAGTGCACTCTCCACCAGTCCCTCCGGTGTGACGCCGTGGTATTTCTCCACCAGATCGCGCTCCAGTGAGCCGCTGTTGACCCCTACTCGGATCGGTATATTTCTCTCTCTGGCCGCAGCCACCACTGCCTGGATTCTGTCCTTTCCTCCGATATTCCCAGGGTTAATACGAATCTTGTCAGCGCCGTTTTCTATGGCTGCAATGGCCATGCGATAATCGAAATGAATATCCGCCACCAGGGGAATATGAATGCGGGATTTAATCTGTCCAATCGCCTTTGCCGCATTTTCATTGGGCACTGTACACCGAATAATCTCACAGCCCGCCTTCTCCAACGCCAGAATCTGTGCTACGGTCTTCTCCACGTCCTCCGTAGGTGTATTGGTCATGGACTGAATCAGAATCGGATTGCCCCCGCCGATCCTACGGTCACCGATTTGAATTACTTTAGTTTGCTCTCTTTTGCTCATCCTACTCCCCTTCCGCAGGCGCCCCTTGCAGGAGCGATCATCTGAAAAACTTGGATATATCATTAAAAAGTACAAAGATCATCAATGCAAACAGTGCCATAAAGCCTGCCAGATGCACTAATCCCTCCTTATCCGGAGGCACAGCCTTTCCCCGGACGGCCTCAATGATCAGAAACACCAGTCTGCCCCCGTCCAGAGCCGGCAACGGAAGCAGATTCATAATTCCTAAGTTGATAGATAAAAGTGTCGTGATATTCAGGAAGGACAACAGTACGCTGGAAATCCCGTAGCTCTTAGCCTCTGTGTAAGTGTCATCCACGATCTTAACCACACCTACAGGACCTGAGAGATCATCCTTGGAAAAATGCCCCGTAAAGATGGTCCCCAGGGATTTCATGGTAGCTCTTACCCAGTACTCCACTTCATAAAAGCCGTAGGCAAAAACCTCGAGGGGATTGCATTTTTTATACTCCCCCGCTCCCTGCAGCCCGATAAAGTAGCGGCCGTATTCTTCACTGTACTTTGGGGTGACAGTGACCGTATTCTTTACACCGTCTCTGCTGTAGGTGATGGTCAATGATTCTCCATAATTCATGGCAGAAATCAGACTCACCTCTCTGTATACGTGAATAGACTCCCCATTCACCTTTAAGATAGTATCCCCTGCCTCCAGTCCTGCCTCCTGGGCTGCAGAGTCCGGCATGATCTGCCAAATCACCGGCAGGTCCGTGCCGCAAAAAGCCACGATAATAATGGCAAAAATATAACCGATGATAAAATTGGCAAAAGGTCCCGCAAAAACTGTGGCGATCCTGCCCCATACCGGCGCATTGGGAAAAGCGTGCTCATCCAGCTCTTCTCCCTTTTCCTGCTCTAATCCGTTCATCCCGTCAAAAATGCAGGCACCGCCCACCGGCAGCAGTTTTAAACAGAATTCGGTCTCTCCCCGCTGCCAGTGCACCAGGGTAGGCCCCATGCCGATATCGAATTCATTGACCCGAATGCCGTTTCGCCTGGCAATGGCGTAATGCCCGAATTCGTGAGCGATCACAATGATACTGAATATAATGAGAAAGGCGATAATGCTGACTGCCATTTATCTCTCCTTATTTTTCCTTACTGCCCGACTATGCTGCAGAGCTTTCCTGCTTATGCCTGTTTCTGATAATGACTGCGCACAAATTCCCTGGCTTCCTTCTCTGTCTCCAGAATTTCCTCTAGGAACGGCGATTCTACGACATGATGTGCACCCATGGCGCCGGCAATCAGATCATAGATATCCAGAAAATGAATATCGCCCTTTCTGAACACCGTCACAGCCTCCTCGTTAGCGGCATTAAAAACAGTAGGCATACTGCCGCCCGCTTTTGCTGCTTCATAGGCCAGCGGCAGGCCGCGGAAGGTCTCCGTGTCAGGCTTTTCAAAATAAATCTGTCCTATGGAAAACAGATCCACCTTCGGAATCGCCAGAGGCTGTCTGTCCGGATAGAAAAAGGCATACTGGATGGGCAGGCGCATATCCGGCATAGCGATGTGTGCCATAACTGAACCATCCACATATTCCACCATGGAATGCACCAGACTCTGTGGCTGCACCATCACCTGAATCTGCTCCACATCCACATCGAAAAGCCAATGTGCTTCCATGACCTCCAGACCTTTATTCACCAGGCTGGCAGAATCGATGGTTACTTTGGCGCCCATATCCCAATTGGGATTTTTAAGGGCGTCTTTTGCAGTCATTCCCACCAGTTCCTGTCTCTTCTTACCCCGGAAGGTACCGCCGGAGCAGGTCAGCAGAATCTTTTCGATTCGCCCATGGGGCTCACCGTTCATGCACTGAAAGATAGCACTGTGCTCACTGTCCACCGGCAGGATGGACACCCCTGCTGCCTTTGCGGCCGGCATGATCAGATGTCCCGCCGTCACTAAAGTCTCCTTATTGGCCAATGCGATGGTCTTTCCCGATGCGATAGCTGCCAGCGTCGGCCGGATACCAATCATTCCCACCACTGCATTTAAGAGGATAGACTCCTGTTTTTCTCCGCTCTCGCTGTCTGTAAGCGCTTCCAGGCTTGCTTCCTCCAGAAGCCCCTCCATACCGCTCACGATTCGCACCGGCAGATCTGCCACTCTCGTGCGAAGATCCGCCGCTGCCTTTTCATCCCACAGGCAGGCTATCTCCGGGTGGAACTCCCGGATCTGTGCCTCCATCAATGTCACATTTTTCCCTGCCGCCAGCGCCTGTACGTGCAAAAGGGATGGATAGGCGCGCACCACCTCCAGGGCCTGTGTACCTATCGAACCTGTAGATCCCAAAATAATCAGATTTTTCTGCATTCTTCCCTCTTTTCCTTGCATTCTCCCCTGCCTCACTCAGGCAGCCTGCTTCATCAGGATCACTGCCAGCAGATAGATAATGGGTGCCGTAAAAATGACACTGTCAAACCGATCCATGATACCACCGTGTCCCGGAATGCAGTTGCCATAATCCTTGATTCCATGATTGCGCTTGATGGCAGAAGCGGCCAGGTCTCCAATCTGACTGATGATACTGCCGAAGATGCCCAGAATCAGAAATTCTATCTCAAAGTTTGCACCGGGATTCCAATACCCCAGTACAGCCGCTGTGCCCACGCACAGAAGGACAGACCCTACTACGCCGCCGATAGAACCTTCAATCGTCTTTTTAGGGCTCAATTCCGGTGCCAGCTTGTGCTTGCCGAACATCCGCCCTGCTGCATAGGCGCAGGTATCGCAGATCCAGGAACAGAAAAAGATCAGTGCATAGACATAAATACCGTAAGGCAGCTCTCTGGCCCTGTAGATGCAGGACATCATCACCGGTGCATACAGAAAAGCAAATACCGCTGTCATGACCTGATCTGCGTGGAACTTAGGATAAGTCAACACATAGAGCATCATCACCACCAGAATCAGCGAAATGATCACCAGAATCGTAAAGAACTCCAGGCTCATCACGCTTTCCTTCAGGAAAAGGATACCTGCATAATAGATCACCGTGGCCAAAAGACCGGCAATCTCCAGGGCGTCCATCCTATCCCTGTCCCCCACTTTTTTGCATGCTCTTACCAGTTCATGATAGGCAATCATAGAGCAGACCAGCAATACGATTCCCACCGGATACCCGCCGATCAACGCAAGAGCAATAGTTACTACGGCGATGATCACGCCGCTGATAATTCTCTGTTTCATTTTAATCCTCATTTCTGAGCAGCTTTACTGCGAAAAGGCGACGAGAATTTCAGATTCTCTTAATCAAATTTCTAATTCAAGTTGCCATCAGTGCTATTGTTTTGCAGAAACAAATAGCTGTGCGAAAAATGTGCCATCCGGCATATTTTCCGCACTGTATCTTTTTATGCCGCCATTATTTTAATCCGCCATAGCGACGTTCTCTGTGATTATAGGCATCTACCGCCTTCTCCAGCTCCTTTTTGTTAAAATCCGGCCAAGCCACTTCTGTAAAATAAAGCTCTGTATACGCGCCCTGCCACAGAAGGAAATTGGAAATTCGCTGTTCACCGCAGGTGCGAATCAGCAAATCCGGATCCGGAATCCCTGCCGTATCGATAACATCGGAGACCATCTGCTCCGTGATCTGGGAAGGCTCCAGTTTTCCCTCTGCCACCTGAGCTGCCAGACTTCGTACACCTCTTGTGATTTCATCTCTGCCGCCATAGTTAATGGCAATCTGAAAATGAATGCCTGTATTATCCTTCGTTGCCTCTTCCAGGCCGGCGATGGATTTCTGCAGATCCTCATCCAGTCTGGACTTATCCCCAATCACCCGGATGCATACGTTGTTTTTTGCACACTTGGCAAGACTTGTCTTCATATACGTGCGCAGGAGGTTCATTAAAGCACCGACCTCTGCGTCCGGTCTGCTCCAGTTCTCTGTAGAAAAAGCATAGACCGTCAGGTAGCGGATGCCCATATCATCCGCATCCTCCAGGATTTTCTCTACTACTCTGGCGCCCTGGGCATGTCCCATATTCCGAGGCAGTCCCTTCGCCTTAGCCCAGCGTCCGTTGCCGTCCATAATGATCGCTACATGCTCCGGAATTTTATATTCTGCTTCCATATACGCATCCTTTCTGTTCTGGATTTCTTATCTGCATAAAGAAGGCAGGCGGTTCTGACACCGCCCGCCCTTTATTCTAATTCACACTGTATCTTTTGTCCATTTACATACCATAAACATATTATAAATTCCGCCCGGGTCACACACATAGACAGTATGCGAACAGCAAATCAGACTGTCATAATCTCTTTCGTCTTTGCCTCGATGATGGAATCGATTTCCTTGCCGTACTTGTCAGTGAGCTTTTGCAGCTCATCTGTCATATCTGCCACAGCATCCTCAGAGAGATCCTCGCTCTTTTGCATCTTCTTAAAAGCATCATTGCCGTCACGGCGCACATTGCGGATGGCCACCTTGGCCTCCTCACCTTTCTTGCGCACTTCCTTGGCAAGCTCCTTACGGCGATCCTCTGTCAGCTCCGGGAATACCAGACGGATGGTGGAGCCGTCATTGGTGGGCGTAATACCGATGTCCGATGCAAGGATAGCTCTCTCCAGCTCCTTCATCACGCTCTTATCCCAGGGAGCGATCTGAATGATCCGGGCCTCCGGCACGGAGACATTGGCCACCTGCTGCACCGGCGTGGGAGAGCCGTAATAGTCCACACGAATCTTGTCGAGCACGTGGGGATTGGCACGTCCTGCACGGATAGCCTGCAGATCTCCCTGCAGGAAATCTACTGCCTTTTCCATTTTCTCGCTGTAGGGTTTTACTTTTTCATTCATAGTGATTTATCCTTTCTGTTATAAGAGTCGATATCCCTGCTACTCCACCGTGATCGTGGTGCCGTTAAATTCACCGCTGGCTGCCTTGATGATGCTGTCCTCTTCCTGCAAAGCGAACACACGCATAGGCATCTTATTTTCCTTTGCCAGGATGGAGGCTGTCATGTCTACTGCCTGAAGATTCTGCGCGATCACATCAGAAATAGGCAGCACGTCGTAGCGCTTCGCCTCCGGATTCTTTGCAGGATCGCTGTCATAAACACCGTCGATATTCTTTGCCAGCAGAATCACATCAGCTTCCACTTCCACCGCCCGCAGAACCACGCCGGTATCTGTCGAAAAATAAGGATGCCCCGTGCCGCCGGCAAAAAAGACTACCATGCCCTTGGAAAAATATTTATTTGCTCTGTCCTTGGAAAAAAGCTTTGTAAAAGAGCCGCACTCGAAGGGGGTCAGCACATTGGTCATCATACCCTCGCCCCGGAAGATTTCTGATACATAGATGCAGTTCATCACTGTCGCCAGCATGCCGATCTGGTCTGCCTTCACGCGATCGATCTCATTGCCTGTCCGGCCTCTCCAGAAATTGCCGCCGCCGGTAACGATGCCAACTTCGTGTCCCTGCTCCACCAATGTTTTTACCTGCTTTGCCACACGGCGCACCGTCATCTCATCAAAGCCTGTCTTCTTATCGCCGGCCAATGCCTCGCCGCTTAGTTTCAGAATGATTCTGCTCATTGCTTTCCTCCTGTGCTGCGTATTCGATCTGAACGAATTCATTCTACCATACTTAACTCAAGAATAAAATCTAAAAAAGGAACTGGTACTACAGGCATTAACATACAGCGGAATGTTCATGCGTCAGCCCAACAGGGATTGCAGCCAATTAAGTGCCACCCGGTCATGCAGCGGGGCGCGGCAGATGTCTCGCACCATGCACTTTGCACCGTTTTGCTAAGGTTCGCCTCTCGCCTGCGGATGGCCGGCCCTTAACTCGCATCCCCGCTGATGCGGGTCTGCTCAGACATGC
>CAVBBL010000043.1:0-13033 GCA_963593905.1 bacterium | reverse complement strand
GAAAACCGGGGCTATTAATTTAACTAATCTGGGACATTTTCAAAAATGCTTGACAGAAATCTGGAGATTGGCATAGGACTTTGGTCGGTACCGGCCACATACATAAGCCAAAGCCGATTCCTGGCTCTGGTGATAGCTACGTAGAAAAGTCTTCGCTCCTCCTCGATCATAGCCGGTGTATCCGCCTGTCTGGAGGGAAAAATCCCCTCGTTTAGATCAGGAAGAAAGACATTGTCAAATTCAAGGCCTTTGGAAGCGTGCATGGTGAGGATGTGCACACCGCCCGTTTCGTTTTGCATTGTTGATTTTTCCTGCACACCGGTTCCTTTGATGCCTTGGTCATACTGCTCTCTTATTTTATTCCAAAGCCAGCTAAGAAGTTCCTGCTGACTTTGCATGGACATAGCAGCATGCTGCAGTGCATCAAAAAAAAGCGCCGCTTCTTTCGCAGATATTCTCTTTGTCTGCATCCAACCTTCTGTACCTATAATTTTTCGCAAGTACTTTACCGCATGGACCGGCTTCATGGCAGAGAGTATATCACAGCATTGAAGGAGACCGGAAAGCGCATTTTCAGAAGCGATTTTTCCTTTAACAGCCTCCTGCATTTCCACTTTTGTAACTGTTTCTCCATGGGCAATTGCTCTTGGCAGGTATCGTTCCGGCCGATTCATAATCAGATAAAGATCCTTCCGCCTTGCGCTGCCTCTTCTTAAATCCAGAGAGAACTTTATATACCCGGCTACTGTCTCATACAAAAAGAGATTTTCCGCTTCTTTTTTCTTATATTGATTTACCTGGGCACAAGGGATTTCTGCCTTAGCGATCGACTCATAGATACGCTGCCCCTGCAGGTGTGTTCTGACAATAATGGCTGTCTTGGATTGTTCGTCCGGCTTCATTCCCTTCAGTCCCCGGATCATAAATTCGTACTCCTCATGGGCTGATAGAAAACCCATTTTTTCTATCGTCCCTCCCGCTTCCCTGATTGCAATAACTTCTTTAGGAAGACGGTCACGGTTTTGGGTCACCACCTTTTGAGAAAGTGCTGTGATCTTCTGACTGCATCGATAATTATGGCGTAGCTGGATGCATTGACAATCCGGGTAATCTGTAAGGAAGCGCCGCATAATCCCCGGCGCTGCGCCCCGAAAGCCATAGATGGACTGATCATCATCTCCTACCGTAAACAGATTGCCGGATGCGCCGGCTAGCAGCTGCAGGATTTCATATTGCGCTGTATTTATATCCTGGAACTCATCTACCAGAATCCATGAAAAGCGCTGCTGCCAGCGCATCCGAATCTCTTTTTTCTGTCGCAGCAAATTCCCGCATTGCAGAATCATATCATCAAAATCCAACAGTCCCCGCTCCCGCAGCTGCCTGTCATATCGCTGACAAATACTACGAAATTCCTGCTCTGAAAGAAAAGGGAATGAAAACTTATCTGCTTGGTTATCCTGCGATTTATTTTTTGCTTTGGAGATTGCCAAGATCAGGGCTCTGATTTCGTCTTTGGAAGGTGCCTTGCCGTGCACATCTTCCCACAGCCTTTGCAGCAGACCGATCTGAAAGGCAGCAGAAACAAGCTGTGGCGGGGACGCAGCTTCTCTTTTTAAAATCTGATAAAAAACGGAATGGAAAGTACCGAAGGAAACCTCCGGATATTGATGATAGGATTTTTGCAGGAACCGCTGCTGCATCTCTGCAGCTGCAGCTTTGGAAAAAGTCAGCACCAGAATGGAGGACGGCGGTACTTGACAAGAGGTGATGAGATAAAGAATGCGCTGTACAATAACAAAGGTTTTGCCGCTGCCGGGGCCTGCCAATACCTGACATGCCCCGGCAGTGTGACAAATTGCCTTTTGCTGAAAAGAATCGGCGCCGGATAAACCGACGCCTTTATTATTCTTATACAGTTTCTACTGCCTTTTTGAGCTTTTCTATACCGATACGAATGCGGGATAAGGACTCATCCTTGCCGATGATCTCCATAATCTCTGTGGCACCGGCAGGGGTCATCTGCTTACCGGAAACGGCGGTACGCACTGGCCAGAGTGCATAGCCATTCTTGCATCCCTTTTTCTCAATATAGGAAAGCAGGGTCTGATACAGCGCATCATTCGTATATTCTTCCTGGGCTTCAAATAGGGGAAGCACTTCCTCCAGCACTTCCAGAGAAGAAGCCTCAGTGGTCTTCATCTTTTTGTGACGGTACATAGCGGCATCATATTCCGGCAGTGTATCAAAGAAGGAAACCATCTCCGGAATATCGGGATAAATCTCAATACGGGTGCGCACCATCTCCGCGATCTTCTTAAGATCCAGATCCTTGTGAATGCCCTGCTGCAGATAAGGCAGCGCCGCCTCATAGAACTGATCCGGATCCATAGCCTTTAAATACTCGCCGTTCATCCAGCGCAGCTTGGTATAGTCAAATACAGCAGGAGACTTGCCGATGCGATGGTAATCAAAGCACTTTACTAACTCTTCCAGAGAAAAGATCTCCTGATCACCCTCAGGGGACCAGCCAAGAAGGGCGATGAAGTTCACTACTGCCTGCGGTAAAAATCCCAGCTCAATCAAATCCTCATAGGAAGAATGACCGCAGCGCTTGCTGAGCTTGTGATGCTCCTCATCTGTAATCAGCGGGCAATGCACATACTTGGGGACTTCCCAGCCAAAGGCCTCATAGAGACGATTGTATTTCGGAGAGGAAGAAAGGTACTCATTTCCCCGAACCACATGGGTGATTCCCATGAGATGATCGTCTATAACGTTTGCAAAATTATAAGTAGGATAGCCGTCGGATTTGATCAGGATCATATCATCCAGCTCGCTGTTATCTACACTGATATCTCCGTATAACTCATCGTGGAAGGTAGTCTTTCCTTCCTTCGGCATATTCTGTCTGATGACGTAGGGCATGCCGGAAGCTAAGTTCTTTTCAATTTCTTCTTTGGAAAGGTGAAGACAATGTTTGTCATAGACATTAATCTCCTTGCCATCGATTACCTGGGTCAGAGTAGAAAGACGCTCCGGTGTGCAGAAACAATAATAGGCTTCACCCTTTTCGATGAGCTGCTTTGCATACTTCATGTAGATGCCGGCGGCCTGCCGCTCGCTCTGCACGTAGGGGCCTACACCGCCATCCTTGTCCGGTCCCTCGTCGTGAATCAGACCGGTATCAATCAACGTGCGCTTGATGATGTCCACAGCGCCTTCCACAAAGCGCTCCTGATCCGTATCCTCAATACGAAGGATGAAATCTCCTCCTTCGTGCTTGGCAATCAGATAAGCATAAAGTGCAGTGCGCAGATTGCCCACGTGCATTCTGCCAGTGGGGCTCGGAGCGTATCTTGTTCTGATTTTCATAATCTTCCTCTCTGTGCCGCCATAAACCGCGGCACCATAAAGAGAATTTCGCAGGGTGCGAATTCTCTGATTCAAAATCAAATGTCTTTTTACAACATTTGATTGCATTGATGATGTTTACAGCATCGTCAATGCAGTTTAAAAGAAATACCCTCATGTATTTCTTTTAAGCTTTTCCTTTACTTTTGTTTTCTCTTAAGACAGCCCTGGCAATTGGGCTGTCACAGCTGCTATTATAGCGCAGGTTCCTGCCGGAAAAAAGTACCATTCGACAAAGTCTGCAAAATAAACACCCACGTCTTCATACTTCACTGCAGCACACACGCCGGACATTGCCTTCTGCGCGTCACCGGGATTATACGTACCGCCAGAATGATACGCGCTGCCATAGTCGTTTTATATACAGCACCTCTATGCCTCAATATCCTTCTGCGCCACATAATCCTTCGGCGGAAGTTTTTCTGCGGCGGAAT
This sequence comes from bacterium, assembly GCA_963593905.1. Classification (GTDB taxonomy): domain Bacteria; phylum Bacillota; class Clostridia; order Lachnospirales; family Lachnospiraceae; genus CAG-791. The sequence goes on along the minus strand of CAVBBL010000043.1, from coordinate 9,185 downwards.
TCTTAAAGGCTGTCACATTTTTGGTAGCCATAGGAATCGCAATATTCGTGCCGGCACCGGAAATACAGCCGCCGGGGCACCCCATACCCTCGATCAGGCATCCGTTTTTACGGCCGGCCTTGGCTAACATCAGCATAGTCTTGCAGTCTGCTAATCCCTGGGCATGCTCGATCTTTACCTCCGTGCCCGGATAATATTGATTGATACACTGGGCAATGGCATCTGCTACACCGCCGGCTACGCCGTAGCCGCGGCCCGCACTGGTAGCATCCGCGATGGGATCCTCAGATTCAATCGCTGTTACATCGATGCCCTTTGCCTCAAAGATACTCGCAAGCTCCTCAAAAGTAATGACAAAATCCACATCAGAACGAACCGTACGCCGGGACGCCTCCAGCTTTTTGCTGGCGCAGGGACCAATGAAGACCACTCTGGCATCAGGATGTTCCTTTTTAATCACACGAGCGGTGGCCACCATGGGCGTAAGCGCATTGGAGATCTTATCAATAGTCTCCGGGAAGTACTTCTTGGCCAGCATGGACCAGGACGGGCAGCAGGAGGTAAGAAGGAACGGCAGTTCGCCGCTGGCCACTTCCTTTACATAATGTTCCGCTTCTGTCATACAGCCGATATCCGCACCGATGGCTGTCTCGTATACCTCAGAAAATCCAAGGAGTTTTAAGGCTGCCTTGATCTTCCCAGGCGTAGCATTAGGACCGAACTGGCCGACGAAGGCAGGCGCCACCTGAGCGATGATTTCATCTCCGCCCTGGAGTGCGCGAATCATCTGGAAAATCTGGGACTTATCTGCAATAGCGCCGAAGGGGCATGCCAGCATACACTGCCCACAGGAGACGCAGAGATTCTCGTCAATATGTGCTCTGCCATCCTCTGTGGACTTGATAGCCTTTACGCCGCAGGCGTTGAGACAGGGCCGCACCTGATGGGTGATGGCATCATAGGGACAGACACTCTGACAACGTCCGCAGTGCACACACTTTTCCTGATCGATTACAGACTTACCGTTTTTCATGGAAATAGCACCCTTGGGGCAGACCACACGGCATGGATGAGCAGTACATCCCATGCACTTATTAGTCACCTCAAAGCGATTCTCCGGACAGGCGTTGCAGGCCGCCGGAATCACCTGCATCAACGGCGGTTCATAATATTTTTCATCTATATCGCTGCCCTGCAGTCCATCCGTTAAATGAACAGGGTGGTCATTAGGACTAAGAGACATTCCCATAGCAAGACGCAGCATATCGGAAACAATAGCTCTCTGGCGATAGACATCCATATACTCATTGTCTTCATTGTTGCTGACAATCTTATAGGGAAGGGCTTCCATATCATTAATCAGATCCGTGGAATGATAAGCCAGATTGGCAATCTCTGTAAATACTCGTCTGCGAAGCCGTCGTACCTGTGTATCAATTCCCCGCAATGGATTTTCTGTGATAGGCATTCTCTCATCTCCTTTGTTGTGTCGTTTAGCGTTTAATGTGTTAATTTTTTAACAAGAAAGACTGCATCCTTCACCTTTAATACGTTCTACTTTCCTACAGTATACAAAAGCCTCATGCTCTTCGCAAGTCAAAAGAAAAGCTGTCTGCACATTAATCCCCATTCCGCAGGCGCTTTGCGCCGGAGGAATCTCAAAGCAAATTTCAGATTTGCTTTGAGATCAGCACTATTGGTGACGCCTGCGGCACCAATAGCTGTGCGAAAAATATGCCATCGGGCATATTTTTCACACTAGTCTCTCCCAAACAAATCACGTGTATAAACTTTTTCCTTTACATCATCCAAATCATGACTGTAGCGATTGGCAATAATAGCATGGGACTCTTCTTTAAACTTCTTTAAATCATTCACCACTCTGGAATTAAAGAAATTTTCACCATCTTCTAACGTCGGCTCATAAACAATCATTCTGGCACCTTTCGCCATGATCCGCTTCATAACGCCCTGAATCGAACTTTGTCTGAAATTATCGGAATTAGACTTCATGGTGAGTCTGTATACACCTATCACTACTTCCTTTTCCTTACTTATTTCCTGATCGTGATCAGTGTTTGTTCTATACGCACCTGCGATTTCAAGGACTCTTTTTGCAATAAAATCCTTTCGTGTTCTGTTTGATTCCACAATCGCTTCAATGAGATTCTCCGGAACATCCCGGAAGTTTGCGAGCAGTTGTTTCGTATCCTTTGGCAGACAGTAGCCGCCATAACCAAAACTGGGATTATTATAATGAGATCCTATGCGAGGATCCAGGCATACACCGTCGATAATAGATTTGGTATCCAGTCCTTTGGATTCGGCATAGGTGTCAAGCTCATTGAAGTAGGAAACTCGAAGGGCGAGATAAGTGTTGGCAAAAAGCTTTACGGCCTCTGCCTCTGTGAATCCCATAAATAAGGTGTCTATATGCTCCTTTATTGCGCCTTCGATCAGCAAACCGGCAAACACCTCTGCAGCTTCTCGGCTCTCTTCATCACAGGAGACGATAATGCGAGAAGGATAAAGATTATCGTAAAGTGCCTTGGATTCTCTGAGAAATTCCGGAGAGAATAGTATTCTGTTTGTCCCATACTTCTTTCTCACACTCTCTGTGTATCCCACAGGGATGGTGCTCTTTATGACCATCATTGCAGACGGGGAGGATTTGAGCACCAGCTCAATCACCTCCTCCACAGCAGAACAATCAAAAAAATTGTCCTTGCTGTCGTAATCGGTAGGAGCTGCGATGATGACAAATTCCGCATCTTTGTAAGCTGCCGCCCCATCTGTGGTTGCTGTAAGTCTCAGTTCCTTTTCCCTTAAATACTTTTCTATGTATTCATCCTGAATAGGAGATTCTTTTCTGTTTATCTTTTCCACTTTCTCCGGAAGAATGTCTACAGCTGTTACATCATTATGCTGCGCCAATAACACAGCCAGAGAAAGTCCGACATATCCTGTGCCGGCAACTGCGATTTTTCTGTCCATTTTACCCTCATTTTGCAGGTACTCCGCACCGGAGGACTTGCAAAGAAAACTTCAGATTTTCATAATCAAATCACTATTGATTGGCAATCAAAGCTATTGGCAACGCCTACAGTGCCGATAGATGCTGGAAAATATGACGTCCAAAAGATGCCTATGACGGCAATAGCTGTCCCAACAGTTCCCTTAATTTATCCAGCTCCACCGGCTTTGATAAATGGGCATTCATGCCGCTGGCCAGAGAACGGCGTATATCCTCCTCAAAAGCATTGGCGCTGATAGCAGCGATGGGAACAGATTGACTGTCTTCTCTCTCCAGCAGACGAATCTGATGAGCTGCATCCAAACCGTTCAACACCGGCATCATCACATCCATTAAAATCAACTGGTAATAGCCTTCGGGAGAGACCTTGAATTTATTTACCGCCTCCTGCCCATCCGCCGCTTCCTCCGGAATACATCCGAGAGACTGCAGGAAGGTACACAGAATCTCCATATTCAGAGCATTATCCTCTGCCACAAGGACCCTGGTGCCGCTGTAATCCCTCTGAGGAAGTTCTTTTCTCTTTTCAACAGGTGTCAACTCTGTTCTGGGAAGACGTATGGTAAAGTAAAACCGGCTTCCATGTCCCGGTTTGCTCTCTAATTCAATTCTGCTTCCCATCAGACGCACCAGCCGGTTGCTGATCGACAGTCCCAGACCCGTCCCTTGCGTCCTGGCTGCCAGCGTATCCACCTGTTCAAAGCGGCGGAATATCCGCAGCTGATCCTCCTGGGCAATGCCGATACCCTGATCCTCCACAGCAAAATAAAGTAAAGAGCAACCATCTGTATCCTCTGTTTCACGCACAGTCAGGCGTATCGTGGTATGCTCTTCGGAATACTTCACAGCATTTCCAAGGAGATTGACCAGAACCTGACTTAACCGCAGGCCGTCTCCTGTAAACCCTGTATGCAGGAGCTGTACATCCATCAAAAACAGCTGATCCTTCTCCAGAAAACGTCCATCCAGAATCGAATGAAGATTATTAAGAAGCCCCTGCAGATCAAATGCTTCCTCTGTAAGTGTCATCTTGCCGCTCTCAATCTTGGACATATCCAGGATATCATTTAAAAGCCCCAGCAGGTAATGGGAAGAACTCTCTACTTTTTTAAGACAATGAAGCCGCTCTTCCTCTGACTGATCTGCCTTTAAGGCAATCTCTGTCATACCGATAATGCCGTTCATGGGTGTGCGGATTTCATGGGACATCCGCGCAAGAAATTCTGATTTTGCCTGTGCAGACTGATCGTGCTTTCTTTGATTGATGCAGTTTTGAATGATGGTGCAAATCTCGGAAAGCATCGCATTTTTACCGGCATCCGCCAAAATACCAGTGGGTATGCCAAGGAGAAAGATTTCTCCGGAATAAGCGGCATTATCAGCCATAGGCTGCACTATACCCAGTGCTTTTTTCTCTGATGACCTACTCATAAAAGGCTGTAATCTGTGTTCGATGGAACTTCTGTTTTTTCTTTGAAGTTCTTCCTCAGACCAGGAGTACATGGGCACCCAGCCATCCTTGCCGGTCTGCTCTCTCCACTCATAGGTTACGCTGGAGGTCATATAATCTTCATGAAAAATGGTGATGAGCAGATTGGTAAGCCCAAATTCCCTGCTCAGCCGCAGTGCCATCAGGTCCAGAGAAGCCTCCAGAGCAAAATTACGGTCGAAAAGATTAAGTGCCAGTGAAGACAATCCATTCTGCAGATTATAACCGGAAGAAACAATCTCCCCAAATGGTCTGGCCGTTTCCTGAGAATCCTGCACGCCGGACCAGTTTACTATATCTTTTTCCTGCTTCTTGGCCTCCGCAAGGGCTATACCTGCTTCTTTTACCAGCTTTTGCGTGGAAACAGTCATATTTCCCTGCGCTATACCGCTGTGAAAGCGTAATTCCAGGGAACTGTTTGCCACCAACCTCTCATATTCTTCCTTGACAGCTTCCAGAAAGCTGCGGCATGTGCTTTCGCCGACCTGGGGCATCCATACCAGGAACTCATCAGATCCCGCCCGCACAAAAACAGGCTTTTGCGGCAGCTTATCCTTTGCCTTTGTCCGCAGCAGGGTGGAAAACTCTTCCAAAACCACGTCTGTAAAGGTCAGTCCGCAGTTCTTTACCAGATAAGAAAAACGATTCATATCCAGAAGAGCCAGAATGCCCTCCGGTATATTTCTGCGCACATCTTCTATTATTTCCATGCCGGGCTGCAGACGATAAAACCCTGTGACAGAATCCCGCCTTTCTCTTTCCTCCCGCTCCAGACTGCGGATCTTTGATTCATGGATATCCCGTATATATCCTACAATCCGCTTCTCTAAACTTTGATTATCCGTAATCCTTCTGCCGCTAAAGGAATACCATCGTCCCTCGCGTGAGTCCTCTTTTTGCCAGAAAATTTCACCAAGTATAACTTCTTGATCTCCCTGCAGACAATGAATACATTTTCGGAGATCTTCCGGTGATAATCTCTTACGCATCACATTATTTTCAAAATCCGAAAATGTCCAGCTGCCGTCATATTCCCTGCTGTTGACAATCTCCAGGATTTCGGAGGATTGCCGATAGGTAAAGAAGATATCGCTGGAGCTTTCCACAGCTATGCGGTATCGTTCCTTTTCTTCATTTAACTGCTCTTTGGTCTGCTGCTCACTCTCTGTCAGTTTCTCCACCACATCGTGGAGTTCATCCACCTCTGTGATACCTGATTTCCTAAAGTTTTTAAGTCCGATAAAGCCGCCCCGTATGCTGTCCATAAGACGATGCACCGGACGAAGCACATGAATCACCACCACGAACATGATCAACATTCCTGCCGCAGCGCAGAGTAAAACGGTAATCAATATGCTTCGATAGAGCTGATTTCCCAGTCCAAAGACGGATTCGCGCGTCACCAATCCGCACAGTACCCAATCTTTATTTTCATAGGGCACCTGTGTTTTGTAAATATTTAAAGAAGAACACACTGCATAGATGTTTTTGGTGCCTGCTCCGTCATTCTTTGCTTTCCATAATTTCTTGTATTCGCTATCCTCCAATGCAAATTCCTGACCATCCCCACCCAGAGATTCAAAAAGGACCCCCTTGCCGATGATGGGCTGATAATTACCATTGTCCTTTTTGACTGCCAGCACATAGCCTGCATTCTGGTTAAGCTCCAGATCCTGCACCGGCAGATAGGATTTCATCAGATAACTGACAGAAACTTCCGTTCCCAGAACACCGTAAATCCTGCCATCATAGAGAAGCGGGACAGAATAAGAAATCATCTGGTGATCGTCCAATTTATTATCTTCCAGGACAAAAGGCAGCGACCAATAGCTAAGACTCGCCATATCCACGTCCGTGTTTTCCAGTGCCAGCAAATAAGGCTTGTAAAAGAAATTGTCCGCCTCTCTCTCTCCCGGTTCCTCGAAATGAAAATCAGAACTCCAGGCATTATCCAGAGAAATGCCCGCCTCCTGTGCCAGAGACTTATTTCCCCTTTCCAAAAGCAGATCAGAATTGGATCCCACCTCTGTGGTGGGATCGGAATCCCGCAGGAAAAAACCGGTATAATTGCTTTTCTCTGCCTTATCATTGGCAAGAATCAGAAAAAGTCCGCAGGAGCTGTCTCTTTGCAGGTAATCTAAAAGTTCCTCAAAAACCTGCGCGCTGTATGCATCCTTGGCAGTACTGTCCTTTAAGAAGTCGTCCATATTCATGTCATGCTCATCCAGATATTTTTCCAGCTCGCTGTTAAGGAGAGAACTTTCCTTTTTGACAGCGCTCCACTGCTCATCCATGGCGTTTTCCAGAGATATTTTTCTATTTTCCACGATAATGCTGTCGATATTTACTTCTGCATCCGTCATAGCTTCCTTTGTCTTACTCACAAGCAGTGCGCCAAAAGGGAGCATTCCTTCAATTAGCACTACAAAGAGCAGGGGAACCAGCAAAATAAACATCAGTGAGTGTTTTCGTCTCTTCATTTTAATCCCAATTTCTGTACAGCGCAGCCTGCTGCAGCATATAGTCTATTGATTTACCTTTTCTTCAAGAGTCTGTACAAAGGTCTCATACCAGTTTTCAAACGCCTCGTCAGTCACATAAGGCGCGGTGGCCTCTTCTCTGGAAGTCCCCATCGCCACTGCCTCGTCAATGGCTGCCTTGTCTGCAATAGCCTTATCGGACAGGTCATAGTCTAATACCTTCCGAGTGGCGTAACCATTGAGAAAGCACTTGGGTGTGTAATTACTATAGTCTGCCCGGTTTTCCATTACGCTTTTCAGGCAGTCATACGCCTTACGGTTGATCTCGATATCGTTTTCACTGATGACCTGATCTAAGGCCTCCACGGAATTGGCGTCCTTTCGCACAGGGAAATAGGCCGCATCACAAACGAAGCGCAGGTTGTTTTCCTTGGCGGTAAACCATCGTAAAAACTCACAGGCGGCATATTCATGCTCCTGATCAGAACTGGTGACTGCCATGCTGGCACCCTGCTGCACCTGTACAGCATCGCCGCCTTCCATTACCGGGGACGGCAGCACCAGATAGTCGATTTCCTTGCTGCTGCCGTCTGTATATTCCACCTGATCCGGAAAATACAGACAGGATGCAGTGGATCCTGTATAAGCCAGGATTTCTCCTGTCTTTACATCATCAGAGCGAAACTTGCCTGCACTGTAAAAATAGCCGTTTACATAGGGAACATAATAATTATCCCACAGCCGTCGAATCCTATCTTTATCTGCCTGAATAGTGACCTCACCATTCTTTACGGAAAACAGCTCTGTCCCCATCTGTTTCATTCCGATGATGAAATAATTGGACATGGAATCCCGTCCGTAAAAAGCTTTTCCGTCATCTTCCACTTCCGGTGTGAGGGAATCCGTCCACTCATAATATTTCTTTGCCACTGCGGCGATTCCCTCCGTGGTGGACAGTTCGTCAAGAGTTACGCCGGTAGCCTCTGCAAAGGGCTCCCAGTCTGTCTTATTGACCATCATGATTTCCGTGGACTTGGCAACGGGAAAGAGATAGAGCGCACCGTCATCGTTAAAATAACCTTCCTGTACATAAGCATCCACGTACTGGCTCAGCTCCTCTTTGCTAAAATATCTCGTCAGGTCAACCAGCTTTCCCTGACGCTGTAATGTATAGGCGCTATCTGCGTAAGTGGAAAAAAGATCAGGAAGCTCCTGAGAGCCTACCTTCCCGACTGCAGAAGCTGTGACAGCTTCCTCCAGATCGGAGACAGAGCCAAGGCTGTAGCTTTCCACATAGATACCCTCATCCTTGCCCACAGATTCGTTAAACTCTGACACCAGCTCATCAAAAGCAGCCTGCTGGGAACCGTTATAATAATGCCAGATTGTCAGTTGGAGGGGATTGTTGGGATCAAGTTCCAAAGTAACCACATTTTCGTCTTCCTCCGTAGACGCTGCCGATGCAGTATTTTTCTGCGATACAGTATTTTCCTGCGACGCTTCATATTCAGCTCCGGTGCGCTCTTTTCCGGAACAGCCGGAGAGAATTACCGCGCTCATTACTCCTGTCAGTCCTAAAAACAGTGCTTTTTTTATTTTCATATTCACCTCTACAGGCCGCCATTTATGATTTTCTAACATTAAAATCTCTTTCCGTAAATATTTTGCTTTAGAAAATTTAGCCGAACTCCCCTGCACTTCCATTATATTCAGCAAACCAGTAAATGCAGTAAATATTCGGCTTTTCAGATTCTCAGAGAATTACCTGGAACGTATTACTTACTATTCTCTTTTCAGATTCTGTACATCTGTTGCATCTCACCGTAAAAAATCTCTTATCCCAAACATCATAGAATTTCTTTTTAGCCAGCAAAACATCTTCTCTTGTAATTTTGCTTGCTGCTATTATCATACACAATCTTACAAAATTGCTGAATAAAAAATCGATATTTTTTTGTGATAGAAACATTCTCATCAACAGCTTCGTCTTCATAAGAAGTATCTGATTGGATATCCAATTTACATAGTATTCTATTATTTATCCTTCTTTATACTTTGGTCAGATGGAAAATTAAATTCCAGTGACCATATATCCCTGACTGGAAATTACCTTTGCAAAGGATAGTGGTGGAATTTAATTCTCCGTAAATCCTTTTCCGGTCTTGCTTCCAGTCATGTTGTC
>CAVBBL010000042.1:0-15169 GCA_963593905.1 bacterium | reverse complement strand
AGCTCGTCGGGCTCATAACCCGAAGGTCATAGGTTCAAATCCTGTCCCCGCTACTTTTATGCCTAGATAGCTCAGTTGGTAGAGCAGAGGACTGAAAATCCTCGTGTCACTGGTTCGATTCCGGTTCTAGGCATTTTTTTTGTCCTAAAATATAATATGATTGTCTAAATGACAGATGGGTATTTTTTCGATTGAATTTATCATGTTATGAATAAAGGATTATATAGCATTTGCGAGAAGAACTGCGTGGAAACACGAGTTCTTTTTTTATTAATATTTATAGAAGCGTATTCAGTTTCAAAACCGGGTATAAAAAAGGAAGGTGAAGAAAAGCAGCTTTAGGAAACATGATTTCCAGAAGCTGCTTTTCTTTAGCTGAATCGTATGCTCTTAGACGTTCTTATTTCTTATTTCTCCACGTGATGTAAACGATTAATGTGACGGTGATTGAATATCACTTAATTGGAAAGGATCATGCGGTCATTGGAGAATTCCTCTCCGGCAACGGATTCAAACTTGTGAAGTAGATCATCAACCTTCAGATTTTTCTTTTCTTCGCCGGCTACATCGTAAATAATCCGTCCCTCATGCATCATGATCAGACGATTGCCTGTCTGGATGGCATCCTTCATATTGTGTGTTACCATCAATGCGGTCAGGTGAGACCTTGCGACCAGTTCGTTGGTAAGAGTGAGAACCTTGTGTGCTGTCTTGGGATCAAGAGCGGCTGTATGCTCGTCCAGAAGCAGCAGTTCAGGCTTTTGAAGAGTAGCCATGAGAAGAGTCAGTGCCTGGCGCTGGCCGCCGGAGAGAAGGCCTACCTTGCTGGTCATACGATCTTCCAGTCCTAATCCAAGCTGTACAAGAGCTTCTTTATATTCTTTTCTTTCTGATGCACTAATACCCGGCATCAGAGAGCGCATTTTGCCGCGGCGCTTGGCCAGAGCCAGGTTTTCCTCAATATTCATGGTTGCAGCTGTTCCATTCATAGGATCCTGGAAAACACGGCCTAAGAAGGCAGCACGCTTATATTCCGGCATTTTTGTAATGTCTTTATCATTGATGATAATCTGTCCGTCGTCAATGGGCCATACGCCGGCCAATGCATTCAGAAAAGTGGATTTGCCGGCACCGTTGCTGCCGATGATGGTGACGAAATCGCCGTCATTTAAGGTAAGGTTTACACCCTGCAATGCTCTTTTTTCATTAGGTGTGCCTGCATGAAAGGTTTTTACAATGTTTTTAGCAACTAGCATGATTAATTACCTCCCTTTGCAGAATTATTTGTCTTGGAACGCTTGAAATAACGAGTCTTGAGGGTGGGAATAGAGAGGAAAATGGCAACGACTAAAGCGGAGAACAGCTTCAGCAAATCCGTATCTATACCGCGCCAGATGACAATCTGCAAAACAAAATAATAAACAATAGAGCCAAGAGCTACACTTAAAAGCCTCAGACCGAAATTCCAGTTCAGGAAACGGAAGAGATTTTCACCAATAATAACGGCAGCCAGGCCAATGACGATAGCGCCGCGGCCCATATTGATATCGGCAAAACCCTGATACTGGCAGAGAAGAGATCCGGAAAAGGCAACCAGTCCGTTTGACAGCATCAGGCCCAGTACCTGGTTCAAACTGGTATTAATGCCCTGTGCCCGGGACATCTGAGCATTACAGCCAGTAGCACGTATGGATGAGCCAAGTTCTGTGCCGAAGAACCAATATAGAACAGCTACCAGAACGATGATGAGAATAGCTACAATAAAGATAGCGTTTTTCAGCGGATTGGTATCCTTTACAAATCGAAGTGATACCAGCAGATTATATTTGTCGACATTGATAGCCTGATTGGACTTGCCCATAATCTTCAGGTTTACAGAATAGAGGCCTAACTGTGTAAGTATTCCTGCCAGGATGGCCGGAATACCCATAAAGGTGCAGAAGATACCGGTAGCAAGCCCGGCAATGGCACCGGCAATAAACGCAGCCAGCATGCTGATCCAGACATTATGGCCGGAGAGCATCATCATGATGCAGACAGCGCCACCGGTACAGAAGGAACCGTCGACAGACAGATCAGCGATGTCCAGAATTTTAAAGGTGATGTAGACGCCGATGGCCATAATGCCCCAAATCAGGCCCTGGGCAACAGCGCCGGGTAAAGAACCAAGTAAACTAAGCATTTTTACCTCCTTCTGCCGCAGTTTACTGCGGCAGCACGAGGAGAAATTCGCGTATGCGAATTCTCCTCGTGCTAATGAAAATGATAATTTAAAAACTAAAACAACAGCGAGGGCAAATTTCCTCGCTGTTGTCTGTTTTCTATGTTTGTGATGGACTGCCGGTGCAGCTGCTGTGTAAATTATTCAGCGATTGCAACATAGCCATCGGGAACTGTGATGCCAAGGGCTTCACACAGTGTGGGATTGTATTCCTTGGTAAAGGTTGCCGCATACTCGATAGGCATATCGGAGATGGAGGACTCACCCTTTAAAATCTTAACAGCCATCTTACCGGTGGCAACGCCCAGATCATAGTAACTGATGGAAAGAGTGGCAACACCGCAGCCGCTGCAGATGCCTTCCTCACCGGCAATGATCGGAACGCCCGCAGGCTGGCAGATGTTATTGATCAGCTCGGTGTTGTTAGCGGCTGTATTATCTGTGGGAATGTAGATAACATCACTCTCTTCAGCTGCCTTGGTAACAACGCTGGAGAGGTCATTGGAATCAGAGAAAGCGTAGTAGTCGCAGGTGTATCCAAGATCCTCCAGATATCCTTTTACGGTGTCTACCTGATACTGAGAATTTGCCTCAGCGGAGCAATACAGAAGGCCTACAGTCTTTGCATCGGGGAAGAGCTCATTGAGCATTGCAGCCTGCTGGTCAAGAGGAGCAAGATCAGAAGTGCCGGAAATATTGCCTCCTACAGTGCCGTTAAAATCGTCAATGCCAAGGGCTACGCCGTACTCAGTAACAGAGGTGCCAAGAACAGGAATAGTATCCGTTCCTGCCTGTGCAGCCTGCAGAGATGCGGTTGCGTTTGCAAGGATCAGGTCAACATTTTCAGAAACAAAGCTGTTTATGATGGTGGAGCAGGTGTTGGAATCACCCTGTGCGTTCTGCTCATCGAAGGTAACAGCATCGCCGAACTCTTCTGTCAGGGTATCCTTAAATCCCTTTGTAGCGGCATCCAGTGCATCGTGCTGAATCAGCTGACAAATGCCGATGGTATAAGTTTTGTCAGCAGTGTCTGCAGCAGCGGTATCTGTGTCTGCCTCTGCGGTTTCTTCGGAGGTTTCCTCAGCTGCAGTTTCCTCAGAAGCTGCGGTGTCAGCTGTGGAAGAGCTTCCGCCGCAGGCGGTCATGGACATGGCCAGAAGAGCTGCCATCAGGATGGATAATGTCTTCTTTTTCATAATAATCTCCCTCTTTTCTTTTTTACATTACTTCCTTTGCCACAGATATTGCGGCATCATGCAGAGAACTCGTACGGGCGAAATAGCTCAGCTGACCACCATGGTGATGCTTGGTGCATTTATTGATGCATTCATGAGGCAGGGAAGTCGTATGTTGTGCAACAATATAGCACATTCTATTTGACACGTCAACGCGTTGACGCGTCAAATGGTCCAAATGATCAGTAAAAAGCATTCTGCATACGGTGAAAAGTAACACAAGATGGAAAAACGGAAGAAAAAACCGGAGTCTTTTACAAGGACTCCGGTTAGGAAGACTATAGCAAATCATAAATGATAAAAAAATTATAAGAAATCACAGTTTATTCCTGCGCATTATAGCGCTCTAAGAAGGAATGCACCTCCTTGCCGGTTTTGTAACCGGGAAAGGTGTCGAGACAGACAGCGTGAAGACTGTTGTATATATTGCGTTCGATGTCAGGATTATTTTGTTTTAGACGACGAATCAGTACCTTCATCTCCTGGCGTTTTGAGCCGCCTCCGCCATTGTCGCAAATGGTGCAGCTTTCTGTGAAACGGCAGGCACATTGGATGAACTCTAATTCATTATACTGGCGCCAAGCGATAATATCCTCCTCCCGAATACAGTACATAGGACGAATGAGGGAAATTCCCTCAAAATTCTTGCTGTGCAGCTTGGGAAGCATTGCCTGGAGCTGTGAGCCGTAGAACATGCCCATCAGGGTAGTCTCTACTACATCGTTTAAATGATGACCCAGTGCAATCTTATTGCAGCCTAGCTCTTTAGCCTTGGCATAGAGCGCTCCCCGGCGCATCCGCGCGCACAGATAGCAGGGAGATTCATCAGTACCGTTGGCAATCTGGAAAATATTGGTTTCAAATACAGTAATGGGAATGTGAAGGAGCTGGGCATTGCTTTCGATTTTCTGACGGTTAATCTCGTTATAGCCGGGATCCATCACCAGATAGACGGCTTCAAAGGGAACCTCTGAGTGTCGCTGAAGCTGCTGAATCAGCTTGGCCATGAGCATAGAATCTTTGCCGCCGGATATACAGACAGCAATCTTGTCACCGGCTTCAATGAGCTCATATTTTTTGATAGCGGTGATAAAGGGACTCCAGAGTTCCTTTCGATATTTTTTAATAATGCTTCTCTCAGCAATTTGGTATCTTTCAAGTTCTTTTGACATTTCATCTCCATTCCGCAGGCTCCACGCACCGGAGAAATCGCAAATCAAACAGTGATTTGATCTGCAATCAGTACTATTGGTGACGCCTGCGGTGCCAATAGCAGCGCAAAAACAATGCGAATTTCCGATTCTTCAATTGAGAATATCTGAATCCTCAATGAAAATTCTGATTCTCCAATTGAGAATATCTGAATCTTCAATGAAAATTTCTAATTCTTAAATGAGAATATCTAATTCTCATTTGAAATCGAAGGCAGTTTGCACACTAATCTCTATTCTGAGCAGCGTTGCTGCAAAGAAGCAACAAGGATATCAGATCCTCATCTGCCATCAATGCAGCAAATGTGCAGCACATTTCAACTATTTGTGAGAGAATTATAGCACTCATCAAATGCAGCCAGAAATTCAGTAATCTCTCGGTCGGTGGTGAGATGGCTTAAACTGATGCGCCAGGAGCAAAGGGCGTTTTTCCGGTCACGGCTGACGGCGTAAACAGCTTTAGAGGGAGTGTTCGGCACGGAACAGGCAGACTTTACAGAAACACAGATGCCCCGCTCATCCAGTGCCTGCTGAAAAGCAATGCCCCGCACGCCCTTTATGCTCAAATTGATGACATGGGGAACGGCATAGGGCGGTGTGTTGATGTGCACCAATGGATAAGCAGTAAAGGCTGCCAGCAGTCTGTCTCGATGTTCAGTGATGACTTTGTTGCGATCGTCCATTTGAGAGAGGGCCAGATGCAGTGCAGTTTCTGCGGAAACATTCAGTGCAAGGGTAGGAGTGCCGCTGCGATATAGAGTTGTGCTGGCACCGCCGTGAATCAATGGCTCTAATGTGACTCCCTTTCTTTTAAAGAGAATGCCGCTCCCGTTCAGACCATAGAATTTATGAGGGGCGAAGCTGACGGTATCCACATTATCGAAGGAAAAAGGGATTTTTCCTATTGCCTGGGTAGCATCTACGTGAAAACGGCAATTGGGAAATTGGCGGATAATAGAAGCTGCTTCCTGTATCGGCTGTATGGTCCCAAGTTCACTGTCTACTGAGCAGAGAGAGACCAGGACAGTGTCGCTGCGAAGCAGAGAGCGGAGTTGATCCAGATCGATTCGGCCGTCTCTGCCGATATCCAGCAGGTCTATCTCGTATCCCTGTTCCTGCAGCCAGGTGAGAGATGCGCCCACTGAAGCGTGCTCCAGTGCTGTGGAAATAATATGTCGCCCTATATGACGGGAAGTACGGGCCAGTCCCTTCAGTGCCAGATTATTGGATTCACTGGCACCGGAGGTATAGATGATTTCCTCCGGCTGCACATGGAGCATATTGGCAATAGAGAGTGTGCTTTCCTGAAGCTTTTGCAGGGCAAGGCGGCCGGCCTGATGGGCGGAGTTAGCGTTGCCGGGGAAATTTTGTTCAATCTCACAAAAACGCTGCAGGACCAATGGGTCACAGGGCGTATTGGATGAATAATCCAGATAGATCATACTTACCTCTTTATGCCGCAGCTCGTCTGCGGCTGCGTGAGGAGAATTTCGCGAAGGCGAATTCTCCGATACGATCTGTATTGATGGCGTTTACGACATCAATGCAGTTTGAAAGAAATGCTATCGAGCATTTCTTTCAAACCTCTCCTTATTTGCTGCGAAGAGGCGACGAGAATTTCAGGATGAAAAACCGGACAAATCCTTGATGATCTCGCCGGCAATGATCAGTCCTACCACGGAAGGGACAAAGGCGTTGCTTCCCGGGATAGCTCGGCGGTCTGTGCACTTGCGCTGTGTGCCGGGGGGACAAACGCAGTGGGAACGGCAGCTGATGGACATATCCTCCAGGGGTGTGAGGGCCGGCTCTTTGGAATAAACTACCTTCAGGTGTTTTACTCCTCTCTTTTTCAGCTCCCTGCGCATTACCTTGGCAAGGGGGCAAACAGAAGTTTTATAGATATCAGCGACCTGAAAAGCAGTAGGATCCACCTTATTACCGGCGCCCATAGAACTGATAATGGGAACACCTGCGGCCTGTGCCTGCAGGACCAAAGCAATCTTGCCGGTGACGGTATCAATGGCATCTACTACATAATCATAGTCGGAGAAATCAAATTGATCAGCGGTATCCGGCATATAAAATGTTTTATAGGTGTTGATAACCAGATTGGGGTTGATGTCGAGACAGCGCTCCCTGGCCACATCTACCTTGTATTGGCCGATAGTCTTTCGTGTCGCATAAATCTGGCGATTGATATTGGTCAGGCAAACCCGGTCGTCATCAATCAGGTCAAGGGTGCCGATGCCGCTTCTGGCCAGGGCTTCTACGGTATAACCGCCGACGCCGCCGATGCCAAAGACTGCCACCCGTGCATGAGAGAGCTTTTCCATAGCCTCATGGCCAAAGAGCAGCTCTGTTCTGGAAAACTGATTTAACATACTAATCTCCAATTCTGAGCAGCGAAGCTGCGAAGAGGCGACGAGAATCAAAGATTCTCGTCTGCCATCAGGGCAGTATGTGCGTAGCACATGCTGCGGGGTGAAAAATCTGCTATCGAGCAGATTTTTCGCACTAATCTCCAATCTGAGCAGCGAAGCTGCGAAGAGAATTTCCTTACAGAGAACGGATCATTTCTCCCACCAACTTTGCGCAGTGCTCGGCTGCTTTTGCTTCAAATACGGGATAATCTACTACATCGCTGCCGTCTGCTTTGTCGGAAATGGCACGGACAATGACAAAAGGAATTCCATTGACATAGGCTGCCTGCGCAATGGCGGCGCCTTCCATTTCTGTGCAGAATGCGTGGAAATTATCTTTGATCCAGGATTTTTTGTCAGCATCACAGATGAATTGATCGCCACTGACAACACGGCCGGTAAATACCTGAATATCAGGGGCTGCGCTGCGGCAGGCATGGACTGCGGCGAGACGAAGACTGTCATCCGCGGGGAAGGATACCGTGTTCATCTGAGGAACCTGACCAATCTGATAGCCAAAAACAGTGGCGTCTACATCGTGATACATAGCATCTGTGGAAACAATGATGTCACCGATATTAGCATCATTGCAAAGAGAGCCGGCCACGCCTGTGTTGATGATATGAGTGACTGAGAAAAGATCAGCGAGAATCTGAACGCAAAGACCTGCATTTACTTTGCCGATGCCGCTTTTTACGATGACGACGTCTTTATCGCCAATCTGACCGGAGACAAACTCCATGCCGGCCCGGGTGATGACGGTAGGATTCTCAACGAGCTTTTTTAACACGGCGACTTCTACATCCATAGCGCCGATAATGCCTAATTTTATCATTTTTTTCCTTTCTATGACGCAATTTATTGCGGCTACGTGAAGAGAAATCGCGCAGGCGATTTCTCTGATACGACCATGCATTGATGACGTTTACGGCATCAATGCAGTTTGAAAGAAATGTCATCAGGCATTTCTTTCAAACTGCTTATTACCTTTCTGTCATTCTTTTATTGCAGTGATTTACTCCGGGTAGACGAGATGTTTTTCATCGATGCCATAAAGGGTGTTTTGCAGGAAACGATTGGCGAGATATTTGGCCATGCTCAGATTCATGTCCAGATAGTTGCCGCAGTCTCTGGGAGAAGCACCGGGGACATCCCCCTCGAAATCCCTGATAAATTCAAACATGGAGGTAAGCAGAGGGACGATCTGAGCAGAGGTGTACTCTCCTGCCAGCAGCAGATAAAAGCCGGTGCGGCAGCCCATAGGGCCAAAATAAACGGTTTTATCCTTATAATCCGGATGATTGCGCAGATAGGTGGCAGCAAGATGCTCAATGGTATGCATCTCTGCAGTATTCATGACCGGTTCATCATTGGGGGAAGTCATGCGGATATCAAAGGTAGTGATGACAGTATCACCGTAGTGATCCAACCGAGAGACATAGATACCGGGCTCTAAAAGAATGTGATTGATTGTGAAGCTGGTAATTTTTTCCATATTGATCCTCATTTCTGAGCAGCTATGCTGCGAAGAGGCAAATCGAATTTCTAATTCGATTTGCCATCAGGGTTATTGGTTTCGCAGAAACAAATAGCTGTGCGAAAAATATGCCATCGTGCATATTTTTACACTAATTTTCATTTCTGTGGATGGGCAGATGAGTTGTGCAGACATGCAGCAGATTCTATCAAGGATGTATCGCATACATTGTCAGGCTATATTATCATATCTTTTGACAAAAAAGTAAACGTAAAAAACAGGCGGCCGATGGAAATGGCCGCCTGTTTTTGCAAGAAGGTGAAAGCGTTATTTTATTTATCACTGTTTCTGTCAATACGGTTGTGATTGTGCGTTGTGATTATTCTGGTGTGTCGTTTTGTTTCAGTCTGAATTCCAGGCTGACGACAATTTCATATTTTACAACAGCGCGTTGTTCCTGCTATTTTACCTCAATCTGCTTGATCTCAGCAGCGGGAAGAGCATTTCTCTTCGGGAAGGTGACTTCCAGAATACCGTTGTTGTAGGTGGCACTTACATCCTCAGGACGAATGTTCTCTACATGGAAACTTCTGGAATAGGAAGAGTAGGTACGCTCTTTACGCAGGTATTTCTGTTTCTTATCTTCTTCCTTGGCTTCATCGCTGTGGGTGGCGGAGACTGTCAGAATATCATTCTTCAGATCTACCTTGATGTCTTCTTTATTGAATCCCGGAAGTTCAGATTTAAGGATGTAGTTGTTATCCTTTTCAATCACATCGGTCTTGAATCCGGAGAAGCTTCTCTCCAGCGCTTCGTCGTTCCACAGAGTGGGGAGTACGGTATCAAACATGTCAAAGGGATCGTTCCAAAAAGCTCTTTCATTGTTTCTGTACATTGCAGGTCTTAACATAAGTCATTCCTCCTTTATATGGCTTCCGGGGGAAACGGTTAATACATTGGAAGTTCCCGCCGGAGGTAAATCTGTTTTTCTTGAACTGCTTTTGTTATACAACAAATAGAACAAGTGCGCAATAAAGGAATTATAAATCATTTATAAAAAAAGAATGAAGCTGTGAAAAAAAGAAGCAGGAGAGCAATCCACGTCGCTCTCCTGCTTGCGGTCATAATGCACCATTATGATATTTTAGGGAAATGCTGATTAGCTGGTCAAAGTGTTTCCTTTGCCGGATTTGCACTGCGAAGAGCCAATCTCTCTGCAAATCCGTGTGATCTATCGGAGATACTAAGAAACGCTGATTTAATCATTCCTTAGCTAAAGTATCTCTTTAACAGTCCCTCAAAGGCTTTGCCGTGGCGTGCCTCGTCCCTTGCCATTTCGTGGACGGTGTCGTGAATGGCATCAAGATTAGCTGCCTTGGCACGCTTTGCCAGATCTACCTTGCCGGCGGTGGCACCGTTTTCTGCTTCTACACGAAGCTCTAAATTCTTCTTGGTAGAGTCTGTGACGACCTCGCCGAGAAGCTCTGCAAATTTGGCAGCGTGCTCAGCTTCTTCATAGGCAGCCTTCTCATAATAGAGACCGACTTCCGGATAGCCCTCGCGGAAAGCTACACGGCTCATTGCCAGATACATGCCTACTTCAGAACATTCGCCGTTAAAATTAGCGCGCAGATCCTCCATGATGTCCTCACTGGCACCCTGTGCGACACCCACTACGTGCTCAGCAGCCCAGGTCTTCTCTTCGCTCTGTGCGATGAATTTGGAAGCGGGGGCAGAACAGACAGGACATTTCTCCGGAGCCTGGTCGCCTTCATATACATAACCACATACAGAACATACAAATTTCATAGTGTTTCTCCTTTTCTTTTTTAATTCTGGGATTGAATGGTTTCTTTTTTTAAATCGTTTGGTGATGTTACCATTGTCTCTCCTGCTCCTTTTGAGGCAGAGGCCTGTTCCGACTGTTCTCCTGCGAGGCAGTCACTGCACAGACCATAAAAATAGGTATTATAGCCGGTGATCTGCCCGGAAAAATGAGCTGCAGCCTTTCGGCGAATCTCCTCGTCCGGCTTCATCCAGATATCCTGCACGCAGCCGCATCCTCTGCAGATGAAGTGGCTGTGCTCGGAAATATCTGCATCAAAGTGGAGCGTGCCGTCGCCGACATCCACAGCCTGAATGCTGCCGATATCCCGCAGCAGAATCAGATTGCGGTAGACAGTGCCGAGACTGATATTGGGAAAGACCTGTCTCACACCGGCATAAACAGCATCTGCAGTAGGATGATCCGTACGTCCGTGCAGATATTCATAGATGGCTTCTCGCTGCTTGCTGTGTTTGCGTATCATGACTGTCCTTTCCAATAACAATAATAGTTACTGATATTATTTAAACAAATGCAATACGGATAAGTCAATGCTAACTTTTGAAAAAATAATGCATCTGTTTAGCACCTGCTCATTGCAACGTGAATTGACTGCGTGGCAGCAAAAGATGTAAACAATTACTGTCTTAAACATTAAAAAACCCTGAACTATTTCACCAATCCCTGTTAGCAGACTAAGATTATGCTAAAATAAATATGTTAAACCCAAAGTCCGGCCAGCCAAACAAGGATGCATCTAAGATGTAGCTTTCGGACGATGAATATGATACCGGGTATCATGCATATAGAGGGTGAAAAGAAAGGAGAAGAGCAAGCAGAGAATGACCTTTAAAAAGAGAATAGCCATTGCTTTTTCGATTATGATCCTGGCACCGATCATCCTGTGCTCAGCAGCTTTTTTTGTCATTGGCAATTATGTGGCGGGGAGCAGAGATAATAGTGTTTCTCTGCGGGATTATCTGCGGCTGACAGACAGTGTGCAGGCCTACAGCGAGGAGACGGATCAGGTCTACGAGGAAGTGGAATCAGCTATAAGGACAGATCCCTATATTCTTGAGAAGCAGGATTTCAGAGAAAAGATAGCTAAGATGCTGGAGGAAGAGAGTGATAATTCCTATATCATCATCAGAAAAGGAAATGATCTCTATTATACCAGCAGCAGTCATGTGAATAAGGAGACCCTTTCTGTGCTGCCGGCCTATCGGGGGGAAAACGGGGAAAGCGAGATCGGCATTTATATGGATGATCTCAATAAGATGATTCGGCAGCTGGATTTTAAATTTTCCGATGGATCAGACGGAAGCTTCTTTATCATCACGAAAATAGTGACGGTGATTTCCAGACCCCTGTTGACAGGCATGTTTGTGGCCATGATCGTGACCATGATCATCACGGCGGCGGTGGTCATCTATTGGTTTCGCAAAGGTGTCTTTGAGCCTATCAACAGCCTGAATGTGGCTATGAAGCATATTCGGGACGGCAATCTGGAATATGCGCTGCCCACAGATGAAAAGGGCGAGATCGGAGATCTCTATCAGAACTACGAGGATATGCGGCTGCGTCTGAAGGAATCGGCAGATGAAAAGCTGGAGCGGGAAAAGCAGAATAAGGAACTGATCAGTAATATTTCCCATGATCTGAAAACTCCCATTACTTCTATCAAAGGATATGTGGAGGGCATCATGGACGGCGTGGCCAACACGCCGGAGAAACAGGCAAAATACATTCGAACGATCTACAATAAAGCCAATGATATGGATAAGCTTATCAATGAGCTGACGTTGTACGCAAGGATTGACAGCGACCGTATCCCCTATAACTTCCGAAGGATCAATGTGGCGGATTATTTCGGGGACTGTGTGGATGAAATAGGCATCGATATGGAATCCAGGGGCATTAAGCTGAATTATTCTAATCTGGTGTCGCCGGATACCATGATTATTGCGGATCCGGAGCAGATGAAGCGAGTCGTCAATAATATTATCAGCAACAGTGTGAAGTATCTGGATAAAGCGGACGGCAGGATCGATATCCGTATCCTGGATGAACAGGATGCGATTCGGGTGGAGATCGAGGACAATGGCAAGGGAATCGCGGCCAGAGATCTGCCGAATATCTTTGATAGATTTTACCGCACGGATTCCTCCCGCAACTCCGCCCAGGGGGGCAGCGGCATAGGCCTCTCTATTGTGAAAAAGATCATAGAGGATCATGGCGGATATATCTGGGCGACCAGCCGTGACGGCGAGGGAACCTGCATGCACTTCGTTATCAGAAAATACAGAGAAATGGAAAAAAGCAATATCGCCGGAGAAAATTAGAGGAAATCAATTGCGCGATTCCTAATCACGCAGCTGCCATCATGGCAGCGGAAAGAGGTAACCATGAAACAGGGAACAGAACAAAAAGCAAGCAGTATATTGATCATTGAAGACGAGGAGAGCATTGCCGATCTGGAAAAGGATTATCTGGAACTGAGCGGCTTTACGGTGCAAACCTGCGGCAATGGAACAGATGGCCTGCATATGGCCTTGACCCAGGAGTTTGATCTGGTGATTCTGGATCTGATGCTGCCGGGCATGGACGGATTTGAAGTGTGCAAAAAGATTCGTGAGATTAAAAACGTGCCGATTCTGATGGTGTCAGCGAAGAAAGATGATATAGACAAGATTCACGGTCTGGGACTGGGGGCGGATGACTATATGACAAAGCCTTTTTCTCCCAGCGAGTTGGTGGCCAGAGTCAAGGCGCACATGGCCAGATATGAGCGTTTGGTGGGGGCTAACCAGAAGACCAACGATGTCATTGAAATCAGAGGATTAAAGATCGACAAGACAGCGCGCAGAGTGTGGATAGACGGTGTGGAGAAGAATTTCACCACCAAGGAGTTTGACCTGCTGACATTCCTGGCAGAGAATCCGAACCATGTGTACACAAAGGAAGAATTATTCAGAGAAATCTGGGACATGGATTCCATCGGAGATATTGCAACGGTGACGGTGCATATTAAGAAAATTCGTGAGAAGATTGAGTATGACACGTCCAAGCCCCAGTATATAGAGACAATCTGGGGAGTGGGTTATCGCTTTAAAGTCTAATGGGGGCTGAGGGGGATGAAAAAGCGAGATTGGACACAGGATCTGCTTCGCCTGTATTTACTGGCTATGACAGTGGTGCTGCCGCTGTACATGAAGAGTGGATATAATGGCCTGGGAGAGGCGAAAGCGATCCTGTATAAAAATATGTCCTTGCTTGTGCTGATCGGCCTTGTGTTTTCTATGGCACTGTCAGAAGAAAAACGGCTGCAGATCGGGAAATGGTCAGTAACCGATTCCTTCGTTGCGCTGCTGGGGGCGGAGAGTCTTTTTTCCATGGTTCTGTCCATAGACAGCGGGACGGCGTTCTGGGGTATTGATGGCTGGCGCATGGGCTTTTTAACCCAGGCGATCATGATCATCTATTACTTCCTTTATTCCAGAATTCGTATTTTCCGGGATAATGGTCTGTTTTTCTTTTCATTGGGAGCAATTCCGGTCTTCGTTATGACACTTCTGACTCGTTTTTCGCTGGTTTCTTTTGGCAGCGAATACGAAAATAGTTTTATTTCTACGATTGGGAATATCAACTGGTACAGCGGATATCTGTCCGTCTTTCTGACTGTCGCGGCGCTGCAATTTCTGATCGAGGAGAATAAAAAGCTGCTTTGGCTGACGGTAATTTCTGTTTACCTGGGCTTCGCAGGGGCGGCAGTGCAGGGCAGTGCCGGTGGATTGTTGGTCGTATGCCTTATTTTCCTGATTGCCCTTTGTATTGGCTTTACAGATAAAAAGCGGCTTGAAAGGGCGGCATTGCTGATTCTGCTCTTCGGAGCCGGATGTCAGACGATGCGTTTTTTGCGTGTGCTGGGAGGCGGTGTAGGGTATTATAATCAGTATTACTATTACAATGAGACAGCCTCCGGCAATTTTCTGACGGTGGGGAATACCACTCTTTATGTAATGCTGGCGGGCGCAGGGATTTTTCTGTTGGTACACTTTGGCATTAGAAAAGAAGCAATCATGAGCCGCCTTGGCAGCTTTGGAAGAGTACTGCCTTTTTTAATGCTGGGAGCAGCCGGGATATTGGTAGCGCTCATGATCGTCAATACGGTGATGAAAGGGAGTCTGCTGCCGGCGGATCGCATTTCTCTGCTTTTTTTTGATGAAAACTGGGGGAGCGGCAGAGGAACTGCATGGATCGCGGCACTTAAGACTTTTACGGCGCAAAACCCCATCCGCCAGCTGATCGGTGTAGGACAGGACTGTTTTTCATATGCCTGCTATGAAATGGGGGATGTGGCGGAACTTCTGGAAGAACATTTTGGCAGCAGCGTCCTTAGAAATGCCCACAATGCCTTATTGACAATACTGGTAAATCAAGGCATTCTGGGGGCAACAGCCTATGCGGGCATCTTTGGAAGCGCACTGTGGAGATTTGCGCGGGAGGGCAAAAGAAATCCTTATCTCTACGTGATCGCAGGAGCGCTGCTCGTCTATGTGCTGCACAATGTGATCAGTTTTCAGCAGGTGACCAACACGCCCTTTGCGTTCCTGCTGCTCGCTATGGGAGAGGAACTTAGAAGAGAGGCGTGATAGATGGCCGAAGGCAAACTGCCGCATAAAGAGAAAGTTTGAAAGAAATGCTCGATAGCATTTCTTTCAAACCGCATTGATGCCGTAAACGTCATCAATGCAAGATCACATCGGAGAATTCGCCTGCG
>CAVBBL010000041.1:0-16277 GCA_963593905.1 bacterium | reverse complement strand
CTGCTCAGACAGGCGGGCCTATCGTACGCGCTCTGAAAGCGCGTACGATACCATCCTGCAGCTTCGATGCAAACCTAAGCAAAACTGGCGCGCAGTGCAGAGGATGCGAGTCATTTTGCCGCGCCCCGGGGCATTACGTTTTGTCAGGCGGTAAGCGGGGAAAGCAGAGTGTAATCAAGTTATAATCAGGTCGTAATTGCGAGCAAGGATGGGATAGATAGCGAATTCTAGAAATGTTCTGGCATAAAATTATGCTATTTTTGTTGCAAAAAAATTTTTATAAAATTATGTATTTTTTATGGCGTGTGTTGACAGTATAGGGGCGGGTTGTTATTATTTTTAAGGGTAAAGTTAATAAGTTTGTAACAATTATTAACAAGATTGTCAAAAGTACTTCAAAAGTGAATAGATAGAAGACGGAATCTATCTGGAAGACAAGAATTATAAAAACCTTGAGGAAATAGCCGAGAGGTAATTGAAGCAGCAAAGAGACATAAAGGAGTCTGCATGATTTGTAAGAAGACAACAGGTATGTCAAAAAAAGAAAAAGTGAATAAGGAGAAAAAGAAATATACCAGAGCGCAGAACAGAGCTTATTTAGCCGGGACAGCCGGCGTTGCCTGTGCTCTTTTATTGGTGTCCGGCGGAATTCTTTTCTATGACGGACAGGCACAGAAGGCGGCGGAGCAGGTCACAGCCCAGAGCGAGAGTGCTGCACTGTCCATGACGGAGAGCAAGCAGGTGGCAGAGACCGGCGCTGTGTCCTTTGACAGTACGGAGAGCTCCGGCAGAAAGGTGGCTGTCTCTTCCATCACCAAGGAAGTGATCGGTGCCATGAATCTTTTGAGGAGCACGCTCACTGAGGATGAGTATGTGGCTAAGGCCAATACGGCAGATGAGATCTTTTCCGATTATACGAATCTGGGTATCGCCAAGGTATCGGATACTTTGAATATCCGCAAGTCTCCCTCAGAGACTGCAGATCTGGCGGGGAGACTTCCCAGTCAGGCAGTTTGTGAGGTGGTTTCCCAGGATGGAGATTGGTCCTATATCGTATCCGGTGAGGTAGAGGGCTATGTAAAGAGTGAATATCTGGCTACCGGCGCAGAGGCCAGGCTCTATGCCCAGGATGCGATTCAGACAGAGGCCACTGTCAATGTGGAGGATGAGGAATTGACCGTTCGGGTGGCGCCGAGCACCGATGCAGATGCCATCACGACGATTCCCAACGGACAGACCATGGATGTCATCAGCAAGCTGGGCAACTGGGTAAAGGTCCGCATCGACAGCGAAGTGGCGTATGTCTCTTCCAAGTATGTGACTTTGAGCCAGTCTCTTCGGAATGCGATTACCATCAGTGAGCTGATTTACGGTCCCGGCGTTACCAATATCCGGGCAGAGCTTTGCAGCTATGCACTGCAGTTCGTGGGCAATCCCTATGTATGGGGCGGTACCAGTTTGACCAATGGCGCGGACTGCTCCGGTTATGTGCAGAGTGTGTTCGCACATTACGGCGTATATCTGCCCAGAGTGGCGGCTGCGCAGGCCGGCGCAGGAACTACTATCAGCCAGTCCGAGGCACAGCCCGGTGATCTGTTCTTCTACAGCGGCAGCGGCGGCATTAACCATGTAGCGATTTACATTGGTAATGGTCAGGTAGTCAATGCCAGTAATGAGAAATACGGGATCACCGTATATAACAGCAATTACCGCACCGTCACCAAGGTGGTCAGGGTATTGCAGAGCTAATGAAATGCTGATGTAAGCAGTGCTTCTTCAAGTAGGAAATAAAAGACTTCTTCAGATTTGAAATGAAAACACTTCTTTAGATTTAAAATAAAAACGGTTTACAGTGCGGACAGATTATGCTATAATCTGTCCGTTGTGTGTTTGAGACCGATACTTGGGAAAAGGACACTCCGACCATTCCTCAGTATACGGCGCATCGTCCGTTACGGACAGAAGGAGATAGAAATGATTTCTAAAGAGAAAAAGACAGAGATTATCAACACCTACGCAAGAAAAGAAGGCGATACCGGTTCTCCGGAAGTACAGATCGCAGTTCTGACTGAGAGAATTCGCGAGCTCACTGAGCACATCAAGAAGAACCCCAAGGATAAGCACTCCGGCCGCGGCCTTCTGAAGATGGTTGGTAAGAGACGTGGTCTTCTGGATTACCTGAAGAAAACCGATCTGGATACATACCGTACATTGATTGCACAGCTGGGTATCAGAAAGTAATAGATACGGATATTAAGAGACGGCCTCATACTGGGATTTACCGGTACGGTGCCGTCTTTTTGCTTATAAGGAGCCCGGATGAGTATCGGCAATAGCGAAGGAATGTGCACAGCAGATTCCTTTGTTAGAATCAAGAGATAAGAGACGAAAGAGAAGAGAAGAAGGAAAAGGAGAAAAAACATGTACAAGACGTATGAAATGGAACTGGCCGGCCGCAAGCTCAGCATCGATATTGACAGAGTGGGTAAGCAGGCAAACGGCTGTGCTTTTATCCATTATGGCGACACCACACTGCTTTGCACCGCAACAGCATCCGAGGAGCCTCGCGAGGGAATCGATTTCTTCCCGTTGAGTGTGGAGTATTCTGAGAAATATTATGCTATCGGCAAGTTCCCCGGCGGCTTCATGAAGAGAGAGGGCAAGCCTTCTGAAAATGCGATTCTGACCAGTCGTGTCATCGACCGTCCCATGCGTCCTCTGTTCCCTAAGGATTATCGCAACGATGTGACTTTAGAGTGCATGGTTATGAGCGTGGATCCCACCTGTCGTCCTGAGCTGGTGGCTATGATCGGTGCATCTGCAGCTACGTCTATTTCTGATATTCCCTTCGCAGGTCCCTGTGCTGCAACCCAGATCGGCAAGGTGAACGGAGAGGTGATCATCAATCCCAGCCAGGAACAGTGGGATAAGGGTGACCTTCGTCTGACCGTGGCCAGCACCGCAGAGAAGGTCATCATGATCGAGGCCGGTGCCAATGAGATTCCTGAGCAGGAGATGATTGAGTACATCTATAAAGCACATGAGGTGAATCAGCAGATTATCGCTTTCATCAATTCCATTGTGGCAGAGGTCGGCAAGCCCAAGAAGGCTTATGACAGCTGCGCTATTCCGGAGGAGCTCTTTGCTGCTATCAAGGAGATCGTTCCCCAGGAGGAGATGGAGATCGCGGTATTTACCGATGAGAAGCAGGTCCGCGAGGCAAATATCCATGCCATTAAGGAAAAACTCAAAGAGGCTTTTGCGGAGAATGAGGAGTGGCTTGGCCTTTTAGATGAAGCTGTTTATCAGTATCAGAAAAAGACCGTGCGCAAGATGATCCTGAAGGATCACAAGCGCCCTGACGGACGCCAGATGAATCAGATTCGCCCTCTGGCAGCAGAAGTTGACATTATTCCCAGAGTACACGGCTCTGCAATGTTCACCAGAGGCCAGACACAGATCTGTGATGTGGTCACCCTGGCGCCTCTTTCCGAGATGCAGCGAGTAGAGGGCTTAGATCCCAACATCACCGGCAAGCGTTATCTGCATCAGTACAATTTCCCGGCTTACTCTGTAGGTGAGACCAAGGTCAGCCGCGGCCCGGGACGCCGTGAGATCGGTCACGGTGCATTGGCAGAGCGTGCGCTGCTGCCTGTGCTTCCCAGCGAGGACGTATTCCCTTATGCAATTCGCGCTGTATCTGAGACTTTTGAGTCTAATGGTTCTACCTCTCAGGCTTCTATCTGTGCATCCTGCATGGCACTGATGGCAGCAGGTGTGCCCATTAAGAAGCAGGTGGCAGGTATCTCCTGCGGTCTGGTGACCGGCGAGAGCGACGATGATTTCATTCTTCTTACCGATATTCAGGGTCTTGAGGATTTCTTTGGTGATATGGACTTTAAGGTGGCAGGTACCCATGACGGCATCACCGCTATCCAGATGGACATTAAGATCCACGGCCTGACCAGACCTATCGTAGAGGGGGCAATCGCCCGCTGCAAAGAGGCCAGAGAGTACATCATGAATGAGGTGATGTCCAAGGCAATCGCAGAGCCTCGTGCAGAGGTTAACCAGTATGCACCCAAGATCATTTCTCTCCAGATCGATCCGGAGAGAATCGGTGATGTGGTTGGTCAGCGTGGCAAGACCATCAATGAGATCATCAAGCGCACCGGCGTGCAGATGGACATCAGTGATGACGGACAGGTTTCCATTTGCGGCACAGACAAGGCGCAGATGGAGAGAGCCTGCAAGATGGTGGAGATCATCACCACTGACTTTGAGGAAGGCATGGTCCTGGACGGCGTAGTTGTGAGCATCAAGGAATTCGGTGCATTCGTAGAGTTTGCGCCGGGTAAGGAAGGCATGGTGCATATCTCCAAGATCACTAATCACCGCATCGAGCATGTAGAGGATGAGCTGACACTGGGACAGAAGGTCAGAGTGGTTTGCCTTGGCAAGGACCGCATGGGCAGACTGAGCTTCTCCATGAAGGACGCACCGAAGAATTGAGATTGTTTTCGCACAGCCATTGGTGCCGCAGGCGTCACCAATAGCCCTGATCACAAATCAAATTGTAATTTGATTTGTGATTCCTCCGGTGCGGACCGCCTGCGGAATGGGAATTGTTATGAGCAAAATAGCAGAAGAAATTGAAAAAAGACGGACATTTGCCATCATCTCTCACCCGGATGCCGGTAAGACCACTTTGACGGAGAAGTTCCTTCTCTACGGAGGCGCCATCAATCTGGCAGGCAGCGTAAAGGGCAAGGCTACAGCCAGACATGCTGTCTCTGACTGGATGGAGATCGAGAAGCAAAGAGGTATTTCTGTCACCAGTTCGGTGCTGCAGTTTTCCTATGGCGGGTGCTGTGTTAATATCCTTGACACCCCCGGCCACCAGGATTTCTCTGAGGATACCTATCGTACTTTGATGGCAGCAGATTCTGCCGTCATGGTCATAGATGCCAGTAAGGGTGTAGAGGCGCAGACCAGGAAGCTTTTTAAGGTCTGCACCATGCGGCATATTCCGATTTTTACTTTTATCAATAAGTTGGACAGAGATGCCATGGACACCTTTGATCTGTTAGACGATATTGAGAAGAATCTGGGAATTGCCACCTGTCCTGTGAATTGGCCCATTGGATCCGGTAAGGAATTCAAGGGCGTTTATGACCGGGAACTGCAGGAGGTTATTACCTATGCAGACACAGAAAAGGGAACGAAGGAAGGTCATGAGACCCGAATCCCCTTACAGGATGAGGATGCACTGCGGGCGCAGATCGGAGAGGATAAGTTTGCACATCTGCAAAGTGAAATTGAGCTGTTAGACGGTGCCAGTGCTGCTTTTGACTTAGAGGAAGTACAGGCAGGTATGCTGACACCGGTATTCTTCGGCTCTGCTTTGACGAATTTCGGCGTGGAAATCTTCCTGCAGCATTTCCTGAAGATGGCATTGCCGCCCACTGCTCGGATTTCCGACCAGGGAGAAATCGACCCTGTGGAGAGAGATTTCTCGGCTTTTGTATTTAAGATTCAGGCCAATATGAACAAGGCCCACAGGGATAGAATCGCTTTCATGCGGATCTGTTCCGGACGTTATGAGGCCGGCATGGAAGTAAAGCATGTCCAAAGCGGAAGGGTGCAGCGCCTTTCCCAGCCCCAGCAGCTCATGGCCAGCGACAGAAAGATCTTAGAGGAAGCCTATGCGGGAGACATCATCGGTGTCTTTGATCCCGGCATTTATTCCATCGGCGATACCTTATGTATGCCCAAGGAGAGCTTCCGCTATGAAGGTATCCCTACCTTCGCACCAGAGCATTTCGCCAGAGTGCGTCAGGTCGATACCATGAAACGCGATCAGTTCGTCAAGGGCGTCAGTCAGATTGCGCAGGAAGGTGCCATCCAGATTTTCCAGGAGTACAACACCGGTATGGAGGAGATCATCTGCGGCGTGGTAGGTATGCTGCAGTTTGATGTTCTGAAGTTCCGCTTAAAGAGTGAGTACAATGTGGAAATCTATCTGGATCCCCTGCCTTATGAGCACATCCGCTGGATTGTAAATAAAGATATTGATGTATCGAAGATCGTAGGCACTTCGGACATGAAGCGGATCAAGGATCTCAAGGGAAATCCCTTGCTGCTTTTCGTAAATCCCTGGTCTGTGCAGATGGTACTTGATCGAAACAAGGGACTGGAGCTGGCGGATTTTTCCAAGTAATGCGTGTTACGGTTTATGAGATACGAACGCCTTGAAGGCAGCAAAGAGGGAATTGCAGGAAAAACGATTGCAGAAGAACCCCTCGAAAAAAAGAAGATCATAAAAAGAAACAAAAACGGCAGACAGGACGGTACGCCAAAACGTGCTGTCCTGTCTGTTTTGCTGTGCCTCTTTCTGGCAGGGGGAATGTCCGGAAATTTGACAGGCTGCGGAATAATCGGCATGCAGACGGAAAGCAGTGCCGATGCCGGCGGCAGTAAAAATACAGCGGAAGCCGGAAAAGGGGGCAGTAATACAGGAAAGGAAGGAATCTCCCGTCAGGACAGCGCAGACGATGGAGATACGAAGACAGGTGAATCTGATACAGAAGAGAGCGACATTCAAAAGTCTCAGGATGGAGAGCAGATTCATGGGGATGCTGAAGAGGAATCCGTACTTTCCTTAGATGAGATCCACATGGGAGAAAGCAGCCTTTCCACCTCGCAGGCTATTGATGCGATGGAGGAGGCAGATTCCCTGGCAGACTGCCTGAATACGGCATCCTCCGGCCTGACAGAGAACTGGGAGAGCACAGGACTTACACCGGCGCAGTTCGTCTCTTTGGCAGCTTCGCAAGGGCAGAGTTATTATTTTTCGCAGCTGCAGGAGAAAAGGCAATATCAGAGAGAACTCATTTATCTGCTGCTGCAGTATATGGTGGAGGAGCGTGCAGAAAAGATCGAGATTCCCTGCAAGGAAACAGAGGAGATCACAGAGATTTTCACCATGGTGACGGATGATCATCCGGAATTTTTTGATGTCTCCGGCTATCAATCCCAGATCTACACAGACCAGTCGGATGCTGTCACGCACATCACCCTGACAGGTAAATATACCATGGAGGAGCAGGAACGGGAGCAGCTTCGCGAAGAGATGAAATCTGTGCTGCAGAAGGTGCTTCGGAGTGCGCAGACTCTGGGAAACGATTATGAGAAGGCCCGCTATGTCTATGAATATGTGATCAGTCAGACGGATTATGATCAGGATGCATCCTATAATCAGACCATGTGCTCGGTTTTTCTATATGGAAAGTCGGTATGCCAGGGCTATGCCAGAGCGGCACAATATCTGCTGCAGCAGCTGGGGATTCCCTGTGTGATCGCCGCCGGGGAAGTGCATGATGGCGTGCGTCATGCCTGGGACATTGTCAGAGTGGACGGAGACTGGTATCATATGGATCCTACCTGGGGAGACCCTTCCTATGACTCCGATGAGGATGCAGCGGTTATGGGGGAGTACATTAACTACGACTATCTGCTGATCACTACCGAAGAGATCTCCAGGACCCATACGCTGTATCAGGAGGACGCACTGCCTGAATGCACGGCCACGGCAGATAATTATTATGTCCGTGAGGGGGCTTTTTTGGAGAAATGGGACAGAGAAACCTTTAAGCTGATGCTGGCTGCCCAGGAACAGGAAGGAAATAATTTCCCTTCTGTCAAATGTGCCTCCCGGGAGATATTTAAAGAGATGAAACAGGATCTGGTGAGTCAGGGACATTTGTCCGAGTGCCTGCCCGCAGGAAGAAACACGGGACGGGTTCGTTATACGGAGAATACAGATCTTTATACCATGACAGTATTTTTACCATGACAGTACTTACGTCATAAGGATACTTTTACCATAACAGTACTTATGACATGACAGTGCTTTTACCATGACAGCATTTTACCCTGACAGAGGAACAGGATGTGTTCATGATGGAACATAACCATCTTTACCCCGCCCATCTGTTGATTTACATCTGTATAGTTGCGAAAGTGCAGTATCCCGGCTGGTAGCCGCCGGCAGAGATTGAAAACACAGGGTAAAGAGAGTAGAATATAAAAGATTGCTGTAAAGGCCGTCCCCAAGTTTTACAGAGCGGCTTTTGCAAAATGAAGAGCAGAAGAGAGGAAGACTATGACACTGATCAAAAAGCCGGTTACCGGCATGAAGGATATTCTTCCGGCAGAGATGCAGATCCGTGATTATGCCATCTCTGTCATTAAGAAGACTTACGGGGAGTTTGGTTTTCAGTCTATTGAGACTCCCTGCGTGGAAAATATCGAGAACCTGACCAGCAAGCAAGGCGGTGATAATGAAAAGCTGATTTTCAAGATTTTAAAGAGAGGAGAGAAGCTTAAATTAGAGCAGGCCAAGGCGGAGGCGGATTTAACAGACAGCGGTCTTCGTTATGATCTGACTGTCCCGCTGGTGCGCTACTATTCCAATCACGCCAACGAGCTGCCTACTCCCTTTAAGGCCCTGCAGATGGGCAATGTGTGGAGAGCAGATCGTCCCCAGAAGGGGCGCTATCGCCAGTTCATGCAATGTGACATCGATATTATCGGTGAGCCCACCAATTTAGCAGAGATCGAGCTGATTCTGGCGACTACCACTACGCTGGGACGGTTGGGCTTTAAGGGATTTCAGATCCGCATCAACGAGCGCCGCATCCTGAAGGCCATGGCGGCTTACAGCGGCTTCCCGGAGGAAAGCTTTGACACCGTCTTCATCATTCTGGACAAGATGGATAAGATCGGTAAAGACGGCGCGGCAAAGGAGCTTTTGGAGAGCGGCTTCTCGCAGGAGAGCACAGACTGCTATCTGGCTTTGTTTGATGGTCTGGAAAAGAGTGAAGATCCTCTTTCTTATCTGGAGGAGAAGCTTGCCGGTGTCATTGAGCCGGATGTGATTCCCGGTCTTAGGGAAATCATTCAGAGTGTGGAACAGACCAAAGAAGCAGACTTTAAGCTGGTATTTGATCCTACCATCGTTCGCGGCATGTCCTATTACACCGGTACGATTTTTGAAATTGCCATGCCGGAGCTTGGCATCAGCTGCGGCGGCGGTGGAAGATATGACACTATGGTGGGTAAGTTTACAGGCAGTGATGTGCCTGCCTGCGGTTTTTCCATCGGCTTTGAGCGCATCATTCTGATCCTTCTTGAGCAGGGATTTGTCATTCCCGGTCAGAGAGAGCGAATCTGTTATCTGATCGAAAAGAATATGCCTTCCGAGAGACTTTGCGAGGTGATCGCCAAGGCACAGCAGGAGCGCCGGGAGGGTAAGCAGATTCTGATTGCCCGGATGAACAAGAATAAGAAGTTCCAGAAAGAACAGCTGGCTGCACAGGGATATGAGAAGTTTGAAGAGTTTTACAATGCGCCTCGTTCCTGAAGCGCAGATAGATACTGTCAGACAGACAGTGATATCCTTCCGGAAAAATAAAGGAGAGTACAATGGCTGAATCAATGAAGGGGTTAAAGCGCACCTGTCGGTGCGCGGAATTGTCCGAGGCCAATGTCGGACAGACCGTCACCGTCATGGGATGGGTGGCAAAGCAGAGAAATAAAGGCGGTATCGTATTCGTGGATCTGCGGGACCGCAGCGGCGTGCTGCAGCTGATTTACGAAGAGGCGGACTGCGGCAGTGAGAATTTTGAAAAAGCAAACAGAATGCGCGCTGAGTTCGTAGTAGCGGCAGTAGGTGTGGTGGAGAAGCGTTCCGGCGCTGTCAATGAGAATCTGGCCACCGGCGCAATCGAAATCCGGGTGAAGGACACCAGAATCCTCTCTGAGGCGCAGACACCGCCTTTCCCCATCGAGGAGAATTCCAAGACCAAGGAAGACCTTCGCCTGAAATACAGAAGTCTGGACCTTCGCCGTCCAGATCTGCAGCGCCGTCTGATTCTGCGCAGCCAGATCTGTCAGTATATGAGAGAGTTCATGAGTGAGGAAGGTTTCCTGGAAATCGAGACACCGATCCTTTGCAAGTCCACACCGGAGGGTGCGAGAGATTACCTGGTGCCCAGCCGTGTGCACCCCGGCAATTTCTACGCTCTGCCTCAGTCTCCGCAGCTTTTCAAACAGCTTTTGATGTGCTCCGGATATGACCGGTATTTCCAGATCGCGAGGTGCTTCAGAGATGAGGATCTTCGGGCAGACAGACAGCCGGAATTCACCCAGGCAGACATGGAGCTGTCCTTTGTGGATGTGGAGGATGTGCTGGATTTAAATGAGCGTCTTCTCCAATATGTGGTGAAGAAAGCGATCGGGTTGGAGCTGACACTGCCCCTTCCCCGTATGAAGTGGATCGATGCCATGAACGACTATGGCTCCGATAAGCCGGATACGCGCTTTGACATGAAGTTAGTAGATGTCTCTGACATCGTGAAAGACTGCGGCTTCGGTGTGTTCACCGGTGCACTGGCCCAGCCAAACAGCTCTGTTCGCGGTATCAATGCCAAGGGACAGGCGGCGATGCCCCGCAAGAAGATCGATGCCTATGTGGATATGGCCAAGGGCAACGGTGCCAAAGGACTGGCTTATCTGGCTATCAATGAGGACGGCAGCTATAAATCCTCCTTTGCCAAGTTTATGACCCCGGAGCAGATGGACGCGCTGGTGGCAGCTATGGGCGGAGAAAAGGGAGACCTTCTCTTCTTTGCAGCGGATAAGAATACCATCGTATGGAGTGTATTGGGGGCCCTTCGTCTGGCACTCGGCGAGGCGATGGGACTGATCGACCACGACCAGTTTAACTTCCTGTGGGTAGTGGAATTCCCCCTGTTAGAGTGGTCCGAAGAGGAAAACAGATTTGTAGCTATGCACCATCCCTTCACTATGCCCATGGAAGAGGACTGGCATCTGATTGATTCCGATCCCGGCAAGGTGCGTGCAAAGGCATATGATATCGTACTGAATGGCGTGGAATTGGGCGGCGGTTCCGTTCGTATCCATCAGGATGATATTCAGGAGAAGATGTTCGAGGTCATTGGTCTTAGCAAAGAGGAAGCCAACGAGAAATTCGGTTTCCTGTTGACCGCATTTAAGTACGGCGTACCGCCCCACGCAGGACTGGCTTACGGCCTTGACCGCGTGGTCATGCTGCTGACGAAGGCAGAGAGCATCCGGGATGTCATGGCATTCCCTAAGAATAAAGATGCAGTGGATCTGATGAGTGAGGCACCCAATGTGGTAGATCCCAGGCAGTTGGAAGAGCTTTCCATTGCTATTACGAAGGCCGAACCCGAAAAAGAGGATGCATAGGTTTAGAGACCATGCATTCCGGCAAAAGGAGACTAGTGTGAGATGAAAACAATGAAAAAGAGCAGAGCCGTTGCAGTATTGGTGGTATTTCTGGCCATTCTGCTGGGCCTGGGATACCTGTCGATCTACGGCACGGATGAGCTGGGGACCGGTTCGGCTTCCGATATCAAGTTAGGACTTGACCTGGCAGGCGGCGTGAGCATCACTTATCAGGTGGCGGGAGACCAGAAGCCTTCTGATGAGGATATGAACGATACGGTTTATAAGCTCCAGAAGAGAGTGGAGCAGTACAGCACAGAGGCACAGGTTTACAGAGAAGGAGATGACCGGATCAATATCGAGATTCCCGGTGTCTCTGATGCCAACCAGATTCTGGAGGAACTGGGCAGACCCGGTTCCCTGTACTTTATCCGTCAGACCGACGAGGACGGCAATGCCAACTATCAGTATGATTCTTCCTCCGGCAGCTATACACTGACTAAGGATCTGGATGAAATCATCGCTGACGGCGATGCGGTCTTAAGCGGTACTGATGTATCCAATGCTACAGCCGGCTATCAGTCGGACAGCATGAATAATCAGGAGATCGTGGTACAGCTGACCTTCACCGATGAGGGAACACAGAAATTTGCAGATGCCACCACCAAGGCCTATGAGGCAGGGGAGTCCATCGGTATTTACTATGACGGCTCCTTCATCAGCGTTCCCAGAGTTTCCAGCGCTATCACCAACGGACAGGCAGTCATTACCGGTGAATCCTCTTTGGAGGATGCACAGACCCTGGCTTCCACTATTCGTATCGGCGGTCTGAAGGTAGAGCTGCAGGAGCTGCGCTCCAACGTGGTAGGCGCACAGTTAGGTGAGGAAGCTATTCACACCAGTCTGATTGCCGGTGCCATCGGACTTGGGCTTGTGGTGCTCTTTATGTGTGCCGTTTACTGGCTGCCCGGTGCCATGGCCAGCCTGGCATTGCTCCTTTACTGTGAACTGGTGGTGCTGGTAGTCAATGCTTTTGAAGTGACACTGACACTGCCCGGTATTGCCGGTATCCTGCTTTCCATCGGTATGGCGGTAGATGCCAACGTAATCATTTTCGCCCGTATCCGTGAGGAGATCGCAGCAGGTAAATCTGTGCAGTCTGCCATGAGAGTCGGCTATGACAAAGCACTTTCTGCCATCATCGACGGCAATGTGACCACCCTGATCGCTGCGGCGGTCTTAGGACTTAAGGGTTCCGGTACCGTCAAGGGATTTGCTCAGACACTGGCTATTGGTATCATCCTTTCCATGTTCACAGCACTTTTTGTGACCAAGCTTTTGATGAATGCCGTCTTTGCACTGGGACTGAAGAGTGAGAAACTCTACGGCCGCGGCAAGGAGTTAAAGCCGGTTAATTTCTTAAAGCACAAGAAGGTATTCTTTACCATTTCTGCGGTATTGATCCTGGCAGGTTTTGCAGGCATGGGTGTCTACAAGGTCAAGGACGGCAGCGCACTGAATTACAGCCTGGATTTCGTAGGCGGTACTTCTACGAATGTTACCTTTAATGATGATCTGAGTCTTAAGGATATTGATGCTCAGGTGGTTCCTATTTTTGAGAATATTACCGGAGATGCCAATGTACAGGTACAGAAGGTGGCCGGCAGCAAGGAAGTGATCTTTAAGACCCGCTCCCTGTCTGTGACAGAGAGAGAAAATCTCAATACACAGCTGGTAGACCAGTTCGGCGTCAAGGAGGAGAAGATCACTTCTGAGACCATCAGCTCTACGGTAAGCTCGGAGATGAAGAGCGATGCAGCGGTGGCTGTAATCATTGCCATGATCTGCATGCTTCTGTATATCTGGTTCAGATTCAAGGATATCCGCATCGGCGGTGCAGCCGTGCTCTGCCTGATACACGATGTGCTCATCGTACTGACCTGCTATGCAGTGCTTCGGGTGTCTGTAGGTTCTACCTTTATAGCCTGCATGCTGACCATCGTAGGTTATTCCATCAATGCCACCATCGTTATCTTTGACCGTGTGAGAGAAAATCTCAAGATCAAGGGACGAAAGGCAGACATTGCTGAGGTGGTAAACGAGAGTATTACCCAGACACTCTCCAGAAGTATCTTTACTTCTCTTACTACATTCTTTATGGTATTGATGCTCTTTATCCTGGGTGTTTCATCCATCCGTGAATTCGCACTGCCTATTATGGTAGGTGTTGTTTCCGGTACCTATTCCTCTGTATGCCTGGCAGGCTGCATCTGGTTCCTGCTTCGCACGAAGATCAAGGGCGGAAAGGATATGCCCCAGACCCCTGATAAGCCGGCTAAAAAGCTGACCGCGGAGGAAAAGAGACAGGCAAAGATCACGGTATAAGAAAATCTATGGCAGGAATCCTCTGACACAGATTTGAAAAACAGAGGGAAGCGGGATAGTATATCCCGCCTCCCTTTTTGGTGGTTGAAGAAGTATCGGAGAATTCGCCTTTGCGAATTCTCCTCGTGGTACTGCAGCTTTGCTGCAGTACAAGGAGGCAAGTTGGAAAGAAATGCTTGATAGCATTTCTTTCCAACAGCAAGGATGTCGTAAACGCCATCCTTGCGTGATCGCATCAGAGAATTCGTCTTCACGAATTCTCTTCGCGTTGCCGCAGCAAAGCTGCGGCAAAAGGAGGTCAAATCACCGGAAAAGCTCGATAGCATTTCCGGTGATTGCCAGAGGAAACGAGAACGTTTCCTCTGGGTTATCACATCGGAGAATTCGCCTTTGCGAATTCTCCTCGTGGTACTGCAGCTTTGCTGCAGTACAAGGAGGAAAAATGGCAGCGAAATGGATGGTTTCAGCGAAGAAGGCTGATTTTGAGGAAATCGGTGCGATGTGCGGCATCTCTCCGGTGACGGCGAGACTGATTCGGAATCGGGATGTGATCGGCATTGCAGCGACAAAGAAATATCTGGAGGGTACACTGGATAATCTCTATAATCCCGCACTTTTGCCGGATATGGAGTTGGCAGCGGAATTGTTGGCACAAAAGATTCAGGAACAGAAAAAGATACGTATCATCGGAGATTACGATGTGGACGGTGTCTGCTCTTCCTATATTCTGTATGCATCTTTGGCGCACTTAGGGGCTGTGGTAGATGTGGTGCTGCCGGAGCGGCTGACAGACGGCTATGGTATGAACGAACGCATGATCCGGGAGGCAAAGGAGCAGGGCGTAGACACTATCCTGACCTGTGACAACGGCATTGCGGCGGCGGAGCCCATCGCTCTGGCAAAGGAACTGGGAATGACGGTGATCGTCACCGATCACCATGAGGTGCCTTTTACAGAAGAGGACGGAGTCAGGAACTATCACCTGCCTGCCGCGGATGCTATTGTGGATCCTAAGATAATCAATCCGGAGACAGGACGGGCAGTCTATCCTTTTCCGGAGATCTGCGGCGCGGCTGTGGCCTACAAACTCATACAGGTCATGATGCCGGATGAGCAGGACTGGATCAGGGAGCAGCTTTTATCCTTCTGTGCCCTGGCTACGGTGTGTGATGTCATGCCCCTGCAGGGTGAGAATCGTATCATTGTCAAATACGGCTTAAAGTGCATGGCACAGTCACCGAACCTGGGCCTTAAGGCACTTCTGGCGGTGAATGAATTGCTGGATACCGATCTGACCTGCTATCATGCAGGCTTTATCCTTGGACCCTGCCTGAATGCTTCCG
The DNA here is from genome assembly GCA_963593905.1 of bacterium. Taxonomy (GTDB): domain Bacteria; phylum Bacillota; class Clostridia; order Lachnospirales; family Lachnospiraceae; genus CAG-791. The sequence continues at coordinate 1,275 of CAVBBL010000041.1, read as the reverse complement.
GTCGTCTGGAGACCGCCCGCAGGGCACTGGCACTCTTTACCGGAGAGGAAATTCCGGAGGAGGATGAGAACGGGCAGGAAGAACAGGAGAGTCAGGAAAAGCAGGATGGGCAGGAACAGGCAGAAGAAAATACGGATGAGAGTGCTGCAACTGTAGTGAAAAAGCCCAGAAAAAAGAGAGTCACCAAGGCACAGAAGGAACTGGAGAAGTACACCGAGGAGAGCCTTACCTATATTGCCAGCGAGGATGCGCAGGAATATGAGCGTTATCTGCGCAGCGCCCAGGAATTAAAAATATTGAATCAGAGCCGCAAAAACATGACGATCCAGGGATTGGAGCAGGCCATTGCGCAGACAGAGGAGAAAAACCTCTGTGAGAATCCTATCTTGGTGGTCTATTTGCCGGACTGCCACGAGTCCTTAGCCGGCATTATCGCCGGAAGGCTCAGGGAACATTACAGCAGACCAGCCTTTGTATTGACAGATGCGGAGGACGGCAATGTGAAGGGATCCGGCCGCTCTACGGAAAAATACGATATGTATGCCGGGATGAACAGCTGTGCGGATCTCTTTGTGAAGTTCGGCGGTCACAAGATGGCAGGCGGTCTGACATTACCTAAGGACAATGTGGAGACTTTTGCGAAAAGAATCAATGAGAACTGCACTTTGCAGCCGGAGGACCTGTGCGAGGTACTGCATCTGGATATGGAATTGCCGGTATCTCACATGACCGCAGAGCTGACCAAGGAATTTGAGATGTTAGAGCCCTGCGGCAACGGCAACAGAAAGCCCATGTTTGCCTGCCGCAGTCTGGTGGTCTACAATATGCGGGCCATGGGACAGAAAAACAACGCCTTAAAGCTGACACTGCGTGATAAGGAGGGGCATTATGTGGATGCTCTCTATTTCGGAGATGCGGCAAGGACTATGAAGGAAGTGGAGAAGCATCGTCACGGCACCAGAGGGGCAGTGATGGATATCGTCTACTATCCACAGCTGCATACCTGGCGGGGACAGACCAGTCTGCAATTCGTGATTCAGGATTTCCGGCTGAGGGGATAGTAAGAAACCCTGTCGGTGAGATGACTGTATAGCGAATCGCTACTATTCACATGTTTACTATTCACGTAACGCCTATTGTTGGTAAAAATGTAATGCCCCGGGGCGCGACAGAATGGCTCGCATCCTCTGCACTGCGCGCCAGTTTTGCTTAGGCTTGCTTCGAAGCCGCAGGATGGTATCGTACGCGCTTTCAGAGCGCGTACGATAGGCCCGC
>CAVBBL010000040.1:0-17055 GCA_963593905.1 bacterium | reverse complement strand
CCGCATCAGGCGGGGATGCGAGTTAAGGGCCGGCCATCCGTAGGCGAGAGGCAAAACTTAGCAAAACGGCGCAAAGTGCACGGTGCAAGACATCTGCCGCGCTCCGGGACATGGTCGGATTGTGCCAGAATGGCTTGCATCCTTTGCACTGCGCGCCAGTTTTGCTTAGGTTTGCATCGAAGCCGCAGGATGGTATTTTTTTCCGAACATATAAATCTGTCCATGGAACACCAGCAAAAATTCATGCTATAATGTAGGCGCTATACGATAGATTTTAGCATTTTCTTAACAGAAGTATTTGATTTGTCTGCAGCCACCTTGCCTGCAGAATGAGGAGATTTATGTCATCTGTTTCATCTGAAAAAAACAACAAAGAAAAAAAGACCATCGTCATCGGTCATCGGAATCCGGACACGGATTCCATCTGTTCCGCCATCTGCTATGCCCGCTACAAGCACAGCCGCACCGGAGAGGAATACGTCCCCTGCCGGGCCGGACACCTGAATCCGGAGACCAAGTTCATCCTCTCCTACTTTAAGGCAGAGACACCTCTGTATCTGAAAAGCGTAAAGACTCAGGTCCGAGATATAGAAATCCGGGAGACCAAGGGTGTAAACCACAACATCTCCCTGAAAAAAGCATGGAATCTCATGCAGGAGGCCAATGTGGTCACCCTGCCGGTGGTCACCGAGGAACACGTGCTGGAGGGCCTGATCACCGTAGGCGACATCACCAAGTCCTACATGAATATCTACGACAGCAGTATCCTCTCCAAGGCCCGCACCAGCTATGCCAATATCATCGACACTCTGGAGGGAACACTGGAAGTCGGCAGCCGAGGTGCCTTCTTTAAAAAAGGAAAAGTACTCATCGCTGCCGCCAACCCGGACCTCATGGAGCAGTATATCGATAAAAATGACCTGGTCATCCTGGGCAACCGCTATGAATCTCAGCTCTGCGCTATCGAGATGGACGCCAGCTGCATCATCGTCTGCGAGGGTGCCGCTGTCTCCCTGACTATCCGGAAGCTGGCGGAGGAGCACGGCTGCACGGTCATCACCACCCCCTACGATACCTATACCGTGGCACGTCTCATCAACCAGAGCATGCCCATCCGGTACTTTATGAAGACCAAGGATCTGATCACCTTTGATCTGGAGGACAATGTGGACGATATCCGGGAGATCATGGCCAGCAAGCGCCATCGTGACTTCCCCATTCTCGATAAGGACGGCCGCTACAAGGGCATGATCTCCCGCCGGAATCTCTTAGGTGCCAGAGGCAAGAACGTGATCCTGGTAGACCACAATGAGCGCAATCAGGCGGTGGAAGGCATCGAAAATGCCAACCTGACGGAGATCATCGATCATCACAAGCTGGGGACGGTAGAGACCATGACCCCGGTCTTTTTCCGCAATCAGCCCCTTGGCTGTACGGCTACCATCATCACCCAGATGTATCAGGAATCCGAGATTGAGCCGGATAAGCAGACCGCAGGACTTTTGCTCTCCGCTATCATCTCCGACACCTTGCTCTTCCGTTCTCCCACCTGCACCCCGGTGGACAAGGCTGCTGCCGACTACCTGGCAAAGCTCTCCGGAGAGGATCCGGACCAGCTGGCCATTAAGATGTTCGCTGCCGGCAGCAAATTAAAGGATAAGAGCGACGGAGAAATCTTCTATCAGGACTTTAAGCGTTTTAATGTGGGCAAGGTTGCTTTCGGCATCAGCCAGATCACTTCCCTGAATGCCGCGGAGCTAAATGAGCTCAAGGACCGGATGCTTCCCTATATGGAGCAGGCTCTAGAGACGGAAAAGATGGATATGCTCTTCTTCATGCTCACCAATATCCTGACGGAATCCACCACCCTGCTGTGCAAGGGAAGCGGCTCGGAGTCCGCTGTGCTGGCAGCCTTTTCCCTGCCGGGCTCTGAGATCAACACCGATCACGATACCCTGGGAGATGATATCGTAGAACTCCCCGGCGTTGTTTCCCGTAAGAAGCAGCTGGTACCTAATCTGATGTTAGCCATTGAACAGGCGTAAACAAGTGTAAGAATACCAGGTGATGGAATACACAGTCATTTACTTTAACTGAAAATCCCGGAACTGTATGTACCTGCAGTTCCGGGATTTCTTGTTTTTAGTATCATCCATGCCTATCTGTATACAGGCTTCTGACTTTTTAATTCCTCATACAGATCGCTGTAATTCTGGTAGCGGATCCGGCTGATCTTGCCTTCCTGTACCGCCGCCTTTACGGCGCAGTCCGGCTCTTTTTGGTGCATGCAGCCCTGAAAACGACACTGCCCTGCATATTCCTCGAATTCCGGATAATACATACACAGCTCCTGTGCCTTCACATCTGTCAGGAACAGCGATGTAAAGCCCGGTGTATCCACCACATAGGTATCCTTCTGTCCCGTCACCGTAATCAGCTCTACCTGCCTTGTAGTATTTTTCCCCCGGGCAATCTTGCGGCTGAGCTCCCCTGTCTCCCGGCGCTGATCGCCGCACAGCACATTGATCAGGGTAGATTTGCCCACGCCGCTGGGACCGGTAAATACCGTCGTCTTTCCCTCTAAGGCACTGCGCACCTCCTGCATGCCTTCTTCTTCTCTTGCACTGATGAAAAAAACCTGACAGCCGCAGCTTTCGTAGATAGCTCGAAGAGTCTCCTTTTCTTCCTCTGAAGCCATGTCCTGCTTGTTAAAGCAAAGGATGGCAGGAAGATTCTTCTGCTGCATGGTGATCAGGAAACGGTCCAGCATATTGTAGCTGGGATCCGGGTGAGTGATGGCGAAGACCAGAAGTGCCTGGTCTGCATTGGCCACATTGGGGCGGATCAATTGATTATGCCTTGGCAGAATCGAGACCACATTACCCTCTTTGGGATCGGAAGTCTCATCCACCACATCCATCTCTACGTCATCTCCCACCAGAGGCTTGATCTTCAGAGCGCGAAAGACACCCTTGGCCTTGCAGCGATAGATTCCCTGCTCCGTATTTACTTCGTAAAAGCCGGCTATGCTCTTGATAATCTTGCCCTTCATGAAAACTCCATTCTTTGAAAATTGAGGAGCCGCACTGCGCCGTGCGGCTCCTCTTTTCTTTTGCACAAGAAACTATACTGTCAGAGAGAAAATATACCGTTATAGAGAAAGTATACCGTTAAAAAAAGTATACTGTTAAAGAGAAAATATACGCCAAAAAGCGCTCTTTTCCTCTATTTCTCCGGTGTAAAGGTCAGTAATCTGGTCACCGTCTTCTGCTCCGATGTGCCCGCTGTAGTCACCGTCTCTCCGGTCTCCGGGTCTGTAGTCACACTGCCCTGGGTCGTATTAGTATAAGTCATCTGCAGTGTACCGGTAGCAGAAGTGATATGCGTGTAGGCTGCCCGCACCGGGAAGCTGGTGGCAGTGGTATCTAAGAGCTTCTGACCATCTGCCGCAATGATAACCACATAGACCGATGTACCCGGCACATAGTTAGGATCCTCGGCCTTGGTAGGTGCCTCGATGTCTGCCGTATAGGAATAGGTCACATTGGCATCCTCTGCTATGGTCAGCTGCACGGCGGTATCTGCATCCACATAGCTGCCGGCCTCTACGCTCTGGGCACTGACCAGTCCCCGAAGGTTGGGATCATTGGACTGCACCGTGGTGGTGGTAATCTTAGCCGCATCGAATCCGGCCTCCACCAGCAATGCGGTAGCCTCAGCCTCAGAAATTCCGGTCACAGTGGGCATCTGGATCTTGCCCTCAGTGTCAGGGCCTGTGCTGATGGTGATGGTGATAGTGGATCCGGAAGGTGCAGAAGAACCTGCCGCCGGATTCTGAGAGATTACATTGCCTTTGGTCACCGTATCATCCGCTGCCTCTACCGCATTTACGGCGAAGCCTTTCTTTTCCAGGGTTGCCTTCGCCTCTGCCAGCAGCATGCCGCTGACATCCGGAATCTGAATACCCTCTGTAGCACCGCCGCTGACGGTCAGAGACACCCTGCTTCCTGCACTGACCTGCTGCCCTGCTGCAGGATCCATAGAGAGCACAGTACCGGAAGTCTGCGAGGAGGTCTCATAATTCACCTGCACCTCTAAGCCTGCTGCAGCCAAAGTGCTCCTGGCTGTCTCCGCATCCTGTCCTACCACATCCGTTAATGTCACCATACCGGACTGGGCGGCAGATGCATTGCCATTATCTGCGAAAAAACCCATCTTCCGGGCTGCTACAAAGATCACGATGATACCTACCACGATGGCAGCTGCTATAGCCAGGATAGTGGTCATCCGTTCCATTCGGGGATTGTAGTCCCGGTCTGTGGCATATTCATCCGCATAGGGATCCTCTGCCTCGTACTGTCTGTCCACATCTCTGCGAAGGCGAAGAGGCTCCTCCTGACTCTGCTCATAACCACGGTCCCGGCCGGCGTTAGCCCTTCTGTCCCTGCTGTGATCTGCATAATAAGAATCCCGGGAATCCCGGCGCTCTGTTCGGTGATCCTCCCATGCCTCTGCACTCTCCCGGCTCTCCTGATAGACCGGCTCTCGATAGGAACGCACTCTGTCCTCTGCCATAGGAGATACGGATTCCTCCGGTATGTCCTCTGTCTGCGGCAGGGCGTCTGTACCATACTCCGACTGTCTGCGATACTGATCCCGAATATCCCTGCGCTCATTATCCGTCACCATGCGGGTGCTGGATTCTTCATCCGGGTTCACGATATGGACGAAGTCTCCATCCGGCTCCACCAACGACTTGCGAAGATCAGCCATCAATTCGCCCATATTCTGATAACGTCTGTCAGGGCTCTTCTCACAGCACTTGAGCACGATCTGCTCTACACTGTAGGGAATCTCCGGCACAAACTCACAGGGAGAAGGCATAGGCTCCTGAATATGTTTGATGGCGATCATCACCGTGGTATCCCCGTTAAAGGGCACCCGGCCTGTGAGCATCTCAAATAAGGTGATGCCCAGAGAATAAATATCGCTCTTCTCATCGCTGTAGCCGCCTCTGGCCTGCTCCGGCGAAGTATAATGGACCGATCCCATTACATTGGAGGTAATGGTATTGCTGGTGGCCGCCTTGGCAATACCAAAGTCTGTCACCTTTACCTTACCTTCCTTGCTGATGATGATATTCTGGGGCTTAATGTCCCTATGGATCACGTGATTTCTGTGGGCTGCCTCCAGTCCCATGGAGACCTGAATGGCGATACTCACCGCTTCCTTTACGGAAAGTCTGGCCTTTTTCTCAATATAGCGCTTTAAAGTGATGCCTTCCACCAGCTCCATGACGATATAATACATGCCCTTCTCTTCGCCCACGTCATAGACATTGACGATATTGGGATGCATCAATCCTGCTGCCGCCTGAGCCTCCACTCGGAATTTGGAAACAAAATTGGCATTCTCCGAAAATTCCTGCTTCAGGACCTTGACTGCCACAAAACGATTGAGCTTGTGGTCTTTTGCTTTATATACGTCCGACATGCCGCCGGTTCCGATTTTTTCCAGGATCTCATAGCGATCCGCTATCAGCATTCCGATCTTAATCATGCAAACCTCCGTCAAAAGGGTCTATCAGCATCACGGTAATATTGTCCCGTCCGCCATTTTGATTGGCTGCATTTACCAATGCCTCAGCCTTCTGTGCCATCGTCTGCTCCGTGCTTTTTAATAGGCCGGCGATTTCCTCATCCTCCAGCATATTGGTCAATCCGTCCGTACACATCAGGACGATATCGCCTTCTGTCAGGGAAACGGAAAAAAAGTCAATCTGCAATTCATCCTCGGCGCCGATGGCTCTGGTAATGATATTCTTATCCGGGTGTGTGCGAGCTCTGGCCTCATCGATGCCCCCAGCCAGCACCATCTCCTCCACCAGAGAATGGTCCACAGTGATCTGGTGCAGGTGATTCTCGTGGAAGAGATAGAGACGGCTGTCTCCCACATTGCCCACCAGCAGTCTGTCATCCTTGATCACAGCTGCCACCATGGTAGTGCCCATACCGGCATAGTGCGGATCAGAGGCGGCAATGGTCCGAAGCTCCTGATTCACCACATGGAGTGCTCTGTCCAGAATCTCCTTTAAGGGGCGGGGCGTAGCAGCCTGTGACAGCTCCTTCACTCTGGTAACGGCATAGCGGGAGGCGTAATCCCCGGCCTTATGACCGCCCATGCCGTCCGCTACAATGTAAAGATTGGGAAGCGTACCCACCGCTGTATCCGATAGATATGAGAAATCCTCATTCAGTTCCCGCCGCTGTCCGATATCGGTGACGGAGTAACCCTTAACCATAAGTATCTGTCCCTTTCTGATTCCACTGCTGCAGCCAACGTCTCTGCAGTCTTTCCCCCACGCAAGCAATTACGGCGCCTCGCCGCGCGGGACGCCGTATCACCATGGCAAATCTGCCGTAAATGGCAGCTATTTTCTCCTGATCGGCAGATTCACTCAGGCCTTTTCCTGCAGCTTTCTGTGTCGAAGCTGTCCGCAGGCCCCATCAATATCCCTGCCTAATTCTCTTCTTATAGTAACATTTATTCCGCTTTTTTCAAGTTTATTTTTAAAAGACAGAACAGCCGTTCTGGTAGACTGTACATATTCCCGCTCTCTCACCGGGTTTACCGGAATCAGATTGACATGGGCACGGAGAGGCCCAGCCAGCTTTGTGAGCATAGCCGCATCCTGCTCGGTATCATTTACGCCCCGGATCAGACTGTACTCAAAGGTGATCTGTCTGTGGGTCTGATCAAAATAGTAGCGGCAGGCCTTCATCAGCTCTGCTATGGAATATTGATTCGCTACCGGCATGATTTCTCTTCGTTTTTCATCGGAGGGGGCATGGAGAGACAAGGCCAGAGTGATCTGAAGATGTTCATCCGCCAGTTCATAGATTCTGGGCACGATACCGCAGGTGGACACCGTCACATTCCGCTGGCTGATATTCTGTCCCTGCTCTGCTGTAAGCAGATGAAGGAAACGGACCAGATTATCATAATTATCCAGGGGCTCTCCCGTCCCCATCACCACCACATGGGTGATTTTCTCCCCTGTAAGGCGTCTGATGGTATAAATCTGCTCCAGCATCTCCGAGGGTTCCAAAGACCGGAGCAGACCATCCAATGTGGAGGCGCAGAAACGACAGCCCATGCGGCAGCCCACCTGGGAGGAAATACACACGCTGGTGCCGAATTTATAGCGCATGAAGACACTTTCCACTGTCTGCCCATCTGACAGTTCGAAGAGGAATTTCTGTGTGCCGTCTTCTTTGGAAATCTGCCTCTCCAGGACCTGTAACTTAGTACAGTCATAGGCACTGTCTAACTCTTCCCGCATCTTAGCCGGCAGATTCAGACACTCTTCAAAAGAAGTGACCAGCTGGACATGGAGCCAGCGATACACCTGAGCCGCCCGAAATTTCGGCAGCCCCTTGACACGGAATGCTTCGGTCATTTCTTCCAATGTGTATGATTTAAGATCTCTTTCCTTCATAATCGGATTCCTTTAACGATTTTCTCTCATCACTTCCTGAACCGTGCCAGGAAAAATCCATCTGTGCCGTGCATATGGGGCAGAAGCTGCAGCATGTGGTGATCCTCACCAGAAATCCCCGGGATATTCTCCGGCAGATACGGCCGCAGGGAATCTGGATGCAGTCCAAGGCTCTCCTGTATCCACGCTGCCATTTCCTCATTCTCTGCCCGGTCGATGGTGCAGGTGCTGTAGATCAATACGCCGCCGGGGCGCACATATTGTACCGCATTCTGAAGGATTCGACGCTGCAGGGCCGCCAGCTCCTCCAGCTGCTTTGGCGACACATGATATTTGATGTCTCTTTTTTTGCCAAGGACACCCAATCCTGAGCAGGGCAGATCACACAGAACGATATCCATCTGCTCCTTCCAGACCGGCACATAAACCGTAGCATCCTGTTCCTGCACGGTGACATTGGAAAGTCTCAGTCTCTTTGCATTTTCCCTGATTTTGGCCGTCTTTTTCGCTGTCAGATCGCAGGAATACACCCTACCGTTTCTCGCTGCGGTCTTCTGTCTGTCGGCATTCTCTGCACTTTCTGCAGCCTCTGCAGCGACTGTCCCAGCCTTTTTTGCTGCACGCACCGCTGCCGCGCAGAGGCGCGTTGCCATGTGCAGGCTCTTTCCCCCGGGAGCTGCGCACACATCCAGGATCTGTTCCCTGCCCGTGCGTATCCCTGCTGCCTCTGTCACCATCATGGAGCTCTCATCCTGCACTGTCCATTTCCCTTCGGTAAATCCGGGCAGTTTGGCAAGACTTCCGGTATTGGTCAGTCTGTAGCAATAGGAGAGCCACCGGCCCTTCTCAATCTGTACCCCTTTTTCCTGAAGTGCTGTAAGAAGTGCCTCTCTCTCCTGCCAGGGAAGCCGCTCATCCATCCGCATCGTGACAGGGCGAATTTCCATAAAAGAGCGAAGCATAGCCTCTGTCTCCTCTTCCCCATAGGTTTTCTGCCACATCTGCACGATCCAGGACGGCATGGAATACAGAAGACTCAGATTATTCTGTATCGTTTTTTCATGCACTTTTTCTGGGGAACTGTCCTGTAAAATCTTCGTCCCGCCGTCTTTCGTCTCTTCCTTCTTGCTCCGGGCCATCTGGCGCAGAACACCGTTGACGAAACCGGAAAGACTGGCCATGCCCTTCTTTCGAACCAAACGGACAGCCTCATTGCATACCGCCGCATCAGGTACCGCATCCATATAGTAGAGCTGGTAGCAGCCCATCCGCAGGATCTGCCGCACCACAGGGCGCAATTTTTCCACCGGTTTACTGGAAAAGCGGCCGATCCGCTCATCCAGCTCGATCCGCCGCTCTGTCACACCCTCAAAAAGTCTCTTGATAAAAGCCCGCTGGGACTGGGGCAGGTCCTGGTAACGATCCAGCGTTTGGCGGATCACCTGACTGCTTTGTCCCTCTTCCTTTTCCGAAGTCAGCAGCGCCGTAAGAACGATTTCTCTTTCCTTTGTGCCGCTGACAGTATTTCTCTGTTCACTCATCTGCGTTTCTTTCCGTTATTTACAAGGAGCAAAAGTCTTAAAAGCTGCAGGATCGAGGAAGCTGCCGCCGCTACATAGGTCAGTGCCGCCGCAGACAGCACCTTCCGGCTGCCCTTCACCTCCGTGCTGTCCAATATGCCGTATTGTTCCAGCATCACCAAGGCACGATGGGAAGCATCAAACTCCACCGGCAAGGTCACCAGCTGGAAAAGTACACCGGCGCAGAAAAGGACCACACCGATCATCAAAAAATCCCTGCTAAAACCAAGGATCAGTCCCAGGATCACCATAGGCAGGCCCAAATTAGAGCCGAGGTTTGCCACCGGCACCAGAAAGGTGCGCATCTTAAGGGGCACATAGCCCGTGTGATGCTGCATCACATGACCGCACTCGTGGGCGGCGACACCAATGGCTGCCACGGAGGTAGAGCCATAAGTGGCATCTGAGAGATTCACCACCTTTTTGGAGGGATCATAATGGTCCGTCAGATTGCCGGATACATGCTGCACCGTCACATCCGTCACACCGGATAGCTCTAAAATACGCCAGGCTGCCTGTGCACCGGTCATGCCGCAGGCGCTGCGCACGCCGGAATACTTATTGAACGTGGATTTCACCCTGGCGCTGGCTGCCATGCAAAGCAGTGCGCCGATCAGCACCAGAACATAAGTAGGATCGTAGTAATATCCCATAGCATTCTCCATTTCCATTCTGCAGGCGCCTTGCGCCCCAAAGAAATAAAACCGACAGCAAAACTGGCAGCTTATCTGTTCCTTTTATCCCAGTACATCGCCGTCCTTGATGTCACACCCCAAAAGGAAATCCTTTACCAGCATTCTCTTTTTGCCCTCTAACTGCACTTCCTTTAAAGCAAGAATCTGATCGCCGGTATTGACATAGATGGCTTCTTTATCTGTTCCTACAATGGTTCCCGGTGTGCCTGCTGCCTTCTTTGTCAGCACATCGGCATCCCAGATTTTTAAAAGCTTCCCGTGAAAATGGGTGAAGGCGCTGGGCCAGGAATTCATGCCCCGAATCAGCCGCTCTATAGAGACCGCACTGCTGTCCCAGCGGATAAGCCCCATCTCCCGTTTCAAAATCCTGGCATAGGTGCTCACCGCATCACTTTGCTTTTCTCTGGTGGCTGTGCCCTCTTCGATCTGTTTCATAGCCTTTAAAAGAAGGGGGCCGCCCATGGATGAAAGCTTTTCATAGAGGCTCTCTCCCGTCTCTTTCGGTGCTAACTCCACCTCTTCCTGAAGGATAATATCCCCGGTGTCAAGACCGGCATCCATCTGCATGATGGTTACGCCGCTCTTTTTCTCCCCGTTGATGACCGCCCACTGGATAGGTGCAGCACCCCGGTATTTGGGCAGGAGGGAAGCATGTACATTCACGCATCCGTACCTTGGCATGGTCAGAATCTCTGTAGAGAGAATCTGTCCGTAGGCAGCTACGATGATGATATCCGGCTGCTCCTGACGCAGTCTCTCCACCGCCTCCGGTGTCTTTACACGCAAAGGCTGAAAGACCGGAATGTCATGTGCCAAAGCACACTGTTTTACTGGGGACATGGCCACTTCCCGGCCTCTTCCCTTTACTCTGTCCGGCTGTGTCACTACCAGAGATACCTGCTGTCCATCCCCTACTAAAGCCTCTAGAACCGGTACTGCAAAATCCGGCGTTCCCATGAATACTATCTTCATACTGACCCTCATTTCTGTGTAGCTATGCTGCCAGGCAGCGAAGGGATTTCCGCCTCCCTCTGCTCCCTGCATTGCTTACTCTTCTTCCATTTCCTCGGCGGGCTCTGCATCCTGCAGCTCCCCTTCCACTATCTCTACATAGAGATGCCCGTCCAGATGATCCGTCTCGTGACAGAGCGCTCTGGCCAGCAATTCCGTACCTTCTATCTCAATAGGCTCCATATCTGCATCCAGGGCCTGTACTCTGGCATAATTGGGTCTGGTCACCTGTCCCACCTTGCCGGGCACGCTCAGGCATCCCTCCATGCCGGTCTGCTCTCCGTTTGTCTCTGTCACCACAGGATTGATAAGTATCAATGGCTCGTCCTGATTCTCGGATACGTCGATGACCACGATGCGCTTTAATATGCCTACCTGCGGCGCTGCCAGTCCCACACCGTTGGCCTCATACATGGTATCTAACATGTCCTGAATCAGTTCTTTGATCTTCGGTGTCATCTCCTTCACCGGCTTTGCCTGTTTATTCAAGACCGGATCGCCTATTTCTCTGATATTTCTGATTGCCATATTTACCTTTCCTGCCGCAATTGCTGCAGCACCACAAAGAGAAATCCGCGAAGGCGAACTCTCCGATGGGATCAAATAGAATGACCAAAAACGGCATTCGTCCGTTTCCGTCGTTTTACAAGTATGTTCGCACGAATCTGCAGGGAAATCTGCTGCTTCGCAGCACAGATCCAGCGAGTAAAATGCTTTGATCAGCGTTTTTCTAATAAGGATTGACAGGGTCAAAATCGAACTGCACTTGCACGTCCTTTGCAAAACGTGCTTCCTTTATCGCCTGCTCTGCTCCGTCTTTCCATTCAATGAGTGTATCATATTTTTGGTCTTTTACATAGATGACAAATCTATAAAAGTCTCTGGCCCGTCCCAGGGATGCCGGCGCCGGCCCCATGACCATGGTACGGGGCGTCCTTTTTCTGACAGATTCTGCATGCTCCGATCCTGTATTCTCGCTTTCTGTCTCTGCTGCTTTCTGCGCCCGGATCTTCTCAAAGAGCTCCCGCAGGTAATTGGCCGCGCTAAGTGCCCTGTCCTCATCCTTTCCCTGGATCTGCACGGCCAGCATATGCCACACCGGCGGATAGAGCATCAGGGAACGATACGCCATCTCCTCCCGGAAAAATCCTTCATAATCCTGTGCGGCGGCGTAACGAATGCTGTAGTGATCCGGCTGATAGGTCTGGATCACCACCTCGCCGGGGCGTTTGCCTCTCCCCGCCCTGCCGGCCGCCTGGGTCAGCAGCTGAAAGGTCCGCTCTGCTGCACGATAATCATTGCCATAGAGAGAAAGATCTGCGCAGAGGATTCCCACCAATGTCACATTGGGAAAGTCATGTCCCTTTACGATCATCTGGGTGCCGATGAGGATATCTGCCTCTTCGTTGGCAAAGGAGGACAGAATTTTGTCATAATCACCCTTTTTCCGCGTAGTATCTGCATCCATCCGCAGCACTCTGGCATCCGGGAAAGCCTTGTGCAGCATCTGCTCCACCTGCTCTGTGCCCACCCGAAAACCACTGACAGCATGCGCGCCGCATTCCGGACAGCAATTTGTCATGGGCTGTTCATACCCGCAATAGTGACACACCATTCTGGTACTGCCATGCTGCGTCAATGCCACATCGCAGTGCGGGCACTTCAGCACATGACCGCAGGCGCGGCAGGAAACATGCCCCGCAAATCCTCTTCGGTTTAAGAAAAGAATGACCTGTTCCTCTCTGGCTAACCTGTCTATGATCAGATCCTGGAGGCTTCGGGAAAACATAGAGCGGTTTCCCTCCTTTAACTCCCGGCGAAGATCCACGATCTGCACCTGGGGAAGGGTTCCTCCTGTCAGACGTCTTTGGAGACGGCAGAGACGGTACTTCCCCTGCATGGCCTGATAATAGCTGCCAAGGGAAGGTGTGGCGGAACCAAGGAGCAGACACGCACCATTCCTCTTCGCCATATGCTCTGCCACTTCCCTGGTGTGATATTTGGGCATGTTCTCATTCTTATAGCTGTTTTCGTGTTCCTCATCGATGACGATCACGCCCAGATGAGGAAACGGCGTAAACAGGGCGGAGCGAGGACCGATGATCACATCGATCTCTCCCCTTCTTGCCCGTTCGAACTGATCCGCTTTCTCTCCCTCGGAAAGAGCGGAATGCAGCACCGACACCCGGTCTCCGAAATGCCGGTAAAAACGAAGCAGCGTCTGGTAAGTCAGCGCAATCTCAGGGATCAGCATGACAGCCTGTCCGCCAAGAGCGATCGCATGCTCTATCACGGCGATATACACCTCTGTCTTGCCGCTTCCCGTGATGCCGTAAAGTAAGGTAGTGGTACTCCTTTTCTCGTCCAGGTCCTGACAAACTGCCTGTACTGCCTCCTGCTGCTCCGGACTCATAACAATGTCCTGCGCTTTGGTTTCTACACCGGCAACAGGATTTCGCAGAGACTTTTCCACATAAATCTCTAAAACACCGTCTTTCTCCATAGCCCGCAGAGTCTGGGGACTGATGTGAAGGCGCTTTGTCACCAGCTCATAGGGCTGGGCAGGCGTCTTCAGCAGGCTCTCCAACAGCCTCTCCCTGGCGGTCTGGTGCTTTTTTTGGTAGAACGCACACTTAGCCTCCCCTTCTTCTTTATTCAGAAGGAGCCGAATCTCCTTTTTTTCAAGGGGTTTGCTGGCATGGCGCACCGGCAATACGGTCTTTAAGGCAGTAATCATGGTAGAGCCGTATCGGCGGCGCATCCAGGCAGCCAGCTCAATGGCCTTCCCCTGTTCTGTAGGCGTGTGCTGTTCCGGTGCGGAAAGGATTTCCTTCACCCAAGAGGGATTACAGCTGCATACATCCGTAAGCGCCACCACATAGCCTGTCCGGCGCTTATTCCCCTGGCCAAAGGGAATCTCCACCAAATCTCCCGGTGTCAGTCTGCCCAGGAGCTCTTCCGGAATCCGATAAGTAAAGGGGTGATCCAGTTTTTCATGGGAAATATCGATAATAACTTCTGCATATTTCTGCATAAATGTGTGTATCACCCCTTCCTGTAATTGATTTATATGAATGTACTTTACCTTGCAGTCCTTTACCTTGCAATGCTATTTCGCTTCGTCCGCTGCGGCCGCTTTCTCCGCCAGGATTTCTGCGATCAGCACACGCTCATCCATGGGATACTTCTTTCCCTCGATTTCCTGGTAATCCTCATGGCCCTTGCCGGCCAGGATGATGATATCTCCCTTTTCTCCATGCTCTATGGCATAGCGAATGGCTTCCTTGCGGTCCGGGATCTTGACATAAGCGCCTGTTGTCTTCTTCATGCCTGTCTCAATATCCGCAATGATATCCAGAGGCTTCTCAAAGCGGGGATTATCCGACGTGATGATGGTCAGATCTGCCAATTTGCCGGAAATTTCTCCCATCTCATAGCGTCGCAGCTTGGAGCGGTTGCCGCCGCAGCCAAAGAGGCATACCAGGCGATGGGGATCGTACTCCCGAAGGGTCGTCAAAAGGCTCTCTAAGGAAACGGCATTGTGGGCATAGTCGATCATCAGCGTGAAGTCATCGCTGACCTTTATCATCTCAATGCGCCCCTTTACATGGGCAGAGAGCAGTGCCTCCTTTATCTGCTCCACCGGCACATTAAAATGACGGCAGACAGCAATAGCACACAGTGCATTATAGACACTGAACCGTCCCGGAGACTGCACATGGGCATGGAAATCCATCAGTCCCTGTACATCAAAGGCCACTCCCAGCTCTCCGGGCTTATGGATCAGCGCCGTATTGGCTGCCCGCAAGTCATTCTCAGTGCCAAAACCATAGGTCTCCAGGGTGCAGGTATGTCCCTCTGTTACCTTTTTCCAGTTCTCATCATCACCGTTGACGATGCCCTGACGGCACTGTTTAAAGAGCAGTCCCTTGCATGCCATGTACTCTTCAAAACTGCTATGCTCATTGGGTCCGATATGATCCGGTGAAATATTGGTAAAGATGCCCAGATCAAAGATAAATCCCTGAGTGCGGTGAAGCATCAAGGCCTGGGAGGAGACCTCCATCACCACCGCCTGCATCCCGGCATCCGCCATCTTCCGAAAGCTCTGCTGCAGAGCGAGAGATTCCGGCGTGGTATTCTGTGAGGGAATGTGTTCCTCTCCGATAATGGTCTCAATGGTACCGATCAGGCCCACCCTGTATCCTGCCTTTTCCAGAATGCTCTTGATCAGGTAGGTCGTAGTGGTCTTGCCCTTGGTGCCGGTGATGCCGATGATCTTCATCTCACTTGCCGGATGTCCAAACCAGGCTGCGGAGATAAAAGCCATGGCATAGCGGGTATCCTCTACCCGGACCAATACCGGTGCTTCACCACCTTCCGGCAGCTTTAAATCCTTCAAATCCACATCTTTCTGGATTACCAGCACAGAGGCGCCCTTTTCCAGCGCCTGCCCCGCAAAATCATGACCGTCGCTGTTGGCACCGCAGATACAAAAGAAAAGCCCGCCGGGCACAATGCGCCGGGAATCATTGGTAATATCCGCCACTTCTGTAGAAAGCGCCCTTTGCAGCTCTGCCTCTTCTGCCACATAATTTCCCTGCACGTCCTGAATACGATAATTAAGTCCTGTAAGAAGATCTGCTAATTTCATACTTTCTCCTTTCTATGCCGCGGTTTACCGCGGCTGCGTGAAGAGAAATTCGCGAAGGCGATTTCTCCGATGCGATTACGCATTGATGGCATATACGCCATCAATGCAGTTTGAAAGAAATGCCATCAGGCATTTCTTTCAAATTTACTCCTTCTGCTGCGGCATTCATAAAAACTACAGCTTTACGATATATTTTTTTTATAAATTTTAGAGATTCCTTAGAGACTAGTCACATCCTGCTCACATTTATCCCTTATGATAAGACACAAGATAGTTGAACAACCACTCACTATCTCCCCCCTCATAAGAAAACCACGAAGGCATCCGCAAAAGCGGATGCCTTTGTGGTTTATTTTTGATTTTTACAACGGCTCACACAATACATCCACATCCTGAAGCATATTCCGGGCTGTCTCTAACGGCACGCTGCCGCTCTCCATAGTCGTCACATTGGCAGAAGAATACGCAGCGGCTCGCCGAATTGCTTCCTTTAATTCCTCACCGGTAAAGGCATCCCCTGCGCAGGCATTCTGCAGGGACCAGGCCAGAGAAGCCACCACACAATCTCCGCTTCCTACAGTATTGACCACCGGCACATCCGGCACGGCTACGGTGATGATCTGCTTGCCCTCCTCACTGTCAAAAACAGAAAGAAGTCCTCTTTTCCCTCTGGAAACCACTACCACCGGAATTCCTTCCTCCTGCAAAGCAGCTGCTGCACCGGCGATGTCGCTTAATTCCCGGAGCGGTCTTCCCATGACATATTCCAGTTCCTTTACGTTGGGCTTGATCAGATAGGGATGTGCCTTGATTCCCTGTACCAGAGCTTCGCCGCTGGTATCTAAGATCACCCGGCATCCCTTTTCTTTTGCAATCTGCGTCAGCTTCGCGTAGAAATCCACAGGAACACCCTGAGGAAGACTGCCGGAAAGCACCACGATATCACTCTTATCTGTAAAGAGACGATAGCTCATCAGGAAATTCTCTATCTCCTCCTGAGAGACCCTCTCACCGGGCTCCAGGATCTCTGTCACATAGCCGTCCTCTGAAAGAATATTCAGTGTCGTCCGGGTCATACCCTGCACTTTGGTGAAATGACAGTCCACGCCCCTTTTTTTTAATTCATCCAGAATAAAGTCGCCCGTAAAGCCACCTGCAAAGCCAAGCCCGATGACCGGCTCTTCCATCTGCCGCAGGATTCTGGTCACATTAACCCCCTTGCCGCCGGCAAAGAGTCGCATGCTCTTCATTCGATTGACCTGTCCCGGGGAGAGAGCGGCTCCTGTCATTGTCTTGTCCACTGCAGGATTGAGCGTAACTGTTGCGATCATGATGCTTCTACCTTTCTGTTATTTCATTCTGTATGCAGTATAGCACATCTGTCTGTTTTCTGACACATGAGGATCCTCTGCTGTGCAAACGACAATTAATTTAGTGTCGCCCGGTCATGTCCCGGGGCGCGGCAGAATGGCTCGCACCATGCACTTTGCACCGTTTTGCTAAGGCTTGCCTCTCGTCTCCGGATGGCCGGCCCTTAACTCGCATCCCCGCCTGATGCGGGGCTGCTCAGACAGGCGGGCCTATCGTACGCGCTCTGAAAGCGCGTACGATACCATC
>CAVBBL010000039.1:0-18284 GCA_963593905.1 bacterium | reverse complement strand
TTTACGGCATCAATGCGGTTTGAAAGAAATGCTATCGAGCATTTCTTTCAAACTTAAGCCTCTTTTTTCCTTCTCTTACACAAAAGCCGGCGCTGTCATACGTCGGCTTTTGCAACTTCTCTCTGTGAGCCTTCACTGCTTTCTGAAGGCTTACTTCACACGGATGATATTTTCTGCTTTTCTGGGCTTTGCCTCCGGCTCCGGTCCCTGGGCGTATCCCAGAATGCAGTGGCCGATGCCTTCATAGTCTCCCTGAATACCCCATTTTTCCAGAAGTGCCTTGCCCTCTGCACTCTCGAACTCTTCCTTGGCACGGTGAATCCAGCAGCTGGATACGCCCAGAGAATGGGCCGCATTCATCAGATTGCCCATAACCAGACTGCCGTCATAGACATAAGTGGCTGCACTCTTATCTGCCAGCACCACGATGACCACCGGTGCTCCGTAAAATGGATCTGCATTACTGCCCATGACAGCGGCGTTCATTGCAGAGAGCTGATCTCTTGTAGCCTTATCCGTCACAGCCACCAGCTTCACCGGCTGTCTGCCCATACCGCTGGCTGCATAGGTTCCTGCCTCCAGGATCTGTTCCAGCTTCTCCTCCTCCACCATATCCGGCTTGTAGGCACGTACGCTTCTTCTTGTCTCCATGTTTTTGATGATTTCGTTCATTTTTCTCCTTTCTATGCCGCGGTTTACCGCGGCAGCACGAGGTGAATTTCGCACAGGCGAATTCTCCGATACAAAACCAAATGTCGTGAAACGACATTTTCTTGCATTGATGACTCATACGTCATCAATGCCATTTGAAAGAAATGCTATCAAGCATTTCTTTCAAATTTGCCTTTCTCTACCGCAGCTTGTCTGCGGCAATACCTATACTTTTACAGACCAAACATTGTCTCACAGAGCTTCTTACCGGTCTTTGTCCGGAAAATCTTCTCGTAGGCCGGGCGAATGTGTTCTTTATCCAGTCCATCCTCAAAGAAATTCACCAGAAAGTCCGCCTCTACCAATATCTGGTAATCTGCTCCGTCTATACCTGTGTAGGTGTGATGATGCCCCACCAGATAGCACACACGCTGGATCATTGCCGGCTCTGCGCTCACCTTCTCCAACAGTTCTTTTGCCACCGCAGGGCCTTCCTGCTCCTGGAGCTTACCGTTGCAGTCTCCGTACTTTTCCTCTGCCGGCTTGATGCCCACGTCATGGACGATGGACGCCGCCTCTAATGTCAGCAGCTCTTCGGCTCCCAGCCCCTCTTCCTGACCGATCAGCCTCGCAAAGGCATGCACCTTGATGAAGTGTTGAATTCGTTTGGGGTCTCCTTCAAAAAAGGATACGGTTTCCACTGTCAGTTTGTTCAACATTTTTCTCGTTTCCTCCTTTTTCTTATACTGTTCCCTTTCATTTTATCTTGTATCTGTTTAGCACCTGCTATATTTCATAGGGAATTGACTGCTTGCAAGCAAATTCTCTTTAAATTGAATTCATCTGCCCGTTTCCTGGTTTCCTGTTATCTACTGCCTTAGTGTTGTGCGTTTCCCAGGTCTGTATGCCTGTAGAAAGCAGTGCACAGATCATCATGGCCTGTTTCCTGCAATTCATGATCGAAATTACTGCGAACATCCCATTCATCATTAATGATCATTGTATACTCGCACTCTGTCGTACATGCCGGCCAGGTGGGAATCTTGTCATTGGAAGGATTTCCCGTTCTGGCAAAAGCCATGACCACAGAAAAAATCCTCTCCTCCAGCTGTTCCGTGACATTGTCTCCCTCCTGGGTATAGAGAATCAGTTCCGTATTATGGAATACGTAGGGAATATCTGAACAATGCCAGGGGGTCATGCCGCCGTCGATGGGCAGGTCATGATTAAAAATAAAGGAGTAGACACTGCCTCCCTGCCGGGTCCTCTTTTCTATATATTCCATGGTATTGGCTCTGAAGATGAAATCCAGTCTGCTTAGATCTGCCACATTCCGCTCCGGATATGCCTTTTCAAACAGAGGAAGCAGCTTGTCTGCCTCTGCCTTCCCCAGATACTCTTCTACGTAGCGAATCTGTTCTTCCTTCGTCATATTTGCTCTGTCATAAGGCATTTCATCGAAATTGAACTCCGCATAGACAGTGCCGATCATCACCGGAATATGAATGGTCTCCTCCCGGAATCCCACATCCAACGGATCTCCTTTATAGAATGCGTTGGGATGAGGCGCACAGCCCACGTTGTCCCCTGCGGCCTGCAGGGCAGGAGCCACCTTTAAATAGGCCTCTGCGAACTGTCCGTAGGGAACCTTTTCCAGTTCATCCACGCTCTCTATGCCCAGCTCCTTCATGACCGCCTCTGCACACTTTTTGCCGCTGCCCACTGCATCCGAAATCTTCATTCTCGATTGCTTATGCCCATAGCACACACCGCTTAGGATGTGCGCTCTGTGATACAATCCATCCCCTGCAGGCGACTGCAGCACACAGGTGACTTTTCCGCCGCCGCCGGACTGGCCGAAGATGGTCACATTATCAGGGTCTCCCCCGAACTTCTCCGCATTGTCATGGATCCAGCGCAGTGCTGCGATCAGGTCATCCGTCCCTGCATTTCCGGAATTCGCGTATTCCTCCCCGAAATCAGAGAGATCAAAATAGCCGAGGATATTCAGTCGGTGATTGACGCTCACTACCACCACATCCCCTTCTCTGGACATATTTTCTCCTTCATATGCCACTTGCTCGATCGAAGAACCTGCGGTATAACCGCCGCCGTGAAACCACACCATCACCGGCCGTTTCGCTCCATCCTCCAGTCCCGGTGTCCAGATATTCAGATTCAGGCAATCCTCATCCTGGGGCCAGTAACGGTGGGGAACCAGCAATTCCTCCGTGGGGTGATCCACCGTCAGCAGCGGGCACACAAAGCCATAATTCGTCGCCTTAAAGACGCCTTCCCAGTCATAGCTCTCCGGCCTGTGAAAGCGCTTTGCCTTCGCATAGGGAATGCCCTTAAAGATTTTGAGTCCATCCAGCTCATATCCGTGCACGATACCATGAGTAGTCTCTACCACAGCGGTTTTTTTGTCTCTTCTGAATTGTCTTGCCATGATTTTTAATCTCCTCTTCTGCTTTGGAAATAAGTGATTTATTTATGTGCTCCTCCTCAGGATTGCGCATTATCTCTTTTTCGTTATTTTCTACCCGTTCGTCATCACATCCAGGAAATAATCCCGTATCCGCTCCGGCATGCTTTCGCTCTCCAGCTGCTCCTTGACTGCCATGGCCTCCTCTACCTGATTGGTGATGATGGCATCCACGTCACTCTGCAGGAAGTGCTTGACGGAGCTTTCCTCGTCCACAGTCCAGACCACTGCTTTTTTGCCTGAGAACCGCACCCGCATCAGCTTATCTCTGGTGGCCACTCGTTCCTCCATCACCAGGTAATCGCACTCCAGCTGCGTGTCATCCCCGTAGGCAGCGAAGTACAGAAGCCCTGTCTTTAAGTCCTCGTAATTCTCATGCAGATAGCTGATGAGATTGTATTTCAGGGAAATGATGACTACATTGTCCTGTTTTCCTTTTTCTCTGACCATGGCGGCCACGTCATCTGCCATCTGCTGATCGGCCGTTTTCCCTTTTAATTCCACGAAAAGCAGATGATCTCCCTCCATGGCATCCAGCATTTCTTCCAGCGTGGCCACAGGCTGCGCTGCACCGTCTTCGTTAAAAGTATCCTTTACGGAAAGCTGTTTGATCTCTTCATAGGTCATGGACTGCGCCGTCTTCTTCACCCCGCACAGTCTCTTGAAGGTATTATCATGATTGATGATGTATACGCCGTCTTTGGTACGCTGCACGTCGATCTCCGCACCGTAGGCACCTTCTTCCAAAGCCTTTTCAAGGCCTGCCATGGTGTTTTCCGCCGCCAGATCTCCCCCGGCCCGGTGAGCCACCACCTGAGTGTCGCTGTTATTAAAAAAAAGCTCCGGCGAGGCAGTCACCACCGCACCTCCGAAGGCGACGACCACCAAGGCTGCCAGGCCAATCACGGCGATCCATTTTTTCCCACGTTTCGTCTGGGGCGTGATCAGATCCTGCTCCGTGTACATGTAATAAAACCGGGTCATTTCCATCAGCTGCAGGGCAATGTACATCTTTTCAGACGCAAACATAAGACCTACCGCCAGCATGCCTGCCACCGTAGCCAGATAGATCTGTCCTTCTGTGCCCACGGGAACGCTGCCGATATTTTCCAGCAATACCCTTCCCAGCCAGGGCAGCAGTCCCAGTCCAATGCTCAATCCCCCGCAGTACACCAGATAATAGGGGACAAAACGTCTGGCATGGGTGTGCATCACCAAGGTAGAGAGACGATGCGCTTCCTTCACCTCTTTACCATCCAGCAGGATAAAGTGCAGCGTGAAAAAATGCCGAAAGAGCAGGTACACCAATCCGCATATGCCCACCAGATAAAGCACCATATAGCGAGTGGTGCCGCTTATAACTTCCATGATAAAGTAGGGGATCTGAAAATTGCTGGTCAGACTCGTATTGATTCCAAAGCCCGCTAATGGCACCAGAATGACCAGTGCCAAAATCACAAAAATCCCCTGCAGGGAAAAAAGCGGTCTGGATCTGCGAAAGGTCTCCTGCCAAACTTTTCTTACCGTGACTTGTCTTTGTCTGGCAGCATAGCCGGTGGCAACGATCTTGGTATTCACATCGATGGTCACGAAAAGGAACAGGAAAAGCAGCACCAATGCCAGCATGGCCCATCCCTGCCAGGTAGCGAACAGATAGCGGTAATTCGCCGTGGTGATGGCCATCCTGCCGGTGCTGTGCATCAGCCAGGTGGCCGCTGCCCGCACCAGTCGGACGCAGAGCGTCTCGGCAACCCAGGCGACCAACACGATCTTGATCATGATGGGCAGTCCGGATATATAATAATTCAGATGTGCACGTATCCTTCCCATTTGGCTCCTCAGGCAGACAACGTCCCTGTCTCTTGCATACAAATTTTGCGTGTTTCAGCCCGCGATTATATACTCTGTTTTCCCGTCAGGCCCGATACGTCTACTATATCACAAAAAAGCTCCCTCGAACGCACTCTTTCCACCTCCGAAACACAATAAAGGAAGGCTGCTGACGTATTTTTGCATCAGCAGCCTTCCTTCTCTGTTTTCCTAAAAAACATCTGTATCGACCACGGTCATATACAGTCGCTTTTTACCTTTTTTCTGTTGTTTTCCGCCGTTGTTTTTTCTTTTTATCCGCATTATATTCGCGTTATATCTGCTTTTTTCGCTTTTTCTGCGTTTTCTACTCAATCAGGCCGCTTTCCTTCAGCAGGATTTCCAGATCCGTTCCCTTCACCTTTCTGGTGAGAATGCGCACCATTTCCTTCTCTGCCAGAGAAAGTTTTGCCTTGCTTAAAGGCTTCTTGTCGATAGCATAGTAGCAGGCGCGAAGGATCTCACGCACATCGTACTTGCTGCCCCATACTTCCGGCACACCTCTGTCGATATCTAACAGGGTATAAACAGCCTCCATACCGGTACGCATGGAATACTCGGTGGTGAAGATCGTATCTCTGGGTGTCTCTGCGAACTGTCCCAGGAATGCGAAGTTCACGGCGCCGTCCGGCACTACCTTCGGGCGGTCAGATTCTTTTCTGGGCTGGAAGAAGGCATTGATATACGGCATGAAGCATGTGGTGGTGTTGCAGGCCTCATGTGCCAGGGTATCGATTCTGTCGGTAGGAACGCCGATGTGATACAGCCACTCACGGCAAACCTCTTCACCGGTACACTCCCGCATGTACTTGTCTACATAATTGCCCTTTTTCTTGGTATTCAGTGCATATACCCATACCAAAATCGCATTCTTGTCCTGAGACTTGAACTGGGGCTGGCGGTTGATGGTCCAGGACAGATACCAGTTCTTGGTGCTGTCCTTTACGGTTACGATACCGCCGGTAGTCACCTTGCCGGAACGGGGATCTCTCTTGCAGATGTCCATGATATACTGGATGACTTCCTCATTGGAGGTCTCTACGGTAGCACTCATCCAGTTGGTGGCACCAATGTTGCTGCAGAATGCATCCGGATTGCCGTACTCACCGTTTTCTGCCTGGGCTGCTATAGCCTTCCACATATCCCAGGATTCACCCTTGCCGTTCTTTATACCGGTCAGATCCGGCGCATGATTCTGATCACCGTAGCGGGAGGTATCTGTGCAGCAGCCGTTAGTAATAAATACCAGATCATCCTCGATCAGATCGATGGTCTGCTGTTTGCCGTCCTTTACATAGACGATCTGCTTTGCAGTCTTCTTATCCCCTTCTGTCTCTATGATGACATTTTTGACATCAATGCCGTACTCGATGCGCACGCCGTGTGCTTCCAGGTACTTTACCAGAGGAAGAATCATGCTCTCATACTGGTTATACTTGGTGAAACGCAGGGCACTGAAATCCGGCAGTCCATCGATATGATGTACATAGCGGCACAGATAGCGCTTCATCTCCAATGCACTGGACCAGCGCTGGAAAGCAAACATAGTCTGCCAGTACAGCCAGAAATTGGTATCCCAGAAGGAGTTTGGCAGCACTTCAGAAATCTTCTTTCCCTCCAGATCCTTCTCCGGAGTCAGGAACAACTTGGACAGCGCCATAGCAGACTTCTTATCCAGTTTGAACTGTTTGTCTGTGTGGGCATCTTCTCCCCTGTTTACTGTTGCACGGCACAGGGAATAGTTGGGATCATGCTTATTGAGCCAGTAGTACTCGTCCAATACAGATACACCGGGAGTCTCAATGGAAGGCACATCGCGGAAGGTATCCCACATCACCTCGAAGTGGTTGTCCATCTCTCTGCCGCCTCTCATGTAGAAGCCCTTGGTGATGTCTCTGTAACCGTCGCAGCTGCCGCCGGCCAGCTCCAGCTTCTCCAGAAGGTGAATGTGCTCACCCTTCATCTGGCCGTCACGTACCAGATAAAAAGCGGCTGTCAGGCCTGCCAGACCGGTGCCGATGATATAAGCGGATTTTTTGTCCACATCCTTCGGTTTCTCCGGATGTGCAAAGGATTCATAGGTTCCTGCTGAATAGTACATAGTGTTTCCTCCTGTTTTTATTTTTGTCCTTTTCTTGTCTTTTTCTTGTTTTTATTCTTGTTTCTTTCTTATTCTCTGCTTCTTCTTTGCTCTGCTTCTTCTCCGCTTCGCTTCGTTTCTGCTCCTGCTCTGCTTCTTCTCCGCTTTCGTTTTCTGCTCTGTTTCTGCTTCTGCTTCTGCCGGAATGCATCTTTCTGCCTTTCTGCAGGTCTTTATTACCTCACTGCCTTTCAGGTTATGGCTTCATTATATTCATCCTGTTCTAAAAGGAAATCATCAGAAAAAGCGCCGTGATAAAAAACTTATCACGACGCTTTTTCTGTAAAAAATTTTATCAAATCGGCCAAAATGATAAAAAAGATTATCTGTTATCTGTTCAGCACCTGCTCTAATCCAATGTGAATTGACTGCCTGCAGGCAAATTTACATTGGATTAGAGCAGATGGCCAAGGCGCCAAGCGCCTCTGGCCAGTGACATCGAGGTTTTCCGAAGGAAAATCTCGATGTCACTGGCCAGATATTCAGCTCTTAAATCGAACCAATGCCTGTTCCATGGATCCCTTGATCAGCTTCGCCAGTCTGTCTACGATCTTCTGCGGGTCCTGACGCATATCATCCCCGATCCAGTCCAGCAGAATTCCTATGAATACGTAAGAATAGACCTGCGCAATGAAATTCTTGTCATCCTCCCGGACACGGATGCCCTCTGCCTCCTCATTGAGCACATCCAACAGCACCTGATCCACCAGCGGCTGCAGATATTTCTCCACCTGTTCCTTGTGCACACACCGATAGACATTCAGGATGAATGGCTTATTTTCCTGCACCGCCTCGAAGATCTGCAGCAAACCCTGCTGCCAGGTATCGTAGGTCTTTTTCTGGTCGATGGCACGTCTGGCATCCTCCAGGCAGGACCACTCTACCAGGTCATAGATATCCTTGAAATGATAGTAAAAGGTCATGCGGTTGATGCCGCAGTCCTCTGCGATATCCGCCACCGTAATCTTTGTCAGCGGCTTTTTTAATAGCTGATTTTTTAAAGACTGCTCTAACGCCCGCTTGGTTACCTGCGACATAACTGCCTTTCCTTTCTTCTGCCTGTCCCGGCTCTCTGTTCCCTGCCCATCACCGTCACTCAGGTAGAATAACACTGGATAGTGAACACTTTACAAGCTCAGAAACCGCTCTCATTGTCTGAGGCGATGCTGATTAATTCCTGCATTTCCTTTGCGCCCGGATTTACATGGGAATATGCTGCTCCAAAACGCAAATCCGGCGTGATAAATGCTTTCATCAGCATTTCCCTGCATATATGAAGTACAAATGTCATTCATAAATATTCTCTCATCCGATTTTACAGGTTCTCTTTTTTTCTGACAATGCTATTTTTCAGATGGCCGTTCCCGTGTTGTCGTATTACCGGGGGTGACATTTGGGCCAAATTGTGGGGCTAAAAAGGCATTTTCTCCGCACTTTTTGCCTTGTCATTGAAAATCTGTGCGATAAAATAAGTAGTATTCAGCAAAAATGTTCTTAAAGAAATGGAGTACAACGTGGGAAAGACAGGATTAGTCGTAGAAGGCGGCGGCATGAAATGTGCCTACAGCGCCGGCATTCTGGACAAATTTTTAGATGACAATGTGAACTTTGATTATGTGATCGGTGTCTCTGCAGGCAGCGCCAATGCTGCTTCCTATTTAGGTGGACAGCGGGACAGAAACAAGCGTTTTTATACAGATCATCTCCATGAAAAAGGCTACTTTGGCTTCGGCACTTTTCTGAAGACCTGCGATCTCTTCGGCCTGGATTATATTTACAGCACTCTGTCTAACAGCGATGGCGGCGACCCTCTGAACTGGCCCGGCATACAGGCTAACCCTGCCCAGTATGAAGTAGTAGCCACCAATGCTTTAACGGGCAGACCACACTATTTTCACAAGAGCCAGCTGCACCAGGATGATTATGAGATCATCAAGGCCAGCTGTGCCCTGCCCGCAGCCTGCCGTCCCCGCAGGATCAACGGCATTCCCTATTATGACGGCGGCGTCAGCAACGCCATTCCCGCAGACAGGGCCTTCCAAAAGGGCTGTGACAAAGTGGTAGTAATCTTGTCTAAGCCCCGTGGATTTATCAAAAAGCCGGAAGGCATGCGGCTTTTCTATACCATTACCTGCCATCGCTATCCTAAGATCGTGTCTCTTTTGAATCGGCGGCACATCCGCTACACCCGTAATTTCAGGCATATTTTTGATTTGGAAAAAGAAGGGAAGGTCTTCGTCTTTGCTCCCAGCCAAGAGCTTCCCATGAGCACCTACACCATGAATGCCAGAGAAAATCAGCAGCTCTACAATCTGGGCCTGCAGGACTACGAAACGCAAAAAAAAGCGCTGCAGAAATTTCTGCAGCGCTGAGCTGTGCTAAACTACGCTATGTACAGCTTTTATTTTCTCCGCCAGATCATACGGATTTTGCCTCTTTACAGCGCAAATCCGACGAAAGAGACGCTTTGATCAGCGTTTCCCTTATCTTTTTCCTGCCAGGTAATTGACCGCAGACAGGGCAGCCACATTGCCTTCCCCGGCTGCCTTGATGAACTGATAAGGGGCACCGGTGATGTCCCCGCAGGCAAACAGCCCCTCGATGTTGGTCTTCTGTGTTCTGTCCACTACTACCTGATTCTTCTCGATCTCCAATCCGGGCACCAACTGAGAAGGCGGGACACTCTCCCTGAGAATGAAAATGCCGTCTGCGGACAAAGTTTCCTGCTCTGTCTGCAAAAGCAGTTTCCCCCCATCTCTGGTGATGCCGGTGGGCTTTTGCCCTTCTATTTTTCTAATCTTCGGATCCAGTGTCTCTTCTCCGTCATACATGGCAATATAAGTGACCGTATCTGTTAATTCTGCCAGGAAATTGGCTTCCTTCGCATCTTCCCCTGTATAGCCGACGACAATCACTTCTTTATTTCTGAAGAAACCACCGTCGCAGGTAGCGCAGTAGCTGACACCTCTTCCCAGATTTTCCAGCTCTCCCGGCAGCGGTTTTTCTGCCGACAGACCACAGGCAAGAATCACGGACTCCGCCTCATAAAGGTCGGCATGCCCCTGCAGCGAGAAATACTCTCCCATGGCATAGACTGCGTTGATGCGGTCCTGGGTGATCTCTATCTCCATCTGCTCCAAATGCCGCTGAAAAGATGCCTGCAGATCCGTTCCGGTTATAGCCGAAAGTCCCAGATAATTTTCCACGGTATGTGCTTTTTCTACCTTTGCACTCAGGTTTTTATCTCCGATCAGGAGAATCTTTTTATTGCGGATCCTAGCGGTGATCGCCGCCTCTAATCCTGCGGGGCCGGTGCCGATAATTGCGATCTGATATCTGTCCATACAATTCTCCCTTCCATGATATTTATTGTACCATTTATCATTCCCGTCCGGCATGTATATCGGACAGTTCCCTGAGCTTTTTATCCATATAAACACAGATAAAGCGTGGATCTCTTACCGGTATTTCTTCCCCTTCCGACTTCTTTTCCAGGGTATCCGGATTCATATCGTATCTGGCGGTGTATCCAAGTTTCTCATAAAATCCTTTGGCTTCTTCTCTGCTGGTAATCACCACTTTATCATACCCGCGTTCCCGAATCCAATCCTCTGCCGCTTCGATGCCCAGTCTGCCTGCTCCCAGTCCTCTGGCGTTTCGCGCTGTGGCTACTCTCTCGATTTTGGCAAACCCCTTTTCCGGCAGAAAATGGAGGCGGTTTGTGCTCAAAGGCTTTCCTTGTTCATCCACTACGAGGATATATTCCGACTCGCTGCTGTCATCGGAAAACTCTCCTTCCAAGGGCAGATCAAATCCCAAAACCATAGCCTCGGTCCGCACATAATAGACGCCGGCTCTTTCCCATTCCTTCTCTACTCTGATTGCTTTCAAAACCACTTACCTCACATATTCTAAGGGAGTGGGCACTGTGCAGACACCTGCCGGGAGAATGGGTCCTGTCGGAGGTGTCCGGGTTTGGGGACGCCTCTCGGCTCCTTACAAGAGCCTAGCGGTACATAAGCTCGCAAAGGACGCTCGCAAGTACCGAGGCTCTTGTAAGGCCCCTGCACCCGGACACACTCCGCCACCCAATCTCCTGGCAGGTGTCTGCACAGTGCCCCGAGTATGCCCCTTCGGGGCATGCTCGTAATTAAAATATACAGTTCTGTTGTTTCAGGTTAATGTTCCTCGCACGCGCCGAGCCTCACACCCGCGGTGTCTCACGCACGCCGAGGATGCCCCATAGGGGCAGACTCGTAATTAAAATAAACAGCTCCGCTGTTTATTTTAATTTTCCCACCGAATCACTGTTTTCTCTATCTTGTTCACCACCAGATCAATGATGGTGGTGATCACACCTACGGTGACGATACCGGCCAGCACGCAGCGATAATCCGCAAAGCTCTTATATTTTTCGATAAAATAGCCGATGCCCAGATTCATACCCAGCATCTCTGCACCGGAGAGGCACATGAAGGCGCCCCGCAGGCTCTTGGAGATGCTGCCGATGATGCCGGGGAGGCAGTAGGGAAAAATCACCTTATAGAGCATTCCCACATTGCCTACTCCCATGGTGCGAGCCGCCTCGATGATGGACTTGTC
Organism: bacterium; assembly: GCA_963593905.1. Taxonomy (GTDB): domain Bacteria; phylum Bacillota; class Clostridia; order Lachnospirales; family Lachnospiraceae; genus CAG-791. The sequence continues at coordinate 6,537 of CAVBBL010000039.1, read as the reverse complement.
GATCTGTCCCACCCGCATCACCATGCCCTGAAAGGTGGGCCAGAATACAGCGAAGAAGATGACCGCTATGGCCGCCTGTCGGAAGGAAGAAAAGACCATGATCAGGTAGGCGGAAAACATCAGGGGCGGAATCAATGTGATCACATTGGATAAAGGCAGCAGTACCTCTCTGACCCGGGGTATCCAGCCCGCCAGAAGTCCCAGCAGGGTTCCCAGTACAATAGCCAGTAAAAAACCCCAGAACAAAAGAGAGATGGAGCCGATCACGTCGGCTCTTATCTCCGCCGGCTTTTCCACAAAGACGTGGAAAAGGCCTTCCGGAGAGGGAATCAGAAGGTCATTTTTGACCAGACCCGTTTTATAACTGATCTCCCACACGGCGAAGAAAAGTCCTGTGATCACCGCTATATCTGAAATACTCTTTTTGCGCAGTACATGAAGCGTGACCGTGTAAAGCAGGAATGCCCCCACCAGAACCACGATATACGCTGCGCTGTCGTAATAAGCCTTGTGCTCCGTGTAATAGGGAAAGAAAAGCGTCAGCAGCACATTGGCACCATATAAAAGGGCGGCAATGCCAAACTCTATATACATATCCGATTCCAGCAGCCATTTTTTCATAATGCCACCTCTGCATCTATGTTGTCCTCTACGTGGGCGTAGAAGGAGGCGATCAGTTTCCTGTGCAGCTTTTCATATCCGACTGTTCCCATCAGATTCTCCCGCTTTCTGGGATGAGGGAACTCCACCGGCAGTACGGTGCGGATCCTGCCCGGCTCCATGACCACAATCCGGTCTGCCAGCAGAATCGCCTCGTCTATGTCGTGGGTTACGAATACAACGGTCTTGTTATTCTCGGTACACAGTCTGGAAACCATCTCCTGCAGTTCCAGCCGAAGGATCGGATCAATGGCCCCGAAGGGCTCATCTAACAGCAGCACCTCAGATTCCAATGCCAGTGCTCTCGCCACCGCCACCCTCTGCTTCATGCCGCCGGAGAGCTGACCGGGATACTTGGAGGCAGCTCCCATCAGCCCGACCTTTTTAATGTATTCCTCTGCCAGATCATTCCGCTCTGCACGGGTATATTTTTTGCCGCTCTGTTTGATACCAAAGAGTATATTTCCCTTCACCGTAAGCCACGGAAAAAGAGAGTATTGCTGAAACACAACCGCTCTGTCCGGACCGGGTCCCTGTATTTCCCTGCCATCCAGAAGAATAGAGCCGCCCTTTGCCTTATGAAGACCGTTCAAAAGTCCCAGAAGTGTTGACTTGCCGCATCCGGAGGATCCCAGTATACAGATAAATTCTCCCTCTTTAATGGTCAGGCTCACGTGATCTAAGACAGAAGATTTACTGCGTCTGTCCACGTAATCAAAGGACACATCTCTGATCTCGATCTTATTTGGTTTTGCGGATAAGTCTCTTGCTGTTATTTCACTCATCATTCTTTCAAGCTTTCCTCTTCGTGCTTCCTTACCTTTTACAGATCAGTCAAACAATGGTCCCGACAAATACTTCTCCCCACTGTCCGGGAAAATAACGGCGATAGTTTTTCCTGTATTTTCCGGTCTTTTTGCAATCTCTGCCGCAGCGTGAAGGGCAGCGCCGGAGGAAATTCCTGCCAGCACACCGTCCTCCTTTGCCAGTTCCCTGACGGCTGCGTAGGCCTGCTCAGTGGTCACGGTAATCACTTCGTCATACACCGCCACATCCAGTGTATACGGAATAAATCCTGCACCGATGCCCTGCAGCTTGTGCGCCCCTGCCTTTCCTCCGGAGAGAACCGGGGAATCCTTTGGCTCTACGGCAATGACCTTGATCTCCGGATTACGTTCCTTTAAGTATTTTCCGGCGCCGGAAATGGTGCCGCCGGTTCCCACGCCTGCCACCAGGAAATCAATGTCTCCCTCCGTGTCATGCCAGAGTTCCGGTCCTGTCGTCTTATAGTGCACATAAGGATTGACGGCATTGGTAAACTGTCCGGGAATAAAGCTGTGGGGAATCTCATCCGCCAGTTCATTAGCCTTGGCAATAGCCCCCTTCATGCCTTTTGCCCCTTCTGTCAGCACCACCTCTGCGCCGTATGCCTTCAGAATATTCCGACGTTCCACGCTCATGGTATCCGGCATGGTGATAATGGTTCGATAGCCCTTTTCCGCTGCCACCGCCGCCAATCCGATGCCGGTATTACCGCTGGTAGGCTCGATGATCACGGATTTTTCATTGAGCAGTCCCTTTTTCTCCGCATCCAGCAGCATATAGAGCGCGATTCTGTCCTTGATGCTGCCTGCCGGATTAAAATATTCCAGCTTACCAAGAATTTTTGCCTGCAGTCCTTTTGCCTTTTGATAACCGCCAAGCCGCACCAGGGGCGTATTTCCGATTAAATCCGAGACATTTTCATATACTTTCATAATAATCCTCATTTCTGAGCTGCTATGCTGCGAAGAGACGACGAGAGTTTGCATGATGAAACTGATTCAATCTCTCAGCTTGGAAGCAATGGGATTGACAGATGCATCTGTGGTAAGAACCCTGTCCATGGGGTTTCTGTCTGCCCAGTCTTTGGAATTCCACTTCGTAGTGGAGATCACGCTCTGGTACTCCTGCGGGGTCTCCCCTTCCGGATGCTTTTTAAATACATGCTCCGGATCCTGGGAAAGGGCCTTTCTGCTGCCATCTGTTTTCCAGAGCACATCATAGGGGACCTGGGAAGCGATCCGCTTGGGATAGCTGGCAAAAATGCCCAGCGTATCATTCTTCGGGAATTCAAAGAAGGTATATTTCCGGAATACAGGAAGGCTGAACAGTTCCTTTACATAGCCCCACAGATGCTCGTATTCGGTGATACGTTTCTTCATGGGACCGACGTTGTGATAATAGCTGGTCTCCCAACGAACCAATGTCACATACAGACGAACATCTGCATCTGTGATATAGTCGCCGAACAGAAAGCGATTGGTCTTAAGCCGCTCGTCGAGTTTTTCCACCGCATCAAAGAAGTCGTTGTAAGCTTCCTCATAAGCCTCCCAGGACTGGCAGAACGCCATTCTGTAATGACCGTTGTTCACAGTAGGGAAGAGCCAGTCATTAAATTCATCGATTTCTCTTCTGTATTTCACAGGATAAAGATCCGGTGCGTCTGTCGGCTGGAACTGCCTAAACTGCACCTCAATATAATTGGTCAGTCGGTGATAATCATTGTTGACGGCCTTTTTTTCCTTTACATCCACGAAGGTAGGTGTGGTGGCTCTGCCGGTAAAGCCGGGATCTGCATTCTTGTAGAACTGGCTCAGGAAGTAGGCGCCGCAGAGAGGATCTTTATGACCGGGCTGATCGCCGAAGCCGTGTCCGTAAATGTTAGCGACACCGGAAGCTGTGGTGGACACATCCCCAATCACATCCTGCAGTCCCAGAATATCTCTTACGATCACCGGTCTGTTGGACCAATGGCAGCCATGTGCCCAGTAGATGGCAAACCGATCTGCCTCTGCCTTCAGATCCTCCGGTCCCTCTCCAAAGGGCTTTATGAAGGCATTGGGCTGTCTGATAAAAGCACCTCTCTCATCGATCTCTGACTTGGTTTCCTTGGGTCTGGGATCTACGCCCACTTCCTTTGCGTGAAGCTCTGCCTCTTCATCGGTATAAACAGAATTTACAGGTCTGTTAAGACTGCATGCGTTTGCCATGGTTTACCTCCTTATGCCGCGTTTCCTTACTTTTTAGTTAAAAAGATCACTGGAAAGATACTTATTACCCCCGTCCGGGAACAGCACTACAATATTTTTACCCTTATTTTCTGGCCTTTTAGCCAATGTTACGGCAGCCCACAGCGCCGCACCGGCGGAAATTCCAATCAGCAGGCCTTCTTTTTGGGGACAAAGTCTTGCATATCGATAGGCATCCTCATCCGTACAAAGCAGGATCTCCTTGTACAGATCAAGGTCTGTGATAGGGCAGATAACACCGCCGCCGATTCCCTGAATCTTGTGAGGACCGGGCTTTCCGCCGTTTAATACAGGACACCCCGCCGGCTCTACGCCGTAGATCTCGACATCCGGATTTTTTTTCTTTAGAAAATGTCCAATCCCCCCGCTGGTGCCGCTGGTGCCCACTGTTGCCACGAAGATATCCACCTTTCCGTCCATGTCCTGCCAGATTTCCGGTCCGGTATGCCGAATGTGTGCCTCCGGATGGTGGGGATTCTCTCCCTGGGCGGGACGGAAAGCGCCTTCCTCTTCCAACTGCTCTGCCTTGCTTCCTGCCTCTGCAAATCCCAGATCCTTGGGTGTCAGCTCCACATCGGCACCATAGGCTTTTAATATCTTGATCTTCTCACTGCCGGCACCTTCCTGCATGCAGATGACCGCATGGTACTTTTTGACAGCCGCCACCAGCGCAATGCCGATGCCGGTATTGCCGCTGGTTCCTTCCGCAATGGTTCCGCCGGGCTTAAGCTTGCCTTCCTTTTCCGCCTCTTCGATCATGTTAAGGGCTGCTCTGTCCTTCACCGATCCGCCGGGATTAAAGCTCTCTACCTTGGCATAGATATTTGCCTCCAGCTTTTCCTCCTTTTCGATCCTGTTAAGGTGCACGATTGGCGTATTACCGATCAGCTCTATGACGTTGTTATATATCTTTCCCATGCCTACCTCTTTGCGTGCTGCTGCTTTGTTATGCTTTGTTATGCTTTTGTCGTACTTTTGTTGTACTTCAGTTGTGCTTCAGTTGTGCTTCAGTTGTGCTTCGGTTGTGCTTTGTTGCGTTTTGGTTATGCTTTGGTTGTGCTTTGTTGCGTTTTGTTGTGCTTTGTTATGCGTTGTCCTCCTGGAACTGCGTCAGCAGCTGTGCATAAAACTCATTATCCGGATTTTCCTTTACCAGGTTATTAATTGCTTCCTCATAGACAGAGGTGTCAATATTCTGTGTGATGTCATAGGTCTTGAAATCCACACCTGCACTGGAGAGAAGGCCGGAGTTGGCTGCAGCCTCGACATACTTGATGATTCCCTTCTTATTGGGATCTGTTGCATATTTGGTGACGCCGCCGTAAAGGTAGGTATCCACATAATCAGCTTCCTTGCCGGAATAAGCGGCCACGGTATCCACTACATCCTTGCGGATATTCTCATCGTTTTCTCCCTGCTTATAGTATTCAAAAGCGCGGATTCTCGCTGTCTCATAAGCCACAAAGGCATCCTTCTTTTCTGCGATCTTAGACGGAGAAGTGACTTCCCGGCAGCATACATAATTTTCCTGCAGCTCTCCTGCCTTGGCTACTACCGCAAGATCATAGGCATCGCCATAGAGAAGCGCATATTCCAGAGGCAAAAAGCCCAGCTCCACTTCGCCCTTCTGCACGGCCTGCGCTACAGAAGTCTCATCCTGATAATAAGAGATGTTGCCGCTGCTCTCATCCTCAATGGCTGCGATCTCCGCCTCGGACACGCCGTTGTCCAGCAGATACTGTCTGGTAATCACCCAGGCCGATTCATTTCTCACAAATCCTAGCTTGGCGGTTTTGAATTTGTCGATGTCGATGACCTTATCCGCATCCTGATACGTTTCCTCGCTGCCGCTCTTTGCAATAACAGCGCCGCCCTCTACTGCGGTTCCGCCGATCACCGTCAGATCATAGCCGGAACCGATAGCTTGTAAATCCGGCACAAAACCGGTATTTAAAATATCCAGCTGATCATCGCCGCTGTTGATGGCTGTCAGGGCATCCTGTCCGCCGATATTCACCGGCTCTACGGTGACACCTTCCTCTTCAAAATACCCTTTCTCCAGCGCCAGAATGTTAATCGCAATTCGAATATTGCCTGTCATAAAGGAGACCTTTAATGTACCCTTATCCTGGGCTTCATCAGTCTTTTCCGCACTGTCCGCTGCCTGGTCCTGTGTATTTTCGTCATTATTCTCCTTTACGTCCTCAGCGCCGGTGCTGTCTGCCGTTTCTGATGCAGCCTGTGTCTTATCACCGCTGCTCTGGGCAACGCTTCCCTTTTGTCCGCAGCCGGAAAGGGTAAGGACCCCGATGGCCGCTGCCAGTATGATGGATAACACTCTTTTTTTCATAATTTTCCTTTCTGTGCCGCAATTTATTGCGGCTACGTGAAGAGAAATCGCACAGGCGATTTCTCTGATACGATCTTGCATTGATGATGCATAAAAAAAGATCCGGCTGCCCGGACCTTCGTCTCTCCTGATTTACATTCATGGGTATACTCTGTCACTGTATACACAAAGAAAGCGCCTCTATCAACACATTCGTCCGCACAGTAAATTTTTCTTCTCTTTGCAGCAACAACAGCTTTCCATGTGCATCATGATTCGCTTCCTCGCTTCCTTGTTTTCTTGTTCTCTTGTTCTCTTGCTTTCTTATATTCCCTACTGGAATAATATGATTTGTATGTGCTATATAGTACTCCCCCATTTCCTATATGTCAACTATGTTTTTCTATTTTTAAAAATCTGTATATGAGCCATTTTTGATAATGTCCTGATATACCACAAGGGAAAATGTCCCAACTG
>CAVBBL010000038.1:0-18677 GCA_963593905.1 bacterium | reverse complement strand
TTTCGTATCGGAGAATTCGCCTTCGCGAAATTCTCCTCACGCAGCCGCAGACAAGCTGCGGCATAAAGAGGTAAAAATGGAAAAAGACGGACAGCGTATTTGCGCAAAGATCAATATGGGAGCTTTGCTCCGAAATGCAGAGAACATGCACAGGCATTTGAAGCCGGATACGAAAATGCTGGCGGTGATCAAGGCCAATGGTTATGGACACGGTGCTGTGGAGATCGCACAGGCATTGCAGGAATTACCCTATATATGGGGCTTTGCCACAGCGACCTTTGAGGAGGCCAAGGATCTGCGCAGTGCCGGGTGTAAAAAGCCCGTGCTGATACTGGGCTATGTTTTCCCTTATTGCTATACAGAACTGGAGGAGGAAGGGATAAGGCCTACCGTGTTTCGAGATGATCAGCTGGAAGAAATGTCCCGGGCCGCTGCGGCAGCAGGACAGAAGATTTCTGTGCACATTGCGGTGGATACGGGAATGAGCCGGATCGGCATTCGGCCGGATGAGACTGGACTTACCTTTGTAAAGAAGGCACTGCAGATGCCCGGGATCACAGTGGAAGGCATTTTTACACATTTTGCCAGAGCGGACGAAAAGGATAAAACTGCTGCGGAAAGGCAGTACAGTCTTTTTACTTCTTTCCTGCAGAAAATCAAGGAAGAGACAGGTTATGAGATTCCCATCTGTCATGCTTCCAACAGCGCTGCCATCATAGAAGAGCCGGATTGGCAGCTGGATATGGTCCGGGCAGGCATCATCCTGTACGGCATGTGGCCTTCGGAGGAAGTTAAGCGGGATATTATGCCTTTAGAGCCGGTTATGTCTTTGCATTCTCACATCGTCTATGTAAAGGAGATCCCGGCGGGAACACCGGTGAGCTACGGCGGAACTTTTGTGACGCAAAAGTCCACCATGGTAGCCACGATTCCGGTGGGCTACGCAGACGGCTATCCCAGGAGCCTGTCCAACAAGGGATATGTACTGATCCGCGGAAAGAAAGCGCCGATCCTGGGAAGAGTGTGTATGGACCAGATGATGGTGGATGTGACGGATATCCCGGAGGCAGCCATCAATGATCACGTGACGCTGATCGGCAAGGACGGCGAGGCCTGCATTACCATGGAGGAATTAGGGAATCTTTCCGGGCGGTTTAATTATGAACTTGCCTGTGATATCAATCAGCGTGTGCCAAGGTTTTACAGCCATGACAGCGTTTGACGTAACGATCTGTGAATGGTAAACTACAATTGGCGCATCAGCATGTGCCAGAAGCAGACAGATAGGAGATTATGAAATGTCAGGACATTCAAAATTCGCAAACATTAAACACAAAAAAGAGAAAAATGACGCAGCAAAAGGAAAGATTTTTACCATCATCGGCAGAGAGATTGCCGTAGCTGTTAAGGAAGGCGGCCCGGATCCTTCTAATAACTTCAAGCTTTCTCAGGTAATTCAGAAGGCAAAGGCCAATAACATGCCCAATGACACCATTGAACGCGGCATCAAGAAGGCTGCCGGAGATGTGGGCAATGTGACATACCAGTACAATACCTACGAGGGCTATGGTCCGGCAGGCATCGCCATCATCGTAGAGACACTGACAGATAATACCAACCGTACCTCTGCCAATGTCAGAAGTGCCTTCACCAAGGGACAGGGCAATATCGGTACACCTGGCTGCGTATCCTTTATGTTTGATAAGAAAGGGCAGATCCTCATCGACAAGGAAGAGTGCGATAAGGATGCTGATGAGCTGATGATGATCGCACTGGATGCAGGTGCCGATGACTTTAAGGACGAAGAGGACAGCTATGAGGTCCTGACATCTCCGGAGGCTTTCGAGGAAGTGTCGAAGGCTTTGGAGCAGGCCGGCGTACAGACTGCTTCCGCAGAAATCACCATGATTCCGCAGAATTATGTCAGCGTCACAGATGAAGCGGGTGTCAAGTGCATCCGCAGGATTCTGGATCTTCTGGAGGATGACGATGATGTACAGGCTGTTTACCACAACTGGGAAGAGCCTGACGAGGACTGATCTTCAGGAGACTGCAGACACCCTGTCAGATGTGTCGGAGTGTCTGCGTAAATGCTGAGGCGATCGGCATTTTCCTAAACAATGAAAGAAAAGCAGTGCGCGGCTTCCAAAGAGGGAGGCGCAGCAGCTTTACAGAAAAGAGGACAAGGGTGCTGCTTCGCAATGATCGGCACCTTTTTCATCTTTTATGGCGGCAAAGGAGGTAAGGATGAGCAGAGAAAACTTTTCACAGACACCGGATCAGACAGCACAGGATGAGCTTTCCAGATTTGTGGAAGAGGCCATCGCTTCCTACAGACAAAAGGCAAGGGCAGAGGAGCAGTATGAATCTCCTGTGCCTGTTTTTGACGAGGAGACAGGGCACTATGTTTATCAGACGCCTTCCGAGGAAGAGGATGAAGGAGAACAAATGCAGACTCTGACAGAGAAAGAGGACGAGCAGACAGAGGAATCTGCGGAAAAAGACGCTTTTTACTATGAACCCATTCCGGCATCCGCGCAGGAAACAGCAGAATGGGAGGAAACAAACGAGGAAGAGACAGCTGAGGAAGAATCAGCTGAGGAAGAAGCAGCTGACGATGAGGCGAAGAGAGAACAGCAGCTCTTCATGGAGGCCAACAGGCACGGGGAGGCTGCACCCTCACAGATCCCTAATCCGCTGCCGGTTCCGCAGAGAAGAGATCACGTGGCGCTGGACTACGATTTGGAGGAGCATCATCCTTTGAAAGAGGAGACAGATCCGGAGGATGATTTTGATATAGAAATAGACGAGGATGACGACTTCGACATCTGAGAGAATATAAACAGATCAAACTGAGGTGGGGCAACATATGGCAACGGGAAGTAAGAAATATAATGGGAGCAGTACAGCGCGAAGGTCGTCCTCTTCAGGAAGCGGTAAGAGCAGCGGCAGGAGCACCGGACAAAGATCGACGTCTCGCAGCAAAAGTGCATCCACCGCCGGCAGGAATGGGAGCCGTAAGTCAACGGCGAGCAGCAGGACAGGGACCAGGAAATCTGGCGGTGCTGTGACAGGAAATGCAAGAAAAAGTACGACAGGCAGAGGCAGGGGAGGCTATTACAGGGAAGAACCCAATGAAAAGCTTCGCAATGAACTGCTCCTGCTTTTGCTTTTTGCGGCTATGGCCCTCCTGTTTCTGTCCAATTTCGGCATTATGGGGAGCGCCGGGAATATTCTCAGCGGTGCCCTTTTTGGCTTGTTTGGCTTCTCCGCTTATCTGGTGCCTATAGCGGCCTTTTCCCTTACTTTGTTCGCTTATCTTTGCAGGGAAAAGGAAAGCACCCCCTCTAAGGTCGCTGCCATCATAGGGCTCCTCGTTGTATTCGGTATCCTATGTGAAATGGTGAGTGTAGATCTTTCCTCCCAGCCCAGTTATCAGCTGATTGAGATTTATCAGCGAAGCTCTCAGGGAAAATCCGGCGGCGGTGTGCTGGGAGGCAGTATTGCCTTCCTGCTTTATAAGCTGCTTCGCACAGTAGGGACGGTGCTGATGCTGATCGTCCTGACGTTGGTATGTGTGATCATCATCACGGAGCGCTCCCTGCTGGAGATGATAAAGGACGGTTTTGCGGACAGAGATCCCTATGACAGATGGGAGGAAGAGGACGCCCTCTACGAGGAGGAAGAGGAGCAGGAGAGAGCGCAGGCGCAGGAGCCGGAGGAAGAGAGTATTCCCTTTGAAGAAGGGTATCAGGCTTATAAGCGCTCCAGGCAGGAAAGGAAAATGCGCAGGGAAGAGGAAGCACGCCTGCGCACGATGGAGAGAGAAAGAGAGCGGGCACTGGCAGAAAAACAGCACGCGCTGGAAAAAGAGGCGAAGGAAAATAATCGTATCCTGCGCATGGATCATAAAGCAACAGGTATTACGCCGAACACGCTGCTGACAGGGGAACCCGGAGAGGCATATGAGCAGTCGTACGGACAGTCGGAAACAGCACAGCCGGATGCCGAGAGAGGGCAAGTCGGGGAGGCAATTCTGCAGAGTCAGGGAACGTCTGCGGATTCTTCTATGCAAGGAGAGGTATACAACCGGGCGAATCCTGCCGGGAAAAGAGAGAGGGACGGCGCTTTTGAACCGGATGTGCCCATTATGCAGGTAAAAGAAAGACCGAAGGATGTAAGCACCGTAGAGGGAGGACTTCGGGATGAATTGCATGAGATCACGGTCAACGATCTGGCTTTTCAGGCCATGCAGACACCAGTCAGCCCCCTGCCTGTAACAGCGGCATCCTATGCGGGAATCGGTGTGGTGCATCCCGGAGAGGCTGCGCCGGACTATACATCCGATGCCTTTGCACAGCGCATCATTCACCAGGGCTATGTGGAAAGTGCGGAGAGTGAAAGAGCAAATGCCGGACAGGTAGATTACGGTCCCACATATGAAAGTGTTCTGGCACAGATCCAGGCAAACGCCATGGAGGAGGCAGGAGAGACCATAGGGGAGATGACAGAGACATCCGGTGAAGAGCACCCGATTTCTGTGGGAGAATGGAACAGCGAAGAGATTGTGCATGCTCCTTCCTATGAGGATACGTCCGCTGTCCGGGAATGGGACAGATATGTATCTCCCACGCAGCCTGTCTGTTTCGAGAACGACAGTGAAAAGACACAGGCGGCAGCTGAGGCAGCACAGCAGGAGTACAGCGCTGATAGTGAAAGTGTTCTTGATAGCAGTCATGTCGTCAGCGACAACGCCAGTGTTAATAACGCAAGTGATATAAGCAATATAGATAATTTAGGCAATATTAACAGCTACACATCATCTGTTGCTGCACCGCAAAGGGAATACGCCGGCGCACCGCAAAGTGTAAACGTCAGTACAACGTCTGTGTCTGCGGTAACACCACAAAGCAGCCGGAGCGATGAGCAGGTCCAGCCTTCCGCGACAGCCGCGGCGCAGCCAAGGCAGATCAAGCCGGAGGATTTAGAGCAGATCGCAGTGCATCGGGATCATCCACAGGAGCGAAAACCGGCAGCAGCACCGAGCCGGAGCTTTGGGGATATATTGCAGAGAAAGTATCAGCTTCCGCCCACTTCTCTTTTGAAAAAGGGAGAAGTAAAGAAGAATCCGGAATCGGAGAAAGAATTGAAGGAGACGGCTATTCGTCTGCAGGAGACTCTGCGCACTTTCGGCGTCAACGTGACTATCACGGATATCAGCCAGGGACCGACCGTCACCAGATATGAGCTGCAGCCGGAGGTGGGCGTGAAGGTCAGCAGGATCGTATCCCTACAGGATGACATCAAACTGAACCTGGCAGCCACGGATATCCGTATTGAAGCCCCGATTCCGGGCAAGGCCGCTATCGGCATAGAGGTTCCCAACAGAGAGATCACTACCGTTTCCTTCCGGGAACTGGTGGAGTCTGAGGAATTTCAAAAATCACAGAGTCGTTTAAGCTTTGCAGTAGGTAAGGATATCGGCGGCAAGACGGTGGTTACGGATATTGCCAAGATGCCGCATCTGCTCATTGCGGGCTCTACGGGATCCGGTAAATCCGTGTGTATCAATACCCTGATCATGAGTATCCTCTACAAGGCTAAGCCGGAGGACGTCAAGCTGATCATGGTAGATCCCAAGGTGGTAGAGCTCAGCGTTTACAATGGCATTCCTCATCTGCTGATCCCTGTGGTCACAGATCCCAGAAAGGCAGCAGCAGCACTTAACTGGGCGGTGGCGGAGATGGATCGCCGTTACGGACTGATCGCCAAGGCGGGAAGCAGGGATGTGAAAGGATACAACGAGGCGGCCCGCAAGGATCCCACCGGTGAGATGGAAATCCTGCCGCAGATTGTCATTGTGGTGGATGAGTTGGCGGATCTTATGATGGTAGCAGCCAATGACGTGGAAAAGGCAATCTGTCGTCTGGCGCAGCTGGCGCGGGCGGCCGGTCTGCATTTGATCATTGCCACCCAGAGACCTTCCGTGGATGTCATCACAGGTCTGATCAAGGCAAATATGCCCAGCCGTATAGCCTTTGCGGTTTCCAGCGGTGTGGATTCCAGGACAATTCTGGATATGAACGGCGCGGAAAAGCTTCTGGGAAAGGGCGACATGCTCTTTGCTCCACAGAGTTATCCCAAGCCTGCCCGCATACAGGGCGCTTTCATCTCTGATCAGGAAGTCAGTGATGTGGTGGATTTCCTGGCGAAGGAAAATATAAATGCCGGTCAGCCCAATGAGATAGAAAAGGCCATTGAAAATATAGCCTCCGGCAGCACCGGTGTAGAAAACGGCACTGCCGCCGGCAGTCGGGACGACAGCCGGGATGAGCATTTCGCTGAGGCAGGTCGGTTCATCATCGAAAAGGATAAGGCTTCTATCGGCATGCTGCAGCGCTACTATAAGATTGGCTTTAACCGGGCGGCCAGAATCATGGATCAGCTCTGTGAGGCCGGGGTAGTCAGTGCAGAAGAGGGCACCAAACCGAGAAAGGTATTGATGAACATAGAGGAATTTGAAGCATTTTTGGAAAGTGAGGAGTCATAAATGGCACTGAGAATCGACGGAAAGGCAATAGCAACCCAGATCAAGGATGAGGTCAGAGAAAAGACAGCAGCGCTGAAGGAACAGGGAATAGAGGTGACTTTGGCGGTAGTGCAGGTGGGAGCAGACCCTGCCAGCACTGTCTATGTGCGCAATAAGAAAAAGGCCTGCGAGTATTGCGGGATCATCTCCAAATCCTATGAACTGCCCCAGGAGACCAGCCAGGATGCATTGCTTTCTCTGGTGGAGGAACTCAATCAGGATCCGTCCGTTCATGGAATCCTGGTACAGCTTCCCCTGCCGGCCCATATTGATGAGGACAGTGTCATCGCAGCCATCTCTCCCTTAAAGGATGTGGACGGTTTCCATCCTCAGAGCGTGGGAGCTCTTTGCATCGGATTGCCGGGATTTGTCTCCTGTACGCCTGCCGGCGTGATCCAGCTTTTAAAGCGCTCCGGTGTGGCTATTGACGGAAAAGAAGCAGTGGTAGTGGGCAGAAGCAATATCGTAGGCAAACCCATGAGCATCCTGATGCTTCGGGAAAATGCCACTGTGACCATTGCCCATTCCCATTCCGCTGATTTAAAGGAAATATGCCGCAGAGCGGACATTCTGATCACCGCCATCGGCAAGCCGAAGTTCTTTGATGCAGCGTATATAAAGCCCGGAGCAGCCGTGATCGACTGCGGCATCAACCGGGATGAAAACGGAAAATTGTGCGGCGATGTGGATTTTGACAGCGCAGAGCCTGTGGCCGGTGCCATCACGCCGGTTCCCGGGGGCGTAGGCCCTATGACGGTGGCTATGCTGATGGTGAACTGTGTTCATGCAGTGGAGCTCCAGAGATGTACCAAGGCATAACGGAGATAAGAAGCCATGAAGTGTCCAAGATGCGGTAATGAGATCAAAGATGGCAACCTGTACTGCGAATACTGTGCCATGGAGATCAAAATTGTTCCGGAGTATGACACACAGGTAGAGCAGGAAATGCAGGACGCCATGCAATCGGTTTCGGACAGCGTAGCTCATGCCCTGGGTCAGCAGACCGAAAAAGGAGAGCGGGGATGGCAGGAGGAAGACATTACCATTCCCATGCCGGCGAGCGCCCTGCACCAAAGGAGATATCGGCGTGACATTTTCCTGATATTGGCGGGGATATTTCTGGGAGTATTGCTGGTGACGGCGATTCTGGCTTTCCATTACCAGCAGGAAGAAAAGGGAGAGTCCTACTATGTGGGGGAGGCCTATCGCTATGCGGAGGACGGTGCCTACGAGGAGGCAGCACAGCAGATTGCTCTGGCTATGGAGTCTGCCGGTGAAGAACGGATAGATCTGGTGCTGCAAAGGGCAGAGTATCTGCGCAGCGCCGGCAAATACGAAGAGGCGCTGGAAGAGACAAAGGTTCTTCTGGAAAAGGAAGACCTCTCTGAGGAGCAAATGACAGAGGTTTACCGGAAACTGCTGACGATCTATGCATCCTTAGATGACTATGAGGCAGCGGCGGCACTCATTAACAGCTGCAAAGATGAGGAAATCAGGGAGACATTTCGGGAATACAGGATCGAGGCACCTTCTCTGGATGCTGCGGCAGGAGAATATGAGGATGAACTGATTCTGACGATCACTGCAGACTGCCAGGGTTCCATCTTTTATACCATTGACGGAAGTACCCCTACGACCCAGAGCTCCCTTTACCAGTCCCCTCTTCATCTAAGGGAAGGGGAGTATACGGTAGCGGCGCTTTGTGTCAATCGTTTCGGCGTAAAGAGCCGCGTGGTCAGAAGGCAGTACACGGTAGAGCCGGCAAAGCCGGAAGCACCGGTGGTCACCACGGCAGAAGGCACATACAATTCACCTACCCTGATTGCCGTGGCTGCGGCGAAACATGGGAAAATTTATTACACGACAGACGGCACGGATCCCACGGAGGAATCCATCGAGTACACAGGCAAGATCATCATGCCTCTTGGATCCTCGGTCTACAAGTTCGTATGCATCAATGAAAACGGCATAGCCAGCGATATCGTGGAAAAACACTACACCTTAAATGTAAGCGGCAACTTCTCTATCGAAGATGGTCCCAATTACATTCTGGTGGCTATGATCAATGCGGGAGAAGTCGTGGATGTAAACGGCACCATCACAGGAGGAAGCGCCCGATATATCTATAATTACCAGGGAATCCGTCAGATAGAAGGCTATGGCACTTTTTATATCTATGCAGAGTCTCTCATGGATTATCTGACAGGCAATTCTGTGGAGACAGGAAGGCGTTTTGCGGTGAATATCAAAAACGGCACGGTGAATCTCTACGGCGAGAGTGGAGAATTGACACCGGTGTCCTAAATCTTACTATGGAAATATGCAGCAAAATAAAGTAGAATAAAATCTATGCGGAAAGCGGCTGATTCTGAGAGAAAAGGCCGCTTTTTGAAGGAATACAGGACGCGGATGATGTAAGCTGCGCAAGAAGGAGGAGGCAATGTACAGAATAGAGCGAGTGGAAGAGCTGGCGCCGAATATTTTTCTGATGGATGTGGATGCGCCGCGAGTGGCGAGACATGCGCTGCCCGGACAGTTTCTGATTGTTCGTGTGGATGAAGAGGGTGAGAGAATCCCCCTGACCATCTGCGATTATGATAAAGAGAAGGGCACCGTACAGATCGTATTTCAGGTGGTGGGCGCAGAGTCCTACAGAATGTCTCTGTTAAAGGTCGGAGACAGCTTCCACGATGTGGTAGGTCCCTTGGGCCGCGCTTCTGAGCTGACAGAGCTGCCTTTGGAGGAGCTTCGGGCCAAGAAGATCCTCTTTGTAGCCGGCGGCGTGGGAACCGCACCGGTATATCCGCAGCTGAAATGGCTCAAGGAGCAGGGCGTACTGGCCGATGCCATTGAGGGCGCCAAATCAAAGGATATCGTGATCTTAGAGGAGCAGATGAAGTCGGTGGCCGGCAATCTCTATGTGACCACGGATGACGGCTCCTACGGCCGCAGCGGCATGGTGACCAAGGTGATTCAGGACCTCTATGACGAGGGCAAGCGCTATGATCTGTGCGTGGCTATCGGTCCTATGATCATGATGAAATTCGTATGTAAGCTCACCAAGGAGCTGGGACTTCCCACCATCGTCAGCATGAATCCCATCATGGTGGATGGTACCGGTATGTGCGGTGCCTGTCGTCTGATGGTAGGAGGCGAGGTGAAGTTCGCCTGTGTAGACGGACCGGAATTTGACGGACATAAGGTGGATTTCGACCAGGCTATGCAGCGCTCCAGACTTTACAAGACCCAGGAAGGACGTCTGTATCTGCAGGCGAAGGAAGGAGATACCCACCACGGCGGATGCGGTCAGTGCAACGGCTAGGGGTGTCTGCGGGCTTTTGACAGTCGGATTGTGGGGCTGTCAGATCAGGAAGTATACAGATCGCCGCAGACAGGCGGTGTCAGGAGGTAATCATGAATGGAATGACAAAGGTGCCGGTTCGGGAACAGGATCCCAAGGAGCGGGCAGCGAATTTTAAGGAAGTATGTCTGGGATATAATGAAGAGGAAGCAAAGGAAGAGGCAATGCGCTGCCTGCATTGCAAAAATCCCCTGTGTGTACAGGGCTGTCCTGTCTCCATTGATATTCCCGGCTTTATAGAGAAAATCAAAGAAGGCGATGTACCCGGTGCTTATGCAGTGATCAGCGAGTCCTCTGCACTGCCGGCAGTATGCGGCCGTGTATGTCCCCAGGAGAGCCAGTGCGAAGGCAAGTGCGTTCGGGGTATCAAGGGAGAGTCTGTCTCCATCGGCAAGCTGGAGCGCTTCGTGGCGGATACCGCCAGGGAAATGGGCGTTCGTCCTGCAAAGAGCGCGGAGAATAAGAATAAAAAGGTAGCGGTCATCGGCTCGGGTCCTTCCGGCCTCACCTGCGCCGGAGATCTGGCAAAGATGGGGTATGATGTGACTATTTTTGAGGCACTGCATAAGGCCGGCGGCGTGTTGGTCTATGGTATTCCGGAATTCCGTCTTCCCAAGGAAGCCGTTGTGGAGAAAGAAATCGAGAATGTCCGGGCATTAGGTGTTAAGATCGAGACAGACTGTGTCATCGGCAAGTCCACCACCATCGATGCTCTTTTGGAGGAGGAAGGCTTCAGTGCCGTTTATATCGGTTCCGGCGCCGGCCTTCCCAAGTTTATGAACATTCCCGGCGAGCAGGCACTGGGTGTCTTCTCTGCCAATGAGTATCTGACCCGAAGCAATCTGATGAAGTCCTTTGATGAGAATTCCAGAACTCCCATCATGCGGGCTAAGAAGGTGGCTGTGGTAGGCGGCGGCAATGTGGCTATGGACGCAGCACGCACAGCTCTTCGTCTGGGCGCAGAGGTACATGTGGTCTACAGACGAAGTGAGGAAGAGCTTCCTGCCAGAAAGGAAGAAGTACACCACGCGAAAGAAGAGGGCATCATCTTTGATCTGCTCACCAATCCTGTGGAGATCACAGAGGACGAAAACGGTTGGGTGAACGGCATTCGATGCGTGCGCATGGAATTAGGTGAGCCGGATGCTTCCGGCAGACGCAGACCGGTGGAAGTTCCCGGCAGTGAATTTACCATGGATGTGGATGCGGTCATCATGTCCCTGGGCACTTCTCCGAATCCGCTGATTTCCTCCACCACCAAGGGACTGGAGATTAATAAGCGTGCCTGCATCGTGGCAGATGAGACCAATGGCCAGACCAGCAAGGCAGCAGTTTTTGCCGGCGGCGATGCAGTAACCGGTGCGGCAACCGTCATCCTGGCTATGGGTGCCGGAAAGGCAGCAGCAAAGGGTATCGATGAATATTTAAGCGCACAGTAAGCAGGGCGTGGATGTGGAAGAGGTGCCGGTGGTATCTCTTCCACATTGTGCATATAATACAGAAAAAGAGTTAACAGACAGTAAGTGAATGCTGCCGTTATACAGAAGAAATACAGAAGTAATACGGAAGAAATACAAGGAATATCCCCAAAGGAATGGGCAGCAAGATGTTCTTAAGTAGGAGGAAACATTGAATATAGATATTCTTGCGGTAGGTAAGTTGCGGGAGAGCTTTTGGCGGGACGCATCCCAGGAATATTGCAAGCGCCTGGGACGCTACGGCAAGGTACAGATCTTTGAGGCAGAGGAAGTCAAAAAGCCGGAGGTCATCCCGCCGGGGCTGGAAAAACAGATCCTGGAAAAGGAGGCTGACCGCCTTCGTAAGTTTTACAAAAACGGTGCCTATCGTATAGCGTTGGCTATCGATGGACAGATGATGGATTCCGTGCAGCTCTCGGAAAAGCTGGAGAACTGCATGCTGACAGGGCACGATACGGTGCAGTTCATCATCGGGGGTGCCATCGGTTTGGATTCTTCCCTGCTGCGGGAGGCGGATCTGCGACTGAGCTTCTCCAAGATGACTTTTCCGCATCAGTTGATGCGTGTTATTTTGCTGGAGCAGGTCTATCGCTCCTTCAGGATCATGCGGGGAGAACCTTATCATAAGTGACAGAGAGAACCTTCTCACAAGCGACAGAAATCACAATAGACTTACGGGTTCAAGGAAGAGAATAAATGACTTTACAGTTGGATTTACCGGCATCCGTGCAAAGAAGTATCTTCGGAAGTCACGATGCCTATGTCAGAAAAATAGAAGATGATCTGTCGGTGATGATCCTTAATCGGGATGGCTTTGTGAAAATCACCGGTGAGGAGAAGTCTGTGGAGCAGGCCGCCGTGATCCTTAAGGAGCTGGCGGAACTGACCAGGCGAGGTGCGGACATTGAAGAACAAAAGGTGGATTATGCTTTGGAGATGAAAAATGAAGCGGAGCCGGACATGCTCCTTAAAATCGATGCGGATTGCATCTGTCATACTGTTACCGGCAAACCGGTAAAGCCAAAGACCCTGGGACAGGAGCAATATATCGAGGCTATTCGAAAGAATATGATCGTCTTTGCCAACGGTCCGGCCGGTACCGGCAAGACCTTTCTGGCGATGGCCATGGCGATCACAGCCTTTCAAAATGAGGAGGTCCAGAGAATCATCCTGACCAGACCGGCTATCGAGGCGGGAGAGAAGTTAGGCTTTCTGCCGGGAGATCTGCAGAGCAAGATCGATCCTTACTTAAGACCTCTCTACGATGCGCTCTATCAGATCATGGGAGCGGACAATTTCCAGCGGAATATGGAAAAAGGTTTGATCGAGGTAGCTCCTCTGGCCTATATGAGAGGTCGTACCCTGGATAATGCCTATATTATTCTGGATGAGGCACAGAATACCACACCGGAGCAGATGAAGATGTTCCTGACCAGATTGGGATTTGGCTCTCATGCCATCATCACAGGAGATACTACCCAGAAGGACCTTTCTCCGGGGAGCGCATCGGGACTGGATGTGGCATCCCGGATCCTCAAAAATATTGAGGGGATCAGCTTTATCTCTCTTACTTCCAGAGATGTGGTGCGCCATCCTCTGGTACAGAAGATCGTCAAGGCATACGAGGAGTATGATCAAAAGCAGGCAGCCCGGTTAAAGGAGCGGAAACATTCCAATGAGCAAGGTCATTTTGAACGCAGAAATACAAACAAAAGAAGAGTTTGATTTTTCCTATGAGGAAATTGCAGAGAAGGTCTGCCGGCAGGCACTTTTGCAGGAAGGATTTCCTGCAGATGCAGAGATCGAGCTGACTGTCACCGGCCCGGAGGAGATTCACGAAATCAATCGGGAATACAGAAATGTGGACAGAGAGACAGATGTGCTCTCTTTTCCGAACCTGGAATATGAGACTCCCGGAGACTTTTCCATCATCGAAGAAGACGGGGCAAACTGCATGGATCCGGAAAATGGATGCGTCTTTGTGGGTTCTATTGTCATCAATGCACAGAGGGTCAGAGAGCAGGCAAAGGAGTACGGACACAGTAACTTAAGGGAATATGCCTTTCTGGTAGCCCACAGCATGATGCACCTGTGCGGTTATGATCATGTGGATGTGTCCGAAGAAGAGGCAGCCCTGATGGAAGAAAAACAGGAGCAGGTGCTTAAGGCTTTGGGGATAGGAAGGGAGAGCGTGACCTATGAACCGTAATACAGCGCGAAAAGGAAAGACAGAGAAAACAGCAGCAGGGGCTGCTGTTCTCTTTCTGTTGGCTGTTACGGCACTGGCACGCTTTTTCTTTACCTTGGTGATCGGGGGACAGGGCAGCGCCTGCCTGACATTTCCCTATGAACTCTATACAGTAGTATTGGTGATTGCCGGTCAGGGGATTTCACATACCTTAAGCAGCCTGATCCGAGGACGCATGGCCAAAGGACAGCTCAAGAGTGCCCATCGGCTGATGCGGGTGATCATGGGAGTATCTCTTGGAATAGGCTTTTTGCTGATGGCGGTGACCATGCTGGGAGCAGGATTTTTTTCCGGTAAGCTTTTCTCATCAGAATTAAGCCAAATGGCAGTTTTTCTGATAGCGCCCGCTTTCCTGTTCACTATGGCGGCTGCGGTGCTCCGAGGGTATTTTCAGGGAATCCGCTTTGCCAGGATCAGCAGGCATTCTTGTGTTTTGCAGGGGGGATTAACGGTGGGGGCAGGCTGCGCCGGCGCTGTGTTGGCCTCCGGCTATGGAAGGAAGGCAGCGGCGCTCTTGCAAAATGATACTTATCTGGCTGCCTATCAGGCAGCAGGGACAGCGGCAGGCGTATCCATTGCCGCTTTGATCAGTCTCCTGCATCTGGTGGTGGTATATCTGCTGACCAGGCCGGTACTGGCCAGACGCCGGGCTGAGAATGACAGACAGTATATCGTGGAAAGTGCTGGACCTTTGTGCAGCACATTTTTCCGCAGCTTCCTGCCTTTTGGTATGACGCTTCTTTTCCAGACACTTCCGCTTTTTTTGCTGGCACAGCTTTTGTTTGCAGGGGCCAAGGAGAGCAGTGTCACCAACTGGGGAATGTTTTACGGACAGATTCTTTCTCTCGTACAGGGCATAGCGATTCTTGATGTGATTCCTTTTATGGGAATGCTTTCCCTGCTGGCAAGGGAGTGGGAAAAGGGAAGCTATCAGAATTATCGAAGCCGTATCGGCGTTGTCCTGCGGCTTTCCGCTTTTCTGACAGCACCGGCAATGCTCTGGCTCATTGCCAATGCAGAGTGCATTACCGCAGCCTTTGGGCAAAGCGAGGGACAGGGCACGATGCTCCTGGTGATCGGCAGTGTGGGCATCCTGCTCATGAATCTGGGAATGCTTAGCAGCTGTTTGCTGCAGGAGACAGGATTTAAGCTGACAGCGGCTATATCTGCCTGCGGTGCCTTTTTCCTGCATATGATGGTGATGCTGGTGCTGAAAGGGAGTATGGCAGATACTGCCATGGCAGCCGCTGTATCCTATCTGCTTTTCTGGCTCTTTGATCTGATTTTGATGCTGTTGCTGGGAAGAAGGGTATTTATGCTGCGGCTTCGCTGGCTGGGAGATCTGGTGCGGATTTTACTGGTCAGTACCCTGGCCTCCTTGCCGGGATTTTTCCTGACAGCCCTGCTGCAGCCCGTGATCGGGCCCTGGCCGACTCTTTGTATCAGTCTGCCTGTATATGTGGTAATTTATGTGATTCTGGCAGTCTTTACAGGGGCGGCAGATCTTTATCATATGGATCGGCTGTCCGGCGGATGGATCGTACTGCGGGTGGCGGAACTTTTCCATTTGATTTGATTTTACATCGGAAAAATTCTTGTCGCCTCTTCGCAGCATAGCTGCTCAGAAATGAGGATTAGGATGAGTAAGGAAGACACAAATGTGCTGGTGATCGGCGCGGGGGCAGCGGGGGCTATGGCGGCCCTTGCGGCGGCCAGAGCAGGCGCCGGAGTGCAGCTGATCGACAGCAACAGACAAATTGGCAGAAAGATTTATGCCACGGGAAACGGCCGCTGCAACCTGACCAACAGTCTTATGACACCGGCGTGCTATTATCAGAGCAGGCAGGGGGCAGACGGCGAAGAGATTCTCAGAAGGATGGAGAAATTTGACAACAGAGCATTGCTGGATTTTTTCAGCAGAGAAGGAATCTATTGTCATGAACGGGCAGGCTATTGGTATCCCCGAACAGATCAGGCGGCGATGATCGCCGCTTTTTTTGAAAAAGCATTGACGGATGCCGGTGTGGATATCCGTCTGGAGGAGAAAGTCCTGGGACTTACCTATAGGGAGAATGACGGAGAGGACGGTGCGGATAAAGGGAACGGTACACAGGGCAGGTTTACCGTGCAGACTTTGTCAATGGCAGCCAATGAGCGGGATGTACGGAATGCAGGAAAGGGTGAAGGCAAAAGCGAGCGCAAATACAAAGACAAAAAGGCACAGAGGAATACCGGAACCGGGCAGAGGATTTACAAGGCAGATAAGGTGATTCTCTGTACGGGAGGCATGGCGGCTCCTTCTACGGGAAGTACCGGAGATGGGTATGCCATGGCGCGTGCTTTCGGACACAGTGTGCAAAGGCCTGTTCCGGCGCTGACCTCTCTTCTGGGCGATGAGCCTTGCCTTTCCTTGATGGCAGGAGTTCGATGTGATGCCAGAATCACCTTACTGGCAGATGGAAGAGCTCTTCGTACAGAGCGGGGAGAGCTGCAGCTGACAGCACAGGGCTTTTCCGGAATTCCTGTCTTCCAGCTTTCCAGACTGGCTTCATGGTATCTGCAGGAGGGGAATGGGAAAAGCCGCCGATCGAATGCAGCCGTAAGCATTGTCGTGGATTTTCTCCCTGAATTCTCAGAAGAAACCTGGAATAGGATCTGCCGGGAGAGAATGTCCCGAAGGGAAAATATGACCCTGGAACAATTCTATTTAGGGTTGGTACACAGGAAAGTATTGGATGGACTCCTGTTCAGACATGGCCTTTGCGCAGAAAATAAGACCGGAAAATTGCAGCAGAGCGGACGATTGTCCCTCTTAGAGGAGGTCTTTCGCGATATGCGGCATTTTCAGGTGCCGCTGACAGGAACAGGGGGCTGGGAGAAGGCCCAGGTGAGCGCAGGAGGGATTCCTCTTGACGAGATCGGAGAGAAATTTGAATCGCTGAAGCAGCCGGGACTTTATCTGGCAGGAGAAATCCTGGATGCAGATGGTATTTGCGGAGGATATAATCTCCAGTGGGCCTTTTCCAGTGGCTGGCAGGCCGGTCAGGCGGCCGCAGCATCCATCTGATCACATCGGAGAAATCGCCTGCGCGATTTCTCCTCGTGTTGCCGCAGCAAGCTGCGGCATATAGAGGTAACTATGATTAAGATAACACAGATAAAAATAGAGTGTGGCCGTGGGCAGGGGGCGTTGGAACATAAGATCCGGAGCCTTCTTCGCCTGCAGCCAAAGGAGAAATTCAGCTGTCGGATATTGAAGCATTCGGTGGATGCCAGGAAAAAGCCTCTGCTTTTTGATATTTATACCGTGGCAGTGGGTTTGCCTGCGCAAAGAGAGAAACAGATCCTCTCTGCAAATAAAAAACAGAATATCTCCGCCTGGGAGAGTAAACCATATGTTTTTGCCAAGGGCGGTGAGAACATGATGCAGGCAAGACCGGTAGTGATCGGTGCAGGCCCTGCGGGTCTTTTCTGCGCTTATTTTCTGGCAGAGGCAGGATACAGCCCTATTCTCTTAGAGCGGGGGGAAGCAATGGAGCAGCGGACAAAGGACGTGGAGTCCTTTTTCGCAGGAAGTCCCCTGCAAAGCTGCTCCAATGTACAATTCGGCGAGGGCGGTGCGGGAACATTTTCTGATGGCAAGCTGAACACCCTGGTGGGGGATAAAGCCGGCCGAGGCAGTGCGGTATTGCAGCTCTTTACCCAGTGCGGTGCCCCGGAGGAAATCCTTTATGAGGGGAAGCCCCATATCGGCACGGACAATTTGCGGCAGGTCATCGTGAATCTGCGGCATAAAATTCAGGAAGCAGGCGGCGAGATCCGTTTCCGCTCCCAGTGTATAGAGCTTTTGCAGGATGACGGGCATATACAGGGCGTCGTGGTGAGAGAGAGAGCAGAAGCGGGAGACGGCGCCAAGAGCCGTACCTATACGCTGCCGGCCCAGGTAGTGGTTTTGGCACCGGGACACAGCGCCCGAGATACCTTCGAGGAGCTTTACAGGGAAAAAGTACCCATGACGCAGAAGGACTTTGCCATAGGCTTTCGCGTCTCCCATCCGCAGCAACTGATCAATGAGAGCCAATACGGTATAGGGGAGGAAAAGGTGCTGGAGCATATGGGGCTTCCTGCCGCCAGCTATAAGCTGACAGCCAGAGCAAATTCCGGCCGGGGCGTCTATTCCTTTTGCATGTGCCCCGGAGGATTTGTGGTCAATGCTTCCTCAGAGAAAGGAAGGCTGGCGGTAAACGGCATGAGCAATTATGACAGAGGCAGCAGCCGCGCCAACAGTGCGATCGTCATGACCGTATCTGCAAAAGATTACAGTTCCTATCTGCAGCAGTCCTTACCGCATAATGCAGAGCAGAATCATCCTCTGGCCGGTATGGTTTTCCAGAGAGAGTTGGAAAAAAGAGCCTTTGACCTTGCACAGGGAAAGGTGCCGGTGGAGTCCTACAGAGATTTCGCAGTGGGAGGTCTTGATACAAAAGCCGGAGACAATGCCTGCAAGGTTGATGTGGGACGAGAAGCTTTTGAACAGGATCCTTGCATTTGCGGAGAGTGGACCTATGCGCCGTTACATGCGCTGCTCCCTGCGCAGCTGACCCGGGATTTTGTGGAGGGTATGGAACACTTTGACAGACAGATCAAGGGCTTTGCAGGTGAGAGTGCTTATGTCATCGGTTTAGAAAGCAGGACGTCTTCACCGGTGCGTATCACCAGAGGAGAGGATTGTCAGTCCCTTGTGCAGGGGCTTTATCCCTGCGGAGAGGGGGCAGGCTATGCCGGAGGCATTATGTCAGCAGCTATGGACGGTATAAAGGTGGCGGAAGCGATTCATCAGGCATACGGCAGACTGCAGACGGATATAAATGGCTGATGGAGCGTCGGAATAAGAAAGGATAGAAGAAAAGTTTGAAAGAAATGCTCGATAGCATTTCTTTCAAACCGCATTGATGCCGTAAACGTCATCAATGCAAGATCACATCGGAGAATTCGCCTGCG
>CAVBBL010000037.1:0-19090 GCA_963593905.1 bacterium | reverse complement strand
TGCATCCTACCAAGTATGCAGAGGAGCTGGTTAAGAAGATGCAGAAGAGCGGCGCTAAGGCTTACCTGGTAAATACCGGTTGGAACGGCACCGGCAAGCGTATCTCCATTAAGGATACCCGTGGTATCATCGACGCTATCTTAAGCGGTGATGTTTTGAAGGCTCCTACCAAGAAGATCCCTTACTTCGATTTCGAGGTTCCCACAGAGCTGCCCGGCGTAGATCCCGCTATCCTGGATCCTCGCGATACCTATGCAGATGCTGCTGAGTGGAATACAAAGGCAGAGGATCTGGCTAAGAGATTCATCAAGAACTTTGCTAAGTATGAAGGCAACGAGGCTGGTAAGGCTCTGGTTGCTGCAGGCCCTCAGTTATAAGAAATATAGAGGAAGGTGTATAGCCAGAGCCTGACTCTGGCATGCAGAGAAATCTAAAATAGAAATAAAATAAAAGAAGATCCGGTCTCCCAGAAGCATGGGACCGGATCTTTTTTTACTATGATTTTTGGACCTATAGGACAAAAAGTGGAGTTATAGGACAAAAAGTGTTGATGAAAACCGCCTCAAGCCCTTTATTATAATAGACGGAGTTGCGGGACTCTTTACTTTACAAGTCCCTTGTCGGTCTTCTTTACGTGTTTAAAGACTTCCTCAAAACGGTTCAAGGCTTCATCGATGATCTCCGGCGTATCGGCCATGGAGGTGTAGAGTCTGGAGCCGGCCAGGGTCACCAGGCCGTTTGCCATGTAGGCGGCGCCCATGCGCTCCATGGAATCCTTGCGGACATACATCATATCCTTGTGTTTGAGGATATTCAGTGCGGACTTGGCAAAGCTCATGGAGGAGAAATCAAAGCTCATGGCACCGGTGCACTCTAAGTGACAGATGGAGCCCTGATTGTAGGCTACATAGGGCAGACCATAGCGATCGATGAGTTCCTTGAGACCGTCGGTAATGCGGTCGCCCATCTTGCCGGCTTTTTCGCAGGCATTGGTGGCCGCAATCTCACGGATGGCTGCTGTGCCGGCCACGCAGGAGAGGGGATTGGCTGCCAGAGTACCGCCTACATAGGCTCTGTGTTTGCCGGTGGCAAGACCTGCTGCCATGAGCTCGGCGTATTCTCTCTTGCCGCCTACACCGCCGGCTGCCGGATAGCCGCCTGCGATGATTTTGCCGAAGATCGTCAGATCCGGCACCACATCAAAGTATTCCTGTGCGCCGCCGATGCCTACGCGGAAACCGGTAACGACTTCATCAAAGATGAGTAATGCACCGTAGCGGTCGCACAGCTCTCTGACGCCCTTGTTGTAGTTTTTGGAGATGGGTCTGGTGCCGCTTTCCGGGCCGCAGGGCTCTACCAGTACAGCAGCGGTTCCACCCTTTATACGGTTCACTTTCAGCAGCTCTTCCAGCATATTCAGGTCATTGGGACGGCATTCATCTGTGGTGCCGTAGCAGCTGCCGGGAATGCCGTGGGATTCCAGAAGTGCTCTGGATCCGGGAATCTTCAGACCATAGACCAGCTGATCGGACCATCCGTGATAAGCACCGCCGATTTTGATGATGCGCTTTTTGCCGGTGGCAATGCGGGCAATACGAAGGGAGGCCATGCAGGCTTCTGTGCCGGAACCCAGCATACGGAACATCTCCACATGGGGCATGTGCTTATTGATCTCTTTCGCCAGCATCAGCTCGGACTCATGGAGCAGGCCGGTGACAGGACCGCACTCCTCTAACAGTTCCAGGACTTTCTTTCTGACAGGCTCATAGTTGGATCCCAGAATGGTAGGACCGCCTGCCTGCAGGAAATCGATATACTGATTTCCGTCCTTGTCATACAGATAAGCGCCTTCTGCTTTGGCCATACAGATGGGGAAGGGTTTGTTAAAGGCGAGATTGTGCTGGACGCCTCCGGGGATATAATCTTTGGCTTCCTCATAGACTGCCTTGGAGGCTGCACATTTTTCGTCAAAGTATTTCAATACCTCTTCATAATAGGCATCGTCTACCTCCCAGATCGGCTGGCTGGTGAGTACCTTCAGCTTGCGATTAATCTTCTTTGGATTGTCCCATCTGGAAATTCCGCAGTTATTCATAGTCTTCTCCTTCTGCCGCAGCTTGTCTGCGGCGGCTTTATTTGTATCTGTTCAGCACCTGCCAATTGCAGCGGGAATGGTTGTCTGCAGGCAAATTAAAGATGTGTGCTGTATAGTTACCTTTATTTTCTTTTTTGTGCGCGCTCATTGGTATCGAGGCTTTGGCCGAATACGACGAAGCGATCATAGAGATATTCCAATACAAAATTGCAGGCCATGTTCAGCAATGTGACCAGATAGGCATTCCACAAAAGGCTCTCTGCCAGGTAATTGCCGATGCAGGTGCTGGCGGGCGTAAAGACAGCGTAGAAGAGAGCTACCTTCAGCATAGCCGCAGGTACATTGTTGGCGGATTGAAAGGTGAATTTGCGGTTCAAGGTAAAGTTCCAGAGAACGGAAAGCACCAATGCAATCAGATAACAGGGCCAATAAGGCCATCCTGCCAGTTCATTGAGCAGGGAAAAGGCGACGATCTCAATGACACCGGCGGAGATGGAAAATAAGACAAATTTGATGATGCGAAGCGTTTCCTTGTTTTTGTCAGACATAAAAGATCCCCCTCTCTTCATGTTGTGAAATATCAGCCCTTCTTTTGTCTGGCATATTTTAATTTAAAGACCGTTTCCATCAGGCGGCAGTCAAAGCCGGAGAGATCATTGCGGACATACAGGGCGTCTGTGTAACGCTTGGCCAGGCAGGCCTTGGGGATGAGCATCTCCAAAGCCTTGGCATCATCCGCTGTTTTGGCATTGATAACGCATCCTACGCCTTTTATCAGGACCGCATCCGTGTGCCTTAAGGCGGCGCTGACACTGCGGTGCCGGTTTTCTGCACTGCCCAGCCTCTCTCCCAGCATCTGGGCAATATCATCGAGCTGGGCGTGAAAACCGCCTTGTTCTGCTGCATACAGGATATTGTCATCCTTCACCAGCAGGGCGTAGGGCCCTAATACATTTACATCAAAGCGAAGCTTGCCGGAAACCGGCTCATAGCGCTGCGCTTTGAGGACGGCCTCGATGCGCCGGCGGCATACCTGCTCTAATACCTGCGCTTTCTTGAGGGCATCCTCTAAGTCAGTACCGAGGATCAGAGCCCCATGGTGTGCCATCAATACGATTCTGGCGCCTCGTTTGAGAGCGGCCTCCACGTTATTTTTCAATCGGTCTGTACCGGGAAGACCATAGGCAGCGGTGGGGATGCGGCCAAGCAGTTTCTTCTCTTCCGGCGTAAAGCGCAGGTCTCCGGCTCCGGTCAGACTCATAGCCGTAGCATAATCCTGATGTGTGTGAATCACCACCTGCACATCCGGATACAGAGCATAGGCTGCTGCGTGAATCTTCTTTTCGCTGGAGGGCTTGCGGGGGCCTTCCCAGGTGCCGTCTGCCATGTGGTAAAGGGGGACGTCTGCCGCCTGCATGGTTTCATAATCCAACCCGCTGGGGGAAATGGCGAAGGTATCGTCAGATACCCGGCAGCTGATATTTCCCCAGGTTCTGGCGACCAGACCCTTTTTCAGCAGAATCCTGCCGGTGTCCGCCACCAGCTGTTTTGCTTTTTCTTCTTCCATAGAGATTTCTCCTTTGGCATGTCCGCTATAATGCGGACGCCTTAAATAATTTGGCGTTGCATTTGTGAAGCTGCTTAAAGACTGCGTAGTATTTTTCGTATACAGCGTGATTGGCTGAGTTAGGCTGATACGTCCCGGAGGGACGGATCATTGCCCCTGCCTCATCGAGAGATGGTAAGATGCCCAGACCTACGCCGGCGATCATGGCGGCACCGATGGCTCCTACATCCTGAGAATGATCCACGGTCTCAATCGTTCTGCCGGTAATGTCTGCCAGAATCTGACAGGTCACAGGGGAGAGGGCACCGCCGCCCACAAAGCGGATTTTCTCACTGGCGGGCACCTTTTTTTCCGAGCATTCCAGCATCCAGCGCAGGTGATAGCAGATGCCTTCCAGTACCGCCCGCATCATCTCCGTCTTTCCGGTCTCCAGACGGATATTGAAAAACATACCGGCCGCATGGGAATCCTCGAAGGGACAGCGGTTGCCGTGGAGCCAGGGGGTGAAAATAAGACCGCCCGCACCCGGCGGTGCCTTCTGCACTGTGTAGCTGAGATAATCGTAGAGACTCTTATAAAGAGCCTCGTCGCCCTCGGCGACGGTCTGCTTCTTCAGGTAAATACCGATCTCATCAAGGGCCAGGTGTTCCTTGACCCATTCAAAGCATTTGCCGGCGGTCTCCATTTCGGCAAAATAAT
Source organism: bacterium (assembly GCA_963593905.1). Classification (GTDB taxonomy): domain Bacteria; phylum Bacillota; class Clostridia; order Lachnospirales; family Lachnospiraceae; genus CAG-791. The sequence goes on along the minus strand of CAVBBL010000037.1, from coordinate 14,729 downwards.
TGAAGATTCCTTCCCTTGCGCCTACTACAGCGGCGATCATGGAAACGATGTCCACCTTCTGCCTGTCGGTAATGGTGGAGACCCAGCCGGAGGTGCCGGAATAGATATGGGTCTGCCCGACCTTTGTACAGCCCGCGCCGATGCCGATCAAAGTGGCATCACCGCCGCCGCCGAACACCTTTGTGCCCGGGGAAAGGGAGAGTTCTGCAGCAGCAGCGGCTGTTAAATTGCCGGCTTCCTGGCTGCAGTCAATGACCTTGGGCAGATGACGGATATCCACGCCGAAGAGATCACATAGGTGCTGATTCCAGCACCATTTTCCCTTTCTGGTATCGTAGAGAAACGTGGAGTAGGCAGAATCCCTGGTCATGATAAAGGCACCGCTGGCTCTGCAGATCAGATACTCCTTGACATCCAGCCATTTATAGACTTTGGCATAAATTTCCGGCTCATGCTCCTTGACCCAGAGATATTTCCAGATGGGATCCTTGACGCTGGTGGGAGCAGCAGTGGTATCTAAAAGGCAGGGCAGGAGCTTGCCGATTCCCAGGCCGGAGATCCGAATGCCACCGCCGGCATTGCGGGAAAAGGTGTCCGCCGCCCGCTGATCCATGTAGCTCATGGGACGGCGCAGGGCATGTCCCTGTCTGTCTACCAGTACCAGTCCCTGCATTTGGGAACAGAAGCTGATGCCCAGAATCTCTTCTTTGGGGACACCTGTCTTGTTCAGCAATTCTCTGGTGGTGGTGCACATGGCATTCCACCATTCGTCGGCATCCTGCTCCGCACCGCCGTTTTCCAGAATATAGAGGGAGTAGGATGCGTAACTTCCTCCCCGCAGGGCAATGCCGCCGTCCAGAGAAAAGAGACAGGTTTTGATACCGGTAGTTCCCACATCATAGGCAATGACATATCGACCCATAGATAACCACCTCCAATTTCAATTCTTAAGTCCGAGTGCACCGGTCAGAAATTTGTGCAGCTGGACGGCGATTCTGTCGTCGTCTTCAAGGACATCCTCGCCGACATAGAGTTTTAATCTCTCCCGGTAATAATCACAGCTGTAGGAAAATTGCAGCATCATGAACAGATCATCCAGAAAAAAAGCAAACAGCCGGGGGTCTGCATCGGACCGGCATCTGCCTTCCGCCTGGGCTTTCCGGATTAAATCCGTGTAGACCAGGGAAGACATCTCCTCGATTTCACGGGAAAGCGCCCGGCTCAGCTGATGGGCGGAATTCCCGGTGATCTCGTGATACATTCGGTTTACTTCCTGATGCGCTTTTGAATGCCGAACCAGAGTGCGGATAATGCTCTCCAGACTGTCCTCAATGCGGTCGCTTTTGCTGACAGCCTCCTTTAGTGCATCATGGAGAGGCTCTAAGCTGACTCTGACGCAGGCGAGAAACAGTGCCGGTTTGTCTTCATAATATTTATAGATTACTCCCACACTGACACCGGCCTGATGGGCAATGGTGCTGATACGGGCCCGTTCATAGCCTTTGGCTGCAAATTCATGGATGGCAGCCTGCAGGAGCGTATTTAATTGGTCATCAGATAGTTTTTTATACATAGGACCTCATGGTGGACGTGGTATGCATATCTGTCTCGTGAATTTTTATTCACGATTTCAGTGTACATCAAAAGAATTTGTTGTACAATAGCAAGTGAAGAAAGTTAGAAAAAAGGAAAAGTAGCGAATTTGCAGACAATTCCGCACAATAATGGCGCGGTATTGTAGTAGCTACATAAAGGATTTGCGAGGGCAAATTCGAGATGGGTACGGATAGCTACTTTATTTTTGTTTTGGGGAGGTGCTGATTTAAGCAGCATTTCCTTAGGCTTCCCGGTAAGACGCCGGGCAGGATAGGCAGGATGTTAATACACCGAAAAAGAAAGGAACAAATCTATGGCAGCAGCGATCATCACAGGTGCTTCCAGCGGACTGGGCATGGAATACGCCAGGCAGCTGGTTCAAAATGAGAATCTTACGCAGATCTGGCTCATCGCCAGGAGACAGGAGCGGATGGAACAGCTGGGAGAAGAGCTGAAAAAAATAAAACCGAATCTGAAAGTTCGCATTCTTCCGCTGGATCTGCTGAAGGAAGAAGCATTGCAGACCTATCAGGAAAAGCTGCAGGCACACAGACCGAAGGTATCCTGGCTCATCAACGCCGCCGGATTTGGAAAGATCGGAGAGAATAAAGAGCTTTCCAGAAAGGATCTGGACAATATGATCCTTTTAAATGACAAGGCGGTGGTGGATATCACCCAGCTGACGGTTCCCTACATGAAAAAGGGAGGCCATATTCTGCAAATCTGCTCTGCAGCAGGCTTTCAGCCTTTGCCGGGGCTTGGGGTGTACGGCGCCAGCAAGGCCTTTCTGATCAGTTACAGCCGTTCCCTTCGCGCGGAAATCTTAAAGGAAAAGATCTATGTGACAGCGGTTTGTCCCTATTGGGTGAGGGATACGGAGTTTATTCCCGTGGCTAAGGAAAAGGCAGCGCCCTCGGCCGTAAAGCATTTTCCACTTTCTTCGATGATGAAGGATGTGGTGCGCAGGTCTCTTAAGGATGCTCGAAAGAGAAAAGCAGTATCCACCCCCAGCCCGGTGGCACTGGCCGATAAATATCTGTCAAAGCTTTTGCCCACAGAGCTGGCGATCCTTTGCTGGGAGGGCATACGCCGACTGTAGAAATTAATACTTTTGAGTGATGTACGATGTGGGGAATTTGATAGAATGATGATATAAGAGAGAGCACTGTTACGAGCCAGAGCATAGAGCGCAAGTACAGAACTCCATGCTTTAGCGCAAGTACAGAACTCGATTACAGAGATTGTTTACAGAGCTCAAGTACAGAGCTCAAGTACAGAGCTTAAGTACAATCAAGATCGTTACGGCAAAGAAGTGAAACCCAACCCATCACCTCTTTACTTTAATGATACCCCACAATACTCCAATGAAAAACCGGCGCAGCCTAATCCACTGCGTCGGTTTTTCGTTGGGGTATATTTTTATCGATGTGTCCAGGTGCTTCTGGAGAATAATACCAGAATCGGGAAGATCTCCAGTCGGCCGGCCAGCATGTCAAAGATCAGAACCAGCTTGGAGAGATCACTGAATCCTGCGAAGTTTCCCATGGGACCTACGGTATCCAGACCGGGACCGATGTTGTTAAAGCAGGAGAGCACCGCGGAGAAATTCGTGGTGACCGTAAAGTTATCCAGAGAGACGACCAGGAAACTCAAAGTCAGGATAATGACATAAGCGGCCAGGTAAGCATTGACATTGGCCAGCAGCTTTTCACTGAGTACATGATTGTTGACGCGGATCGCCTGTACCTTTTGGGGGTGCAGGAGCTGGCGTACATTGCGGCGAAGGATCTTTAACAGCAGCACCACACGGATGCATTTAAAGCCGCCGCCGGTACTGCCGGCGCAGGCACCGATGACCATGAGGCAGAGGATGATGCCCTTGGAAAAACTAGGCCAGAGCTCAAAGTTCGTGGAGGCAAAGCCGGTGGTGGTCATGATGGAAGAAACCTGGAAGGCCGCATGCCGGATGGATTCGCCAATGGTGGGATACATCGAGTGGATGTTCCAGGCAATCAGTGCTGTGCTGCCGGCGAATACGCCCAGATACATGCGCAGCTCTTCGTCCTGAAAAACCCCCTTAAAGCGCCGCAGCACCAGGAGAAAATAGCAGCTGAAGTTCACACCGAAGAGGAGCATAAAGACAGTGCATACATTCTGCAGATAAGGGGAGTAACTCGCCATACTGTCGGCCTTGATGCCAAAGCCTCCGGTGCCGGCGGTGCCAAAGGCGGTGCAGATGGCATCAAACAGAGGCATTTTGCCGATCAGCAGAAAGAGGATGTCCACGATTGTCAAAAGCACATACATGATATACATGATCATGGCTGTCTTTTTCATGCGGGGAACCAGCTTGCCCACGCTGGGACCGGGGCTTTCCGCCCGGAGCAGGTGCATGGTAAAGCCTTCATTTCGTCCGCTTAAGGGAATGATAGCCAGCAGAAAGACCAGTACGCCCATGCCGCCCAGCCAATGGGAGAAGGAGCGCCAGTACAGGACACCTCTGGAGAAGGCCTCCACATCTGTGGCGATGGAGGAACCGGTAGTGGTAAAGCCGGAGACGATCTCAAAGAGTGCGTCTATGTAGTGTGGGATCTCCCGGGAGAGATAAAAGGGAAGACACCCCGCCAGACTTAAAGTAATCCAGGAAAAACCCACGCACACCAGACCTTCTCTGGCATAGAAGCCATGTCTGGCATTTCTGGAAAAAAAGTAGAGAAGCAGGGCAACAGCTGCGATCAGCAGCATGCTTTTTCCAAAGGCGGCTGCTGTAACCAGTGTGCCGTCATAGAGGGAAATAAGCAGCGCCGGCAACATAAAGGCTGCCTCTATAATAAGGATCAAGGCGTTTACGCGCGCCATCATTTTGTAATTCATAAGTACCTCTTTATGCCGCAATGTATTGCGGCACTATGAGGAGAATTTCGCACAGGCGAATCTCCGATGTACGCAAGCATTGATGACGCTTGCACCATCAATGCTGTTTGAAAGAAATACCGCAGTTTACTGTGGCAATGTGAGGAGAATATCGCGCAGGCGAATTCGCCCCACCCATAGGGATTATTCCTCGAAAATATCATTGAGCTGCCGGATCACGATGCCGCCGCCGGCCACAATGATCACCGTGTCATGCTCATGCAAATAGGAGTCACCGTTGGGAATGATGGTCTGCAGTCCCCGTATGATGGAGCAGACCAGCACATTCTTTTTAAGGTGCAGTGCCCGCAGAGGCTCACCGCAGTGACGGGTGCTGCGGTCCACCATGAATTCGATGGCCTCTGCCTGCCCGTCTGCAATGGAGTAGATGGTCAGGGCAGCGCCCTCCTGATTCTGCATGGCCCGTACATAGCGGATGATGGTATTGCAGCAAAGCTCCTTGGGACTGACGATACTGCCCAGCTGCATGCTGTCAATAATCCGGGAGGAGGTGGCGCGCCCCACCTTGGTGATGACCTGGGGGACATCACAGCTCTGGGCATAGAGAGAGAGGATGATGTTTAATTCATCCAGTCCTGTCAGAGAGACGAAGGCGTCACAATCCCGCAGTCCCTCGCTGTCGAGCAGTGTCTGATCACTGGCATCGCCGTGGACGATGCAGGTGTTGGGTAAAAGAGAAGCCAGCTGCATGCAGCGTTCCTCATTTTGCTCGATGAGCTGTACAGAGCAGCCGCTCTTAGCCAGATCCTGTGCCAGATAATAGCTGACTCTTCCGCCTCCGGCCAGGATGATCTTCTTGGCTTTATGGGTGATAATGCACAGATTTTTGAGCATGATGGTCAGGGAGGAGGCGGATGCGGTGACGAAGATCTTATCTCCGCTCTTCAATACGAAACTTCCGCCGGGAGCGATAGCCTTGCCGTCCCGGAGAACCGCACAGACCAGCACCTGGCAATTCAGCACCTTGGAAAGATCGCTCAATACCAGACCGTTGAGGGCGCTCTTTTCATCGATGCGCAGCTCTACGATCTCTACCCGGCCTTTGGCAAAGGGACTGCGTTTTAGAAAGCCCGGGTATTTAATGAGGCGCTCGATCTCCATGGCAGCCTGTTTTTCGGGATTGATGGCCAGAGAAAGGGCGAAGGCCTCCCGCATGGCATAAGCCTGTCCTGCATATTCAGGGTTGCGGATGCGGGCAATGGTATGAATCCTGGGATTCATGGCATGGGCTGTCATGCAGCTGAGCAGGTTGATCTCATCTGCATTGGTGACAGCGATGAGGAGATTGGCGTCCTTCACATCGGCGTCCTGCAGAGTCTCCATGGAAGCGCAGTTGCCAAGGACAGTCATGACGTCATATTGCTCCACAATGCGGTCCTGCACATCCTGGTCTGAATCAATCAGGGTAATGTCATAGCCTTCCATAGAGAGCTGCTTGGTCAGATTGGCGCCGACTTTGCCGGCACCGGCGATCAGGATTTTCACGGTAGATCCTCCCTTTGTTTTTTTGTATACAGATATGTAAAAATACAAACGACCCCACGCCTGTGAGGTCACTTTCGTCGCTGTAAATGTTAACATTCTGTGTCTTAACCAAGGTATATTATAGACTTCTTTTCTTAAAAGGCAACTCCGGGAAGAAAACAGGTCGGCGTGAGTGTCGTGTAATTGCAAATCGTAACGAATCCTTAACTTTTGAGATGTCTTTTTGGATGCTAAAAAGGCAAAAAGTGCCCTTGATAAGTCGCTTCGAGCGTTTACAAAGTAAAATTATGGCAATGAAGGCGGATGATGAATAATTACGAAATGCAAAAAAACCGTCCAGTTCACCTCGAACAGTTCTGTTTCGAGATGAATTGGGCGGTTTTGTTTCATTCTTATCGATTGGTGACGCAGTTGATTTTTTAGCAGCGGCCCTGGTGTGGATGCACAGGTGCAGATGACCCGGTGCAGCTAATCCAGTGCAGCTGATCAGCCGAAGCTAATCCGGTGCGTCGAATCAGCCGAAGCCAATATGGTGCATCTGTCTCGGCGTTGTGTGTTGTGTGTTGTGTGGAAATTATTGAATATCTTTTACTTCATAGCCGGCATCGGTGACTGCCTTTTTCAGGTCGCCGTTGGCTACTTCCTGTGTTAAGGTCACCACAGCCTGCTTGTCAGCCAGGCTGACAGCAGCCTGTGCTACGCCCTCTACAGCCTCCAGGGCCTTCTTGACATGTGCGACGCAGTGCTCACACATCATGCCTTCTACGGAAATGGTTCTCGTCATTGTTTTGTTCTCCTTTTGATTTGCCTTTTGATTATCCTGATCGTTTATGGAAACAGATTGATATTGCTGCAAAAATGCAGGAATTTCCTTAGCAGTGTGCTTTCTGTCCAGCTTTTCGGAGCGCAGGTTGAAAAGATTCAGCCGCAGGGCATTGGTCACCACGCAGAAGCTGGAAAGACTCATGGCAGCGGCTCCTACCATGGGATTTAAGGTAAGGCCGAAAAGCGGGATTAAAGCGCCTGCTGCCAGAGGAATGCCGATAACATTGTAAAAGAATGCCCAGAACAGGTTCTCGTGGATATTGCGAAGGGTAGCCCGGGAGAGGCGGATGGCGCCGCATACATCCAGAATGCTGGACTTCATGAGCACCACGTCGGCGGCATCCAGCGCTACATCTGCACCGGCGCCGATGGCGATGCCCACATCGGCTCTGGTCAGGGCAGGGGCATCGTTGATGCCGTCGCCTACCATGGCTACCTTGCCGTATTCCGTGAGCTTTCTGACGACCTCTTCCTTATCACCAGGCAGCACATCGGATACGATGGCGGAGACGCCGATCTGGGCACCGATAGCCGCTGCAGTAGCATGATTATCTCCGGTGAGCAGGACGGTGCGAATGCCCATGTGATTTAATTCCCCAATAGCCTGTGCGCTGTCCGGCTTTACTACATCGGCGACGGCGATGAGTCCTAACAGTCGATCATCCTGCAGGAAATAAAGGGGCGTGCAGCCCTTTGCAGACAGCGCATCACCGGCTGCAAAAATGGCAGTGGCGTTCGCTGTGAATCCCTCTTTTGCACAAAAGCTGTTCAGACTGTCCGGACTGTCTGCAGTTTGGGATGTTTTAAAAATGGGCTGCTCACGAAGGCGCTGCCGGATAGAAACCGCATTGCCGCCGGTAAGGGTATGACCCTGCAGAGTCGCCTGCACACCGTGTCCGGGAAGGGCAGAGAAATCGGTGACTTCGTGGGGGACGATTCCCTGCTTTTGGGCCTCTGCAGTGATCGCTCTGGCGAGGGGATGTTCACTGTAATTTTCCAACGAGCAGGCGAGCTGCAAAAGTTCCTCTTTGGAGATGCCCTGTGCCGGAATGATCTCGGTGACCTGGGGCTTGCCCTGGGTGACAGTGCCTGTCTTATCCAGGACTACAAAGTCTGTCTTGCCTGTAGCCTCCAGGGAAGCGGCAGTTTTAAAGAGAATACCGTTTTTGGCGCCCAGACCGCTGCCGACCATGATGGCAACGGGGGTGGCAAGACCCAAAGCGCAGGGGCAGCTGATCACCAGCACACTGATGGCTCTGGCCAGTGCAAAGCCGAAGTCGCTCCGGGCAATCATCCAGATGATAAAGTCAAGGACGGCGATGGTGATGACGGTGGGGACAAAGATGCCGGAGACTTTATCAGCGATCTTGGCAATGGGAGCCTTGGTGGCGGCGGCATTCTCCACCATGTCGATGATCTGCTGCAGGGTGGTGTCATTTCCCACTCTGGTGGCCTCGCAGGTCAGTGCGCCGTTCTGGTTGATGGTGGCAGCGCTGACGGTGCTGCCGGGTATTTTGTCCACAGGGAGGCTTTCGCCTGTAAGGGCAGCTTCGTTGACCGCACTCTCGCCGGCGAGGACTGTACCGTCCACGGGGATGCTCTCCCCTGGCTTGACCAGGAAAGTGTCGCCGATGCGGACATCCTCGGCAGGAATCTCTGTTTCCTCACCGCCTCGGATCACGTGAGCAGTGCGGGGGGCCAGGTCCATAAGTGCCCGGATGGCATTGGTGGTCTTACCTTTGCTGCGGGCCTCCAGCATCTTGCCTACCGTGATCAGCGTCAGAATCATGGCAGCAGATTCAAAATAAAGGCCGTGGAGCTGCTGATGCCAGGTCTCCATATCACTGACAGCGGTCATTTGAAAGACAATGGCAGTGCTGTACACGAAGGCAGCGGTGCTGCCCAGAGCCACCAGCGTGTCCATATTCGGGGCTCGGTGGAGCAGGCTCTTAAAACCGTTGATAAAGAATTTCTGGTTGATGATCATGACGGCGATAGTCAGGAGCATTTCGTACAAAGCCATGGCCAGATGATTGCTGCCGAGTATGGAAGGCACCGGCCATCCCCACATCAGATGCCCCATGGAGAGATACATAAGGGGCAGCAACAGGAGCAGGGAGGCGATGAGCCGCTTGGCGATCAGGGGCGTCTCGTGATCCTCCAGAGCCTCTCTGGCGGCGGCCCGGTCTGCTGCTGCAGAGCCGGCGCCGGAGCCGCCGGCACCTTCCTGCACCGGGGAGGCACCGTAGCCCGCTGCAGAGACGGCCTCACAGATCAGGGAAGCCGTGGCAGGCTTCTTAAATTCCACATTCATACTGTTGGTCAAAAGGCTGACCGCTACATTGCTGACGCCCGCCACGCCGGAGACGGCCTTCTCCACATGGGCACTGCAGGCCGCACAGGACATACCTGTTACATTGAATTTCTGATTGCTCATATTTCCCTTTCTATCCTATGACTCTATGACACTATTCTATGACACTATTCTTTGACATTATGCTCTTTGACTTCTATTCTTCTATCCTTCTGCGTAGTCTATGTTTTATGTTGTAACGCATGGCGGCTGTATGAGAAAAATTTCACATAGTTACATAGTACATAAGCAAACTCCCTGACTTGACCTATAAGAATTACTTTAATTTTTTTATCAGAGCAAATGCTTCCTCCATAATCTCTGTATTGCCCTCTTTGATACCTTCCACTACGCAGGTGTTCATATGCTCTTGCAGCAGCACATAGCCAAGACTTTGCAAAGCACTCTCTGCCGCAGCCAGCTGGGTCAGGACATCGCCGCAGTAGCGATTGTCATCCAGCATGGATTTGATTCCGTTAAGCTGTCCGATGATGCGGCTTAAGCGATTCTGCAGCTGCCGCAGGGACTCCGGGTCTCTGGGGGTATGTTTATGCTGGCAATGAGGACATTGCATGGTGGAACAGCAGTCAGCAGGCTTTTCCTCCTGTGTTTTCTTATCCGGCATGGAAAACTCCTTTTTATGGTGTTTAATAGGTGGATGATAGGTGTGATTGATATTTGTGGATACCCTACCGGGGTATTTAAAAGCAACACGGATTATATACCCCTACGGGGTATTTGTCAACAAGAGTATAGTGCGAAAAATGTGCCTGATGGCATATTTTTCGCACAGCGGCAAAAAAAAAACAGCAGCACAATCGGAATTGTGTTGCTGCTTTCTTAAAAACAGAGTTGTTGTACTGTAAATTGTGTTGAATTAGTCTCTCGGAATTCCGCCGGGCTTAATGTGGGGCAGCGGTCCGTCAAGGGGCTCTCTCAGTCCTTCGATAATTTTCTTGAAGTATTCTAACATGCTCTTTCTCCTTTCTTTTTTTATAATTTACTTGTAATCTGTCACTGTCGTGTGACTTGTTTTTGTTTTGATGTACTGATCATAACAGTAGGCGTGTATTAATAGCGTAACATGCATTTTCAGGTACGGCTGCCCATGTGTTGGATTAGTCTCTCGGAATTCCGCCGGGCTTAATGTGGGGCAGCGGTCCGCCAAGGGGCTCTCTCAGCAAATCATAAATCTTCTTGAGGAAGTCTAACATTTTTTTCTCCTTTCTTTATTATGTTGTTTTTGAATTAAGTTACTTGGAAATCCCGGGAATAATGCCAGTGGGGATGCCAAAGATTTCTTTCAGCTTGTCGCTGATTTTCTTCATGAAAATAAACATGCTCTTTCTCCTTTCTTTTTTATAATTTACTTGTGATCTGTCACTGTCGTGTGACTTGCTTTTGTTTTGATGTACTGATCATAACAGTAGGCGTGTATCAATAACGTAACATGCATTTTCAGGTACTGCTGCCCATGTGCCAGTCAGGTGAGCACAGCGATAGATACAGCAAATAGACACGCAAGCAGACACGCAAGCAGACACAGCAAACGGACACGCAAGCAGATACGCAAGCAGACACAGCAAACAGACACAGCAAACAGACACAGCAAACAGACACAGCAGCTTCTTAACATGTTTTTAACGAAGAATTTGACGGAAGGGGCTTTTTTCGGGGCAAAGAAGGGGGTACAGTAGAAAATGTACACCGCTTTGTACGCCAATTTAGGATTTTATAGGTTAGAAAAGGCAATTTATAGCATTGAAAAGGGGGCGAGATATTTGACAGAGAGGAGAAAGGCAAGACGAAACAAATTTCTGAAGAACAGTGGAATCACATTGTTTTTCCTTGCGGCTTCCTGTCTGATCAGTTATCTGCTCCATGACTTCCGGGCAGATGCCTCCGGCAACAGCAATGTGGCCATGGTATTTATCCTGGCGATTTTCCTGATTGCCCGCTTTACCGACGGTTATTGGTACGGTATCGTTTCTTCCCTGATAGGGGTGCTGGGAGTCAATTACGTTTTTACTTATCCCTATATGGAATTTAACTTTACGCTGACAGGATACCCTATCTCCATCATCTGTATGCTCCTGGTATCTCTGATCACCAGCAGTATGATGACAGAGGTGAAAAAGAGCCAGAAGCGGCAGATGGAAGCGGAAAGAGAGAAAATGCGGGGAGATCTGCTTCGGGCTATCTCCCATGATCTGCGAACACCCCTGACGGCCATTCTGGGCACGGTGACATTGCTGGAGGAAAATGAGAAAGAAATCCTGCCACAGGAGCGGGTGGCGCTGCTCCAGGGAGCGAAAAAGGATATTCAATGGCTCATCAATCTGGTGGTTAATCTGCTGACAGTGACCAGAATCGAGGGCGGCGAAAACGCTCATGTGGTAAAACAGCCGGAATTCGTGGAGGAAATGGTCTCTGAGTCGGTGCAGAAATTCCGTAAGCGTTTCCCGGAGCAGAGTGTCAAAGTCTCGGTGCCGGAGGAAGCCTTTCTCGTACCCATGGATGCGATCCTGATGGAGCAGGTGGTCATCAATTTACTGGAGAATGCAGTCCTGCACGGAGAAAAGGGGGAGGAGCTGCAGCTGCACATTGATGTCTGGGAAGAAAAGGGGGCGGCCCTTTTGCGTGTCAGAGACAACGGCGTAGGTATAGCACCGGATGTGTTAAAACGAATCAACAGCGGCAGAAGTGTGACCCCCACAGCGGGGGATGGGCACAAAAATATGGGCATCGGACTTTCCGTATGCCGATCTATTGTGATGGCACATGACGGGGAATTAGAAGCAGAAAATCTGGCAGAGGGCGCCGCCTTTACCATACGGCTGCCGTTAGATGAGACACTGGCGTAACATGGCGGCATAGAGCGCCTGCGAAATGGAGGTTGAAATGGGTTCAGATACAAATTATACCGTATTGCTGGTGGAGGATGAGGATTCCATCTGCCGTTTTATGCAGACCATCCTGGAGACCAACCACTATAAAGTGATCGTGGCCAAAAACGGAAGTCAGGCACTGATGATGGCCTCTTCTGCATGCCCGGATCTGGTAATTCTGGATCTGGGATTGCCGGATATGGATGGAACGGAGATCATCAAGGCAATCCGCAAGTGGTCCGCCATGCCTATTATCGTCGTTTCTGCCAGAACCCAGGAACAGGATAAGGTAGAGGCGCTGGATCTGGGGGTGGATGATTATGTGACGAAGCCTTTCGGCACCGCAGAGCTGCTGGCCAGAGCCAGACTTTGCATTCGCCGCTATAATGCCAGCCGTTCCGGAACCGGCACGGAGGGAACCGTCTTCACAGCGGGAGAGCTGCGCATTGATTATGAGCGGCATGAGATCATCGTCCGCGGTGAAAAGGTACATCTGACCCAGAACGAGTATAAAATCGTGACGCTGCTGGCCCGCTATGCCGGCCGGGTGCTCACCTACGAGTTCATTATGAAGGAACTGTGGGGGCCGAACCTGCCGGACAATAACCAGATCCTGCGGGTAAACATGGCTAACATCCGCCGCAAGCTGGAAAAAAATCCCGCAGAGCCGGAATATATCTTCACGGAGATGGGCGTGGGGTATTTCATGGTGGAAGGAGAGAAGGAGTAGGATTTAAATTATAAGGGAACTGGTGCGATGCATAATCAGGTGCAGGAGAAAGTGAACAAGTAATTACAGTAGCATAGCGCAAAAGATATTATGCTGTCAGGGACAATAAAGTAATCAGTAAAGTGACCAACAAAGTGATTAGTAAGACACTTAATAAAGTGTTCAATAAATAGCTATGACGGGAAAAGGCTGACCAGTGAAACAGATACTGGTCGGTCTTTTCTTATTTTTTTTATTAAACCTTCAAAATTCTCAGATCACAACTGATCCAACGGAGCAAAACGAGGCTTCCATCGGTCACTATTCGTCCCACCATTCGTTATTTGCACTCTGCTTATAAATGAACAATTGTTATAGCATTATGGATTATTCTGGTATAAGAATAAGAAAAAATGACATATCCTTACATCGTGCACAGAAAGGAATCATTATACGAATGGAAAAGGAATTCAGAGACAGGATTCTGAATCTGGCGCTGCCCATCGCAGCGCAGCAGTTTATGCTGGCCCTTGTCAGTGCCTGTGATGCGGTGATGCTGGGAGGCGTGAATCAGGATTCTCTTTCAGCGGTATCTCTGGCCTCGCAGATCACCTTTGTTTTTAATCTGATTCTGACGGCTCTGACCATTGGGGAGAATATGTTCGTAGCCCAGTATTACGGGAAACGGGACTTTGACGGGCTGCGAAAGTCGGCGGGACTGGTGCTGAAATACGTATCTATAGTCGCCGCATTTTTTCTGATCATCACGCTGTTTGCACCCCAGTGTCTGATGGGACTGTTTACGAATGACACAAAGCTCATCGCTTATGGAGTAAGGTACCTGAAGCTGATTGGCTTATCCTATGTGTTCTCCGGGATATTGCAGGTACAGCAGGGAATCCTTAAAAACTGCGGACAGGTGGGAAAATGCACGATGGTCAGTCTGGTGGTGGTTTGTGTCAACATCGTCCTGAATGCGGTCTTTATCTACGGTTATCTGGGCTTTCCGAGAATGGAAATCGCCGGTGCAGCGTTGGCTACGGTCATTGCCAACGGCATCGGACTTGTGATCACGGTGTTCATCCTGTATCCCCAAAAGGCGCTTTGGATCAAGGCATCAGACCTTGGGAACAGGGAAGTCACTGCGGTGAAAAAGTTCTGGAAGCATGTCTACCCGGTACTTCTCAATGAGCTGGTGTGGGGCGGCGGCTTTACCATGTATTCGGTGATCATGGGGCATTTGGGATCCGACGCGGTGGCAGCCAATTCCATTGCCAATATCACCAAGAATCTGCTGATCTGCGTGTGTACCGGCTTTGGATACGGCGGAAGTATCATTATCGGAAATCTTTTGGGCAGCGGCAACCTTTCCAAGGCTAAGAAGGCTGGGAATGCCCTGTGCAGGATTGCAGCGGTTTCCGGAGTTATTACCGGCGGCGCCATTCTGCTTCTGATGCCGGTGATCCTGCATTTTACGAATCTGACGGGGACGGCGACGGGATATTTGAAGTATATGCTGATCATGAGCAGCTACTATGTGGTGGGGAAATCCATCAATTCCATGACGATCGGCGGTATTTTTCCGGCCGGCGGAGATACAAAGTTCGGTATGATGTGTGACACCGTTACCATGTGGTGTTTTGCAGTGCCTTTAGGATGTATCGCAGCCTTTGTGCTGAAGGTGCCGGTGCTGGCGGTCTATTTCGTATTGAATCTGGATGAACTGGTGAAGCTGCCGGCGGTGTTTGGGCATTACAGACAGTATCAATGGCTGAACAACCTGACAGATGAAAAACAAAAATCCCCATAGGGTCATCAAAATGAATGATAAAACTTGCAAAATGAATGCATTAAGCGTATTCTGACCATATGGAGGTAAAGACAAAGCTGAGTTGAAAATCTAAGTTCCAGTTTGGAAAAGTAAATCCCTGCTCAGCGT
>CAVBBL010000036.1:0-20626 GCA_963593905.1 bacterium | reverse complement strand
GACAAAAATCGGAGATATGGGAAGGTAAATCTAGAGGTCACTATTGTGACCTCTTTTTTTATAATTTTTAGAAAAAGGACTTAAATTTTAGGTAACGATATGGCCTTAATAAAGTTCCGAAATTAGATTCTAAGGAAGAGAAAGCTATGGAAAATAAAAGCAGTAACACCTCATCATATTCTACATCGAAAAAGAAACTAATCATAGCAGAGAAACCCAGCATGGGCAGAACTATAGCATCCGCTCTTCATGCAAATCAAAAGCAAGAGGGCTATCTGGAAGGAAATGAGTATGTTGTTTCCTGGTGCTTTGGCCATCTCTACGAAATTTATGATCTGGAGAAGTATTTTAATCCAGCGTACAAAAAAGGCGATAAGGTTCGTTGGACGATGGATAAGCTGCCTTTTTATCCGAATGATTGGCAGTTTAAGTATGAGGCTAAGGAAGATTGTAAAAAGCAGATTAAAATCCTAAAAGATCTTCTGAACAGAGAGGATATCGGCACTGTTTATGCTGCCGGAGATCCTGATCGTGAAGGAGAAGTGATCGTGCGCCGGGTCATTGACAATAATCTTACCACTGACAAGCCTGTTTATCGTCTTTGGCTGCCTACCTTAACGGCAGAATCTATCACAAATGGGGTAAAGACGGCTCAGATAGATACGGGATCCTATGCTGATCTCTTTAAGGCTGGATCTGCCCGTGCAGCGGTAGACTGGATGATTGGCATCGATCTGACAAGATATGCTTCTATTAAGACAAATGCGCTGATAAATATAGGGCGTTGTGTTTGCCCTATTGTAAATCAGGTGGTGCAAAGAGAAAAAGAGATTAAGGACTTTAAACCTGAAAAATATCTGGCACTGGTTTCCAAGGAAGCCACAAAAGACATAGAAGTAGAATTAACCTCCAAGATCAGATTTACACCGGATCAGCTAGTGGAAGCACAAAGACTTGCGGAGGAATACAATACTTCCGGTGCACAGGTAACAGAAATAAAGAGAACAAAGAAGGAAATCAAATCCGGCAAGCTTTTCAGCCTGTCCGATCTGCAGTCTTTTGTCTGCAAGGCCAATCATGCGCTTTCTCCGCAAAATGTATTGGATGCTACTCAGGCACTTTATGAACAGGGTTTTGTAACCTATCCTCGTACTGCATCTAATTATTTAGGTCAGAGTGAGAGCACCAGAGTGGATCAGATTCTTGCGGCACTGCAGCAGGCCGGATATGAAAATATAAAAAATAAGGATACAAAAGATATTTATGATGATGCGAAGGTGGAGGCACACAGTGCCCTGACACCGACAGAAAAGATTCCAGCTTCTATTACAGATGCCAACCAGCAGCTTGTGTACGAAAGTATCAGAAATCGCTTTTTAGCAGTGTTCTGTTCTATTCCTTGTGAGGTAAATCGAACGGAAATGGATATCAGCTGCGGGGAGGAAGCATTTCATATTTCCGGTGATGTGCAGATCACACCTGGCTGGCGGCAGTATGAGGCTGACAATAAAAAGGATAAAGCTTTGCCGGATGTAGAAAAGGGCGATTACATTGCCGTGAAATTTACTCCGGCAGAGAAAGAAACAACGCCGCCGAAGAGATATACAGTAGCAAGCCTTACCTCCTGGATGCTCACACCTATGAGAGGGGCAGAGAAGCCAGAGACGGAAGAGTATACCGACAAAGAATGGAAGGACATTTTGTCAGAGGCTACCATCTGCACAGAAGCCACTCGTGCGGGCACCATTGACAAGTGTATCAAGGGAAAGTACATTTCCTTGGAAAAAGGATCCTATAAAGCACTGGAAAAAGGATTCCTTTTGGTGGATGTGATGAACAGTCTGCATATCGACCTTTCTGTGCAGAAAACTGTGGAGCTTTCCAGAAATCTGCATGAAATCGCCGCCGGAAAGATGACACCGGAACAGATTTACGTGCAGACAAAGGACATGATCGATGAGGTGTTTAGTTACAATGGCAAGGTAGACAGCGCCTATGCTGTAAAGGTACAGAATACCGCCAAAGAAGAAATCGGAAAATGCCCTAAATGCGGCGCTCCGGTCTACGAGTCACCAAAAAGCTTTTACTGCAGCAAAGGCAAAGAATGTGGCTTTACGATGTGGAAGGAGTCAAAGGGCTTAACATCACTCAAGACGAAAATCACAAAACCCCGTGCAAAGGCGCTTTTGTCGAAAGGCCGGGTCTTTGTAAAAGATTTGTACTCAGCAAAGAAAGATAGCAATTTCGACGCCTGGCTGGTGATGGATGCTTCCGGGCAGTATGTAAAATACAAAATAGAATTTGACAAATGATTGTAGAGAAAATTACAGCCATAGCGATGAAGAAATACTTCCAATAATCTCGAATGAGGAAAAAGATAATGGTAAAATAAGGGAGAAAAAATGCTCAAAGAAAAAGAAGAACAGGAAAAGTTAGTAGAGTACGGCCAGAATTATGCGAAAAGCTTCTACTATCAGATTGACGATTATGTCTCCCTGGCACTTAGTGCCAGAATCGCAGAATTAAAAAGCTTTTATTATCAACCGACGCAGGAAGATGTGGAAAACATTGTGGATAATGCAATCTGTGAGTATGGTCACAGGTTAAAAAATCTTGCGAAGCAGGATCTGCGCATGGAGAGCAGGCGATACAGGCCGCTGCAGGAATGCGATTTTGATCCGCCGGAAACTTCTGGACATAATGTCCAGAAGTTAATTGCAAAATATCTAAGGGAAAGTACCTGGATGCATCGCTTAAAGGAACTAATCTGGAGAATGGTAGGAAGGACGCAGGAAGAAGTTTGGTATAATCATAATTGCTGACAGCTCATAAGCAGCAGATAGCATGACTGATGGAATGAAAAATGTCACTGAAAGATTGAAGCAAGAAACAAGCAAACTTTAGCTTAGTCATAATACACAAGAGATACGGAGTACCGTCATGGAAAGTAAACACATAGAATCCTATATAGATGATACTGTAAAGATCACACAGGAGCTTCCTGCAAATCTACAGAATCTGATTTCACAATTAAGGGATGCGGATCAGAATGATCCTGTGGCATATTTTGATCTCTGTGATGCCTTGGATATCAATGCTAAAAATGCTTATGTCTGCGGCTCTATTACAAAGGATACCTGGGAGTTGCTTAACCGGAAATATTATCTTTATGCGCTTAGTATAGAAAGAGAAGAAAATATGAATACTGTAATTTATAACCTGGATGACTGTCCGGTCAGTGACAGGAACAGTTCCTATGGCGGTAATTCCGGTGATAAAGAGGGAATCCTCATTGATGGAGAGCCTTGGCTTGTGAAATATCCCATCGATGCGGCATATCTACATAATACAGGCGGTTTGACGGAAACATTAACGCCTTTATCAGAGTATATCGGAAGCCATATCTATCAGATTCTTGGGTATGATACCCATGAGACGATTCTGGGGCTGCGTGATGACAAAATTGTTGTGGCCTGCAAGGATTTCTGCAGTGAGCAGAGCAAGCTTTTAGAATTCAGAGTCCTTAAAAATACCCATAATAAGGATTTAACAGAAAAATTAAAACTCAGCCACTCATTGCATTCTACAGGAGCTGCCCATCTTGTCAGTTTAATGGATTTAAAACTTCACCTGGCTTTTAATCCGTCCTTACAGAATATAAATGGACTAAAAGAACGGGTATGGAATTGCATCATTATCGACGGACTCATCAATAACAATGACAGAAATGACGGAAACTGGGGAATTATCAGAGAAAACGGAAAAGACAGGCTTGCGCCTGTGTATGATAACGGTGCGTCCTTTTCTCCTAAGGTTTCCGATGAGCGATTAAGAAATAAACTGATAAAGCCCATGGATATGTGCAACGGTGTCACGATCTACAGCATAGATGGAGAAACAAATCTTCGCTTTGCGGATCTGCTGAAATTAAACGATCAGGATATACAAGAAGCTATTCAAAGAGTGGTTCCCAGAATCAAAGAGAAGTTGCCGGATATGGTAGATTTTATAGAGCATATACCTCATGCATATCAAGGACACGAGATTATTTCAGAAATCAGGCAGCAGGAATACGTCGCAGAGTTAAAAGTAAGAACAGAGAAACTTCTTGTACCGGCCTATGAAAATGCGAAGGAAATGATTCGGCAGATGCAGCTTGAGAATGACAATGATACACAGATATCTATTATGGAAAGACTGCAGAAGAATAGGGAAACAATATACCAGAATCGCAGCACCGAGAAGAGCGTAGATAGGAATGATAGGAATCAGACCTTGAGTCGATGGTAAAGTAGGTGATTAAGATAGAGAAGAAATACATTTTAAAGCATAAGGATATTGATGTAGCTGCTTTAACGGTCATACCGGACAGAGGCATATTGATAGATTGCTCCTTCATCGATGAAAAGCATCTTCCTTTTCTAGGAAAGCCGGATAATAAGGCTCTGTTTCAATGGTGGGAGAACAGAAGCATCCCTAATCATCGGGACGGATTGCCATTTCTTTTACAAAACAGCGGCGTCCAGTCCGCAAAGGAATATATGGTCAAGAACCTGGCTTTGTCATTAACAGACAGTTACTGGATCTGTCCCTGTAATCTTAGTCTGGAATGGAAGGATGTTTCCCTTTTTCAAAATAAAGGCAGCGAGCTTACTTTTGTAGATGAAGAAGGACAGGTTTACTCCAATAACGCCAGTTCTACATTAGGTGGTCAGTTGGAAAAGCTGTGGAGTTATGAGGATGCAGATAAAAGCTGGGTTTTACATAAGAGAAGCACCTTTCGGGATAGCCAGCAGACCATCAATGAGAAATTTGTCACAAAGCTCTATGATCTGCAGAATATAAGTCCTCTGCGATACGTACATTATGATCTGCTTCCGATAGAGACAGGTGAATGCGGTAATATAGAATTTTCCAGTGTATGTAAGCTGTTTACGTCAGAAAACGCAGAATTATTCAGCTGTTACCAGATTCTTGCAGATCATAAGAAGCCTAATCATCAGTCCTATTACGAGTTTTATATCGAGCGATGTGTAGAACTTGGCATACCGGAGTCGGAAATCCGCAGCCAGTTAGAGCTGCAGATCATGATGGATTACCTTATCACCAATACAGATCGTCATTTTAGTAACTTTGGCCTTTTGAGAAATCCGGACACACTGGAATTTGTCGGCTGTGCGCCCATTTTCGATTCCGGAAACAGTATGTTCTATGATATGGCTTATCCGCAGTCCTATCGGGAATTGACAGAGATTAAGACGAACAGCTTTTTGTCAACAGAGCATAAGCAGCTAGGCTATATTAAAAATCGCTCTGCCTTGGATATTTCCAGGCTCCCCAGCAGTGAGGATGTTATAAAATTCTATACAAATCATTTTATATCCAAAGAAAAAGCAGCTGCGATTGCTGGCAATTATCAAAAGAAACGTGATCTGCTGCAAGCTTTCCAGCAAGGCCATACCGTATCTGTGGATCTGGCTGACAGGATGGATGATGATTTGCAAAATTCCCTCAAAAGAGCTGAAAAGTCAAAAAGAAATGAGCAGGCAGAGACATCCATAATGGAAAAACTGCAAAAAAGTAAGGAAGGAATACAACAGAAACACAGTATCGAGAATCATAATGACAGAAGTCTGGATTCGGAGCGATAGAACATAGATTCAAATAAGTACAGCATGAAAGCGTATGAGATTTTTCTCATGCGCTTTTTATATTGCTTTTTATGTTTTATCAGAAGCGTTTACCAAGCTTTTTTCAAGAAAAGGAGGAAACAGAATGGCCTACGACAAACAGAATTATCCATCTTATCCATCACCGGAAGAGCGGCTTAAAGAGCTGACAGACAAATTGGAATCCGGTGTCAAAGAAGTTTTCGAGAGTGAGAAATATAAGGATTTTCTTAATACGGTAAGCAAATTCCACAAATATTCCATCAATAACTGTATCCTCATTGCCTTGCAGAAACCGGATGCTTCCTACGTGGCCAGTTTCAATACCTGGAATAAGAAGCTTAATCGTAAAATCCTGCCCGGTTCTAAGGGAATTAAGATTATCGCTCCCGTAATCTATAAGAAAGAAGTTTACGAGGATAAGAAAGATCCCAAGACCGGAGAAATTATAAAAAAAGCTGATGGAACACCGGAGAAAGTAAAGAAAACTGTTTTTAAAAGAACAGGATTTAAGGCTGAAAATGTTTTTGACATCAGTCAGACGGAAGGACAGGAATTAACACTTTCTCTGGGGGTAGACGAATTAAAAGGAAATGTGAAAAATTATAATGTTTTTTTAGAATCTCTGGAGAGAGTTTGTCCGGTTCCTGTTTTCTTTCAGAATACAGGAGAGGCAAAGGGATATTTTAATCGTGCTGAAAACTTTATCGCAGTAGGCGAGAACATGAGTGAGGTACAGACATTAAAGACCCTGATCCATGAAATGACACACCAAAGGCTGCACTCCATCGGAAACACAGCCGATAAAGAGAATATACTATCCAGAGATACGATGGAGGTACAGGCGGAGTCGGTAGCTTATACGGTATGCCAGCATTACGGAATCGATACCAGTGATTATTCTTTTGGTTACATTGCGGGATGGGCACAAGGCAGAGAGATGGAGGAGTTAAAAGATTCCCTGAGTGTCATAAGAACGACCGCAAGTGAAATGATTACAGAAATCGATACGGCATTCAATGATCTTCTGATAGAGAAAGGGGCAATTCAGGATAAAGCACAGGAAACACAGAATCACAGGGAAAATAAAGAAGAATACAGGAATGCAAAGGGTGATTCTTCCCGTGACAGTGCTGCTGTGACGAAAAATCAGCAGCAGATTGTAAGTAAAGATGAGCGGGAGGAAAAAACAAAAGATTTATCACGGCATCAGGCAGCAAAGACAGATGCTAAAAATGCAGAAAAATGCGGAAACGATAAGCCTATGTCGATTATTGCAAAACTGAATCAGTATAAGAAAAAACAGGAGGAAGCCAGGAATAACGACAAAAGCAAAGGCAAAGACTCCCCAAGCGTGAAAAAGGAAGAAAAGCTGCCTTTTGTGTAAATAGCTATTTAGGGTAAACTGTCCACTCTTTGGGGTACAGTATAGGTATCTATCAATAATTCATCAATAAAAGGAGAAAAATATGCCGGAATATACAGTAGAGGATGTTTATTTTGTTCAGAGTTTTGATCATTCATCGAGGAAAGCGGCGCTGAAGGATATAAAAGCAGCACTGCGGGAACTGGAGGAGGAAGAATTTATCAGACACTGCGAACGATTACTTATGCTGGTAACGCCGATGAGTGAGGAAGAATTTGCAGAGTTTGTTTCTCTGGCAGATGAGGATTCATTACAGGCGCAATATGAGTAGACAGTAGGGGTAAACAACGTTAGCAATTATGAATTACAGTAATTTCAATATTACTTTACCCGTGTCGGGTTTTCCGACACGGGTAAACCGACACGGATAATCCGTTACGGTGAAACCGACGTGGCTGTTTTGGCACTTCTGGACATAATGTCCAGAAGTGCTTTCTGTTTTCTCTAAAAAAGGAGTAGGTGGTATGGAAAATAGCAGTACGTATAAGCATTTTGGAATGAACAACCGGAAAGAGGAGATAGCTTATTACCGTGATCTGCATGATCAGACTCTTAAAAAGATCACTTCTTCCGAGGAAGAATGGAAAAAGTTTCTGGAAATGGCAGCAAGGCTGCCAAGATTTTCTTTTGACGATTGCGTTTATATTTATGCTCAGAATCCCGATGCAAGTATTTGCGGAGATTTCCGCAGCTGGAAGCAAATCCAAAGAGGTGTGAAGAAAAACAATCACGGCTATCGTGTGGTGCAGACCGGAGAGGATGGAAAGCAATCGCTAAAGCACATTTTCGATATCAGCCAGACCTATGGAGAAAGAGAAACACGGCCTTTTGTGTGGGAAGGCCTGCCGGGGAATCCGCAGGAAATCGCCGCATTTAAAAATAACCTCTATCAGAAGTATGGTCAGGGCAATTTGGATTTCCGTCATTCCCTTATAGCGAAAGATCCGGGCGCATGGACAAAGAATCTGGCTGAGCTGCAGATTGAAGAAGCCATAAAAGTTGGCTTTATACCGGAAGATATGAAACAATTTGCCACCGATACCCTTTCCTTTATGCTTCTTTCCAGATTTGACATTGATCTTATCTTTTATCCGGAATACTATGGCATCTTCTATGGAATGGAGAACCGTTGGACTTCGGAAGAAATAGCAAAGGTCGGCAATATATGCAAAAAAATCGGCAATCATATTCTCTATAACATCTCCATATTTTATAATAATCTCAGCAAAAACAGAACGAATGTTCTTGAAAATATCGACAGAATGTTCTATAATGAATTTAACGAAATGACGTTGCACAGAGTTAAAGCGGAGGAAAAGGGAAATGTCAGAACAGAGCAGGATAACACCGGAGATGTACTCGGACGAAGAAATGATGAGAATGGGCTTCACCCAGGAGGAAATCATGGCCAATCATCTGGGACTGTGCTTTCAAGTGACGCAGGAGGCAGGAGGGACGAAGTTCGTGCCGGAGCTGCCGACAGCGCCGGAGAAGTGCGAGGGGATTTACTCCCAGGCGTGGATGAACTGGATCAAGCGGAAGCTGGGGAACGAGGAGGACGATTACGAGGACGAGTACGAGGAGAAGAGCGAGGAGGAGAAAGCGGAGGATCTCAAATACCAGAAGATGACAGCATATCTGGAGGAGCACGGTCTGATGGATCTTCTGACGTATCACAGCTGGATATTGGAGCGCCAGTGCCGGGAGAGAGACGGCGAGGATCCGACGGAGCTGGAATACGGAGGATGGGGGGACACGAGACTGAGGTACCTGATGGATTGGAAGGAATCGACCTACGTCGAATATCTCCTGTCCGGGACGCTGAAGGAGCATCTGATGAGCACGCAGCAGGAAGCATCAGAGATGAGCAGGAGAATCGTGGAGCAAATGGCCAAGCAGGAGGGATTGACGGAGGAACTCAAGGAACAGGATCCCGACCAATGGAATCGGGAAATGAACAGTATACGAAGGAGCGCCTCGGAATTCGTCAGGAACGACCTGATCTACGTCTAAACCATCAGGATTCAGAATCTGCTTCTCCAAAACAGGAAGCTTACTCAAATAATGAAGCTGTACAAAAAGAGGCTTTAGCACAAAAAGAGGATTCTGCGGATGCAGAAGTTAAAAAATCACAATCCGAAGTTGACGAAGCAATAAATCAGCCGGAAAATTACGAGCAGATGGATCTGTTTACTTCTTCCTGGCAGAATGACGGATCGACGGATGATATAGAAAAAGCAGAGAGCATTGGAAAAATGCCTTCTGCTTTTTCTTTTACCCAAAAAGAAATCGATGACATCCTTCGCTATGGCAGTAATACAGATCATGCCAGAGAGCATATTGCCGTAGCTTACAGAAAGTATAGACCGGCTTTTGAAATCATTGATCTGTTGAAACATGAGTTTCACGGCGGCTTTGGAATTGATGGAGAACAGGGAAAATATGCGGCCTGGTACGACGAGGATGGCATTCATCTTCGGAGAGGATCGTCAGTCCGTCAATTTCAAAATGCTAAGGTCATCTCCTGGGAGGAGGCGAAAGACCGGATCAGGGAGCTCTTAGAAGAAGGAACCTTTGCATCCGCCGAGGAACTCGCCGGAGCAGAGAAACTGGTCACTGATGAGATTGCCACTTCTATTGCGTATCTCCACGGTGACATGACAGAGGCTGCCAGAGAGAAATTATTTCCCAGTCTGCGTGATATAAAACATGTATTTCCGCAGGCAACAGAGAATATTTCAGCAATCCTTACTGATAACAAAGCTGTAAATGGTTTTAGGGAAGAATTTGCGGAGTTTGCTTACCATTATCTTAACGGTGAGGACATGATGCGCTTTCGCTATTCCGAAGGACAAATTAAAAGTCTGTTTATGGAGCTTGTTTACATGGACGGCCCCAGACAGGACTTTACAAGTAAGATTGAAAAAATGCCGGATATAAAGTCTTTTGCAACAGAGGATGAGATTGACGCTTTTCTTTCTCGCAGTGGTTCTTATCAAGGAAGCAAAGATCGTATCTATAGCTATTTTACCGAGAATCATAGCACGGATGAGAAGGTTAAATTCATCGAAAAACAATACGGTGTCGGCGGAAATTCTCATGCCTTGTCAGGTTCGAGCCATAGCTGGTCATCGTATGATTCCAGAGGCCTGTCCCTGACAAAAGGTCAGGAAAAAATAACATTGAGCTGGGCAAAAGTGGAAGCAAGGGTTTCCCGTCTGATACAGCAAGGTTTGCTTGCTCCTACTGCCTCCCCAAAAGAAGAGAATAAAGTACAGTTGTCCTCTGAAACGGAGCCGTTGTCAGGAACAGATATAAGCGATACTCCTACGGGCGTTCCGATGCATGTTTCTTTGAATCAGAACAACACAGAAGAAGCAGTAGATACAGCAAATGCGTTAGATGTAGTAGAGACAGTAGATAAAGCAAACTATCCTGCGCAAAAAGAAAATCAGGAAAGCTATAAGCGTTTTCACGCTGTTTCCTATGATAAGGGAGCAAATATCCTGTATGCGGTCTGGGATGATGAAAAGCATGATTATTATGTGGATGAAAGCGGTGAAAGAAGAGAATTTACATCTGAATCCGATGCAGTTGCCTATGCAAGAGTGTTAGATACAGAATTATACTCAGAGCAGGAACATAATCATTATCAAGAAAATAAAAATGAAAGTGATAATGATAATGGGACAGTCACTCCTACTGAGCCTGCACACAATTATCATATTCTGGATGATAATCTCGGTATCGGCAGCGCAAAGGAAAAATTTCAGCATAATATACAGGCCATCACCACGTTAAAGCAGATTGAGAAAGAGGGTAGAAACGCCACTTTAGAGGAACAACACATACTTTCACAGTATGTGGGATGGGGCGGTCTGGCTGATGCTTTCGACAGCACAAAATCTAATTGGGCAACGGAATATACGCAGCTGAAGGATCTCTTGACCGAGCAGGAATACGCAGCTGCCAGAGGCTCTACTCTGAATGCCCATTACACAGCACCGGCTATTATCCGTGGCATGTACGAAACTTTAGAGCGTATGGGCTTTCACAAAGGCAACGTGTTGGAGCCTGCCATGGGCGTTGGAAATTTTTTCGGTATGATGCCTGATTCCATGAAGGAAAGTAAGCTCTACGGCGTAGAACTGGACAGTATTTCCGGTCGCATTGCAAAGAAACTTTACCCGGAAGCCAATATCCAGGTCACCGGATTTGAAAAGACCACCTTTTCAAACGATTTCTTTGACGTGGCTGTAGGTAACGTTCCTTTTGGGGATTATAAAGTGGCAGATCGTGCCTATGATAAGAACAATTTCCTTATTCACGATTATTTCTTTGCAAAAACATTAGATAAAGTGCGTCCCGGCGGCGTGGTTGCCTTTATCACCAGCAAGGGAACCATGGATAAAGTAAGCCCCGAAGTGCGTAAATATCTGGCGCAGCGTGCCGATCTTCTGGGCGCAGTGAGACTTCCCAACACTGCTTTTAAAGCAAATGCGGGGACAGAAGTCACTTCCGATATTTTATTTTTCCAGAAAAGAGAATATGCTGCGGAGCGAGAGCCGAACTGGGTGAATCTTAGCGAAAACGAGGATGGTATTTCCATGAATACCTACTTTGTGGATCATCCTGAGCAGATTGTGGGAAATATGGAAATGGTTTCCGGGCCATTTGGCATGACCAGTACCTGTGTACCTGATGAGAGCCGTCCCTTCGAAGAACAGTTCAAAGATGCACTTTCAAATATCACCGGACAGATCACCGAGGTGAGCCTTGAACAGACACCTGACAAAAATAAAGTGCAATCTCAGGAAAAAATCATTCCGGCATCACCGGACGTGAGAAATTACAGCTATACATTGATTGGCGATGAGATTTATTTTAGAAAAGATTCTGTCATGAGTACAGACAGCAAGCTTTCCGGTAAAGCCAGGGAGCGGATCAAGGGCATGATTGCCATAAGGGATTGTGTCCGTGAGCTTATCGACATACAGTTGGAAGAACATCCCGACGAAGAGATTGTCGCCAAGCGGGAACAATTAAACAGAATATATGATACTTTTGCTGAAAAATATGACCGGATCAATTCTCAGGCAAATAAGAGCGCCTTTGAGCAGGATTCCAGCTATTATCTGCTCTCATCTCTGGAAAATTTCGATTCAGACAAGCACTTTATCGGCAAAGCAGATATGTTCTACAAGCGTACCATAAAGAAGGCAGTAGCTGTTACAAGCGTGGACAATGCGGTTGAGGCACTCGCCGTTTCTTTGAGTGAAAAAGCCTGTGTTGACTTAGAATATATGGCACAGCTGACAGGGAAAAGTACCGGAGAAGTCATAGAGGATCTAAGCGGCGTTATTTTTAAGGATCCCACTAGTGAGAAATGGGAGACAGCAGATGCCTATTTAAGCGGCAATGTCCGTGAAAAGTTGGAGATTGCAGAAAAAATAGCAGAAAGCCAGCCGGAGTACAACGTAAATGTCCATAGCCTTAAACAGATACAGCCTGTGCCTCTTCAGGCCAGTGAGATTGATGCCCGTCTGGGATCCACCTGGATCGAACCTAAGTATATAGAAGATTTCATGCGAGATACTTTCCATGTACAAAGTTTTTTCCTCGGCCGCAGAGTCAAAGCAATTTATTCTGATGTGACAGGAGAGTGGCGCATCGAAGGAAAGAAAGCAATTTATGGCAATTCTTTCATAAATGCCACTTTTGGTACAAGCAGGATCAATGCTCTTGAATTATTAGAAAAAGCCCTGAATCTCAAGGACGTAAAAATCTACGATACAGAGGATTCCGGCGGTGAAACAAGACGTGTTCTGAATAAGAAAGAAACGACCATTGCCGTACAGAAACAGGAAGCAATCAAGGAAGCCTTTAAGGAGTGGGTATTCCAGGAACCGGAGCGCAGACGAGTCCTGGTTGAGAAATACAACAGAATTTTTAATTCTACCAGACCACGGGAATATGACGGTGCTCATCTGAATTTTCCGGGTATGTCACCGGAGATTACTTTAAAGCCCCACCAGAAGAATGCAGTGGCACATGTGCTGTATGGGGATAACACTTTATTGGCACATTGCGTAGGAGCAGGAAAGACCTTTGAAATGGCAGCAGCTGCTATGGAAAGTAAGCGCCTTGGCCTTTGCCAGAAGTCACTTTTTGTAGTGCCCAATCATCTGACAGAGCAGTGGGCAAGCGATTTCCTGCAGCTCTATCCGGGAGCAAATATTCTGGCAGCTAACAAAACAGATTTTGAACCGGCCAATCGGAAACGGTTCTGTTCCCGTATTGCGACCGGGGATTACGATGCTATTATCATCGGACACAGCCAGTTTGAGCGCATTCCTTTGTCAAAAGAGCGTCAGGTTGCAGCCATCGAGGATCAGATTCAGGAAATCCAGGATGCTATCGCAGAAGCCAAAGCGATGCGTAGTGAGAATTTTACCATCAAACAGATGGAAAAGAGCAGAAAATCCTTGCAGACCAAACTGGAAAAGCTGAACGACCAGAGTAATAAGGATGATGTTGTTAATTTTGAGCAGCTCGGTGTGGATCGTCTGTTCGTGGACGAAAGCCATAATTATAAGAATCTTTACTTCTATACAAAGATGAATAATGTGGCAGGTATATCCCAGACAGAAGCTAAAAAGTCCTCCGATATGTTTGCAAAGTGCCAGTATATGGATGAAATCACCGGCGGCAAGGGCATTACCTTTGCGACCGGCACGCCCATCAGCAACAGCATGACAGAGCTTTACACGAACATGCGGTATCTGCAATACAAGACCTTAAAGAAACTTGGTCTTGGGCAATTCGATTCCTGGGCGGCTGCCTTTGGTGAAACCAGAACAGCCATCGAGCTGGCACCGGAGGGCAACGGCTACAGGGCAAAAACCAGATTTTCCAATTTCGTAAATGTGCCGGAGCTGATGAGCATCTTTAAGGAGGCTGCGGATATAAAGACGGCTGATATGCTGCATCTTCCCGTGCCGGAGGCAGAGTATGAAAATGTAGTATTAAAGCCCACCGAGTATCAGAAGGAAATCGTAGCGGCATTAGGCGAGCGTGCGGATGCTGTCCTTAACAGAAGAGTCCGTCCTGATGAGGATAATATGTTAAAGATCACCATGGATGGCAGAAAAGTGGCGCTGGATCAACGTCTGTTTAATGATATGCTGCCGGATGATGAAAATTCCAAAGCAGCTGTCTGCGTAGAAAAGGCCTTTAAGATCTGGGAAGAAACAAAAGAAAACCGATCCACTCAGCTGATCTTCTGCGACCAGTCCACGCCCACCAAGGACGGCAGCTTTAACGTCTATGACGATGTCAAGCAAAAGCTGATGGCAAAGGGAGTGCCTGAAAAAGAGATTGCTTTTATCCATAACGCAAATACCGATCAGCAAAAGAAAGAACTCTTTGAAAAAGTCAGAAAAGGAGAGGTGCGATTTCTCTTAGGCTCTACCGCCAAGATGGGTGCCGGAACAAACGTCCAGGGCAGACTGATAGCCTTACATCATCTGGATGTGCCGTGGCGTCCTTCTGATCTGGAACAGCAGGAAGGACGTATCCTGCGCCAGGGAAATACAAATGAGAAGGTTAAGATTTTCCGGTACATTACGGAAGGAACCTTTGATGGTTATTCCTGGCAGATCATAGAGAATAAGCTTAAATCCATCAGTCAGATCATGACCAGTAAATCTCCTGCCCGGAGATGTGAGGATGTGGATGAAGCGGTCTTGTCTGCATCAGAAGCAAAAGCATTGTCTGTAAGTGATCCTCGCATTAAGGAAAAGATGGAGCTGGACAATCAGGTGACAAAGCTAAAACTGTTAAAAGCCAATTACCAGAGCCAGAAATATCACTTAGAGGATGAAATCACACAGACGCTTCCCAGAAGAATCACCACCTTAAAACAGCGGATTAGTGCTTTGAAGGCTGACATACAGTCTTATACACAGAATAAACCGACGGAGGAGGAAAACTTTTCCATCACCATAAAGGGCAAGCACTATGAGGATAAAAATGAGGCCGGTGCAGCCATGATCGAAGCGGCACATGGCGTTAAAGGATTTAATGCCGTTGCTGATATCGGTGAATACCTTGGCTTTAAACTGTCTATTACCTTTGAGTCCCTCCAAAACAAATTCATTTTGGGTGTCAAGGGACAGCAGACCTTAACCACGCCCATTGGTATGAGTGCGATAGGAAATATTACCCGATTGAATAATGTGCTGGAAAACCTGCCGGAACATTTAGAAGAAGCTGTCAACGCACTGAAAGAGGCGGAACACGGTCTGGAAACAGCAAAAGAAGCTGTACAGCTTCCCTTTGAAAAGGAAGAAGAACTGAAAACAAAGATGGCTCGTCTGGCAGAACTGAATGCGCTTCTCAATGTGGATGAGAAGGAAGAGGCTAATAGTGCGGAAACAGCTGACGTTGAAAAATCGTCCGTCAGGGAAAATGCTTCCGAAGAGGTAAGTGTCGATACGAAGGAAGATAGAGTCAATGCAAAAGAAGAAAGCAGCACAGAAGAGAAAATGGCGGATGAAGAGCTATCAGGCAAGAAGGTAAGTGATTTGGCCGTTAAAGTTAAATCCTATAATTGGGATTTACCGGCCGATAAATGGATGACCGATCAGAAAATCTCTTTTGTCGCCAGTACAAAGGAAATGTGCAATGTATTAAAACAGGAGTATTTTACACGCAATGATGCTTTAAAGCTGATCGAAAGTATAGGGAGAAGGCCGGTTGAGATGATGGTCGCATCTGTTGTAGCGCAAAATAAGGATAAATTTACAGATGAAAATACCTCCTGGGCGGAAAATGTGAAAGGGGTAGATACTCTCGTTTATCGCACGAATATCTATCCTATAATTGCTGCCTACTTGGGAAAACCCTATTTAACTGGCAGAATAGGGAGTCTTTCAAAATTTCTTAATCATGAACCAGAGCTGATTGCATCAGAGCCAGCCGGAACGGACGAACGGCTTATCTCTATTGAGCCGCCTGTGAAGGAAAATAAATCTATCATGGAACAGCTGGCAGAGAAAAAGCAAATCGTGGAAAGCCAAAAAGCGGAGCATCATTTACAAAACAGAGAATATGGGTATTCGCTGTAACAGCAGGAGATCACTTCTGGACATAATGTCCAGAAGTGATGAAAGTTAAGGAAAGGAGGAACCATGCAGCCAACCATAACAGGCACTGTATCATCAGAAGAACTGAAGGAATTAGTCGAACATTTGAGGGATGGTGAGATCATCACCTTATCAATCGATCTGCCGGAAGATGTACGGGAGGATGGATATGCCAAGAAAAACTAAAAATGAACCGGTTCAATACTCCATGGATGATTATTTTATAAAAAAGGCAGATGTGAGATTAAAAATAGAGGAGTCACCGGGGTTGTACAGCTACAATCCTATTACTACACCAGACAAGGCGGTAAACGTCATGGCTATGGAAATGTCTGCCTATTCCAGTGAAGTGATTTGTGTAGTAAATCTGGACACAAAGTGTCATGCCATCAATTACAATATCTGTTCCATGGGGACGATCAATTCTTCCCTGGCTAATATGCGTGAAATTTACAAATCTGCTATTCTCTCCAATGCTTCCAGTATAATTATGCTTCATAATCATCCTTCCGGAGATGTATCCCCGTCTATGCAGGATATAGATGTGACTAAGAAAGCCATTGCAGTGGGAAAGCTTCTGGAAATTCCCATACTGGATCATATTATTATTGGCGGTGGCAATGGCATTCATTTTTCTTTCCATGACTCACTTTCACATTTATGGGAGGATAATGCGCAGTTGCAATATAATCTGGCGGCAGAGCTAAAGGAAAACGCAGACTCTTATAATTTGCAGAGCACGCAGAAAGACAGCGTTCCCTATAAGATTTATCAGTTAAAAGAGGGCAGTGAAAATCATTACATTCGATTTACACCACTCTCACAATGGGAGGAATTAGGGAAAGTACCGGAGATTTCCCTATATAAAGAGGTTTATAACGGCGAAGCAGAAAAAATGGAGGATAGGCATCTTTGTGAAGAACTGTATGTGAAATTCAACACGGAAATTCCACGGGGATACCATGGCCATTCTTTATCGGTATCCGATGTGATAATCCTGGGAGAAGCTGACAGAAAACGTGCTTATTTCTGTGATGCGGTCGGCTTTAAAGCTATTCATGGATTTGAGCGCATGATGCAGAAAGAAAATCCTCTGAAGAGCGCAGAAGAACAGGAAGAGCAGAATTATAACATGATAGACGGCATACCTAACAATGGGTACGGAGAAAAGCAGGAAGGGAGTTCCATTATGGAGCAATTAGAAGAAAAGAAGCAAATTGCAGCATCCGGGAAGAAGAAAACAGCCATTGGCAAAGAAGCGGATAGAAGCTTATAATATCTATGAAAAGAAACAGTAGAAGAGGCAGACAGCATGAGCGTTTTAAAATCAAAAAAAGTGATTAACCTACCGCAATATGACATTAAAAAGAAAAATCTTCCGAAAAGAACAGATTACATTGGAGCAAAATCGTGGCTCCGAGCTGTACAAAAAAGTTTCGGAGAAGAAGTAATATTTGCCTTGGATGAAGCGCTTATGTGTAAGGGCAGTTTTGGCGGGCGCAGTGATGAATTTATTGTCTGGGTTTATGGCAGTGATCGATTATCAGAATATAATGGGGTTGTTATTCTTGGAGATAAAGTTGATTTTGCCAGCGTAGAAACAGATGGAGAATTATTCTTTACAGATTTTAACAGAACATTATGCGATGCAATCTCAAATGAATCCGTGTTGGACATGCAAGGAATTACGGAAGCTTTAAGTATGTATTATTACACTAATGGGGATAGCTTCAAGGGGCTTTCTATTCCACCGGAGTATGAGCTACAATTTAAGCAATTAGCAGATGATGCTGTGTATTATTATGCAAATTGAGAAGGTTCTCAATTTGCATCCAGCTCTTTCCAAAAATCTTCTATAGGTGTGGATTTGCAACCACTAGCAACATAGTTTCTATAGGCCTCATCTGCTATAGCTAAGTCAAACGCATCTTCAAGCTGATCGGATAAAGTCTTATTATCCAGATTTTTTATGGTTTTGCGAAAATTATATTTTTCTTTCATAAACTTATTCCATTCTTTACTTATAATACAATTACCACCTTCTGTAATTGTATTATAAGTAGCAGGTAGCAATAACACAAATGTTCTTTTAGGTATTGCAAAAGTCGAACATTTGTGTTACGATATGTGAACACATAAGAGGCATCCGAACAAGTGGTTTGTAACTGCTTATTCGGATGCTTTTCTTTTTATTCTGTTAAGATTCTAAGCTCTGTAATTAACTGGTTTATATGCGCCGGATGAATATAGTCCAAATCGTTCTGCATCATTGGATTTTTGCGATTCCATACGGTGGCGGAAGGGTCGATCAGAATACATATGTTATCTGTCCATCTCCGGTTTTCACCATAGATTCGACCATCGTGTGATTTTATCTTAGCCACCACGGAGAAGGTTTCCTTTATCAGATCTTTATTGTATGTCTTTAACAGATTTTCTATCAGCATCCTGGGAGATGCCTTTTCTTTTTCTGTATTCATCTGTTCATCGTATTTCTCAATGACGATTTTCCATATATCAGCATAATCTTTAGCGTTGTACATAATTTTTTCTCCTTTTAGATAGTGTGATGGGTGATTCCACGGAAGCATCTCCCTTCCGTTCTGTGACTGCATTTTGCCTCATGCCAGTCGCATTTACCGTGATAATTATCTCTTGCATGTCTGCATTCATCGCACAACATGATTTCCTGTCCGCAGTGTTGGCATTTTACGACAAATCCGTTCTTTTTTGTATCATATCCAGGAAAGATATTCTCGCCCATGCACCATGGACACACCTCAACAGCTTCACTAACCATTTCCTTTGTCCTGTTATTTCTTTCTGTCACGATTGTTCTCCTTTGTCATTTGATGAGTTATTAGTTTGATTGAATCGTTACGTTTCGTTTACCAGAAGCCTCAAAAGCTGCTTCCTAGATTTGATTCTGGAGGGGAGCGTGTAATTTTTTTTGCAGCTATAATTTTCATCTATTTTTTCTCCTTTTGTTTATGAGTTGCTTCCTGAGTTTTCATCTATCGGGTTTGCGTGGCACAGCTTTTGCCAGGCGGAAGGAATTTTGGCAAGGGTTTAAGTGGTAAGCGCAGTGAAACGAGCATTAAGGAACGTCCCTTGCTAAAAGGAGGGAGCCTGGTATCGTGCCATGTAAGCAAACCGATCGATGAAAGCGAATAAGCAACGGCTAAAAGGGAAAAGAGAAAATTATGATGAGCTGCAAAAAAGGGTTTCCCTGGGGAAACGATTGGCCAAGGGGACTTCGTTCTTTACGATTGCCTGGTCTGGGCATGGCAGACCAAGGCAGGATGCCGTGCTGGGAAGTGTGAATCGTGAATTATTGCAAAAAAAAGCGTGGTAGTCTGAACTGACAAAGAAGAGATAACTTGTGGACATGATGTCCAGAAGTTAGGAAGTGCCTGCCGGAGGAAGAGACTTCCAGAGAAGAATCACTTCTGGACATAATGTCCAGAAGTTGTTGATTGTAACTGTACCGCTATACCGTTATAATAATGTGTGGAGGAATAATAAATGAAAATAAAAAATATTCTTAAAGAAAAGAACATATCAATATATCAGCTTTCTAAATTAGCCGATGTTCCATATACAACATGTAATGATATTGTTAATGATAAAGTTGGATTAGAAAAATGTAACGCTGAGACGGTTTATAAGATTGCCGAAACTTTAGGTGTCACAATGGAAGAATTATTGAGGCCGTATCTTATTAAACGGTGTGGCTTTGAAAATTTTAAAAGTGCAGTTTGTCATCGTTTGAAGGAATTAGGTGATATAGATTTCCTTATAGACACATATGAATCAAAAGATATAGAGCTTTATCAGGAGAAAGAATGGTGGCCGGAATGCTTATATTTGCTTGCAATGGTGGACTATATCAGCAAAGAAAATGGTGTTCCGCTTTGCAGTGAATACAATGAGCTTCGTAAATATAAAATAAAGGAAATTATGTATCCGGCTGGTGTAAGAGCATTGTCATTGGTAGCAAAAAGCGATCAGCCTCTCCAGGAAGCATGGGATAAGGCAATACCTGAATTTAAAAGATTTAATATAGTAGAAAGTGAGATACGAAATGTCATCTAAGGATAAGAAAGAATTCAGAAAAGACAACATAGACATGTATCTGAAAGAAGTTGCAAATGCCTATCGTAAAAAGGTTGGGAAGAAGATGCCCGCAGAAATAATTCTTATTGGCGGTGCATCAGTAATAATAAATTATGGTTTTAGGGAGATGACAACTGATATAGATGCGCTGATTTTTGCTGCGTCAGCAATGAAAGATGCAATAATTGATGTTACGGATCGATTTGGATTGCCATATGGATGGCTTAATCAGGATTTTAAAAATACCGATTCTTACTCAAGTAAAATAG
>CAVBBL010000035.1:0-20668 GCA_963593905.1 bacterium | reverse complement strand
ACACGCTGAGCAGGGATTTACTTTTCCAAACTGGAACTTAGATTTTCAACTCAGCTTCTTTATACTTTACACATTTCATCTTCTGCAATTCACCAACTTGTTTAACTGTCAGAAAGAGATTATCAACTGTTTTAAAAAGGACATCTACTCTTTTCGTACAATCATATGGACGCCCCTCTTCAACTTCCACAACAACAATGAAACCGCCGATGGCCCAAGCCTGAAACGGAGTAAAGCCTTTTTTCTTAACAATATCAAAGGCTCTTTTAACCTTATTCATCTCTTATCCCCCTTCGTCTTCGCATAATTAACCTATCCATTATCGATTATGCAAATATCGATCGTATTAACATCTTATTGGAAACTATTAAAAGGATACCGCTCATTTGCCTGAGAATCAATAACGTATACCGCGCCATAGCGTGTTTCTCCCTTTCATTTAATTACCCCTTTTTTTCGCGAAATCAAAAAAATCTTGAAAGCAGGTTGGATCTATATTACCTCCCCCAAAAAAGATCAGATCAATCCAATACTTTTCAGATATAATCTTCCAAAACAAAAGAGGGCCTGACTTCGTGAAAAGCCAAACCCTCTCGGTGATTAGTTGATAATTTTCAATGAATTATGTGGGAAAAATGTGGGAAATCACACCCCGTCTGTATTAGAACTTACCAGCCTTAGCAGCCTCTTCGATAGAAACTGCAACAGCTACAGTAGCGCCTACCATCGGGTTGTTGCCCATGCCGATCAGACCCATCATCTCTACGTGAGCCGGCACGGAGGAAGAACCTGCGAACTGTGCATCAGAGTGCATACGGCCAAGTGTATCGGTAAAGCCGTAGGATGCAGGACCTGCTGCCATGTTATCAGGATGCAGGGTACGGCCTGTGCCGCCGCCGGATGCAACGGAGAAGTACTTCTTGCCTGCCTCTAATCTCTCCTTCTTGTAGGTGCCTGCTACAGGATGCTGGAATCTGGTAGGATTGGTGGAGTTACCGGTGATGGAAACGTCTACATTCTCCTTCCACATGATGGCAACACCTTCCGGTACGCTGTTTGCGCCGTAGCAGTTAACCTTGGAACGAAGTCCATCAGAGTAAGCGATTCTCTCTACCTCAGTAACGGTATTGGTATAAGGATCATAGGAGGTCTCTACAAAGGTAAAGCCGTTGATACGGGAAATAATCTTTGCAGCGTCCTTGCCAAGTCCGTTTAAGATAACACGAAGGGGTTTCTGACGAACCTTGTTTGCCTTCTCAGCGATACCGATAGCGCCCTCTGCAGCTGCGAAGGACTCATGACCAGCCAGGAAACAGAAGCAATCGGTGTCCTCTTCCAGCAGCATCTTGCCTAAGTTGCCGTGGCCAAGACCAACCTTACGGGTATCTGCAACAGAACCGGGAATGCAGAAACTCTGCAGACCTTCGCCGATGGCAGCAGCTGCCTCGGAAGCCTTGCGACATCCCTTCTTGATGGCGATGGCAGCACCTACGGTGTAAGCCCAGCATGCATTTTCAAAGCAGATCGGCTGAATCTTCTTAACCTGCTCATAAACATCAAGGCCGGCGTCCTTAGTGATCTTCTCTGCTTCTTCGATAGAGGAGATACCATAGCTGTTTAATACAGCGTTGATCTTATCAATACGTCTTTCATATGATTCAAATAAAGCCATTTTTCTGTCCTCCTATACCTTACTGTTTTCTGGGATCGATGATCTTAACTGCATCATCTACACGGCCATACTGACCCTTAGCCTTCTCCCATGCGGTGGTAGGATCATCACCCTTCTTGATGAAGTCGGTCATCTTGCCGAGGTTAACGAACTGATAGCCGATGATCTGATCATCCTTATCCAGTGCGATACCGGTTACATAGCCTTCTGCCATCTCCAGATAACGAGGACCCTTCTTTAATGTGCCGTACATGGTACCAACCTGACTTCTAAGACCCTTGCCCAGATCCTCCAGACCTGCGCCGATGGGCAGACCATCCTCAGAGAATGCACTCTGGGTACGGCCGTAAACGATCTGTAAGAACAGTTCTCTCATAGCAGTATTAATAGCGTCGCATACAAGGTCGGTATTTAATGCTTCCATAACCGTAAGACCGGGAAGAATCTCTGCTGCCATAGCTGCGGAATGGGTCATGCCGGAACATCCGACGGTCTCTACCAGTGCTTCCTGGATGATGCCGTCCTTGACATTCAGGGTCAGCTTGCAGGCGCCCTGCTGGGGTGCACACCAGCCAACACCGTGTGTCAGACCGGAAATATCCTTTACTTCTTTAGCCTGTACCCATTTTGCCTCTTCAGGAATGGGAGCACAACCATGATGTACGCCCTGCGCTACGGGGCACATTTCTTCAACTTCTTTTGAATAGATCATGTGAAATCTCCTTTCAGATTGGTTTAACGATCAAGCAGCCGATGTTCACATACATTCGACCTTTATCATTTAAGCATATTTTTTTATGCAAATCAATGAATTAGCCACCGCTAACCTTTGAAAAATAAGGGTTTGATCCATTTAGACACATTGTCGATACCGTGCCGCTATACTTGTTACCGCTTTCACAGATTCACAGATTCTTTTTGCACGCCGGCTTCAGGTATGTCTTGTTTTTTTATTTCTTCTCGCTTATAATCGAATCGGTAAGTGATAACTAACTCATTTACAATCATACGGAAAGGAGTTCTATACAAATGAACGCATATCTTGAAATTGAAAAGGTCATCGGCCGGGAAATTCTGGATTCCCGCGGAAATCCCACTGTGGAGGCAGAAGTGATTCTCGCTGACGGCACTGTCGGCAGAGGCATGGCTCCCAGCGGCGCTTCCACCGGTGAATTTGAGGCCTTAGAGCTTCGCGACGGCGATAAGAGCCGCTATCTGGGAAAGGGCGTCACCAAGGCTGTTGCCAATATCAACACCACTATAAATGAAGTTTTGGTAGGCATGGATGCTTCCGACATCTATGCGGTAGATGCTGCTATGATCAAGGCAGACGGCACAAAGGATAAGTCCAACTTAGGTGCCAACGCCATCCTGGCTGTCTCCATTGCCTGTGCAAGAGCTGCTGCAATTTCTCTGGATATTCCGCTGTATCGCTTCCTGGGAGGCATCTCCGGCAACCGTCTTCCTGTTCCCATGATGAACATCTTAAACGGCGGTGCGCATGCAGCCAATACCGTGGATGTGCAGGAATTCATGATCATGCCGGTGGGCGCTAAGAGCTTCAAGGAAGCACTGCGTATGTGCGCAGAGGTGTTCCACGCTCTGGCTGCTTTACTCAAGGCAGAGGGCCTTGCTACTTCCGTAGGTGACGAGGGCGGTTTCGCACCGGACCTGGCCAGCGACGAAGAGGCAATTCAGTATATACTTAACGCTGTAGAAAAAGCAGGCTATAAGCCCGGCGAAGACTTCATGCTGGCCATGGATGCTGCCAGCAGTGAGTGGAAGGGTGCTGCCAAGGGCGAGTACATTCTGCCTAAGGCCGGCACCAAGTTTACCTCTACCGAGTTGATTGCTCACTGGAAGAAGCTGGTAGAGAAATATCCCATCATCTCCATTGAGGACGCCCTGGATGAGGAAGACTGGGAAGGCTGGAAGGAACTCACCAAGGAACTTGGCGATAAGGTACAGCTGGTAGGCGACGATCTCTTCGTTACCAATACCGAGCGTCTTAAGAAGGGCATCGACAATGGCTGCGGCAATGCAATCCTGATCAAACTCAATCAGATTGGTTCCGTCTCAGAAACACTGGAAGCCATCAAGATGGCGCACAAGGCCGGCTACACTGCTATCTCCTCTCACCGCTCCGGCGAGACAGAGGATACCACCATCGCTGACCTTGCTGTTGCTCTCAACACCTGCCAGATCAAGACCGGTGCTCCCAGCAGAACAGAGCGTGTTGCCAAGTACAATCAGCTGCTTCGTATCGAGGAAGAACTGGGCGAGAGCGCTGTCTATCCCGGCATGGGCGCTTTTAATGTAAAAAGATAAAAAAGAAAGAACAATTCCTACACTCAAAGCTACGTTTTCTTTTGAAAACCCGCAATAATGAACAGCGCCTTGCGCTAACACTGTAAAAAAGAGTTCCTGCAGTTCATTGACTGCAGGAACTCTTTTTTACATACTCAGATGATATGTAAATATATGGCACCAATAACAGTGGACACTGGAATTTGTCAGTCCACTGAAAGTTTTCCCTACGACTTACAATCGCAAAATCCCAAAACAGCAGTCCTCTTTCTGCTACTGCTCATCTCCCTCCAATATTTTGCGAATCTTATCGGGATAATTACCTATAATGGCGTGCACTCCCATTTTCCGGCATAAGAGGATTTCTTCTTTTGTATTGACCGTCCAGACATTGACATCCAGTCCCTTCTGCCGGCACTCTTCCATAAAATCAGGATATTGCAGATTATAGATTGCCGGATGAAGCGCATTTACCTTGTGTTTTTGACCATAAGAAGGCATATCCATGGTGCCGTCGCAGTAAAGGAAACCTGTCCTGGCTTGTCTATCCAGTTCCTGAATCTTCTTAATAGAATAATGATTAAAAGAAGAATAAATCACCCTGTCCTCAAAGCCACATTTCCTTGTCAGTGCGATGACACTCTCCTCGATTCCGGGATAAAAAAAGACACCGGTCTTAAGTTCTATATTGATCGTAAGTTTTCCGGGCTTCAGGAGTGCAAAGACTTCTTCCAATGTCGGGATCTGTACCCCTTCGTAGGCCAGATTTCCATTGCAGAAATCCAGCTTTTTAAGTTCTTCCAGCGTATAATCCTTCAGATATCCTTTTCCATTGGAAGTGCGGTTGATCGTCTCATCGTGGCAGACCACCAATACATGATCCTTTGTCATCTGCACATCCAGTTCTACACCATCTGCCTGCATATCCTGCGCCATACTAAAAGCAGGAATCGTATTTTCCGGGCAATAACCGCTGGCACCCCGGTGTGCCCAAACAAAAGGTTTATTCATGCTTATCTCCATTGCTGCTTTGTTTTTTTTGCTTTGTCTTGTTTGCTTTGTTTTGTTTTGCTTTCTTTATTTTTAGTAAGCTAGTTAATACAAACTATCTGTTAGATTTACTTCAGCATGCGCCTTTCCTATTTCTTTGTCAATAAAAAATACCCTCCCAGATCCTCTGCCTCTTCGGCAGTTATCCAAAAGGGTACCTTTTCTCATTTTGTATCGTTTTGTTTATCTTTTCGTCTGCTTTGACGAAACACTCCCTGAAAAGAGTGGGCGGCAACACTCGAAGAATCAGGATTCTTCGCCGCACTGGTCATTCTGCGCCCGTGGCGCCTTTGATTGCTCTGCTTTCGCTCTGTTTTGTTGTATTCAATATACTCCAGGGAATGTATCAAAGACGTAACAGCAAAAGACTCACTGCCTTACAAAGCAATTACATCAATTTGCTTTAATTCTTCCTCTGTAAAAGGTGCGCAGGAAATCGCCTTTACATTATCCAGAATCTGCTGAGGTTTGGACGCACCGATCAGCACGCTGGTGACCTCTTTTTGGGCCAGCAGC
Organism: bacterium; assembly: GCA_963593905.1. Taxonomy (GTDB): domain Bacteria; phylum Bacillota; class Clostridia; order Lachnospirales; family Lachnospiraceae; genus CAG-791. The sequence goes on along the minus strand of CAVBBL010000035.1, from coordinate 15,123 downwards.
CATCCCAATGCCATTACAGAGAGCTTCTCCCCGCGCTGAGATGCCAGATCGTTCAGCTCTCTGATTTGCTGCATGCGATGTTCATCTAATGTTGCTTCTTTTAAGAATCTGCCGTCCGTGCGAATACGGCTGTCCTGCGGGATGCCATGCAGATACCGGTCAGTGAGCTGTCCCTGAGCAAGGGGACTGAAGGTGATCAATCCCTTTTTCAGCGCTCCCGTCTTTTCGCGCAGGCCATTTTCTTCCACACTTCTGTCAAAGATTGAATAACGATTCTGATTGATCACAAAGGGACAATGCAGATCTTTTAGGATAGCAGCTGCTTTTTCCATAGTCTCTCCGTCATAATTGGAAAGACCCACATATATGGCTTTGCCGCTGCGCACGATATCTGCCAGCGCTCCCATGGATTCTTCCAATGGTGTCTGAGGATCCATTCTGTGATGATAGAAAATATCCACATAATCAAGTCCCATGCGCCGCAGACTCTGATCCAGACTGGCTATGAGATACTTACGGCTCCCCCAGTTTCCATAAGGGCCCTCCCACATATCGTAGCCGGCTTTGGTAGTTATGATCAATTCATCCCGGTAAACACCCAGATCTTCTTTCAGAATCCGTCCGAAATTCTTCTCGGCACTTCCCGGATTTGGACCATAATTATTAGCCAGATCAAATTGCGTAATTCCCTGATCGAAAGCGGTAAAGCAAAGCTGCCTCATAGTTTCATAATTGGCGGTATCTCCAAAATTATGCCACAGTCCCAGTGAAATCTTAGGGAGAAGCAGGCCGCTGTTCCCGCATCGATTGTACTCCATCGCTGTATAGCGATTCTTAGCTGGTGTATACATAGTTCTCCTTTCTTTGCCGCAGATCTCTGCGACTGCACGTGGAAAATTTCGCACAGGCGATTTCTCCGATGCGATCCTGCATTGATGTCGTTTACGTCGTCAATGCAATAGACACTTTCCTCATGTTAGCACACTTGCCGAAAAGCTGCTACTGGGTGCTGTCCGTACACATACATCTATGCGTTTTCTTTCGTTGCCAGCTCTGTAGTTTTTCGATATAATTTTTGCGGCAACAGAACGTCAGCAAGCCCTTTCAGTTGGAAAAACGACCTGCAGATGTTGTAAAATGTAATTCCTAAAAACAAATCTTTTATAAAAGGGATATTTAATAAAAGGGATATTTATAGGAAGCACTTCACAGAAAAGAGGTACTTATGTCTCATTCTAAAGAAATGGATCTAACGGTAGGCAATCCTTTTCGTGCCCTGCTGCTGTTCGCTATTCCCGTCATAGCAGGAAATCTGTTCCAGCTTTTTTATACCCTGGCGGATTCTGTCATCGTCGGTCAGACTCTGGGAGCCCAATCTCTGGCTGCGGTGGGTTCCACCAGCATTATCATTTATTTTGTTTTTTGTTTTATCAATGGTTTTACCGGAGGCTTCGGCATCTGTCTGGGACAAAAATGCGGTGCCAAGGATGAGGCAGGCATGCGAAAGAGCATTGCCGTCTCTACTATTCTCAGCATCGCCTTTACCATTGTCCTGACCTTTCTTTGCTGTGCTTTTTCCCATCAGATTCTGCAGCTGATGCAGATTCCGGCGGATATTTATCAAGAGGCCTACGAGTATATGTTCGTCGTTCTCCTGGGCACCGGCGCAACCGTTTTTTATAATATGATTTCCAATATGCTCCGGGCCTTGGGAGACAGCAAAACACCTCTTTATTTTCTGGTGTTTTCTTCTATTTTGAATGTTTTTCTGGATTTACTGTTCATACTCCCCTTCCACATGGGCGTCGCCGGCGCTGCGTGGGCTACAATTCTGTCACAGTTTCTCTCCGCTGTGCTGAGTTTGATCGCCGGCTGGAGGCATTTTCCTGTGCTGCACCTGCAACGTTCTGATTTCCATGACCTCAAGGATGCTGTGATCATCCATCTGAAGACTGGTTTTCCCATGGGATTTCAGATGTCTGTCATGTGCATTGGCCAGCTTGCCATGCAAACAGTCGTCAATTCCCTGGGAAGCGCTGCTGTTGCCGGCTATACAGCAGCCTCAAAGGCCGATCAGCTCTCTGTACTGGTCAATAACGCGATGATGACGGCGATTTCCAACTACGTGGCCCAAAATTATGGAGCAGGCCGATGGGATCGTATCCGGTCAGGCGTCCGTGCATGCCTGCTCCAGACAGAGGCTTTAAATCTGCTGATGTGTGTCGGCATTCTGCTGCTGCGGCACCCCATCGTCAATCTGTTTCTGACCGCTCCCAGTGCGGAAATCATCCACTATTCCGATTTATATTTGACGATCGTTTCTCCATTTTATGTAATCTTAGGACTGCTGGCCGTCTACCGCACCACCATTCAAAGCATGGGAAACGGACAGGCACCCTTTCTGGCCTGTATGATCGAACTGGTCATGCGCATCGCCGCCACAGTAGGGCTCTCTGCCGTGATCGGCTATACCTGCGTATGCATTGCCAGTCCCATGGCCTGGTTCGGTGCCTGTGCTCTTTTGATCCCCTGCTACTATCATACGATGCGGAAAAAGTGCCCGCGAATTGCCGAATAGCACCATTATCATCAGTCATCAGGTAAATTTGTCCCACTATACGTATATCCATAATAGTCAAAAAGATTCTTCAAATCATATTTCACTGCGTAGTTCAGAGAATCACCATAAACTGCATTGGGCATCAAAATCCATTTTGTCCCCCAGTTATCTGCGTATTCCAGAGTTATATCCGTCCGGCTTACGGCATCAAGCCCCTCTGCTGAAAAAGCATCTGAAAAATCATTGAGATTGTCCCCCATTAAAATCGCCACATCATGGGGAACGATCTTTATGTGTGTTACAGCTTTCCCTTCACCTGACTCTTTATTAGCTGCATTTTGATCACTGCGCTGTCCATTCGGATAGCTGTCGCTCCCTTCCGCGATGGCCCTGCGTGCTGATTCCTTGCTGCTGCCATTTAGCTTCATGTCGTTGATAATCAGATGCTCTTCATCGACAGGAAAACCAAGCCGTTTCATAGACTCCAGGGATATATCATACATGCTCTTGCCATACACCTGATAGATCGTGCTGCCAATCTCTTCTCCGGATGTATCCGTATAAAGTCCTTTCCCCTCATCCTCGATAGATATTTCATAGGAGCCATAAGAATCTGATTGTCCGACTTTATATCCTTCATCGTATCGGTTTGTTACATAGAAAACCTCGATACCGCATGCAGCACAATATTGGATAAATTCCACTGCCCCTGGCAGTGCCGTACAGTCATCACTCATCAAAAATCTGGCAAATGCGGCATTATTATAATCTCCGTCTCTCCCTACAATATCCGCACTGTAGCATGCTCCGTCAACCAATGTATCATCCACATCGGAAACTAACGCCACACGTTTTTGGTTATGAAACATCCTGACAGTTCCATCTTCCTCATAAAGCATTTCCCAATCGGTATCGTTAGGATCGTTGCACTTTGCCACCATCTCGTCAATACGGATTTTAGCATCTTTAAAAATCTGCATAATAAGCGCACAATTCTCTGCTGAAAGCTGCCAGGCAAGACCGCTGCCCAGATACTCGTATTTGCGAGCCGCAGTCATTCCGTCCCATTCCTGTGACTTCTCTGCCGCCTCCTCGGATTGCGACGATGCCGAATCCGAATCCATCCGGACCTGTGCAGTCTCTGTCGCTTGTGCTTCCAATGTCGCTATGCCCGCTCTTCTGCCGCAGTCGTAAGAAACGGCAGCAGTCACTACTAAAAGTACAACCGACATCACCATTGCGGTAATCTTTCTTTTCCTGCTATCCATTTCTATTACTTCCCATCCTTTCATCTTTAACGCTGAATCCAACTAATCCATCCGATGATTGTCCAGATCAAACAGCGAGGTCATCCACCCACTGTTTCATAGCAGGCCCTTACCTGTTATTCTTTCAATGCTCCGGAAAATCCCTCCTGCTGACTTTCATTATAAATACCGCAGAAAGGCAAGGAATCCAGACCATCCAAATCAATTCCCTTCCCGGTAGCCCATCTAATGTACTCCACCGGCAACTCATCCAGTGGTGCACCGATCATGTAAATGTAAATGTCCTTTGCATCCTCCAGACCATAGGCATCGGTATATTTCATCAGCATACCATCCACAATTTCCTCTGTGTCGCATTCATTTTCATAGGATATATTCTCGATCTGCATTTTGTAAACATAATCACTCACCTGAACAGGGAGTGTAAACTGACCCTTAAACTGAGACAGATAAACGACGCCTTCATATCCGTCGCCGGATTCTCCGGCATCTGCATCATGAAAGTCTCCGTAAAAAGAACCGTCTTCATTGATATGAAGAGACGTAGACCAGGCACCTACACCACTGCAAAAATCGTAATCAAACATGGAAATGATAGAGAAAATATACTTCCCATCTTCCTCTGCATTATAAGCATCATCCGTTTCTGCGTTCTCGTCTGTATCCTCGACTGCATCCAGATCGTCAGTCTGTTCTGTTTCCTCTGCAGCCGTATCTGTATCCTCTGTCTGCTCTATCTGTTCTGCTTCCTCAGCAGCTGTATCTGCAATCACTTCCGTCTGCGCTGACTGTTCTGTCGCTGTATTATTTCCGCATCCCGTAATGGTCAAAACACCAAACAGCATACTCATACCAATCGCTATCAAGTTTTTTTTCTTCATACTTTTCCTATCTGTACGCAGCTTATTGCGGCTGTGTGAAGAGAAATCACTAAGGTGATTTCTCTCATGTGATTTTTCTGTTGCCGCTGTTTTCTGCAGCTAGCTTTTTCATTCTCTTCCTTTAAATATAATCTTTAGTCTATCAAGTAAGGAGGCCACTCTAAGAGGTCCCATCTGATTACTTTCCATATTATATACCTACTTTTCATAAAAAAGCGTAACTGTTTTCATCGATCGGTATTTCATTTAAACTATGAAATTTAGTAGCAACTCATAAAGTTGTTAATATCTGGTTTAACAGAAGTCAATCTGCCACAATGAGTATGCTGAAACATGCGAATTACAAATTTGGAGGTGTTTACTGATGTTAAACGAGAATGTTGTGAAACTGCTGAAGACAGGCATGTGATCTATAGATTTTGATAAAAAGAAAAAGCCGCTGACACGTTATCATCTAACGCATCAACAGCTTCCATCTCGCTTTGATTCAGTGTATTATTCGGTTTTATTTAGGCTCTTTACCATCTTTAATACGGTAGTAATCATCCATATCTACACTGATTTTTACTGTCGTATCTGGTTTTCGGTTGCTCAAGAGGCACACCGTCTCTATTCCTGTTGTCCATGGGAACTGATCTACGCATACTGCCCGCTGAATCTCATAATTTGCCTCATAAAATGCAGCCAGATCTCTTGCCAGGCTGGTGGGCTTGCAGGATATGTAGAGAATATGCTTCACTCCATAAGAGAGGATCTTAGGCAAAGCCTTGGGATGGACGCCGTCTCTCGGGGGATCTAAAATGATCACATCCGGCTTTTCCTTGATTTCATCCAATACCTTCAACACATCTCCGGCAAGAAATTCACAGTTCGTAATGCCATTTCCAGCTGCATTCTTCTTTGCTGCTTCTACGGCCTCCTCTACAATTTCCACGCCAATCACCTTGCTGGCCGCAGGAGATAACATCTGTCCGATGGTTCCGGTGCCGGAATAAAGGTCAAAGATAACGGGTTTATTTCCCATCTCTCCCGCATCCTTTAAAAATTCCCTGGCTGTCTCATAGAGCACTTCCGCTCCATAGCTGTTCGTCTGGAAGAAAGAAAAAGGGGAAATACGGAAGGAAAGTCCCAAAAGTTTTTCATAAAAATAATCCTGTCCGTAAAGGACCTCTGTTCCCTGGTCGCAGATAGTATCTGCCACAGAATCATTTTGTGTATGTAGAATACCTGTAATCTTTCCCTCCAGAGGAAGGGCCAGCAGCATCTCTGTAAAGGGGACCAGATCATGTTCTTCCTGGGTGGTAGTGACAAGGTCTACTAAAATCTCCCCGGTATGGAGCGCCTTGCGTACCAGCAGATGCCGCAGGTAACCCTGGTGAGATAGCCTGTGAAAGAAAGTAACGCCGCTCTTTCCCGCCTGTTCCTGCGGCCGATACATTGCTCCCCAGTAATCCCGAACAGCCTTCACTATCTTTCTGTAATCCTCATCCATGATCTGGCAGTCCGTCACCGTCACCAAATCGTAAAAGCTGCCTCTTTTGTGCATGCCCAGGGCTAATGGACCGCCTTTGTATTCATCTCCAAAGGTAAATTCCATCTTATTGCGATAGCCGTAAACACGGGGACTTTTTTTAATGGTTTCAAACCAGTTCTCCTCATCCGGCAACTGTGTTCCCTCTTCGTCTGCTCTTTTCTGCTTTGCCTCTTTCACAGCTTTCAAAAGCAGATCATGAACCTGCCCTTCCTTCAGCTTTAATTCTTCTTCCTCCGGCAAAGTCAGATAGGTACACCCGCCGCATGTGCCGAAATGGGGACAGGGGGATGCTTGTTCCACAGGGGACGGTTCCAGTACCTGCAGCAGCACACCTTCTGCCTTTCCATGCTTTTTCTTTTGAACCCGGGCTTCTATTTTCTGACCGGGAATCGTATTTTTGACAATACAGGTACCTTCCTCGGTGTGCATGATTCCTTTATTGGGAAAATTAACTTTCTCTATCACGCCCTGTAGAATTTCACCTTTTTTCATAATTACCTTTCTATGCCGCAGCTTGTCTGTGACAGCAGAAGGAGAAACCGCGAAGGCGATTTCTCCCATGTGCTTACAATTGATGACATTTACGGAATCAGGCCAATTATACCCAATTAATCTTTCTGATCATATTGATAAATTCACCGTTTGTCCTGGTCTTAGAGAAAAGGTCCAGGACCTTATCAACCGCTTCCTCGGCTTTCATACCGTTTAAAGACTTGCGAATGGTGTTGATGCCCTCCATCTCGTCCGGTGTCAGAAGCAGATCGTCTCTTCTGGTGCCGGATTTCTGGATATCGATGGCCGGGAAAATACGGCGTTCTGACAGTTTTCGATCTAAGACCATTTCCATATTGCCGGTGCCCTTAAATTCCTCATAGACCACATCATCCATCTTGGAACCAGTCTCAATCAAAGCGGTAGCCAGGATGGTAAGGCTGCCTCCCTCTCTCATGTTTCGCGCAGCACCGAAGAAACGCTTGGGCATATGCAAGGCGGCAGGATCAAGACCGCCGGAAAGCGTACGGCCGCTGGACGGCTCCGTCAGGTTGTAGGCTCTTGTTAGTCTGGTGATACTGTCTAACAGGATCATCACATCCTTTTTGTGCTCCACCAGACGTTTTGCTCTCTCGATGACCATCTCGGAAACTCTCTTATGATGATCCGGCAGTTCGTCGAAAGTAGAATAGATCACCTCTACATTGGGGCCTTCAATGGCTTCCTTGATATCTGTTACTTCCTCAGGACGCTCATCAATCAACAGAATGATCAGATGAATCTCCGGGGAATTCATGGTGATGGATTTTGCCACCTTTTTAAGCAACGTGGTCTTACCGGCTTTGGGCGGTGATACGATCATTCCGCGCTGTCCTTTGCCTACCGGACACATCAGATCCATCACCCGCATCTCTATACCGGCACCGGGGCGCTCTAAGCGGATCCGCTCATCCGGAAAAATCGGCGTCATATCCTCAAAATTAAAACGCTTGGTAGCCTCCTCCGGAGGAAATCCATTGATGGATTTCACATACAAAAGGGCGCTGAATTTCTCTCCCTGGGTTTTGACACGGATATTTCCCACCACAATATCGCCGGTCTTTAAATTAAAGCGTCTGATCTGACTGGGCGCCACATAGATGTCATTGTCGCCCGGCATATAATTAGCACAGCGGATAAAGCCAAAGCCGTCAGCCATCACTTCCAGAATGCCGTTGGCAAGCTGTCCGCTGTCCAGTTCACTGGCAAACTCATCTTTGTGAAGAATAGGTGTATCCGGACGAATCTGCTGTCGCGAGGATCTGACATAGTTATTAGGTCTGGATGTACCTCTCGTACTGTTATGCGTATAACTACCCGAAGTGCCTGCGGCATTGGCAGTGCTGCCGGCATTGGAATTGGTATTGGCCTTCATGCCAGAATTGTTATTTACACTGGTGCCTGTATTATTAGTACTTACATTATTGGCGCTTGCAGTATTGTTTCCTGCATTAGTACTTCCAGCGTTTGTGTTTTCCCTGTTGCCTGTATCCATATTTGCATCATACGAGATCTTTGTACTGCGATCTGCATAGGCATTAGATGAGGTCCTTGTATTACCCTCTGCGTAGGCATTAGATGAGGTCCTTGTATTGCCATCCGCATAGGCATTAGATGAGATATTTGTATTGTCATCCGTATCGGCAGAGGTGCCTCTCTCACCATTTTTCTCTTGGCTTTCTTTCTTTGGCTCGGACAGCTGTTCCTGCTCCCGGCGCGCATTTTTACGCTCTTCTAAGGCTGCTCTGGCATCTATTTGGTCCTGTTTGATCATAGCTTCGATCAAATCCGCCTTTTTAAGTGCAGAGACGCCCTTCATTCCTCGATTTTTGGCAATTGCTTTCAAGTCAGACAACGCCAGCGATTCATATCGCTCTTTTGTCATTTGGTATTCTCCTTAAAGATAAATAATATATGGGATCATGTTCCGAGCGGAACGATTGAACATTGCTCGCCTTTGATAGGATGCTAAAATGCGAGATTCTCTGATGTGTGTAAATTATAGTATCTTTTCCGATGAAATTCAATCGCCCAAAGGTATCAAAATGCCGGGAAATTGTGAAGATTTTATGAAGGCTGCAATTTGACAGTGCCGTCGAAAATGCGTTATATTACAGATTACGTGATTAAAAAGCTGTATTTAGATTCCGCACGCCGCGGCATAGAAAGGAAATCATGATTCTGGCCTGTCATCACATCAGCAAACAATTTCTGGAGAATCCTATTTTGACGGACGTCACCTTCCACATGGAAAAAGGGGAAAAGGCTGCCATCGTGGGCGTCAATGGCGCCGGCAAATCCACCCTTTTAAAAATCATCATCGGACAGATGCAGCCGGATGAGGGTACGGTGGCTTTTTCCAAGGATACTACTTTTGGCTATCTGGCCCAGAATCAGAATGTCTCCTCCGAGCATACCATCTATGAGGAAGTGCTTTCTGTCAAACAGCACTTGATTGATATGGAGCATCAGATTGATGCCTATGAAAAAGATATGGGCAAGGTGCAGGGCGCTGCTCTGGAGGAGCTCATGAACAGCTATACCAATCTGCTCCATGAGTTTGAACTGCAAAACGGCTACGGTTATAAAGGAGAGGTATCCGGGGTTCTGAAGGGTCTTGGCTTTACCCAGGAGGAGTTTGATCAGTCCATCGCCACCCTATCAGGCGGACAAAAGACGCGGGTCGCTCTGGGTAAGCTTCTTTTGCAGAATCCGGATCTGATCATCCTGGATGAGCCCACCAACCATCTGGACTTAAACAGCATCCGCTGGCTGGAGACCTACCTGATGAATTACAAGGGCGCCGTGCTGATTGTCTCCCACGATCGTTACTTTCTGGACCGCATCGTTACAAGGGTCATAGAGCTGGAAAATACGAAATCCACTGTCTTTACCGGCAACTACTCTGCTTATGCAGAGAGAAAAAAGGCCCTGCGGGAGCAGCAGCGCCATGCCTGGCTCAATAATCAGGCGGAAATCAAACATCAGGAAGAAGTCATCGCCAAGCTTAAATCCTTTAACCGCGAGAAGTCCATTAAGCGTGCGGAAAGCCGGGAGAAGATGCTGAAAAAGACGGTAGTCCTGGAAAAGCCCACGGAGCTGCGGGATGATATGCGTCTCACCCTGACACCCTGCATACAGAGCGGCCGGGAAGTACTGCACGTAGAGAATCTGGCGAAGTCCTTCGGAGAAAAGGAGCTCTTCCGGGGACTTACTTTTTCTATCCGCCGCGGAGAACATGTGGCTTTGATCGGTGATAACGGCACAGGCAAGACAACGATTCTGAAGATTCTCAACGAATTACTGCCTGCAGATGAGGGATATTTCCGTCTGGGCACCAATGTCCATGTAGGTTATTATGATCAGGAGCACCATGTCCTCCACGACGACAATACCGTCTTTGAAGAAATCGGCAATGCCTATCCCACCATGACCAACACCCAGATTCGCAATCTCCTGGCCTCCTTTCTGTTTACCGGAGAAGATGTATTTAAGCGAATTGCGGATTTAAGCGGCGGCGAAAAGGGCAGAGTCTCTCTGGCAAAGCTCATGCTCTCAGAAGCCAATTTTCTGATTCTGGATGAGCCGACCAACCACCTGGATATGGTCTCTAAGGAAGTATTGGAAAATGCCTTAAATTCCTATGAGGGAACGGTCTTATACGTCTCCCATGACCGGTACTTTATCAATCATACCGCCAGCCGTATTTTGTCCCTGACCCATGAGGTCCTGCTCTCCTATGGCGGCAACAACGCTGCCGAGGCCCCGGAAAAATATATCGGCAACTACGATGCCTATCTGGAAAAATCCGCACAGGTGGAAGGCGTGCTGCTGCAGGATGCCATTGCCAGACGGGATGCCGCCGCGCCGGCCGGTGCCGCTTCCCTCTCCGGGACAGATACCCCGGCAGCTGCAGGCAATGCCGATGCTGCTTTTCTTTCCGGTCAGGCCCTTAACGGTACCTTAGCCGCACCGCATGCTGCTCCATCTTCGTCTCAAGGCAATAGCACTGCTTCTTCTGTCGCTTCTGCCGCCACTGACTGGAAAAAGCAGAAGGAAGAACAGGCAAGACTGCGCAAGGCAGCCAATGCCCTCAAAAAATGTGAGGAAGATATCGCCGCAAGGGAGGCAAAAAACAAGGAACTGGAGGAGGCCATGGCTCTTCCGGAAAATTGCACCAACGTAGGCAAGTTAAACGAACTTTCCAAAGAAAAAGCCGCCAACGACGAGGCCCTTTTGGCACTCTACGAGCAGTGGGAAGCTCTGTCGGAAGAAGTCTGAACAGAATAAACACTTTGAGAATTGTGAGAAAGACAAAAGTCCCGAGGAATTACTTCCCGGGACTTTTTAAGATCCGTACTCAATGATTCTCTGCACGCATTATCGTCTGCACGTATATACTTTTAGCATGGTGTTTTTGTTTGGCTGAATCTACGCCTATCCTTCGATTATCTTCTGGTTTATTTGCATTTATCTCAGATAAGCATTTTACTCCCCACTTCAAAGCAGCCTTGCCGCGAAGAGACACGAAGATGCATTCTTACTTTGCCAGCTTCTGATCCAACGTATCCTTAATAGCCAGGATGAATTCTTCTGTGCCAAGTTTCTCTACATGAGGTAAGGTAGTGATCAATGCCAGATCACCGGTCATCTTGCCGGATTCGATGGTCTCGATGACCGCCTCATCCAATGCGTCTGCAAATTTCTGGAGTTGTGCATTGCCGTCCAATTCACCGCGCTTACGAAGCGCACCGGTCCAGGCAAAGATGGTTGCCACAGAGTTCGTGGAGGTAGGTTCATTTTTCAGATACTTATAATAATGACGCTGCACGGTTCCGTGGGCTGCCTCATATTCGTATACACCGCTGGGAGAAACCAGAATAGAGGTCATCATAGCCAGAGAGCCAAAACTGGAGGCCATCATATCACTGAGTACATCGCCGTCGTAATTCTTTAAAGCCCATACAAAGCCGCCCTCAGACTTCATCACTCTGGCCACGGCATCGTCGATCAGTGTATAGAAATAGGTGTTGCCATTGGCTTCAAATTTTTCTTTATACTCCGTATCATAGAGCTTCTGGAAAATTTCCTTAAAGTCTGTGTCATAGGTTTTGGAGATGGTATCCTTAGTGGAGAACCACAGATCCTCCTTGCGGTCCAGTGCATACTGGAAGCACGCTCTGGCAAAGCTTTCAATGGAAGCATCTGTGTTATGGATGCCCTGCAGGATACCCGGTGCCTTAAATTCAAAAATGGTCTTTCTGATCTCCGTGCCGTCTTCACCGGTAAAAATCAGCTCTCCCTTTCCGGGGCCGGGCACCTTGATTTCCGTATTGCGGTATACATCGCCATAGGCATGACGAGCCAAAGTAATGGGCTTTTTCCAGGTGCGCACATAGGGCTCAATGCCTTTTACCAGAATCGGTGCCCTAAAGACGGTTCCATCTAAGGAAGCACGAATGGTACCATTGGGGCTCTTGTACATTTTCTTGAGATTGTATTCCTCTACTCTGGCCTGGTTGGGCGTGATGGTTGCACACTTAACAGCCACCCCGTATTTCTTAGTGGCCTCTGCGGAATCAATCGTCACCTGATCATCGGTCTCATCTCTGTGCTTTAAGCCCAGATCATAGTATTCTGTATTCAGATCGATATAGGGCTCCAACAGATCCTTTTTGATCCACTGCCAGATGACGCGGGTCATCTCATCTCCGTCCATCTCTACCAAAGGTGTCTGCATTTTGATTTTTTCCATAGTAATCTCCATTCCGCAGGCGCTCTGCCGCTTACTTACTGTCTGGTACTTTGTCTTATAGCTCTTATGCCGTCCGTTGCTTGGGACTGTGTTCTGTGCCTAAAATTTCTCTCTATTTTTGAGATTCTCCATCCTCTTTGTAGATTTCGAATAAACCGTTTTTAACCATATTGTCGTAGGCATTCTTCATGTGTTCATCTGCCAGCCGCTCAGCCAAGTCACCCTTCTGGGCTTTAATCGCCTCCATGATGGCCCGGTGCTCTCTGTTGGAGGCATTGGCACGTTCGATGGTGGAAAGCGTTCTCTGACGTACCCGAAGCACATATTGGTGATAATCGATCAGCAAATGCTCCAACATCTTGGATTGACAGGCTTCATACATAATATAGTGGAAACGGTTATCCAGCTCCGCAATCTGCTCCATGTGACGCTTTGCCGCATGGAACTCCGCCAGATAAACATTCTCTTCCATTTCATCGAGCTGCTCCTGGGTGATATATTCTGTGGCCCAGCGGGCACAGAGCCCTTCCAGCCTCGAACGTATCATGTAAATATCCTTCACATCCTTGGGCTGGATCCCAGTGACATAGGCACCTCTGTTAGGGATGATCTGAATCAGTCCCTCCAGTTCCAACTGACGAAAAGCCTCCCGTACCGGGGTTCTGGAGACACCCAGCTCTTCACCGATGGCCACTTCCTTTAATTCTTCATGATCTTTATACTTTCCGCTTAAAATATCTTCGCGAATCTTGTTAAATACCCGTCCCCGAAGAGAATACTTATCTGTAACTTCTCTTTTTACATCATATTTTCCAGTTGTCATTTTCCATCCTTATGTTCCTTATGACCGTTTGGCAGTCATAACACAAAGAAAAATCTAGCGATTCAGCTCACGGCCTGTTTCCTTGCACAAAGCATCGATTTCTGCCTGCAGCTCTTCATCCGTCATGACCGTCACACGGCCGTCAGCATATTGCTGATCCACCCATTCCTTAACGGAAGAAACCAAAGAATCATTCTTGGTCACCTGTTTGTCCCCGGACAGAGAATAGTAATTGTTGATCCAAAGGGCAATGCCTGCCAGACCGGATGTGTTGGAGATTGCCGCCACTGGAGGACGTCTTAAGAATTTTTCTGTATCGAAGATGTTGTAAATCTCCTCGTTCTTTAACAGACCATCAGCATGAATGCCTGCTCTTGTCACATTGAAATTCTTTCCCACAAAAGGGGTTCTGGCAGGAATATGATAGCCGATTTCTTTCTCATAATATTCCGCCAGATCGGTAATGACCGTAGAATCCATGCCATTTAAATCACCCTTGAGCTGGGCATATTCAAAGACCATAGCCTCCAGCGGCGTATTGCCCGTCCGCTCTCCGATACCAAAGAGGGAAGTATTGACACCGCAGCAGCCATAGAGCCAGGCTGTAGTGGCATTGGTCACCGCCTTATAAAAATCATTGTGGCCGTGCCACTCGATTTGCTCATGGGGCACACCGGCATGGGTGTGAATAGCATAGATGATACCGGGAACCGAACGGGGAATAACCGCACCGGGATAGTTCACACCATATCCCATGGTATCGCAGGCCCGAACGATAATCGGAATACCATATTCCTTCTGCAGCTTCATCAGTTCTGCACAGAAAGGTACCACGTAACCATAAATATCTGCTCTGGTAATGTCCTCTAAGTGACACCTGGGGCTGATACCCTCCTCCAGGCAGTCCCGAATCACACTTAAATAATGTTCCATGGCCTCTCTGCGGGACATTTTTAATTTAAGGAAAATGTGATAATCGGAACAGGAAACCAGAATACCTGTCTCCTTCATACCAATTTCTTTTACCAGCTTAAAATCTTCTTTGCTGGCACGAATCCAGCTGGTCACCTCCGGAAATTTATAGCCTCTCTCCAGGCATTTATCCACGGCATCCCGGTCTTTCTTACTATACAGAAAGAACTCACTGGCACGAATCATGCCGTTAGGACCACCCAGTCTGTGGAGCTCATCATAGATATGCACGATCTGCTCTGTGGTATACGGTGCTCTGGATTGCTGTCCATCTCGAAATGTCGTGTCGGTGATCCAGATATCCTTGGGCATATTATGAGGAACGATTCTGTCATTAAAAGGAATCTTGGGTACTTCGGAATAAGGGAACATATTGCGGAAGACGTTCGGTTTCTTAACATCATCCAGGATGTACATATGCTCTTCGATCTCCAGCAGATTATTATGCCGGTTCATGTTGACGGGACGATTTTCAAAGGTCTCTATATCTCGTGCCACGGTGGATTCCTCCTTGTGAAGTCCTGATTTAGTGGCCGTTACTTATGCACGACCATGTATCATTGTATACAACAAGTACAATATTGTCAATGAGTACTCCTTTTTAAGGAGAGAATGTGTTACCATTCAAGTCACCCTTTCATTCAATCCAACAATCTGCAAACATTTGATTTCATGCTCTATCCTATTATAAAGAATGCCGAGAAAAAGTTTGAAAGAAATGCTCGATAGCATTTCTTTCAAACCGCATTGATGCCGTAAACGTCATCAATGCAAGATCACATCGGAGAATTCGCCTGCG
>CAVBBL010000034.1:0-21967 GCA_963593905.1 bacterium | reverse complement strand
GCACAATAGTCTACAGGGAGGTTTGTCGGTACGCTGATAAAAGGCTCTACCGGAATTGCAACGATATTCAGAATATTATCTCCAATCATAGTCATGTTTCCTTTCTCTGCCGCAATTTGCTGCGTGCAGAATGTTATTGATTATTTTAGTATCTCTTGATTTTTTTCATAAATCTGACCACTTCATCGCATCTCATACCATGAATACGAGGACGAGTAGAATCAAGCAATTTTTTAATATCTTCCTGTGTCAGTTCAATTGTATTCATTTTTTCTCCTTCCTTTCTTTTTATTTGTTTCATCTATTGTTGTTTAATGTCTTATTTGTTTTATTAATTTGATTATAATGAATAGAATGTAAAAAAACCGTATCATCATTTTTAATCAACTACGCTATATTATACTTTTTTCGCCAACTTTCTCTTCTATCTTCTTTCTTTACTAATCTTTTGTAATAATGCCATTGATATAAGGTAATTTTAATCCCATGATCTCCGGATTGCTCTGCTCTTTGTGTTTGCTCTTTGTGTCTGTATTATGCTTTTGTCTGTGCTAAATGTGTTCCAACGAGCAATCTCCCATAACTCTCAAATCATACATAGTTCTCTCTTTTTTACAAAAAGACAACTTACTCATGTTTAATAGATCTCAAGGCAATTAGTCAAAGTCAACTTGCACATTATTTTTCAAAGACGACTGATTACTCCCTATTCGTGCGGATTCCTTCCTTGATCAAAATTCTTCTCAAAAAAAGTTTTATCGAAGTTTTGACTGTTCATAAATTCTTGTATCATAAATATCAACCACTTGCATGCAAGTGGTTTTTATTCATCAAAATTATATTTTTCTTTCGAAAAATTCCGCAGCGATGACTAAACAGCGCCTTGCGCTAACAACAACAAAAAAAACAATGTTTCATGTGAAACATTGTTTTTCCAATCACATAACACACGCTTTGTGTGATGTATTAATTTATATAATAATTACATAGCGCGGCGATTTGTATGATGAATTGATTTCTTTTACTAATTGTATGGCACGGCATTCTGTACAAACATGTGTTCTGATAGTGCAGTGAATTTTTTTTCACACCTTTTAAAGGTTACCAATGGCTTATATTAATAGTTTCAATAAATCCAAATAGTGTGGCTGATTAGGAATGGTTATATCAGCCACTTATAGAACATATATTCGAATACATGTTGTTTCTAAAACTTATTGCTTCTCTTACAGCATCTTGACCCTAATTTTACATGTATCAACTGTATCAAAAAGAGTCACTTCCATCACCACTATCGGCGTCACTACTCTCCTACTCCAGTCCGATGGTGGTCCACAGCACGGCGATGACCAGAGCCGGCAGCATATTCGCCACTCTCAGCTTTTTCCCCCAGATAGAATTGACACCTATACAAAAGATCAGCATTGATCCTACCATGGATAAACTGTTCATGGCATTGTCTGTCAAAACAGGCTGCAGAAATCTTGCAAACAGTGTAATTGTTCCCTGAAAGCAGGCAACAGGAATAAAAGCAAAGAGGCATCCTTTTCCCAGGGAACAGGTCATGACAATGACGATTAGAAAATCTAAAATCGCCTTCAGCAGCAGGTAGGAATAATCTCCGGAAATACCATCCTCAATGGCCCCCACTACAGCCATGGCACCGATGGATACCGTCAAAGAAGTATTTACAAATCCAACTACGAATTGGCTATCCTTTCCATTGCCGGTCTTGTTTTTCAACCACTCTCCAAACTGCTCTATTCTATCTTCGATATTCAGTGCCTCACCAATGAGAGAACCCAGCGCAAAGCTGGTGATGACCATCATTGTCCCTGTGCTTGTGAGCTCTCCGTCTCCTATCAGCAACATTTTTTCCATGGTGCCGGCGATGCCGATAAAAAGGACGCAAAGTCCTACTGCCTTCATCAGCGTATCCTGTATGCGTTGAGAAAAAAAATTGCCAAAGAAAATACCTATCAAACCTCCTGCGATAATCGCAAGGGAGTTAATTATCGTACCTAATCCTATAATATGCATAACAATTCAAAACTGTATCTGTTTATTCTCATCATATTTTAATGCAAACTTTGCGGTCAAATGCAAAATTAGCTGCCTGCAGAATCCCTATCATAACTTATGCAATCGGTTCCTTGGCAGGTGTCCCTGCCTTTCGAGGATACTTTTTGGGAGTCTCCTTTCTTTTTTGAATGACCAGCAACGCTCTCTGCTGCGCTTCCTCTCCGAGAGAAAAACTCACTTGTTTTGTCACTTTTCCGCCCAATACGGAAATAGCCCTTTCTGCTGCCGGCAGTTCTTCCTCCAGTTTTTCGGATTTATAGGAAATAAAACAACCGCCCTTCTTCAGAAAAGGAATGCAATATTCGGAAAGGACGCGTAGATCAGCTACTGCTCTGGAACAGCACAAATCAAACTTTTCTCTGTAGTCCTTATTGTGCGCAAGTTCTTCCGCTCTGGCATGCACGGCCTTTACGTGCAAAAGTCCCAGCTCATCAATAACCCGATTTAAAAAGTCCACCCTCTTTTTCAGCGAATCCATGAGGACGATTTCCATATTCGGAAAGCAGATTGCAAGAGGAATTCCCGGAAAACCCGCACCGGTTCCCACGTCTATAAGGCGTACATTTCCTGATAGCAGAGCCGATTCACTACTCTCCTCTCCTACCCAGCTGTCCTTTTGAGATGCTGCAGCCTTTTCTTTCGCCTTTTTATCGACAGTTTCCTCCGCTTTTTCCTTCTGCTCTTCCTTTCCGCAGGAACATATATCCTCCGCATGATCTATGTTCACCAGCGAGCAGCTGTCCAGATAATGCTTCTGTAAAATGTCCGGTAGCTCGGTGATGGCCGTGAGATTCATCACCTCATTCCAAGACAGCAGCATGTCTGTAAAAAGAGCAAACTGCCCCAGCTGTTTTTCACTCAGACTTATCCCCATGGCCAGGCAGTCCTGACGGAACTTTTCCACATCTGGGAGAGAAATCCACTTTTTGGTGTCCCCACTGTATTTTCTGTTAATTGCAATTTCACTTCGTTCTATTTTTCGTTCTGCCAAGCGTTATCTCCTTGCTTTATACTATTGCTCTTCACTATTGCTTTTCGCAGTTGCTTTTTACTATTGTTTTTCAGTGTTGCTTTTCACTATTGTTTTTCAGTGTTGCTTTTCGCTATTGTTTTTCAGTGTTGCTTTTCGATATTCGTTTTCTGCTGTTCTTTTCCATATTTCTCCATATAGACCAAAAGCACAGCGATATCTGCCGGAGAAACACCGGAAAGTCTGGAAGCCTGTCCGATAGAAACCGGTCTGGCTGCAAGAAGCTTTTGTCTCGCCTCCAATCTGAGACTGGTGACGGCCTCATAATCGATAGCTTCAGGAATTTTCTTATGCTCCAGCTTTTCAAATTGCTCTACCTGCTTTTTTTGTCTCTCTATATATCCCTCATATTTAATCTGAATCTCTACCTGTCTTGTGACATCTGCGGGCAGCGAGGGTCTTTCCGGATCCAGTCCTGCCAGAGAATCATAATGAAGCTCCGGTCTGCATAAAAGCTCCGCCATGGTGACAGCTGTCTTCAAAGGTGTGCTCCCCTGTGCCTTCAGATATTCCTGATTGGCATTGGCAGCTCCTAAGGTTATTTCCTTCAGTCGTCTTATTTCCTCTTCGATGGCATTTTCTTTCCAGCAAACATAATCATATTGCTCTTTACTGATTAATCCCACCCGATAGCCATATTTACGAAGGCGAAGATCTGCATTATCCTGCCGAAGCAGCAGACGATATTCTGCCCGGGAGGTCATCATGCGATACGGCTCTCTGTTGTCCTTCGTCACCAGATCATCAATGAGGACGCCGATGTACCCTTCCGATCTCTCTATCACCAGCGGTTCCTTGTGAAGAATTTCCATGGCAGCATTGATGCCGGCAATCAGTCCCTGCGCTGCTGCCTCCTCATAGCCACTGCTGCCATTAAACTGTCCCGCACAGAAAAGCCCATGCACTGCCTTCGTCTCCAGGGTCAGCTTCAGACAATTCGCCTGAATGCAATCATACTCAATAGCATAGGCATTTTTTACAATCTTACAGTTCTCAAGTCCCGGCACCGTGCGATACATGCGCTGCTGCACATCATCCGGCATAGAGGAAGACATACCGTCCACATACATCTCGTTGGTCTCAAGCCCTTCCGGCTCGATAAAGACCTGATGCCTCGTCTTCTCCGCGAACTTCACCACTTTGTCCTCGATGGAAGGACAATACCGAGGCCCCGTTCCCTCTATAATTCCCGCATAAATAGGGGAGCGATCTATATTTTCCCGGATAATGCGATGAGTCTCTTCGTTGGTATACGTCAAATAACAGGGGACCTGCTCAATCTGCACGTCCTTTGGATCCGTGGAAAATGAAAAAGGTTCCACCACCTTGTCACCGTATTGAATCTCCATTTTGGAAAAATCCAATGATCTGGCATCCATTCTGGCAGGGGTTCCGGTCTTAAATCGACGCATGGGAATACCAAGTTTTTCCAGGGAATCCTTTAAAAAAGTGGATCGCTGCATCCCGGAAGGACCTGTTTCCGTGATTGCCTCTCCGCAAAGGCACCTGGCATTCAAATATGTTCCCGTGCAGATGATCACCGCCTTGCACTCATAGACAGTTCCTGTGAAAATCCGAACACCGGTAATTTTTCCCTCTTCTGTCAAAAGTTCGGAAACTTCTGCCTGGCGAATTTCCAGATTGCTCTGGTTTTCCAATACCTGACGCATAGTTCTGGAATACGCAGCCTTATCCGCCTGGGTTCGCAGCGAATGTACTGCCGGTCCCTTGGAGACATTCAGCATCTTGGACTGAATGAAAGTCTTGTCTATATTTTTGCCCATCTCACCGCCCAGCGCATCAATCTCCCGGACCAAATGTCCTTTGGAGGATCCACCAATGTGCGGATTGCAGGGCATCATGGCGATGCTGTCTGTATTCATGGTAAAAATCACTGTCCGAAGACCCAGTCTGGCGCAAGCCAACGCTGCCTCACAGCCCGCATGCCCGGCTCCGATGACACATACATCTGCTTCTATATGATATTCTTTTGTAGAATTTGACATACTAATCCTCATTTCTGAGCAGCTATGCTCTACTTTCCAAGGCAAAATTTGGAAAAAATCTCTTCCACCAAATCATCATCTACCTGCTCGCCCAGGATTTCTCCCAAAGCCATATAGCCGTTCATCAGATCGATAGAAAAGAAATCCTCACTCAAACCTGCCTCAATGCTCTGCATAACCAGCCCCAGGGAGGTAAATGCTCTGGTAAGTGCCTCCTTGTGGCGGAGATTTGTCACCACATTTTCCGCATTTTCCATTAGCTCTCCTGTGTGGAAAAATGCTCGGATTTTTTCTTTTAGTGCCGGGATTCCCTCTTCTGTTTTCATGGAGACCTGAAGGATATCCGGTATGGAACCCTTTTGGAAAAGATTCTCCACATCCATTTGTCCTGTTTGCCCGTCCAGGTCACTCTTATTCAGCAGAATGATACCTTTTTTCCCTTCCTTCAAAGCATTCGTCATATGCTCTGCAATCTCCCGATCCTCCTGTGTGATTTTCTCGGAAGCATCGATCAGAAACAGCAGCAGTTCCGCCTGTTCGATGGATTTCATCGTCCTCTCGATTCCCAGCTTTTCCACCTGATCCTGGGTTTCATGAATACCTGCCGTGTCTATCAAACGAAGTAATACATCCTGCATCCGAACTGTTTCTTCCAAGGTATCCCGGGTCGTCCCCGGCACATTGGTGACAATCGCTCTCTCCTGTCCTGCCAGCAGATTCAGCAGAGAGGACTTTCCGGCATTAGGCTTTCCTATGATGACCGTCCGAATTCCTTCTTTTAACAACCTTCCCTCTTCTGCAGAGGAAAGCAGCTTTCCGATCCGAGTTCGAATCTCCTCTGTTTTTTTATATAGCTCCTCGGGATATCCCTCTAAAGAATAGTTTTCCGGATCATCCAATGCAGATTCTATAAAAGCGATTTCATAAATCAACTTTTCCCGCATTTCGCGAATCTGCCTGGAAAAGCTTCCTTCCAGCTGTGCAATCGAATTTTTTCTGGAAAATTCATTTTGTGAAGAAATCAGGTCCATGACCGCTTCGGCTTCCGCCAGATCCAGTCTGCCTCCCAAAAAGGCTCGTTTTGTAAATTCCCCGGGTAATGCCAATCTGGCACCGGCCTCCATCACCAGCTGCAAAACCCTGTTCAGCAAAAACATACCGCCATGGCAATTGATTTCCACGGTATCCTCCGTGGTATAGCTGTGCGGAGCACGCATAACGGATACCATGACCTCATCAATGATTTCCTCTTGTGTACCTTTTTTCTGTATAAATTCTCCTGTATTTTCTTTTGTCTCTTCTTTTATTTCTTCCTTTATTTCTTCTTTTTTTCTTTCTGACGATATAGCGACGTTTGCCGTTTTTTCTGCTTTCTCATCAAAAACAGGTTTTATGATATATCCAAAGTGTATAGAGTTCGGCTTCATACTGCAAAGAGTTCTCTGCCCCTTGCGATTTCTGTAAATCCTGTCAGCTACATTGATTGCATCCGGACCGCTGATACGGATAATTCCTATCCCCGCCTCCGACATAGCTGTAGCCACAGCACAAATTGTATCCTGTTCTCTGCTCTCCATGTGTACCTCTGTTTTCTTTATAACCTGCTTTTTCTTTCCAAAAATATAACTTTAACTCTACATATATAACCTTAATCTACATGTGTAACTTTAAATCTATATATGAAGCTTTAAATTTATATGTGCATCCTTAAATCTATATGTGCAGCTTTAAATCTCCCCCCGCAACTCTTCCGCCAATCATCATTCTCCCATTTACGCCTATAGAAAAGAATCTATCCATTCCTTTTTATTAGATTCCTCCTATTTGAAAAAGAGATATACCATGAAAATGATATATCTCTTTTACCATGTTTACAATATAATCTCACTTACTCTCTGGTCTATAATCTTTAAATTACAGCTTCTTTACTTTACCTGCACTAGACAGGCAAATAAACACAGCTAAGAGTTCTCAGAGATTCTCTCATGCCGACCGATAAACAATCCGTAACCGCCGACGCCAGTCTTCGATAATCACTTCTTTAAAGCTACAATCACATGACGGAAAGGTTCCTCTCCCTCGCTGTAGGTGGTGACATACTTATCACCCTGCAGTGCGGAGTGGATGATTCTTCTCTCATAAGGATTCATCGGCTCTAACTTCACCGGCTGCTTGGTCCGCTTTACCTTGTAGGCGATGTTCTTTGCCAGGTTTTCCAGAGTTTTCTTTCTTCTCTCACGATAATTTTCCGTGTCTGCCTTGACATGAATGTAACCATCGGTTCCCTTGTTAACTACCAAAGATACCAGATACTGCAGAGAATCCAGCGTCTGACCTCTCTTGCCGATGAGGATACCCATATCATCCCCATTCATATCAATGTTCAGAACGTTCAGCTCTTTTACAAATTCAGCGGAAATAGTGACTTCCATATTCATTGCATGGAATACCTCTGTCAGGAAATCCTCCGCCTTCTTTTTAATCTCTGCGATTTTCTCATCAGAAAGCTGCTTCTCCGGTGCAACCTTAGAAATACCGTTTCCACGATTTCTTTCTCCGCTGTTTCCACGGCCTCGTCCCTGTCTGAAGGATTCCTTTCCGGCTTCTCTCTTCTCCTGAGAATCGTCGGACAGCCACATCACATCTCCTGTGTGGATTTCCCTCTCTCCATGTCCGGTGCGAATATCCCGCTCCGAGCGAGTACCTCTGTGATTACTGTCACTCTTCTGAGCCGCAGATTTCTCTGTTGCCTTTTCTGCAGCCTTTACTTCACTTTTTTCCGACTTCTTTTCAGTCTTTTCCTGTCTCCGAGATACCGCCTGCTCTTCCTTATGCTGCGGTTTCACTTCCTGTTCTTTAGCAGACTCACTCTTCTTTTCTTCGCTCTTAGCATCCTGTGCAGACTGCTCTGCCTTCTGATTTACCTTCCCAAGCACTTCATCCAGTATTGCCTGTGTCGCCTCAGCCGCTTCCTTCACTCTGGCCTTAATAACGGCCGGCTTTCCGCCAAATCCCAGAAATCCGGAGCTGCCGTGGCTGATTACTACATAATCCAGCCTGTCGCTGGTAACAGACAGCTTCTGGCATGCCGTGGTAATCGCGTCATCCACTGTTTTTTCTGTTACTTCTATATATTCCTGTGACATACCTTCTACCACTCCCATATACAATGATGTCGGGTTCCCTCTCACGAGAGCAAGCTCTCATCGAAGTTTGAACCTTTCGATCCTGCTGTCATACAATTAGTTTCTGCTGCTCTCGTTATAATCCTTTACCATATTGGCCTTGGCAGCCAGACTCCCCTTTTTGTACTTTTTCTGGCTGTAAATCTGCTCGGATTCTTCCAGTTTTTTCTGATTTTCTCCACTGGCCTGATGAACAGAAGCTCTCTCTGTGACGATCTTCTTTGTATTCATATTGGAATACTCCGACATCATGCGCTGAGATACTGTCTGCTTTCCGGCGTTCTTAGCGAGCTGTTCCTTGTATTTTTCTTCGTTCTTCTTGATCATGGCGTCAATATCCATCTTATCGATGTGCTTATTGACGAAAATCTGCTGGATAGAACGGATCACAGAACCGGCAATCCAGTACAGACCCATACCGGAAGGAAGGGTGAAACAGAAAAATGCAGACATTAACGGCATCATCATGTTCATGGTCTTCATGGAATTGACCATGGCACTGTTTTCATCCTGACCGTTCTGGGTTGCTGCCTGAGGCATCAGCTTTACATTAATCCACTGGGTAGCTGCGGAAAGTACCGGAATAATCAATGCTGACAGGATGACAAGGTACTGCTTGTTATTCCATCCTGTCATTACCAGATAGGAAGGAGAATCACCGATATTCAGGCCAAGGAAGTTGTTATAGGACTGAATTTTAGCAAGTGCTCCGTCGATCTGTCCGGAAATAGAGGAAAAATTATCAGAAAGATTTGCCCAGTCTGCCGTGGAAAATTTATTCAGTACATCTACCAGGGTATTTTGCACATAACTGGTGACACCGCCGGTAAAGTTCTCATTGGTGAACTGGCTGGAAAACTGCTTGGCTACAGACAGATTCTGCATATAGCTCAGAGCACCGTCTGTATTCATCAGACCATCTACCACAGGCATAAACGCTTCCTTTACCTGGGTAACATAGGCAGGAATATTGTAGATAACACGATACAGGGCGAACAGAATCGGCATCTGAATCAAAAGCTGTACGCAGCTGCCTGTTGCGGAAACGCCGTATCTTTTATAGACAGCCTGGGTCTCCTCATTCATCTTCATCATGGACTCATTGTCATTGCGTCCCTTGTATTTTTCCCGGATCTTATTGATCTCAGGAGTCATTTTATTCTGCAGCTTTGCAAATTTCTGCTGCTTGACTGTCAGGGGCAGCAAAGCCGTATAGATCACAATGGTGAAAATAATGATTGCCAGACCGGTGTTCGGAATACCTATTTTATTCAATATCCAGAAAATACCGTTCATCAGATAGCCCAGAAGGGAAGCAATGGGGCCGATGATAAAGGTGCTGGACTTGGTCAGTAAAGAAAAATTCAAGACTTCCTCCTCCTTCGAAAGTTAAGCTCATCTGGGACCGGATCATATCCTCCATGGGAAAAAGGATTGCAGCGCAAAATTCTCCATAACGCAAGCAATCCTCCTTTCAAAGCGCCGTACTTTTCCACAGCCTCCAAACCGTACTCCGAGCAAGTCGGGTGATAAGGACACCGTGTGCTTTTCAAGGGGGAAAGATATTTTCTATAGAACTTAATCAATGCGATTAACAGTTTTTTTGCCATTTTAAAGGGATGATGAATCATCCGTTGCGATGAAGCTTCGCCTGTTTGGTAAGGTGCAAGAGTGCTCTCTCAATCTCATGGTAGGAGGCCTGCGCTGCAGATACTCTCCCGATGACTACCACATCCAAACTACTATTGAACATGTCTTCATGCAGTCTGTAACTTTCTTTTACGAGTCTCTTGACCCGATGTCTTACGACACTGTTTCCTACTTTTTTACTGACAGAAATACCTACTCTGTTATAACCCAGTTCATTTCCACACACGTACAGAACCAGATATCTGTTGGCAAAGGATTTGCCCTCTCGATAGCATTTTTTAAAATCTTCGTTCTTCTTCAGTGATTCCATAGTAAAAAAAAGGCCACATTACTGCGGCCTAAGCGGTTAATTTCTTTCTGCCTTTAGCTCTTCTTGCAGCTAAAACTTTTCTTCCTCCGGGAGTGCTCATTCTTGCTCTGAAGCCGTGTACCTTAGAGCGCTGTCTCTTCTTCGGCTGATATGTCATCTTTGCCATTGCGATATACCTCCTTATACTTTACAACGTTTTCTTTCCCGATCAGATCTGAGAAGGAAAGATCACGTTTCTCTTTCCATTTCACAGAATTTCACAGAACATGCTGTTTTGTGTGGTAAACAGCTCTCTCATTATATATAAAAGCTGCACGTCAGTCAAGTAGAATTCCTTATAAATACGCCATTTTTCCCACTTTTGCCATTGTATGATAACAACTTCTAGATATAGAAAATGAAAATTTTTTTCTCCCATATCTTGCGGATTTTTTACTTTTCCACCTATGTGGATAACTTTTAAAAGCTATCCACACAATGTGTATAAAGTGTGGATAACCCTTTTTTTTTTCACATTTTCCACATTCCAGAAGTCAAAAATGCTGTAAAAATGCCTGTTTATTTCGTTTATAATTATTTCCACACTGTTTTTTATTTTTTCCTTATTTTTCCATTATCCACCTCCTCATCCCCAAAAAAATGTGGATAACCCCGGTTTGAACTTTCTTTTTTTTTATTATATGATAGTGTTCAGTCCACAAATCACAGCATCCACCAGCTTACGAAGGCTTTATTTTCGCCTTTTTGAATAAGTTATCCACAAAGAGGACGTAGTTTTTCTGCCGCGTCCTCTTTTCATCCCTGTCAGGGGAATATGATCATTGCAGACATTGACGGTCTGCAGAATGGAGATTTCTACTTATGCACGAAGAACTTATCAGAGAGAACTGGACAAAGATCAAAGAACATATCCGGGACGAGTATGAACTGTCCAACATCTCCTATGACACATGGGTGAAGCCCCTGCAGCTTAAGAATGTCCGCGGGAGCCTCGTCACCATCGTGATTCCCTCTGACCAGAGCCACGCTCTCAATTACATTTCTAATAAGTATAAGAATTTCTTTCAGGTCACCATCTCTGAAATGATGGATGAGACTTTTGAGATTACCTTCATATTAGAAAAGGATGCGGATACAGAAGAAGCTGCCCCTGCTGCTGCCCCCCATCCCCCGGCTAATAATGCCCGTTTTGAGAATGCCAACTTAAATCCCAAGTATCGTTTTGATACCTTCGTGGTGGGCAGCAATAATAAATTCGCCCATTCCGCCTGCCTGGCGGTAGCCGAATCCCCCGGACAGGCCTATAATCCCCTCTTCCTTTACGGAGGACCCGGACTTGGCAAGACCCACCTGATGCATTCCATCGGTTATTTCGTCCTGGAAGAAAATCCCAGCATGAAGGTGCTCTATGTCACTTCTGAGCAGTTTACCAACGAGGTGATTGAGTCCATCCGAAGCGGTAATGCCTCCTCCATGGCCAAGCTCAGGGACAAGTACCGCACCGTAGATGTACTGATGATCGATGATATCCAGTTTATAATAGGAAAAGAAAGTACACAGGAAGAGTTTTTCCACACCTTTAATGAGCTGCATTCCCAGGGAAAACAGGTCATTATCTCCTCCGATCGTCCTCCCAAGGAAATGGAGACATTAGAGGAGCGCTTCCGCTCCCGTTTCGAGTGGGGACTGATCGCAGATATTCAGCCGCCGGATTATGAGACCAGAATGGCCATCCTGCGCCGCAATGCAGACGCCACTCACCGTCAGCTGGATGATGAAATCCTGGAGTACATTGCTTCTAATATTAAATCCAATATCCGTGAGCTGGAGGGCGCTTTTAATAAAATCTTCGCCTACTCCCGACTTAATAATGTAGATATTAATTTAAATACCGCTAAGGAAGCTCTGAAAGATATCGTGTATCCGGACAAGAGCCAGGCTATTACTTCCGCTAAGATCGTATCTGTCGTCTGCGAACACTACGGTGTAAAAGTCTCCGATATCACTTCCAAAAAGAGAAACGCCGAATTCGTTCTGCCCAGACAGATCATCATGTATCTCTGCAGAGAATATACGGCACTGACTCTTAATGAAATCGGAAAAGTCCTTGGCAAAAAGGATCACACCACCATCATCCATGGTTATGACAAGATCAAGGATTCCATGCTGGAGAATGATGACCTGAAAAGCAATGTGGATATCATTGTCAAAAAACTCAATCCTCCCTCATGATTTGGGTGGATAACTCCCCCTTTTATTCACAATGAATTTTCCCCTGCTTTATTTGCCCCGTAGAGCGATTTTGGGTTTTCAGACGATATAGTTGATAACTCGATGGTTTTTCACACCGTTTACGAGGCTTTTTGCACAGCTGAAATTTGTATTTCGACCTGAAAAATAGTATAATCGAGGCAGTTTTACACATTTGCACCGACATTACTACGATTTACTACGATTTTTTCTTTTTTTATTTGGCGCCCCGCCGCGTCTGCAGAAGGGAGTTTTGCTTTCATGAAGATTCGAATTTCCAGAAACACGCTTATCAACGGCGTGCAGATTGTATCCAAGGCCGTTCCCGGCAAGACCACCATGTCCATCCTCCAGTGCATCTTAATAGATGCTTCCGGTGATCAGATCAAACTCATCGCCAATGACATGGAGCTTGGTATCGAGACCACCGTCGGCGGTGAGATTCTGGAACGGGGTATCATTGCTGTTGACGCCGCTATCTTTTCTGCCATTATCCGTAAGCTTCCCGATAATGATGTATCCATCACCACCAGCGGAGAAAAAGTCTCCATTGTATGTGAGAATGCCAAATTCCACATCCTTGGCAAAAACGGCAGTGACTTCTGCTACCTTCCCGAAATTGATAAAATAGACGGCATCAATATCTCCCAGTACACATTAAGAGAACTGATCAACAAGACTATTTTTTCCATTTCCACCAATGAGAGCAATAAAATGATGACCGGCGAACTGCTGGAAATCAAAGACGGTATTCTCAAAATGGTTTCACTGGACGGTCATCGTATTTCCATCCGCAAGGTAGAGCTGAACGGTTCTTACAACAACCGCAAGGTCATTATTCCCGGTAAGACACTGTCCGATATCAGCAAGATCCTCACCGGTGACATGGAAAAAAATGTAAGTATTTTCTTCAGTGAAAAGCATGTCATGTTTGAATTCGACGACACATTGGTGGTTTCCAGGTTGATCGAGGGTGAATACTTCCGCATCGATCAGATGCTGTCCAGTGATTACGAAACCAAAATGACGGTAAACCGTCAGGAAATTCTCAGCTGTATAGATCGTGCTACCCTTTTCGTAAAGGAAGGCGACAAAAAACCTATCATCATTTCCATTACCGACGGTAACATGGAATTAAAGATCAATACGGCAATCGGCAGCATGGATGAAGTCATCGAGATCAACAAATCCGGCAAGGATCTGATGATTGGCTTTAACCCTAAATTTGTCATTGATGCTCTTCGTGCCATTGAGGACGAAGAAATCGACATGTATTTTGTAAATGCAAAGGCACCATGCTTTATCAGAAATAATGCAGAGGATTATATTTACCTGATCCTGCCTATTAATTTCGTTAACGTAGATTAAAGGTGCTGTCTTTACGACGCTTTCTCATGTTCTCAAAGCTTGCAAAGTGGAGATATTTATGCAACAGATTACAATCAAAGATGAATTTATAAAGCTCGGACAGGCATTAAAACTGGCCGGGATGGTAGATTCCGGCGTTGATGCCAAAATCGAAATTGAAGAAGGTAATGTAAAAGTCAACGGAGAAGTGGAGACCAGAAGAGGAAAGAAGCTTCGAAACGGTGATATGTTCTCTTTTGACGGACAGGAGTGCAGCGTATCGGCACCGGCTGATGCCAGGGATAAGGCATGATCATACAATCTCTGGAATTAGCGGATTTTCGCAATTATGAATCCCTGCATATGGATTTTTCGGAAGGAACGAATATCCTGTATGGAGATAATGCACAGGGCAAAACCAATGTGCTGGAAGCTCTGTATATGGTCTCCACCACCAAATCCCATCGGGGTATGAAGGACAGGGATCTGATCAGGTTCGGTCAGGAAGAAGCGCATATACGCAGCTGTCTTCTTAAATCCGACATAGATTATCAGATTGATATGCATTTGCGCAAAAACAAATCCAAGGGGATTGCCATCAACGGACAGCGCATAAAGAAAGCCTCGGAGCTGGTGGGACTTTTGCATATCGTCTTCTTTTCACCGGAGGATCTGTCCATTGTAAAGGACGGACCTTCTGAGCGCCGCAGATTTATGGATATGGAGCTGTGTCAGCTGGATCGTTCCTATCTGTTTAATCTCAATCACTACAACAAGATTATAGATCAGAGAAATAAACTGCTTCGTGAGCTGTATTTTAACCCGGAACTGAAGGAAACCATTGGTATCTGGGATATGCAGCTGCTTTCCTATGGGACGAAAATCATAGAGCGAAGGCAGCAGTTTATCCTGCAGTTGAATGAAATCATAGGGAATGTACATGAAAAATTATCCGGCGGCAGAGAAAAATTAGTTGTGCAATACGAGCCGGAAGTGACCGCTGAGACCTTTGAGAAGAAACTTCTTTCCTCCAGAGAAAGAGATATCAAACTCAAAATGACCTGTGTGGGACCCCATAGAGATGATTTTTCGTTTGTGGATAATGATATTGATATCCGCAAATTCGGATCACAGGGACAACAACGCACCTGTGCTCTCTCTCTGAAGCTCTCAGAGATAGAATTGGTGAAGGAATCTATCGGGGAAAAGCCGGTGCTGATGCTGGATGATGTTTTATCCGAGCTGGATTCCGGAAGACAGAACTATCTTTTGAACAGTATCGGCGGTATTCAAACATTTATTACCTGTACGGGATTGGATGAATTCGTCAATAATCGTTTTTCTATAGACAGACTTTTTGAGATCCAGGAAGGCGCTGTGGTCAGAGAAAGTCTGCCGAAGGGAGAAGAAAGCTGATCAATACTGCGGCAAAGCCGCTTCCACAGGAGGTATGCATGAGCAGACAGGATGAAATCGACAACAAGGGAAGAGAAATACTGCAGGCCCTGAACAAAGAGGAATCTGCCGTAGGGGCAAAGCCGGATGATAAGGCTTTTGATTTACCGGCGAAGGAAGGTGCCGTTGATAAGGCACAGGCCGGTGAAGAAGTGGTCGAGGAATACGAAGAAAACAAAAAAGAGTATAAAGATGACAATGTAAAGGATACCACGGAGGTGCAGGAATATACGGCCGACAACATCCAGATTCTGGAAGGATTGGAGGCAGTTCGCAAGCGCCCCGGTATGTATATCGGCACTACTTCATCCAGAGGTCTTCACCATCTGGTCTATGAGATCGTGGACAATTCCGTGGATGAGGCTTTGGCAGGATTCTGCACCCATATCGAGGTGACCATCAATCCTGATAATTCCATCACTGTAGTGGATAATGGCCGCGGTATTCCGGTAGGCATCAACCACAAATCCGGGAAAACTGCAGTGGAGGTGGTATTTACCATCCTTCATGCCGGCGGCAAGTTCGGCGGTGGGGGATACAAGGTATCCGGCGGTCTTCACGGCGTAGGTGCGTCGGTGGTAAATGCCCTCTCCTGCTGGCTGGAAGTCCAGGTCAGAACAGAGGGAAAAATTTATCAGCAGCGCTATGAAAGAGGACAGATCTGCTATCCCCTTAAGGTGGTGGGAGAATGTGCGCAGGGAGAAAGCGGTACAAGGGTCACCTTCCTGCCGGATCCGGAAATTTTCCAGGAGACGACCATCTTTGATTATGATGTATTAAAGCAGCGCCTGCGGGAGATGGCTTTTCTGACAAAAGCTTTAAAGATCACCCTGCGGGATATGCGTGTAGAGGAAGGCGAGAATCCCAGAGAAAATGTCTTCCACTACGAGGGAGGCATCAAAGAATTTGTCACCTACCTGAACAGAAGTAAAAATGCTCTGTATGAGCAGGTGATGTACTTCGAGGGAACAAAGAATAACGTCTACGTAGAGGTGGCATTGCAGCACAATGACTCCTATACGGAGAGTGAATACAGCTTTGTCAATAATATCAACACACCGGAGGGCGGCATGCATCTGGTGGGATTTAGAAATGCGCTGACGAAGACCTTTAACGAATATGCAAGAACCAATAAGCTCTTGAAGGACAGTGAGCCTAATTTATCCGGTGATGATATCAGAGAGGGTCTGACTGCCATCATCAGTATCAAGATCGAGGATCCCCAGTTCGAAGGACAGACCAAGCAGAAACTGGGAAATATTGAGGCAAGAGGGGCAACGGACAGCATTGTTTCCGAGCAGCTCACCTATTTCCTGGAGCAGAATCCCCAGGTGGCGAAGACCATCTGTGAGAAATCCATCATGGCGCAGCGTGCCAGAGAGGCAGCGAGAAAGGCAAGAGAGCTGACCCGACGCAAAACGGCGCTGGGAGATATGGGACTGCCGGGCAAACTGGCAGACTGCTCTGATAAGGATCCTAAGAGATGCGAAATCTTCCTGGTAGAGGGTGATTCCGCAGGAGGTTCCGCAAAGACGGCAAGGCGCCGGGATACCCAGGCTATCCTGCCCCTTCGAGGCAAGATCCTGAATGTAGAAAAAGCAAGAGAAGACAAAATATACGCCAATGAAGAGATCAAGGCTATGATCACTGCCTTCGGTACCGGTATCCACGATGATTTCGATATCGAAAAGCTCCGCTATGACAAGATCATCATCATGACGGATGCGGACGTGGACGGTGCTCATATTGATACCCTGATGCTGACCTTCTTCTACCGCTTTATGCCCCGTCTGATCAAGGAGGGACATGTATATCTGGCTATGCCTCCGTTATATAAGCTGGAGAAAAATAAAAAAGTCTGGTATGCCTACAGTGATGAGGAACTGAATAAGATCCTCCTGGAGGTAGGAAGAGACCAGAATAACAGAATCCAGCGCTACAAAGGACTGGGCGAGATGGATCCGGAGCAGCTCTGGGAGACCACTATGAATCCGGAAACCAGAATCCTCAAAAAAGTGGTAATGAACGAGGAGAGCGAATCCGAGGTAGATTTGACTTTTACCACATTGATGGGGGATAAGGTGGATCCTCGCCGGGAATTCATCGAGAAAAATGCCCGCTTTGTGGAAAACCTGGATATTTAAGATTGCTGACAAAATTCGAAAAAGAGCTTTGGATAGCAGAGATAACTGCCTGCAGATGCTTAATAAGCGCTCCGGCAGGTAGAAAAAGCAGATAAGGAATGAGGATCAGTATGGACGATACAATGTTTGACCGCATAAAAGATGTGGATCTCCAGAAAACCATGGAGACCTCTTATATCGATTATGCCATGAGTGTTATCGCATCCCGTGCGCTGCCGGATGTAAGAGACGGATTAAAGCCGGTGCAGCGACGCATCCTGTATGCGATGATCGAACTGAACAACGGTCCCGATAAGCCCCACAGAAAATGTGCCCGTATCGTAGGTGATACCATGGGTAAATACCATCCCCATGGCGACAGCTCTATTTACGGTGCATTGGTCAATCTGGCACAGACCTGGAATACCCGCTATCCGCTGGTAGATGGGCACGGCAACTTCGGATCTGTGGACGGTGACGGCGCGGCAGCTATGCGATATACAGAGGCTCGTCTGACCAAGATCAGTATGGAGATGTTGGCGGATATCAACAAGGATACGGTGGATTTTACACCGAACTTTGATGAAACAGAAAAAGAGCCTTCTGTCCTGCCCAGCCGTTTTCCTAATCTTCTGGTAAACGGAACTACCGGTATCGCTGTAGGTATGGCTACCAATATCCCGCCTCATAACCTGCGGGAGGTCATCAGCGCCTGCGATAAGATCATTACCAATCGCATTGAGGAAGACAGAGAGACAGACATCGAAGAGATTCTTCCCATCGTCAAAGCACCGGATTTCCCCACAGGCGGCATTATCATGGGTACTGCAGGGGCCAATGAGGCATACCGCACAGGCCGGGGTAAGGTAAGAGTCAGAGCTGTGACCAATATCGAGACCATGTCCAATGGCAAGAGCAGGATCATCGTCACAGAGCTCCCTTACATGGTAAACAAGGCCAATCTGATTCAGAAGATCGCAGAATTGGTCAAATTAAAGAGAATTGAAGGTATCACGGCACTGCGGGATGAGTCAGACCGGGAAGGTATGCGCATCGTCATCGAGCTGCGTCATGATGCCAATGCCAATATCATCTTAAATCAGCTCTATAAGCATACCCAGATGCAGGATACCTTCGGTATCATCATGCTGGCGCTGGTGAATAATGAGCCCAAGGTATTAAACCTCCTGGATATGCTGCGCAACTACATCAAGCACCAGGAAGATGTGGTGACCAGAAGAACAAAATATGATCTCAATAAAGCAGAGGAAAGAGATCATATTTTACAGGGCTTGTTGGTGGCCTTGGACAATATCGACGAGGTGGTCTCCATCATCCGCCACAGTCCGAATGTACAGGCTGCCAAGGTAAGTCTGACAGAGCGCTTCGGCTTAAGTGAAGCCCAGTCGCAGGCTATCGTGGATATGCGTCTGCGTGCTCTTACCGGTTTGGAAAGAGAGAAGCTGGAGGCAGAACACCAGGAGCTGGTAAAGACTATCGAGAGGTTAAAGGCTATTTTGGCAGATAAGAAACTGCTGCTGGGCGTAATCAAGGATGAAATGAACGCCATCGCAGAAAAGTACGGCGATGACCGCCGCAGCAGAATCGGCACGGATGAGCATGATATCGACAATGAGGATCTGATTCCCAACGAGAACACCGTGATTGCCATGACTTCTCTGGGCTATATCAAGAGAATGACCATCGACAATTTTAAGGCTCAGAACAGAGGCGGAAGGGGCATCAAGGGTATGCAGACCATCGATAATGACTATATCGAGGATCTGCTGATGACCACTACCCATAATTACATAATGTTTTTCACAAATTATGGCAGGGTGTATCGTCTCAAGGCCTATCAGATTCCGGAGGCAGGCCGTACGGCAAGAGGAACGGCAGTGATCAATCTGCTGCAGCTGACGCCGGGAGAGAAGATTTCCGCTATTATTCCCATCAAAGAGTATAAAGAGGATAAGAATCTCTTTATGGTGACAAAGAGCGGTATTGTGAAGAAGACGCTGCTGACAGAGTACAGCAACGTTCGCAAAAACGGCCTGAATGCCATCAATCTGCGAGAGGATGACGAACTCATTGAGGTAAAACAGACCGATGAGGAAAGTGAGATTTTCCTGGTAACGAAAAATGGTATGTGCATTCGTTTCCGCGAGACGGATGTACGTGCTACAGGGCGTTCTTCTATGGGTGTCATCGGCATGACATTGGACGATGGTGACGAAATCGTGGGCATGCAGTTGAATCATCAGGGAGACAGTCTGCTGATCGTGTCTGAAAACGGCATGGGCAAGCGCACGGATATGGATGAGTTCAAACTCCAGTACCGCGGCGGCAAGGGTATCAAGTGCTACAAGATTACCGAAAAAACCGGCGACGTGGTGGGCGTAAAGGCGGTCACAGATGATCATGAGATCATGATGATCACCACCAGCGGAATTATCATCCAGCTGCGCACAGGGGAAATCAGCAAGTACAGCCGCATCACCTCCGGTGTGAAGCTGATTAACTTAGATGAGGGTGTAAAGGTAGCTAAGATCGCAAAGGTCAGAGAAAGAGTATCCGACGGAGATAAGGAATACGATAACCTGGAAGATGCACTGGAGGATATTCCGGAAACAGAGGCTTTTGCAGGGGGTGAGGACGAACATGTGACCCTTCCTACGGAAAGTGAAGAAGAGTAGCGTGAAAAATATGGTTGATATCCTATAAAATCCGCTTGATGGTGGAATTTATATACGCTATTTGTAGTACAGGCATTACGGATAAGTAAGTGAAGTAGACAGGATGCAGAAATGTGTCCTGTCTTTTTTTTGTGAGTATAGGATAAAAGATGCCTGAAAAGTTAAGGATGTTACAGGAAAATTAAGAATCTTAAGTTTCCATGAAAATGTGAAAAAGGGGTTTTCTTTTGGAAAAATATAGTGTACTGTATTAAATGCACTAATACAGTGCGTATCCATAAAGAATGATTTATATGCGGCATCAATGCAGGTAATGTCGTGAAATTACATTTGCCTGCATTGATGTCGTGAAATGGCATTTTGTTTTGTATCGGAGAATTCGCCTGTGCGAAATTCTCCTCACGCAGCCGCAGGAAAGCTGCGGTGTAAAGGAGGAAAAATGATAAAAGAAAAAGCAATGGTTGGCATAGTGGCAGCGGCAATGGCAATGAGCATGATGGCCTGTGGCAGTACGGGAAGCAGTCAGGCAGATACGGAGAGTAATGTCGAGGCTTCCGCTGCAGAGAGTACCACAGAGACAGCCGAGGAAACAGCAGGAGCAGACAGCACGGAGAGTGCTGCTGCAGAGACAACAGATGCAGAGATGGACAATGCAGCGGAGGGAGATAGTACAGACAGTGTGGCAGCTTCTGATCAGATTACTATTCTGTCCTATCTGGGTGATACTGATTCCGACTATGTATCCGGAGATAAGGTGACAGAAATTCTCACTGAAAGCAATAAAAATACAAAGATGAAGGTATCAGTGACAGATCAGAAGCTCCAGGAGGCAGAGAGCGGAGAAAAACTGACCTACGCAGCAGGCTGTGATACGTTGGTTCAGTTCATCAAGGTGGAGGACTCTGCGAAGGAAGCGCTGCAGAAGGCATTGGATCAGGATAACGAGACACAGATGGAACTGCAGAGAGAGAGTTATGCAGATATACTCTCCTTTGACCAGGAGATGTCTTCCATGAATGAGAGCGACGACAGTGATGAGGCCGCAACAGAAGATGCGGGAGACAGCAGCATGCGGTATTCTCTGGAAAGCACTGTGATCGTAAAGAGAGCGGATGATAAGATATTAAGTTATGTCCGTCAGAATTACAGCTATACCGGCGGTGCGCATCCTTCCACCATGTACACAGGAAATAATTATGATCCAAAGACAGGAAAGGTATTAAAGCTGCAGGATGTGGTCAATGATTATGACGGTCTGTATCAGGCTGTTTTGGATGCACTGGTGAAGGTGAATGAGAGTCAGGATAACAGCGTATTTTTCGACGAATACAAGGATACGGTGAAATCAATGTTTTACGGTGCCGATTCGGATGGATCTGCATCTTCTGAAGATTATGGTCTGACAGATTCACTGAATTGGGTGATGACGGATGATGGAGTTTATATCATCTTTAACCAGTATGATATCGCACCTTATGCGACAGGGCAGTTTATTGCGGAGATTCCTTTTGGGACGGGATTGATCAATGAAAATTACCAGTAGGATAAGGGCGCTAATGTAAGGTGTAAGGAAACCGCTTGGCCATGTCCTGCCCGGCCATGCCCAGGGGAGCGGCAGATGTCTCGCACCATGCACTTTGCACCGTTTTGCTAAGGATGCGAGCCATTCTGCCGCGCCCCTGGGCATTACGCTGTGAAAAAATAATAGGGTCAGATGGAAAATTAAATTCCAGTGACCATATATCCCTGACTGGAAATTACCTTTGCAAAGGATAGTGGTGGAATTTAATTCTCCGTAAATCCTTTTCCGGTCTTGCTTCCAGTCATGTTGTC
>CAVBBL010000033.1:0-27015 GCA_963593905.1 bacterium | reverse complement strand
CGCAGGCGAATTCTCCGATGTGATCTTGCATTGATGACGTTTACGGCATCAATGTTGTTTACGGCAATACACGACGCTGATTTTTCCTTTTGCACAGCAGCCATATCCCGCAGCACAGAAAGCCCCCTGCCATGCCTCCCACGTGAGCTGCGTTATTAATCCCCGCTGTGGCAAATCCATTATACAGGCAGCACCCAACACCAAGTACCACTCGCAATACCACTTCCTTTTGAAGCCGGCGCCTTTGTACAAAAACCAAGAGCAGCATTGCTCCCATCACACCAAAGACAGCACCGCTTGCCCCCAGGGACATGCCGTTTGCTCCATGGGCGACATCAATTGCAAGCGAGAGTGCATTTCCCAATAGACCGGACAGTAGGTAGAGAAGCAGGTAAGGCAGGCTGCCCATAATCCTCTCTATGCCTTCTCCCACAAATAACAGCATGATCATATTGGAAAAAAGGTGGGCTGTATCCGCATGCAGAAACATGGATGTAATCATTCTCCAATACTCTCCCCGCTGCAGTACAGCTGAAGCCTGCAGCATACCTGTTCCATAAAGTATCGCTGCCGCATCCGGCCAAAAAGCACATAACAGAAAGACGATTACGTTTGTGATAAGAAGAGCAGCCGTCACCGGCACTTTTCTGAGTCTTTCCACTGTTTCAGAATACAACTTCTGGCTGTCCGGAGAGATTGTCCTCTTATTTAGCCCGGATGTGCACGACTGCACGTCTTCTTCTGTCAATCCCTGCTCAATAGCACGGCGCAAACCATAAAAATCTGGTGCTCTATCTTCGTAAACCAGAAGCTTGTTTATGGTTCTGTCGATGATCCAGCAATAAGGATTCTCTGTCTCTCTAAGTGCCCTTGTCACCCGGTCACATACAATCAGGCAAAGAGTATGAACATCTCCCTTACTGCACTGTAATCTTTGCGCAATCTCCTCTGCTGCATCCAGCACATCATAACAACTCTGCACCTTTTGTGATTCTGGCTGTGATTCTGGCTGTGATTCTGGCTGTGTTCCTTCATTCCCTTCTGCGCTGAAAGCCGTAAACACCGCCACCGCACAGATTGTTCTTTGCTCGCACCTTACATAGACAGCATTTCCCGAGGGATACGTCTGCCATTTTTCATATCCCTGTTCCTGCAGAATACAGGCGATTTTCTGCTGTATATCCACGCTGTTTTTGCCCCTTCCTGTTTCTTTTCATCGTAACCCCTGCCCTCATATTTTTCAACAGCATTCCTTGCTACCTATAGCAAAATGCAATCTTGCCGATACGAATCTCGTCTCCAGGATGAATCCCTATGCTCTCATTAGGTTCTAATCGCTTGCCATTGACATAAGTTCCGTTCAGACTGTTTAAATCCGTCATACATACATTGTCTCCGCTCTCCCCTTTTGAAAATTTTGCATGCAGACAACTGACAGAGGAATCCTCCAGCAAATAATCCGCATAA
Organism: bacterium; assembly: GCA_963593905.1. Classification (GTDB taxonomy): domain Bacteria; phylum Bacillota; class Clostridia; order Lachnospirales; family Lachnospiraceae; genus CAG-791. Next base: position 25,548 of record CAVBBL010000033.1, on the reverse strand, counting down.
CCTGCCATCTGCCCTACTGTGAATGGAAAGTCCTTAAGGGCAATCCTGTATTTTCTCCAGGGACCCATACCATATAGCTTTTGTGTTGGCTCATCCAGATTCTCTGCATAAATTTCTTTTTCTCTCTGTTTTCCTTTTTCGGAAGCTACATTACTCCTTCTTTGCTCGAACATATACTCCTCTGTAGGTTCCATCCTCTTTTCTTCCTGCAATGCTTCCTGTTTTTCCAACTCTCGTTTTTCCATTTTGCTGCACAAAATACTCTTGATCACGCCAGCCAGTGAGCAGCCAATTGCCAATGCCATGCACAAATACATGGCGCCGCGGCAAAGAGTCTCTCTCTCTGCTTCCATTATATAATTATCCAATATCCACCACAGCAGTACGCCCACCACAAGAAAAACACCTGCACCCGCAAGAAACCACAAAGATTGTTTTGGCTTTCCAGCTCCCCTCTCGCTTTTTTTAGCCCGATTTTCCTTTTCTGTATCTATCTTGCTTTTTTCATCTTGATGTTCCTTTGTAATAGCAAGCTCGCTTTTTTTAACCTTCTGTTCCCTTACCGCATCTATCTTACTTTTTTTTACCCGATGTTCCTTTGTAGTATCTATACCGCTTTCCTTATATGACGTGCTACATGGTATATTTTCTAAAAATTGCTCCACATCATACTCGGCATGTGCTGTTTCTGTCTCCTCCCCGGATTGACTTTTACTGATTGCATCAGGCTTTATACCGCTTTCCCGCTCCCAAAGTTCATCTTTTTCGTAGACACCGGCATCTCGTGCCATGCTTTCTTCCTCTGCTGTTTTCGGATATGCTACCTTTTTAAGATCCAGCAACGTCTCCTCTGTCAGCAGAAAACTCTCATTTTCTGCCATTTCACACAGACGATAGATCAGTCCCAATAGACCGTTTTCGTCATTTTCCATCTTATCTGCTATAAATTCCAATAACGCGGCCTCACTGCCTTTTTCTGCGTTCTGCTCATGGGCTTGCTTTGTGCCCGGAAGATAAGTAAAGTAGAATTTTTCCTGCACAAAATCATAGAATATAAACTCCGGCTGAAGCACAAGCCGCTCTCGATCCAACAGATATTCCTCCAGCTTGGCATTCATACGGGCCGTTTCCTGCAGCAGAATATTTACTTCCTCACAAGACATTTCCCGTTTTTCAAAAAGGCAGGCCAGGCTCTGCCTTGACGTGATCTCATAATACAGAAAACATTTTTCATCAATAAAACGGAGACTGCAGGGAAGCAATCCATCTACCTGATTTGCTGCCAGCATCTTATATTGATAGCTCTCGCAGTTTTCTTCTCTGCACAAAATCATATAATTGTGCATCGCATCCTTATAATAGCGGGGGTTCAATTCTTCTGTTGTAATCCTCTCAGATTCCATTTCTTTCAAAACTACCTCCTTATGCCGCAGCATGTCTGCGGCAACGTGAGGAGAATTTCGCGAAGGCGAATTCTCCGACCCAATCATGTGTGGATGACATTTACGGCATCCATACAGATTGAAAGAAATGCCATCACACATTTCTTTCAATCTCACCTCCTTGCACCGCCTTCTTCCATATTGCCTGTATTCTTCTAAACCGCCGAAAGCCTTTTACAGGATCTGTTTCCATCGCCTTCGCCTGATAATGGATTTGCCATCTATCTGCCGGCATCAGAAAATGTCTTTGAAAAACAGGCGGTGCGATTTCTATCGCTCCGCTCATCTCTATCCATTTTCCATTTTTGGTCGCATTGCTCGTACTGTTTTTTACTGCGAAGTATTTGGATCCGTACTGTCTTTGCTTCCCTGCAAGCACTGCCTGAGGTTTATCAGATTCTTCCTTTAAGATACTGCTCCTAAAACACAGAATATAGGCATCCTGCGCAATCAGACATCTGTCGTACAAATAAAAGGAAAGATATATGAGCAGCACAAAAATTACCAGTACCATGGGAATAAGGAAGGATGCTTCTACCGTAAAATAGGCTCCTGTCTCTCTCTTCTTAAATTTTTCGTATAACCTCAGATTCTTTCTTCTTTTTCGCAATGTCCGATTCCTCACTTTATCATCCGCTCGGTCAAAAAGAACGATGCTGCCAGAAACGGCAAAAACGGAATTTTTGTCTTTCTGTTTGCCTTTTTGATGACAAGCAGCAGCCCACTGCCTACGGCCATCAGAAATATGCCGATACAGGTCGCTGCAAGAATCTGCTCCCCCGGAAGGTACATTCCCAGTGCAAGGAGCATCAGGCCATCACCATATCCCATAGATCCCCGAAATACCGCTGCCAGAATCAGCATACCAATTCCTACTGACGCCGATAGAATGCACTCCTCCGGAGTAGTTCTGTCCGTGTACAGGAGGTATCCTTTCATCATTGCACCCATACACAAAAAGGAAATCGGCAGCAGTAACGCCACCTTTTTGTGTCTTATATCCATAACAGCACCGACAATCAACAAAAATGCGGCAGCTGTTATTCTTATTGATTCCACATATTCCAACTCTTTTCCCTCTATCCTCCGCATTTGGAACAGGCTGGCATGCAGTCCTTAACCTGCGACAATGGTACTTCCCGGACCGTTCTCTTAAGCCCTGAACATCCTGTGGTGCTGTGATAGCGATTCCCATCCTCTGTAATGTAGAGTGTCCCTTGTTTGACAGGTTTGCAGCTTTCACATGCGTAGTACTTCGCTCCCGCATTATTTCTGCGCTGTTCCAGTTCTACAGCCTGCACGCCTTTCACAGAGGGATTTAAATAACTGCATCCCCGGTCCAGATGGTATACCTTCCCTGTTTCTGTCAGAAAACAATAGGTCTCCTCATCACCTTCCACGTCTCCCGACGCATTGCCGATTTCATACCCGGTCCACGCATGGGCATAGTATCGGCTCTCCATGGAGAAATCCTGCAGGCCAAGGATTCTGATCAAAGGCCGCACACGATAATCCGCTGTCAGTTCCACTATGTCCCCTTCTGTCAGAATATTGCTCCTTAGATAAGAAATACTCCCTGCACCCCCGGAAAGACAGGTGTGATCCAGATAGTCACCGCCAAGGTAGGCACTCACCTGACCGCGCACATAGGTCTGCGCCGCCATAAAAGACAGGCCTGTCTGCAGCAAATCCTCCGGAATTCCCGTGCTCGCCTCTCCTTCTGTCTGCTGCGCGCCGTCTGTGTTCTTCATCTGACCGTTTCCACCAAGCAGTTCCTTTAATCCATAGCGATAATAAAAAGCATATTCTGTAATCTGCTGACCGGTTTGGTGCAGCGCTGCCGTCATATTGCTCTGCAGCCGCATCATGTCGAAAGCAAACAGAATATTCATAAAAAAGAACAGGCACAGCGGAAGCACCAAAGATGCTTCCACTGTCATGCTGGCTGTCACCGTTTTCTGCAATAATGCCTCCGTAAACAGCCTTCGTTTCATCAATCTCTTTTTTAATAATGTTTTTGGGCATATTGTCGTTTTCAGCATTTTGATCCCCATTTCTCAGGCGCTCTGCATCGGAGGAATCACAAAGCCAATCACTATTTGAAATTCACAACACCTTTAAAGCACATTTAAATTAGGTGATTCCAATTTGCCCCTTTTCAAATTGCTTCCTATATGCTTTTTGTAGAAGTAAAAAGCAGGTGCATCTTATTGGGAAAGCGGCTGCAAGTGCCCGGAGAGGCCTTTTTCCTTTGTTTTTCTTTGTTTTCTTTGTTGTTTCCTTGTTTTTCCTTTATTTTTTTTGCAGCCTGTCTGCTGCAGTATCTGGAGAATCCTGTAATAATGAATTCTCTGATGCAATCTTTCTCTTCCTTTGCCGCATTTCCCCCTGTATTGCACCTGCAAGACGATTATTTTTTTACAGATCCTGGTCTCAGTTATAGCTGACGGCATGTTCAATCGTGTAGCGATAGCCAAAACGACTTTTAGTCTCTATACGTGCCTCCAGACTGTCGATACAGCCATCGATTCGAAAACCTTCATTCCCTTGTGTCTGTCTGATGTCACTTTCCATCAGATCCAGCAGCCTTGCATTTTTGGTATTTCCGTCCTGTAAATAGAGCATAATGCGCAGATATTCCTCATATCCGAGACCGTTTCCTCCACCTTGTCCATGCGTAGTTGCCCCTGGCGCAAATATCCCGGCCAGAGAGGTCTGCCAGGTGGATGCGTCCTTAAGCAATGGAACCTTTCCTCCTGCAAACAGACTCTTTACGTCCTGCACGCTTTCCAGATATGCCCAGGCAAACAGAATCGCCGTTTTGATGAGAGGCTGCAGAGCCGGCAGCAGGATTACTGCTGCCAGCACCGCTGCCATGGCATCAGCCTCTCCCACCTTGCCTGCATCTGTGAACAGATAGGTGAGATTGGCTGCCTCCCTGAGTGCAAGCAATGCTGTCGCCATGTCTGAGAGATTCTCTTTGTCCCCGGAATTTCCGTAGATCATATACTCAATCTGATATTTCAAACAGCTCTTTTCCAGTGGATTTCGATAGTTCCCGCACTTTTCAAAAACGTATTGATCAAACAATAATGCGTCTGCCTCCGGATAGCCGTGGGTGTTCTCAGCCTCCCATCCGCTACCCACGGAAAGTCCTCTTGCAGAGGGTCGATCTGTTTCATCCAATGCAGCCTCTGACAGTTGCGCCGTGCCGAAAATCTGGTACAACACAGATTGCTGCCGAAATGAATTTACAGTCTCTGCAGGATTTTCTATGGGGACCTCCCGTTCATTGCCTTCCTCGTCAGTTTCTGTGGGCGGCTCTGTCTCTGCCAGTGCTTCTTCATTCTGTATTCTTTGTTCCCGCCATTCACTTTCACTGCTTTTGATCCCCTGGAATTGATCGATCTTTGTCAGAAATTCTCCCACGTATTCGCCGCCTGGATGTGCCGTCATATAGGCATAAATCTGCTGGCGAAGGGACTTTCCTTCCTGATCCTGTATATACCTGGCATTGCTGATTTCTACTTTTTCTGCCTCCAGAGCGGTCAGATCCTTTTGAGACGACTGGTAGTTTTTTTCTATATACTGCTGTAGGTGCTGTTTGGTTTGTTCCAGAGAGGGACTTCCTGTTCCGTAAGATGTGTCTACATAGAAAAGATCATATTGTTCATAAAGAGCACGATGAAACTCCGCGAGAACAGAATTCATGGAAATATCTGCTGTACATTCGATTTTCATGCGTATGGCATTCATCCGCGCTCCTTCCAGTAATGTAAGGAAGAGGGAAAGCATGATGGCCATAGAGAGTGCCAGATAAATGGTCAGATACGCCCGGGCATATCCTTCCTTTACCGGATTTGCTTTTATTGTTTTTCGATCACGGCCGGTAATTGTTTGCCCCCGCCTTCTTCCTTTCATGACATCACCGTATTGCTGTCTTCCATTATTTTCTCAAAAATAGTTTTCACAAGCTTTTGCAGCTGGGTTTTAAAAATAATGACCAGTCCGATCAAGACCACGATGATCAGAATCACCTCTACCGTCCCCATGCCATCCTCTTCTCTCCAGAAATTCTGTAATCTATTTTTCATAACAGGCCTCCTTTCCGTACTTCCTCGCCTTGAATTACTGATTTTTCCTGCCCTTCTTTCCAGGTAAACGCTGATTATATAAATAAACGCTGATTATACATTTTCCTACCCGGATATGCGCTGCAAAGCAGCAAATTCACCTGCAAATCCGCGCGATTCGCCGGAGTATCTACGGTGAATCACGGCTTGCCCATCCAGTCAGTTTCTTTTTCCGCATGCAATGGCTCCTTTCCATCCTTTTTATCTGCATCCTTCGCCTGCGGATACAGTGCCGAATTTCCCGCAGGTAAAGGACGCAGCCGATGAAATAATGCCGCGCTCCTCCCTCACATGGAAAAGTTACTGTAGGCCGGAATGATGATCATGACCATGGTGATTCCTAACATCATGATCATGGGAAAGAGCAGTTTCGTTCCCGCTTCCTCTCCAATCTGCCTGGCCAGGTTTCTTCTCTCCGCAAAGGCTTCCTCTGTTTCCGCTTGCAATATTGCCAACAGTTCCTGATTACCCTTTTTCTGATTTTGATTCAGCAATGCACAGAACTTTGTATAACAGCGAAGGCGACATCGATTTCCAAAATGTTCATATGCCGCATTTTCTGCCACACTGCTCTCTAATTCGTGACACAGAAGCAGGATTTCCTCATAAACACAGCGGCACTCTTCCCCCTGTTGTTTTTGTCTTTGATATTCCATGCCCAGTCTGAAAAAAGCGTTCCGCACACTTAATCCCGCCCCCAGAAACAGCACAAATCGGCTGATCATCTGGGGATAGTCCATTTGCAGCTGCCTTTCTCTTCTGGCAATCTTCTTTTTTAAGTCCTGCTCCATCCCGGCGCCGCTGAGCACTCCCGCCACTGTAATCAATAGAAACAGCAGCAAACTGTAATCTTCCTTTCGGCTCTGCCAACTGATCTGCATGCCATCTACGGTCTGTGGGAGTTGCAGCCATTTATCGGCAGCCGTGGCATTTTCCGCTTCCCTCAATGCCTCCAGAATCTGCTCCTGCTTATGCTCCTCCTTGCTTTGCAGCGGTGCCGTAACAGTGACCCTGTAGTCTCTGGTGTAACTCTCCTGCTCATAGGACAGCTTTGCTGTCAATGTCACCGTCTTTTTTTCATCTTCTCCCAGCCGTTCTCCATGCACTTCTCCGTCTGTGTCCACCAAGGAATAGCTACTACTCTCCCAACTGATCCTGAAGGGATATTCCGGCAAAGAGTTCGGAAGATAAAGGTCTTTACTGACAGCCTGCAATGATTTATTTTCTCCCTGTATCTGCTTTTCCAGTGCCAAAAACGCTTCCTCTGCCATTGCCTCTGTCTCCTGCGTGGAATATTGCCTGGCACCGATGGTCACTGTATATTCCCCATCTCTTCCCTCATTGGCCTGCAATATTGCCTCCGTCTCTCCCGCCCCATAATCAGCTCTGGCTATCCTTCCCTGTTCCTCGATCAAAAGCTCCTGCTGTCCGGCCATATGGGCCAGCAATGCAGCCAGGTCAGCTGCTGCCAAAAACAATACTATCGTTCCTGTCTTTCGAATACGAAAACAATAAGCTCGTCTTGCCGCATCCTTGGCAGGATAGAGCACATGAAGATTCATCTGCACCTGCTCGCTGCAGGAATCTCCGTAGGAAAGATAACTCCTTTTTTGGGTTTTTCCTTTTATCTTCTTTGTCTTTTTATGCAGCCATACCGCCATCCGCATGAACGGCCTCTGAAAAAACGAGAGATTCTCTTCCTCCATGATTTCCAGATTCTCCCTGCGAGAGAGAAATGCCAGCAGCAACAATCCCGCCATTACACTGCCATACAAAATAATTTTCCACATACTTACCCCTTACTGCGGCTGCGCGAAGAGAATTCGCGCAGGCGAATTCTCACAACTGTATTTCCACGATTTTTTCCGACCAGGCAAATGCCGCCATATACACTCCCAGACAAACCGTCATGATCAGGATTCCCCTGGGATTATGATAGAGAGAATCAAAAAAACCTCTGGAGGTGATTCCCACATAGAAAACAATTAAAAAAGGGACGGCATCCATGATCCGCTGTTCCATCTTTTTGGCGCTGATCATCAGGTTTATTTCCTTTTCTGTCTCCATGCGATCCTGCAGCAGTGCAATAGTTCTCTCCAAAATCTCCGTCATTTTTCCTCCGCCTCGTTTGGCGATGGAAAAAACCTGGGCAAATTCCTGGATATCCGGTATCCTACTGCGACTTCCAAACTCTGACAGCAGTTTTTCCAGAGCGATATGATTATCCATTCCCTTACTGATCTGGGTCATCTCTCTGCAGATCATGCTCCTCTTACCAAAAAGAAATGCCATTTCCGGAACACACTCCCGAAACGCATTTTCCGGCGAGTAGCCAGCCTTCAAAGAAGTCAGTATGCTGTTCATGGCCTCCTTAAACTGCTCTGTCATCTCCTTATTCTTTTTTTCTTCCGCTCTCTTCATGCAGCGCCGACAGATCGGCCAAAGCATAGGCAGCAAAAACAGCACAGCAAGAAGCGATCTGTAAAAGAAAAGAGCAATAAATACCAATATTCCTGCCGCCTGCGCCATATAGAAAAGAGATTGCCGGTCTTTGGGAATGATACTGATTTTCTTTATGCTACTTTTCTTTATGCTATTTTTCTTTAGCATTGATTTTTTCATTACTACCTCTCCATCGGTAATCCAGCCGCTTCCAGTTTTCCCTGATGCTGCAAAACAGCCCTGCGCCGCCACTCTCCCTCGATGCGTCCATTTCCCTGCTCTCCGGTCTCCTCAAATTGATACAATGTAGAAAGTCTGATCTGCCCGTCCTCCAATCCGATCACCTCTGCAATCTCCAAAAGTCTCCTGCTGCGATCCCGCAGCCGTCCCAGATGCACGATCAGATCGATACCGGAGGCCAACTGTCCCCGTATCGCACTGACCGGCAGATCCATTCCCATCATAATCATGGTTTCCAGACGCCTTAACATATCTCCGGTGCTATTGGCATGTCCGGTGGACATAGAACCATCGTGTCCGGTATTCATGGCCTGTATCATATCGATACTCTCTGCCCCTCTGACTTCTCCCACGATGATGCGGTCCGGCCTCATTCGCAGGGAGGTGCGGATCAAATCCCGGATCGTTATCTCTCTGCAGCCCTCCATGTTGGCATTTCTTGCTTCCAGACGAACCAGATTCTCTACATGCTGTATTTGCAGCTCGGCATTGTCCTCGATGGTGATAATTCTCTCTGAAGCGGGAACAAATTCCGAAAGAGCATTTAAAAAAGTCGTCTTGCCGGAGCCTGTGCCTCCGCTGATAAAAATGTTGTAGCCGGCTTTTACTGCCTTTTCCAGAAATCCGGCAATTTCCTCGGAAAGCGACTCCCAGGCCAACAGATCCTGCATGCGGATAGGCTCCTCCGGGAATCGGCGTATGGTCACAATAGGACCGTTGAGCGCTATAGGCGGCAGCACCACGTTCACCCGGCTTCCGTCCTCCAGTCTGGCATCCACAATGGGAGAGGATGTATTTACCACTCTGTTGCAGGCGGCCACAATCTGCTGGATCACATCCTCCAGCTTCTCTCCCGAGGTAAAATGCTGGGGATAAGGAATGATTTTTCCATCCTTTTCCACAAAAACATGATCCTTGCCGTTGATCATAATCTCGGTGATCTCCGAATCATCCAGAATTTCCTGCAGTACATCCAGTTTACGAATGGCATAATAGAGCTCCCTGCGCAGCAGTTTCATCTGCTCCAGTCCCAGATTATCCGCTTTGGCAGCCTCCACCACCGTCTCATCAATGAGATCCAACACTTCTTCATCCGGCACTTCTCTGGAAAAATCGATTTTCTCCAGGATAGTATTGTGAATTCGCTCTCTGATTTCCTCATACGATTCCATATCGTTCATCCTCCATCAATCTTCGGATGTAATCCGCCAGATCTCCATGGGTCAGATTTTCCAGTCTGGAGGGCAATTCCTTAAAGATGGGAACCTGCCACCGCCTGGTTTTGACACATAGATCCTCGAAATGAGTGTCCTTCAGCGTCAACTCATATTCCTTGATCTTGGCTGCAGAAAATCCATCTGTCCGCGTCAATGTGTAGATCACCGAACACTCCCGCAGGATGCTGAACAGACCATCCATGGTCTCCGTCAGATCCAGTATCAGATATTCATAATCCGTCACTCGCTCGATGGTGTGAAACAATTCCACCCATTGATGACTCTGCACAGCCCGCAGCTCCACAAAAGACTTCATGGGCGGAATAAAATGCAGCCCGTTTAGATTTTCCACCATCATATCCAGCTGCCCCGCCAGTTTTTCTCTGGCGCACTCGTTATAGTAGAGCAGGTCACTGACTGAGCCCCGAAAGCTGCGATCCATCATATACTCAAAACCGGAAAAATTCTCAAAATTCAGATACAGCACCTTGGACCTGGCCGCCAGCAGCTGTCCCAATGTGAGAGAGAATGTAGTCTGCAGACAGCGGCGTATCGGTGTGTAAATGCCTATGATCTTCATACTGCTTTTATGACGGATTCCAGGCAGAACTATATCCTGGGCATCAGTCATATAACGGGCTGTTTTCTCCCGAATCTTCTGTGCAATAAATTCCATGGATTGGTATTTGCTGATATTTTCCGGCTCTTCCCCCAGATATCGGTCGCTCTCATTGAGGATCAGGATATTGGAAAACCCGGCCTCTGCCACACGATGGGAATATTCGGATTCCGCCACCACCAAAAGCACAGTCCGTTCCATCATATCTCTGCGCAGCAGTCTGTTGATATCCGAAAAGACATACACCTCCAGCGGAAATCCATTCCTGGACTTCAAATATTCCATGAGATGACAGGCATAATTCATCTCATCATCGTAAATGGCTACAAATTTGTTATTCATGAATAAAATCCCCCCAGAAATAAAATGACACTGAAGCCGATAGGCACAGCGAAATGGATATGACCTTGCAGATTTTTTTCCCGAATGAGAAAAAATAAAGACAGGATACCGCCGATTAAAAAGGCGGCTATAATACATTGAAAAATATCGACAGGAGAAAACCATGCGGCGATTGCCATGAACAGCTTCACATCTCCGGCACCGATTCCCCCTATTCGATAGACCGGATAAAGAAGCAGAAAAGAAAGAAGAACAGATAAGAAAAGCTCCGGCATTCCCCGAATGCCGACCTGTAGAAACCGAAAAGAAATTCCCGCCAGAAAAGCCGGCAGAATCCAGAAATTATAAATTTTGCCCTTGCGAAGATCTGTACTCATAGCACCGGTCACCAGCAAAAGAAGAAGGAAATCCCGTTCCGTCATGACTGCCTCTCTTGCCGCAGCCTGTCTGCGGCAGCACAATGAGAATTACGCTGTCAGATTTCCTGTAGAAAAAAGATGTAAAAAAATGTGAATGCAAGTCCGAATCATCGATTTCCAATAGGGCAAAAAAACAAATGGACAGGATACATCTATGACTGAAAATCTGAAAACATTATGAAAGTAAAGAAAATAAATAGGTATGAGTTTGAAAGAAATGCTCGATAGCATTTCTTTCAAACCGCATTGATGCCGTGAACGCCATCAATGCAAGATCACATCGGAGAATTCGCCTGCGCGAAATTCTCCTCACGTAGCCGCAATAAATTGCGGCATAGAAAGAAGAAAAATGAGTATGAAAATAAATGAGTATAAAATAAGTGAGTATAAAAATAAATAAAAATGTAAATTGGGAATTTTGGCAGGCAGAACACCTGTCGTTTACTGAATTTAAGAAAAAGTAAATCCACCGCTCCTGCGGTGTGTCCTGATTATACGTTATCAAAAAAGGGACTGTCAATCTTTTTTTGCAATACCTCAATTACAATATATCAATTTGTAATCCTTCAATCTTCAATGGCCGACAGACTTTTGCAGTAAATCAAAGCTACTTTTCTCTTTTGAGAAACGTAGCTTTGATGAACAGAGCCTTGCGCTGACAGTTAAGAGGCATCCCTGTCCTTCGGACACCTCCACCCCCTGCTCTTTTTGTACTGACTGTTCTTTATGTACCGACTGTTTTTTATACTGAGGCTTTCTCCCGGAATCATTTTTTAAACAGTGTACCGATAATACCTCTTCCCAGACTCGCACCTACATTGCCGCCCAATGTCTTTCCAAAGCTTCCGAAAGAACTGCCGATATTCTTTCCCACTTCTCTTCCAATCGTGCCTGCCACGGTACGGGAGACGGATTTGGCTGCCTTCTGTACTGCCTTATCCTGAGCTGCTTTCTCTTTTTCCTTTGCTTTTTGTGCCGCTTCCTGCGCCTTTAGCTGCTCTTTGGCAGCTTTTTCTTCTGCCTTGGCCTTTTCTTTGGCTTCCTTTGCCTCCGCAGCAGCTTTTTCCTTAGCTTCCTTTACCTCTTGTTTTTCCCGTTCTTTGGCCTCTGCCGCTTCCTGCGCCTTAGCCTGCTCCTCCAATCCTTTTCTCTGCAGAAACTCATAAGCAGAGTCCGGATCCACGGCATTGGCATACCGAACGCTTAAGAGACTCTCCCGAATCGTTTTCTGACGCAGTTCCTCGCTGATAGATCCCATCATAGACCGAGGCGGCGCCACAGTAATCTTTTCCACTACCGAGGGGACACCATCCTCTGTCAGGAAGGAGCACACTGCCTCTCCCACCCCCAGTTCCATAATGGTCTGGCAGATATCCATAGAGGGATTTACCCGATAGGACTGTGCTGCCGCTTTTACTGCCTTCTGCTCCTTCGGCGTATAGGCGTGCAGTGCATGCTGTACTTTATTGCCCAGCTGTGCCAATACTTCGTCAGGAATATCCGAAGGACTCTGGGTGCAGAAATAAATACCCACCCCCTTGGAGCGGATCAATCTGACTACCTGACTGATCTTATCCAGCAAACTCTCGGACGCTCCTTTGAAAAGTAAATGAGCCTCATCAAAAAAGAAGACCATGCGAGGTTTGTCCAGATCCCCCACCTCAGGAAGCTGCTCGAAAAGCTCCGACAAAAGCCACAGCAGGAATGTAGAATACAGCTGTCCGTTCTGAATCAATGACACAGAATCCAAAATGTGGATCATGCCCTTTCCGTTGCAATCTGTGGTAAACCAATCTGTGATATTCAGGGCAGGTTCTCCGAAAAACAAATCACCTCCTGCCCCCTCCAGCGAAGCCAAAGACCGAATGATCACTGCAATGGATGCACTGCTGATTCTTCCGTAATCTGCCTCATAATCAGCCCTGTGTTCCTCCACGTAATGAAGGAGTGCCTTCAGATCCTTGGTATCGATGAGCAAAAGATTCTCTGCATCCGCGATCTGAAAGGCCACGTCCAGAATGTCCGACTGCAGCTCGTTTAATCCCAGCACCCGGCTAAGGAGCATGGGCCCCATCTCCGAGATCGTCGTGCGCAGCTGGATTCCGTTTTTCCCGTACAGATCCCAAAAAGTCACGGGATAGCTCTGAAAAAAGTTTTCTGCCGTCTCCATGCCTATCTTCTGCATTCTTTCTGTAATCTTTTCTCCGGATACTCCCGCCTGACACATGCCGGCCAGATCTCCTTTTATGTCGGCCAGAAATACCGGAACTCCCGCATCGCTGAATGCCTCTGCCAGCCCCTTCAGGGTAGCTGTCTTACCGCTTCCTGTTGCACCTGCAATAAGCCCGTGTCGGTTTGCCATTCCCGGCAGCAGCATGACCGGTGTTCCCTGCTCTGTACTTCCTACCCAAATCTTTCCGTCTTTCAGCATAGCCTTCTCCATTTCTGCGCAGTTTGCATCGCTACGCTTTCATTATCCCATATTCTCTCTGTATTTGCTTGAAAACTGTATTTTTTTGCCAAACTTTATTTTTAATGAAAAGAGTGGATGCTATCTGTTATAATCAAAAATAATACTGCCGTTGATTGTTATCTGAAACATTCTGCGGCATTCGCTTTAAGCGAATATTGTTTTATAATATTCGGTTAAGCGAGTATTGTTTTACAATATTCGGTTTGATCACATCGGAGAATTCGCCTTTGCGACATTCTCCTCGTGCAGCCGCAGATAAACTGCGGCAGAAGGAGGTATTTATGAAAAATAAAATTCTCACAGGTATTCTTTCTCTGGGCTTGGCACTGAGTCTGGCAGCCTGCGGCAATGCAGCAGCGGACAGTGCTTCCACAGAGACATCCGCCGCAGAAGAAGCAAGTACCGAACAGTCTGCAGAAAGTGATTCTGCAGAGAAGACTGCCCAGGAAGATGACTCTTCTGACACTGCCAGTGCCGCAGAGATCGAGGACGGCACACTGACTACACCCTATTTCACTATGGAGATTCCTTCTTCCTGGAAGGAAGGAGACTACAGCTGCACTGCGGAGGAAACAGATGACACCTACTCCGTCTCCTTTGTGTACACTCCCGCTGCCGAAAACAATGAGGGCGGCAATCTCTGCCAGATCATCGTCAGCACAGATGTGCCGGAATATATCCGCTATGTAGGCGGTGATTTTGTCTGCGGTCTGAAGACAGCAGATGAGGATACGGTATCCCGCTATATCTCCATCTCCTATCCTACCGATGTGCAGTTCGGCGAGGATACAGAGGAAGGCTTCATGAAGCTGTATAACAGCGCCCAGACTTTTAAGGACCGCATCAAAGTGGCCGGCGACTATGAAAAGGTGGATATGACCTTCGCAGACGCAATGGCTGATGTGGAATATACTGTAAACGGTGTGATTCTGGATGCTGCTATGCACTCCTTCACCATCCTCACCACAGAAGGATCCATTGCAGATCTGGGCGGCGAGGATTTCAGCACAGCTAATTCCGAGATTCAGATCGGTCATTGCTATGAAGTGACCTTCAAGGGCCTGTTGGACTCTGAGGCACCGGACGGAGAGAGCGGCAATGCGGTATTGGTGTCCCTGAAGAATACAGACGATCAGGTACCGGAAAAGGATTATGAGGCCATGTATACCGCCGGTCAGGTAATCCTCGCTTTTGAAGCCGAAAATATGGAATATCTTTCCTCCTACTGTAAGTTCCCGCTTAAATTAGACGGCAAGGAAATTACTTCTTCCGAAGAATTTTCCAAGCTTGACTTTGACAGCACTATCACCGATGAGCTGCGCAGAAGTGTCCGCTACGCAGATCTTTATAACAGCGAAATCTCCGGCGATTCCTATACGCTGAGCTTTGGCTATGATGGTGCCCCCTACGCCACCATCAGCAAGGATGCTGACGGCTCCTGGTATGTAACAGAGCTCAATAACAGCGGTGAATAATGTACACGCCGAAGAAATTGGGCTAAAAATGTAAAAACTGCCGATTCCGAACTCTCACGGTACTTTCTTTTTCCGTAAGCGTTCTGGTTTCGGCAGTTTTCTTTTCTACTTTATTTTGTTATTCCTATTTTCGACTTTTTTACTGCTTCTGTTTTTCTTTATCTTTATTTTTTCCTGTATCTGCTGTTTTCTCTGCCTTTTTCCTCTCCATTTCTCTGATTTCTTCTTCACTCTCATACAGCCTGCCGTCCACAATATAGACGATGCGTCCTGCATGTTTTGCCACTCCCAGATCATGAGTGATCATGACGATGGTGTGCCCCATATCATGCAGTTCCTCAAAGAGCCGCAGTACATCCTTACCACTTTCCTGGTCCAATGCACCGGTGGGTTCATCCGCCAGCAAAATGGAGGGATTGCTCACCAATGCTCTGGCAATGGAGGCTCGCTGTTTCTGGCCGCCGGAGAGCTCAGAGGGTCTGTGCTTTAATCGATGATCGATTCCCAGCATTTTTACCACGTCTCTGCTCTTTTCCATGGCGTCCCTGGTGGACATGCCTCGCACCAACAGCGGCATGATGATATTCTGCTGGATCGTATAGGTGGAAATCAGCTGATAATTCTGGAAAATAAATCCTATGCGGGAATTTCGTATCTGCGTCATATCCTCTTCCTGCAGTCCGTGAACCGCCATGCCGTCCAGATAGTATTCTCCCTCATCCAGCAGATCCATACAGCCGATCAGATTCATCAATGTAGTCTTACCGGATCCGGAGGGACCAAGGATAGCCACAAATTCTCCCTCCTCCACCTCGAAATTGACATCCTTCAGGATCGGCACTTTTTCCTGCCCCAGCATGTATCCTTTATAGATATGACTCATTTTAATGATCTTTCGCGCCATTGTACTTTAATCCTCATTTCTGAGCAGCTCTGCTGCAAAAAAGTGACAATAAATTTAGATTCTCGTCTGCCTTAAAGGCTACTTGTTTCCTCCCGAAACAAATAGCTGTGCTGAAAATATGTTATCAGGCATATTTTCCCCACTACAAATTCGACCCAAAGTGTATTGTCAGCATGTCTATTCTGCAATCTTGATACGAAGTATATTATCTGTACCGCTCTGCACCACAATGCCTATGATATTTCCTGTGGAAAGTCTGGAAAAACTGGTGGTAGCTCCCAGTCTGGTGGTCACTTCTGTTCCCACAGGTACTTCATATTCCTTTGTCTGGCTCGTCTCCGTATACTGCAGAGCATTTTGAGGTGTCACGCTCTGCGCCTGACCATTCTGCATATCTGCCGGACCCTGCGTGCCTGCATTGCCTTGCTCCTCTGCATTTGCAGATTGGCTGTTGGAGTGCTCATCACCGGGCTGCCCATTGACTGTCGCTTTTGCCAGATCACCGTCCTCGGCTTTTGCCAGATCACCGCCTTTGGCTTTTTCATCGCCTGTCCCCGTGATCTCAGTATTCTCCTTCACGTCCAGGATTGTCACTGTAATATCATTACCCACAGCCTTGGTGATCTTTGCGTAGACCAGTTCCTCACCCTCTGCCAGCGCCAGTACATCAGCCTCCTGAGACGCCTTTTCCTTTTGATACTGCTGATAGCGCAGACCGCCGAAAGTACCTGCGGCAGCGATTACCAGAATCAACAGCACCGCTATGCGGATTTTTTTTCTTTTCTTTTTCTTTTTTTCCTGCAGTTCCCTGGCTGCACGATTAGCCGCTTCTTCCTCACGTTTCCATTCCTGTTCTGCCCTGGCCGCATTTTCATCAGTCATTTTCTTCCAAAGATCGGCTTTTTCCTGCTGCTTTTTGTCTGTATCCTGCTTGTTTTCTTTTCCCATGGTCTTTAGCCTGTCGACTTTCTTTTATTTCTTTCAAAGTAGATTTCAGATTTTTCTTACTCTGCATTCAATGCCTGTACCGGAATCATCCGGGATGCTTTATAGGCAGGATAGAATCCGAAGACAGATCCCGTCAGGATACCGAAAACCAGTGCCAGGATACCGCCATATACAGAAAGATCCACCCGGACGCCTAAAGTCTCGATGATCGGGGTGATTGCCACTCCCGCTCCAATGCCAAGCAATGCGCCAAGCATACTGATAGCCGATGCCTCCAGCAGAAATTCCAGCAGAATATCCCGTCTGCTGCAGCCGATTGCCTTCAGGATACCGATTTCATTGGTACGTTCTCTGACAGAAACAAAAAGCACGTTCATAATGCCGATACCACCGACAATAAAGACGATCACTGCCATGGCAATCAACAGATAGGTCAAGGTCTGATTGGACTGATTGGCTGCTTCCATTTTGCTGCCGGCATCCGAGATCGTGAAGCCTGCATTGGGATAGCTCTCTGCCAGCACCTCCTTGATGTTGCTTTTGACCGTATCGACCTGATCGGTATTCTCCGCCACCACCGTGATCGTGGGCGTTACATTATCTCCGGTCAGATACTTGATTCCAGTCTCATAGGGAATAAAGATCGTATCATCCGGACTGATGCCGGAAGCCACACTTCCCATAGAATCCAGGATACCGGATACGGTATAAGCTCTGTTATCAATATACAGCGTGCTGCCTTCCGCACTCTGTACACTGCCAAATATAGTTTTAGCCGCGGAATTTCCGATAACGCACACACGCGACTTCGCGGTATTGTCCTCATCTGTTAAAAAGCTGCCAAGCGCCATGGTCATATTACTCATCGAGGCATAGTTTCCCGTCACACCGGCGATGGTGTAGGTGGAACTTTCTTCCAACTCACCGCCTTCCACACTGGATGTAGTGGAGTAGGCGATGGTTCCCTCGCTAAGACCGGGCACGAAATCCAACAGATCCTGCAGATCGGAAGAGGAGAGCGTCACACTGTTCTGATCCCGGCCTCCGCCCATGTCGCCGCCGGGACCGCCGCCTCCCGGCATGCCGCCTCCGCCGCCGGGCATACCACCGCCGCCCATATCACCGCCGGGCATGCCTCCGCCGCCCATATCACCACCCGGACCGCCGCCGGGCATCTCTTCACCCATTTCACCGAATTCATCCTCTGCACTGGCGGAGGAATCATAGCTCACATCGATAGAGCCTGCATTCAGGTTTCTAAACTGCTCTGCCACCTCCGCACGTCCGCCGGTTCCTATGGCGATCACCAGCATGATCGTTGCAGATCCCACAATGATTCCCACAGAGGTCAGCACTGCCTTGGATTTATTCTGTGACAGATTCAGCCAAACCAACCGAAATAATTCTGATAGTTTCATTTTTTCCTCTCTGTGCCGCAATTTTATTGCGGCACCACGAGGAGAATTTCGCGAAGGCGAATTCTCCGACGTGATCTCGAAGGATGAGGCTTAAGCCTCATCCTCGCAATGATCAAGAAGCGCCATCAGGCGATTCTTGATCACTTTCTACCTCTCGATGAGAACCACATCACCTTCCGCCAGGCCCTCTTTAATCTCCGCGTTGGTTCCGTCTGAAAATCCTGTGGTTACTTCTTTCTTCTTCACCTTGCCATTTTCGTCATACATCTGTACATAGGATTTTCCATTCTCACGAAGGATGGCACGGTTCGGCACGTACAGCACGTTCTGTTTTTCACCGGTCACAAAGGTAACATCTGCAGACATCCCACTGTACAGTGACTGCACATTGCCGGAAATCTTGATTTTTACCGTATAATCGGTCTCGCCGGTACTGCTGTTGTAGGTAGAATCACCGATACTGCTGACGGTTCCCGTATATTCCTCATCCGGATAAGCAGAAATGGAAACTTTCGCTTCGCCTCCCACCTGTACGGCATCCAAATCATCCTCGGAGACACTGACGGACACCGTTACTTCATCGTAGTCGTTGACAGTCATAAGCACCGTTCCTGTCTGGAGTGTTTGTCCTGCGGATACGGAGACGGAGGATACAACTCCACTGTAGCCGGATACCAACTGATTATTCTGAATCGCCTCATCAAACTTCTGCAGTTTGTCCTGCGCATCCTCATAATCCCCCTTGGCTTTTTCCGTGGTGAGGCTATTCTGCGCCAGAGAAGTATCTCGGTAAGATGATGCCGCATTATAGTAGATTGTGCGGGTCTGGTATTCGGTCTGTGCCTTGGCCGTTCCGGTTTCCAGAGCCTTTGTCGCTGTATGAAGTGTGATAGTGTAGGTCTGTATATTTTCCTCACTGGTTTCTATCTGCTCCTCCAGCGAGTCAATTTCATCCTCTATGTCATCCAGAAGCTTTTGTGCTTCCTCTCTGCCGTTTTCCGCAGTAATGTAGTAGTAAAGTGCTTCCTCTCTGGAAGTATTCTCTACCTGATACTCTGCATTCTTGACCAGTTCCTCATAGGTCGTCTTTTTTTCCTTTGCCTCTGTCAGCTGGCTCTTTAAATCCGCCAGATTTTCCTCTTCATCATCCAAACTGGTCTGCGTCGTATTGACGGCTTCCTGCAGATCGGAAATCGTTGCTTCATAATCTGCCTGGGCATAGTCGCCGTATAAAGACCAGGTATTATATTTTTGATTCGCTGTCAGATCACTGGTCTTCTGACTGGTCTGGGCCTGCTGCCAGGTCAGCTGTGCTGCCGATACATCCTCTGTCAGTTCATTGCGAATAGAGGAAACGCTGGATTCCTTCAAAGAGGCAATCGCATCCCCTGCGCTGATCTGTTGTCCCTCTGTAATGTAGACCTGCTCCACCTCCAACGTACGGCTGTCGGAGGAAGAGGATGAACCACCGCCCATCATATCAAAGAAATTATCGGAAAAATTATTGCTGTTGTTGGAAGAACTGTTTGTATATGCAGAGAGATCCAGGGTAAATGATTGTGTCGAAGAACCGATACTGATTTCTCCGGACTGTGTGATTCCCACGGAAAGCTCTCCCTGCTGCACCGTTGTTTCCCGATAACTTACTTCCTGCGTATTCTTCCCTCTTAGAATGAGGAAAACAATTACCGTTATAATCAGCACAATAGCCACAACAGCTGCTATGATCAAACGTTTCTTTTTCTCTGCTTTTTTTCTGGTTTTCTCAGAGCCCGACTTTACCACACCATCTAACTCCCCTGCGTCCGGATTTATCCTTATTTCGTCCTGCAGTAATCTGTCCTGCCTGTTTTCTTCCATCAGCTTTCTCCTTCGGTGCTGTCAAAGGTCACCTCTGCGGTCATTCCTCCATAGAGTTTGGATGTGTCCCCTTGTATTTCGATCTCGACCGGATAACTCACCGTCGCACTGTAACTGCCAGAACGACTGGTTGAAATTGTCTTTACAATGCCGCTATAGGTCTCATCCGGATAAGCCGTCATGACGATAGACACCGTATCGCCTACGGAAATCTCCGGAATGTCCTCTTCCGACACATCTACAGAAATCCGGTAGCCATCGGATTTTACATACGTTACCATGGCACCTTTGGTCTTTAATCTATCCCCTGCTTCATAGCTGACACTCGTCACCAATCCGCTGCCGTCTGCATAGACGATACCGTCCTCTCCTACAAAAGCGTTAAAATCCGCCAACTCCTGCGCTGCTTCCTCATAGGCATTCTGTGCCTCTGTCACCGACTCCTGTAAAGAAGCGACTGTTTCGTCATAGGTTTCCTGTGCCAGCTGACCGGAAAGTTTGGCACTTTGTCTGGTATTCTCCGCTTCCTGCAGCTTATACTGCAGTGCTTTCGTCACTCTCTCGATACTCTGCTCATTTTGCGCTGTTTTCTGCGTATCCTTCTCAATGATCTCGTTCCAGTTATCGATCTGATCCGTATAACTTTCATAGGCAGACTTGGCAGTCTCATAAGCACTTTCGTTAGCTGCATAAGCAATCACATTGGTCACATCGGTTGCCGCCAGCGTTTTTTGTGCAGATTCCATTTTTGTCTTGGCCGCAGATAATTTTTCCCGAAAATCAGAATCCCATATTTTGTTCTGACAGCTCTCTATCTCTGCCGCCAGCTGCTCATTAGCCGCCGCATAGCTGTTTAACCGATTCTGCAATTCCTCCACAGATGCGGTATAGACATCATCCGCCACCGCTGCCTCTGTCTCGCTGCCGGATTTGGTATTGGCAGCAGCCTGCACCTTTAATGTCTCCGCCGACTTTGCCTCTGCCAAAGTCGCCGCCGCAGAAGCCTCATTGGATTCCAGAATTCTGCGCACACTCCGCACACTGGCATCCGTAAGCTTAAATAGCTTATCGCCTTCCTGAATACGCTGCCCCTGCGCCACATAGACTGTCTCTATTTTTAAGGTCTTGTCCGTATCATCATCGCTGTCAGAAGAGGAGGATGAGGAAGAGCTGGAGGAATCATCATCGTCATCCTCCGTGGTGATCGTCAGATCATACCGAACTTCCGAGGTTTCCATGGAAACGGTTCCGCTCTCCATGATGGCGTTTTCATCCACAGCAGTGTCCTTTTTAGCCGTTGTCTGTTCACTGCCTTCCTGACTGCTGTCACTACTCGATACGTCCGAGTTTTCCTCTGTCTGCCCCGCTTTTGGCGGTGTCTCTTCTGCTACGCTTCCTGCCTTATTTTTTTGAAAAAGGAAAATACCCGCAGCAATCACGCACACCATAGCTATTACTGTAAGGAATATAATCTTATTCATTTTATTCCTGCTCTGACTGTTCCGTGATGGATTCTCCGGTGTCTGCATTTTCTGTTCCCTCTGCCGCTTCTTCACTGTTTGTGTTTTCCGTTGTTGCTTCACTTGCTGAAGTGTTTATTTTTTCCGCATCTTCTGTCGTTGCTTCCGTGTCTTTGTTATTCAATTCTTCTGTATTTGCTGCAGTATCTTTGTTATTTGCTTCTTCATTTTCCGAAGTGTTTTTATCTTCTGTATCTGCAATATCCGCTGTTTCTGAATTGCTGTCCTCTGCACTTTCCCCAAAATAAACTGTCGCTTTTGTATTCTCTTTTAATCCGCTGACATCACCCTCCAATGTCACGATCACGGAGTAACTTACAGATGTCCGGCTGTTGGACTGGGTCTGTGGGTTGATGGAAGTAATCTTTCCCGTATAGGTACCCGCCTCATCAAATACTACGGAGCAACTGTCTCCTACCGAAAGCTGTGCGATATAGCTTTGTTCTACCGCCGCATTTACAGTAATCGTTTCCGTATCTGTGTAAGCTGCCACCATTGTGCCGGAAGAAAGGGTGTCTCCTGCCTTTAAATCCACCATCATGATCGTACCTGCCGTGGAGGTGTAGATATAACCGTCTCCTATGGTGTTTTCAAATTCCTCCAGCTTTTCCTGCGCAGATTCCATGGTATCCTTCAGGGTATCCAGATTATTCTGTATGGTATTTAACTGCGTCTGATAAGTAGTCTGGGCTGCGGTTCCCTCTGCCTGCGCCGTGTTTTTGTTTTCCTGCGCCGTTTCTGTCTCTGTAGTCAACGCTGTCTGTGCCTGCTTTAACTGAATCTGCAGCAGCTCCAGTCTATTTCTGGCTGCGTCGATGGAACTCTCTGCATTCTTCTGTGCCGTCTCTGCTTTTTCCTTTGCAGCTTCATATTCTTCCTCTTCTTCCTCCACCTCAGCTGTCAGCAGCTTATACGCACCGACTAATGTGTAGTTATTTCCGCTTTGTCCGGTGGTACCGGAAGAAGATGTGCCGCCGGCTGTTCCGGATCCGGAGGAACCTGCATTGGCAGACCCGCTGCTTGTCCCCGATGCAGTGCTGGCATCTGTGCTCGGTTTCTTTGCCTCCGGAAGATCCGAGGCAGAAGAGGAACTGCCGGTTCCGGAGGATGTACCTGCCGAGCTACCCGTGCTGCTGAGCGCACTTCCCACACCGGCACTCGAAGCGGACGCTACGCTACCGGCAGTGCGGATCTGAAGCTTTGCACTGCTTTCTCCTTCAGAGACCTTCGTTCCTTCACTTGTGTTTTCTTCCTGGGTGTTTCCCTGAGAATTACGATTCTCTGTCTGTATACTGTCACTGTTCTGGGTGGAGCTTTCACTCTTGGAACTATTACTGCTCTGCGTGCTGCTTTCGCTCTTAGAGCTGTCACTGCTCTGCGTGCTACTGCTTTCACTCTTAGAGCTGTCACTGCTCTGCGTGCTGCTGCTTTCGCTCTTGGCGCTGTCACTACTCTGCGTGCCGCTTTCGCTCTTAGAACTGTCACTGCTCTGCGTACCGCTATTTCCGCCGGAAGTCTGGCTGCTGCCCTGAGAACTGCTTCCCTGCCCCATTTCTCCTGAAGGTGCACCGCCGCTGGGCATCTCACCGCCGGAGGGCATTGCACCGCCTCCTCCGCTTCCGGTACCAAATTTTTCCTGGTAAGCCAATGTGTCGGCAATGCCATTGGAAGAATCATTATATAATTCCTGTTGATACTTAAAATCACTCTCTAATTTATCTTTTAAAGTCTGTACGTTGTATTTTTTATAATAATAATTCGTATCTGCAATTGCTGCTTCGTACTCATCTACCAATTCCTGCTGCTCATCTACCTGCTTTTGCAGCTTATCAATCTTTGCCTGCGCCTGGGCTATCGCATCTTCATAATCCTGATCCGCATATTTCATATTGACCAATGCCGTTGTATAAGTCTCCCCGGCAGAAAGCGTATTGACCTGGGCCTCTACCTGTCCCAGTTCATAAGCATATTCCGCCTCCTTAGCTTCCTGAGTCAGGATCCTACGGGCTTTTTCCACGCTTTCCTCAGAAATTTTCAGAATCGGCTGCCCTTTTTCCACCTCATCCCTGTTGCTGACATAGACTTCCTCTACCTTAAAATCCACGCCCGTAACGGTCAGATCAAAAGTTTCTGATACCATTCCCACAGAGGTACTGCCTGTGGCTATGATCACATTACTCTGCTGAGCGCCTCCCGGAAACTGCATCTGCGCAGTCTGTTGGTCAGTCTGTCGTGGATAATACAAATATAATGTTCCCGCAAGGATTGCTGCGGCTGCGATCACGCTGACTGCTACAACTGCTTTCTTTTTCATACTTACCTCTTTGTGCCGCAGCTTGTCTGCGGCTGCGTGAGGAGAATTTCGCGAAGGCGAATTCTCCGATACGAAATCAAATATCGTAACCGACATTTGCTTGCATTGATGGCGTCTGCAAAGGGAGAAATTTACGAAGACAATTTCCCCTTTTTACGCTTAATTCCTGAAGAAAGTTTATATTTAAATTTAGTTAAATCTGTGTTAAGAGTATGAAAATTTTGTGAAATGGAAAACTGCGTATAGACAAAAGGGCCGAGACCAAATGGCCTCAGCCCCAAGGAAAGAGTTTGTTCTGCCTCCAAGGAGGGAGATCGTCTCGAAGGTTTTAGATGGATACAGCGTTCGGATCGTAGGTATTCTCCTCGATCTTGATTACCGCGCTGTTGTGCTCTGTGGTAAAGAAGAAGAGAAGATCTAACTCGCCGTTTTCATCCAGCATCTTCAATACCTCATCCGTTGCCGGAATCTTGATGGTGTATGTGTTGCCCATGTAGTTCAGCTTGAAGATGAAGGTGACATCTTCTCTGGCCATGATAGAAAGTATATCTGCCTGGCTGACCTTATTTTTTGTGCCCATGTAAATGGTCACCTTAGAGCCTGCAGATGCATTTTTGGAAGCCTTCAGGATTTCTATCTCCGCTTTCTCTACAGTATCAGCAGCAACACTCAGTTCCTGGTCCGCCACAAGATTCAGTCCGAACTTGTTTCCGATTGCGGTAAGCGCATCGTTAATCATAGACTCGAAGCTGACCTCTGCGCTTGCCTCCGAGGAAGATGCGCCATCAGAAGTATTCATCTTTGCGGCGTTCTCACGCTCGATCCGCTCTCAGCGGCTTCCTGTGTGGAATTCTGCTCGGAGGCGATTGCGTCCTGCGCGGTCTTTTCTGCTGCGGCCAGCTCCTTACTGGAATCAGTGACCTCTTCCTGCGCAAATGCCATTGTAGACGGTGCTGCGACAATTGCTGCCGCAGTCATAGCACCTACTCTTACCAGCGTCTTCTTGTAACTTACTCTTTTCTTAGACATAAATACTCTCCCTTCTGTTTTTCCGACTTCCTGTGATTTTGCAGAGTTCTTTCAGGCTCTGTCTGTTTTAGGTCTGCCCGGTTTCACTTTGAAAAAACAATTATATCTGCATGATAAGTCGTACCCCCTTGTCAAGAATGCGATATAACAAACATGTATATCTATTCCACCAGGCTTTTCTGTGCAGCCACTTTTTATTTTTTATCTGCACCTTTACTGTATAGAGGTGTCTAAGAGAGAAAAGGTTTCACCACATTCAAAAAAAATTTTAAAAAATTAATCACTGGTTTTTTTACAGCATTTAAACTCACTTTTTCTTGTTACGCTTCTCATACATAACATCCGTTATCATAAGCTCATCAAACAAAAACAAACAAAAACAAACAAAAACAAAACAATATAACAATTCAAATTAAGAAAGGAAGGTATTAATTATGCTTACAGGTCTCCTCGTTATTTTTGGTTCCATGGCCGCTGCTGCATTGGGTTACTCCGTTCATCGCACCTTAAATGAGTGTAAGTAATAGCCAAAAAATTATTTTTCAAACAAAAAAAATATAACAACTCAAATTAAGAAAGGAAGGTATTAATTATGCTTACAGGTCTCCTCGTTATTTTTGGTTCCATGGCCGCTGCTGCATTGGGTTACTCCGTTCATCGCACCTTAAATGAGTGTAAGTAATAGCCAAAAAATTATTTTTCAAACAAAAAAAATATAACAACTCAAATTAAGAAAGGAAGGTATTAATTATG
>CAVBBL010000032.1:0-28401 GCA_963593905.1 bacterium | reverse complement strand
GAAAACCGGGGCTATTAATTTAACTAATCTGGGACATTTTCAAAAATGCTTGACAGAACTTTTTTAATGCTTGTCAGATTTTTTTATGCTTGTAAGAACTTTTGAATGCCTGTCAGATTTTTTTGAATAACTGAAGGGAAAAGTTTATTTCCACTTCGATGGAGGACGCACGCCCATTTTTTGGAATCACTTGAATTCTTTGAAATAGCCCTGACAATATTCTCTTTATTGGTGCAGTTTTTCCTCTTTTCTCTGAAAGATTTCCTTCAAGGATTCTGTATACGGCGCTCTTGCTATGCCGAATTCCGTGACAATTCCATCAATCAGTGCATTGTCCGTTACATCAAAGGCAGGATTATAAACCTTCACGCCCTCCGGTGCCATTCTCTCCTGATACCACATCTCTGTCACTTCTTCCGGCTTTCTCTGTTCTATGACAATCTGACTTCCGTCAGACAGAGACATATCAATGGTAGATGTCGGTGCACAAACGTAAAAAGGAACGCCGTAGTATTTTGCGGCTATGGCCACCATGCTGGTGCCGATTTTATTGGCAGTATCACCGTTGGCCGCCACCCGATCGCATCCTACAAAGACAGCCTGTACCTTTCCTTCTCTCATCAGAGAGCCGGACATATTGTCACACTGCAGCGTGACATCTACACCGGCAGACTGCAGTTCGTAGGCTGTCAGACGTCCTCCCTGCAGCAGCGGTCTCGTCTCATCTGCATAGACATGCAATCCATATCCCCGTTCCTGTCCCAGGTAGACAGGCGCTGTCGCCATGCCGTATTTGCAGGCTGCCAGTTTGCCTGCGTTGCAGTGGGTGAGCACTCCATCTCCCGGCTTTACCAAGGTAAGTCCGTTCTCCCCGATGCGGCGGCAGACATCAATATCCTCTCTCTTGATCTCCTCTGCCTCTTCCCTCAGGCGTTCCTTGATCTGTGCCATGGTCATCTCTTTTTTCTCACCACAGGCAAGGAATACCCCCTCCATACGCTTTAAGGCCCAGGACAGATTGACAGCCGTGGGTCTGGAGGAATCCAGATATGCTTTCTGCTTTTCAAATTCTGCCTTCAGCAGTGCAAAATTCTCATCATGCTTCTCCGGTACATCCTCTGTAACCTGTACCGCCTTGGTGAGAATGTAAATGCTCATAGCCGCACATACGCCGATGGCCGGTGCTCCCCGCACCTGCAGCAGGTAGATAGCATCCCACATCTCCTGGGCTGTCTTTAACTGGATCAGTTCTGTTTTGCCGGGCAGCTTGGTCTGATCGATGATCTGTACCGCATCCTGATCGTCCAACAGCTCCACTGTCTCATAATCTAAAATACTTCTTTTGCTTTCTTCCATAATTACCTCTCTATGCCGCAGCTCGTCTGCGGCTACATGAGGAAAAATTCGCGAAGGCGATTTCTCCGATTTGATTATGCATTGATGACGTTTACGGCATCAATGCAATGACTAAAAAATGACATCGGGCATTTTTTAGTCATTTTACCTCTCTATGCCGCAGCTTGCCTGCGGCTGCTCACTTTTCATTCCATAGTCAGATCTGCAAAGTCAGCCTTATGTGCTGCTTTTACCAGATCACCGGGAGCCAGACAGATCTGGCAGCCGATTTTTCCGCCGCTGATATAGATTTTCTCCTGCTCTCTGGCACTTTCATCAATTCTGGTGACAAAAGCTTTTTTCATACCAATGGAGGTGCAGCCTCCTCGGACATAGCCGGTCAAGTCAAACAATTCCTTGACGTGGATCATGGATACAGACTTAACACCCACAGATTTTGCACACTTCTTCAAATCCAGTTCTTTTTCGATGGGGATTACAAAAACATAATGCTGTTTATCGGCTCCCAATGTCACCAATGTCTTAAAAACCTGCTCATGGGGCAATCCCAATCGATCTGCCGTGTGAATACCATCGGTAAATTCCCCCTCCGGTTCATAGGATTCATGGGTATAGGCAATCCCCGCCTTATCCAGAATCCGCATTGCATTCGTCTTTACTTCCTGTTGTTTCTTAGCCATAATTCTCCAATACAATCATCCAGGATGTCCTGGCATCCTGACAATGCACAGACAAGCATCCCATCATCAATAATCTTTTTCATTATAGTTAGGCTTTTTTTGAACGTCAAATTTCTTTTCCAGAAAATTTATCAGAAAGTCCCTTCAAAGTGGCATGTTTAATTTTCCTTAATATGGTGTTTGCGGCCAATCCATTCTTTTGCTATATTGAGCAGTATCACAATGATAAGCGGCTGGCAGCAGTCAACTGCTCGCGGCCCTAAAGGGAAGCTTAAAAGAACAAAAAAGCAAAAAAATCAGAAACTAACCGGAATATATAGGCAAATATACATTTAAGGAAGGATACATACCAAATCATGAAAAGAATCGCAACCATCCAGGACATCTCCTGTGTCGGCCGGTGTTCCCTTACAGTGGCGCTCCCGGTCATCTCCGCCATCGGCATTGAAACAGCCGTCATTCCCACCGCTGTCCTCTCCACCCACACCGCCTTCTCCGGCTTTACCTTCCGGGACCTGACAGAAGATATTCCCGGCATCAGCGCCCACTGGAAAAAGGAAGGCTTTGCTTTCGACGCCATCTACAGCGGCTATCTGGGCTCCCCTCGGCAGATTGAACTGGTAAAGTCCATGTTTACCGATTTTTATACAACTTCGGTTGGATCTGCTCCCTTCTCCCACACCATACGCTTCGTAGATCCGGCCATGGCAGACAACGGCAGTCTTTACGCCGGCTTTACCGATGACTTTGTCACAGCCATGAAATCTCTGTGTGCCCAGGCTGATGTAGTGGTTCCCAACCTCACGGAGCTTTGCCTGCTGACAGATACCCCCTATCGCGAGGACTATGACGAAAGCTTCATAAGGGAGATGCTGCAGAAAATGGCTGCGCAGAAATCCCCCTCCAGTGCCGGCTATGTGCTGATGACCGGCGCCCGTCACGGGGAAGAGGTGGGCGTCCTTTGCTATGACAGTGCAAATGATACCTTTCTGGAGGCCTACAATGCGCAGCTTCCCGTCCGCTTCCACGGCACCGGTGACCTCTTTGCCAGCTGCATGGTAGGGGCGCTGACCAAGGGTCTGTCCATGCAGGACGCCATGCAGTTGGCCGTCGATTTCGTATTGGAATGTATACGCTGCACTATGAAGGATCCCGACAGACGCTGGTATGGCGTGAACTTTGAAGAGGCACTGCCTTATCTCATTTCCAGATGTAAAAATGCTCAATAGCTTTTCTTTCAAGTCAAATAAAAAGGAGCCATGGCCGCAGCCATGACTCCTCTCTTTTTATCTGTATTTCTTACTTGCCAAGCTCAGCTTTCAGCTTCTCGGTCAGTGCGGGAACCACCTTGTTCAGGTCGCCTACGATGCCGTAGTCAGCTACGTCAAAGATCGGTGCATTCTCATCCTTGTTGATAGCGATGATGATGTCGGACTCTTCCATACCTGCCAGATGCTGAATAGCGCCGGAGATACCGATTGCGAAGTATACGTGAGGACGAACGGTCTTACCGGTCTGTCCTACCTGCAGATCCTTGGACTTCCAGCCTGCATCTACTACAGCACGGGAGCAGCTTACTGTGCCGCCCAGCACCTCTGCCAGGTCATCCAGAAGCTTGAAGTTCTCTTCGGAACCAACGCCGCGGCCGCCGGATACCAGGATCTTTGCTTCCATGATATCAGCAGTGGTCTTTGCGTTCTTTACGATCTCCAGGATCTCTACATACTTGTCATCAGGAGTAAAACCAGGGTTGAACTCGATGATCTCAGCCTTTGCACCCTCTACGCGCTCAGCCTTCTGCATAACGCCGGGACGAACGGTAGCCATCTGAGGACGGAACTCAGGGCAAGCGATGGTAGCGATGGTGTTGCCGCCGAATGCCGGACGGGTCATCAGCAGCTGACCATGCTTCTGCTCTTTGCCGGGGATGGGATTGATCGGGAAATCACCTACCTCTAACTGTGTGCAGTCAGCGGTCAGACCGGTATGTACACGAGCGGAAACGCGGGGACCAAGGTCACGGCCGATAGCGGTAGCGCCTACCAGCATGATCTCAGGCTTGTACTCTTTGATTGCAGATGCCAGTGCGTGTGCATAAGGCTCTGTTCTGTACTCCTTCAGCTCAGGATCATCGATCAGGATGACTCTGTCTGCGCCGTACTCAGCCAGCTCATCGCACAGGTCCCTTACACCAGAACCAACCAGAACTGCGGTCACGTTTGTCTGTAAGTCCTTTGCCAGGTCCTTTGCCTTGCCAACGAGCTCTAATGCGATGTTGTCCAGCTTATTGTCAACCTGCTGCGCAAAGATAAATACGCCTTTGTATTCTTCAATATTCTGTGTCATTTTATATGGCTCCTTTTACCCAAAATTAGATAACGTGCTTCTCTTTCAGCTTGCCCATGATGTAATCTACGGACTCTGCAGTGTCGAGTGTAACCTTCTCGCCTGCACCCTTGCGAACCTTGTCGGATGCCTTTGCGATCTGGGTCGGGGAACCCTTCAGACCGAGGTTGCTGTCTTCTACGTCCTTCAGGTCATTTCTGCCCCATACGGTAATCTCCGCATCGTACGCATCAAAGATGCCGCCGGGAGTCATGTAACGAGGCTGGTCAAGCTCGGAAAGAGCTGTGATCAGGCAGGGCATTTTTGCCTTCAGCACGTGATATCTGTCATCGAACTGACGCTCTACAGTGATGTAGCCGTCCTTGATGTCTACGATCTTCTGTGCATAGCTGATGACCGGGATGCCCAGGTGCTCGGAAATCTGAGGACCAACCTGTGCGGTATCACCGTCGATAGCCTGACGGCCGGTGATGATCAGATCATACTCCAGATTGCGGATAGCGCCTGCGATAGTCTGGGAAGTAGCCCAGGTATCAGCGCCGCCCAGTACGCGGTCTGTTACCAGGATACCCTTGTCAGCGCCCATAGCCAGTGCTTCTCTGAGGACTTCATCAGCCTTGGGAAGACCCATAGTCACTACAGTAACCTCTGCGCCATACTTATCCTTAATTTCCAGCGCTGCTTCCAGACCAGCCTTGTCATCCGGGTTCATGATGGTCATCATGGCTGCTCTGTTTAACGTTCCGTCCGGATTGAACTGTACGCCGCCCTTTGTATCCGGTACCTGTTTAATACAAACAACGATTTTCATTGTGTAATCTCTCCTTCTTATTTAAGTAATGCGCCGGAAATAACCATTCTCTGTACTTCGCTGGTGCCTTCGTAGATCTCGGTGATCTTAGCATCACGCATCATACGCTCTACATCGTACTCTCTGGTGTAGCCGTAGCCGCCGTGGAGCTGTACAGCCTTGGTGGTAACTTCCATAGCAACTTCTGCTGCGAAGAGCTTAGCCATAGCTGCCTCTACAGAGTAGCTCTGCTGTGTAGCCTTTGCCATAGCTGCGCGGTAAACCAGCATCTGTGCTGCCTTTACCTTGGTAGCCATGTTAGCCAGTTCGAACTGGGTGTTCTGGAATGCGCCGATCGGTCTGCCGAACTGCTTACGTTCCTTAACATACTCTATTGTGCGGTCCAGAGCGCCCTCTGCGATACCCAGTGCCTGTGCAGCGATACCGATACGGCCGCCGTCCAGAGTGTGCATAGCGATAGCAAAGCCCTTGCCTGCAGGTCCTAACATATTCTCCTTGGGGATTCTGCAGTCTGTGAAGATCAGCTCATAAGTAGAGGAGCCGCGGATACCCATCTTCTTCTCCTTGGTACCGAAGGTGAAGCCGGGTGTGCCCTTCTCAACGATGAAAGCGGAGAAGAGTTTCTTCTTGCGTCCCTTGGGATCTACTTTGATATCGGTAATAGCAAAGATAACATAGATGTCAGCTTCCTTACCGTTGGTGATGAAGATCTTAGAGCCGTTTAATACGTACTCATCGCCGTCCAGAACAGCCTTGGTCTGTACGCCCTGTGCGTCAGTACCTGCGCCGGGCTCGGTCAGACCGAAGGCGCCCAGCTTCTCACCCTTTGCAAGGGGTACTAAGTACTTCTGCTTCTGATCCTCGGTACCGTAGGTAGCGATGGGATCGCAGCAAAGAGAGGTGTGTGCGGAAACGATAACACCGGTGGTAGCACAGCACTTGGAGAGCTCTTCTACGCACATTACATAGGTCAGCGGATCGCAGCCCTGTCCGCCGTACTTTTTGTCAACCGGGATGCCTAAAAAGCCTGCCTTAGCCATCTTGGTTACGGTCTCTCTGGGGAAAATCTCGGTCTCGTCGACTTCCTGTGCAAGCGGCTTTGCTTCGTTTTCTGCAAACTCCTTGAACAGGCGTCTAGCCATCTCATGTTTCTTATCCAAAGTAAAATCCATGATATTTATATCTCCTTTTATTTTATAACTCGTCTACAGGGGTCTTGGTGCGATCAGGGTTGTATACATAGAAGCCCTTGCCGGACTTAACACCCAGATTGCCGCCGCGAACCATCTTTCTGATCAGCGGGCATGCGCGGTACTTGCTGTCACCGGTCTCATTGTAAAGAACGTCCATGATAGCAAGGCAGATATCAAGACCTACAAAGTCGCCCAGCTCCAGGGGTCCCATGGGGTGATTAGCGCCCAGCTTCATAGCTGCGTCGATGCCGGCGATATTGGAAACGCCTTCCATCTTGATGAATGCTGCTTCGTTGATCATAGGGATCAGGATTCTGTTTACTACAAAGCCTGCTGCCTCATTGACCTGTACAGGGGTCTTGCCGATCTCTGCAGAAATCTTCTTGATGGCATCTACAGTCTCCACAGGGGTGTTCACGCCTGCGATCACCTCGATGAGCTTCATTCTGTCAGCGGGATTGAAGAAGTGCATGCCTACCATAGGACGGTTCAGGCCGTTGCCGATCTCGGTGATAGAAAGGGAAGAAGTATTGGATGCGAAGATGCACTCCGGCTTTGCGATCTTATCAAGCTCTGCAAAGGTGGTCTTCTTAACTTCCATGTTTTCGAAAGCAGCTTCCACGATCAGATCGCAGTCTGCACACAGATCTTCCTTAAGACCGGGAGTGATCTTTGCCAGGATAGCATCTACAGCCGCCTGCTCCAGCTTTCCTTTTTCTACCAGTCTTGCATAGCCCTTGGCGATCTTGTCCTTGCCGCCCTGTGCCCATTCCTGCTTGATGTCGCAAAGTGCAACTTCATAGCCCTCGGTCTGTGCGAAAGCTTTTGCAATGCCCTGGCCCATGGTTCCTGCGCCGATAACACCTACCTTCATTTCTTTTCCTCCTGTTTTTATAATAGGATGTTTGTGAACAGATAACAGATTATATGGAAATTTCATAACCATTCAGATCGCATACGCTAAATCACTTCTGCGCAGCTTTCCTTCCATTCTGAACAGTCATAAAATTTCAAACAGCCATCCGGGCCGTCTCCGTAGAGGCAGCCCGGCAAAGTCCTCATGATCCGGACCTCCTGCCTGTCTCCGTAGAGGCAAGCTCCGGTAGGCTGCTTTTACCTTTATCCGACCGAACAATGACTGTTTGCAAATTCACCGCTCGGCTCTCAATGATTATTTATTCAGGAATTCCTTTTCCTTGCGCTTCTCCAGGAATGCACTCATGCCTTCCTTCTGATCATGGGTCTCAAAACAAGCGCCGAAGAGATTTTCCTCGATAACGATAGCGTCATCCATGCCTGCTTCAAGGCCTTCATTGATGGCCTTCTTGCAGTTACGAACAGCGATAGGCGCATTCTTTGCGATACCTGCTGCCATCTTCTTTGCTGCAGGAAGGAGCTCTTCCTGAGTATAGACTGCATTGACCAGACCGATGCGAAGTGCTTCGTCAGCCTTGATGTTGCGGGCAGTGTAGATCATCTGCTTTGCCATGCCGGGGCCAACGATACGAGCCAGTCTCTGGGTACCGCCAAAGCCCGGGGTAATGCCAAGGCCTACTTCCGGCTGACCGAAGACAGCATTGTCGGAGCAGATGCGGATGTCGCAGCTCATGGAGAGCTCACAGCCTCCGCCTAATGCAAAACCGTTAACGGCAGCGATTACCGGCAGCGGGAAGGTCTCCAGCTTGCGGAAGATGTCATTACCCTTCTTACCAAAAGCAGTGCCCTCTGCTACGGTCAGGCTGCTCATCTCACCGATGTCTGCACCTGCCACAAAGGACTTCTCACCCTCACCTGTAAGGATCAGGCAGCGGATATTCTCTACATCCACGCCATCGATCACCGCATTTAAGTCATCTAACACTTCGGAATTTAATGCATTTAATGCCTTCGGACGGTCAATGGTAATGATACCTACCGCACCCTCTGTCTCATATTTTACAAATCCCATATCTTTCCTTTCCATGCCGCGGTTTACTGCGGCAGCACGAGGAGAATTTTGCGCAGGCGAATTCTCCGATGTGATCTTGCATTGATGCCATTACACAGATTCAGCCGCAGTACCGTACAGATGGGTACTGCGGCAAGATCTGTCCGTTTATAAATTAGTCACGCTCTACGATGGTGGAGCAGCCCATGCCGCCGCCGATGCAAAGGGTAGCCAGACCCTTCTTTGCGCCGCTCTTCTGCATCTCATGCAGCAGAGTAACCAGGATACGGCAGCCGGAAGCGCCTACCGGGTGGCCAAGAGCGATAGCACCGCCGTTTACGTTTACCTTGCTCATATCAAAGTTCAGGTCTCTTGCTACTGCGATGGACTGTGCAGCAAATGCCTCGTTTGCCTCGATCAGGTCGATATCATCAATGGTAAGGCCGGTCTTTGCCAGAACCTTTCTGGTGGAAGCTACAGGACCTACGCCCATAATTTCCGGAGCTACGCCGCCAAGTGCGCCTGCAACCCAGGTAGCCATAGGAGTAACGCCCAGTTCCTTAGCCTTTTCTTCGCTCATTACTACGACTGCAGCAGCGCCGTCGTTGATACCGGAAGCATTACCTGCGGTAACCAGGCCGCCTTCCTTGCCGGAGCAGCAGCGAAGCTTGCCAAGGGACTCAGCAGTAGTGCCTGCGCGAGGGCCCTCATCCGTTGCGAACTCTACGATTTCCTTCTTAACCTTTACCGGTACAGGAACGATCTCATCCTTGAACTTGCCCTCAGCGATAGCCTTCTCGCACTTCTGCTGGCTGTTTGCGGAGAATGCATCCAGCTCTTCTCTGGTGATGCCGTACTGATCACATACGTTCTCAGCGGTGATCATCATGTGGTAGTGATTGAAAGCGTCGGTCAGTGCATCGTTTACCATGGTGTCGATGATGGTCGCATTATTCATACGATAGCCGAAACGAGCCTTGGTCATAGCATAGGGTGCCATGGACATATTCT
Organism: bacterium; assembly: GCA_963593905.1. Lineage (GTDB taxonomy): Bacteria > Bacillota > Clostridia > Lachnospirales > Lachnospiraceae > CAG-791. The sequence continues at coordinate 19,077 of CAVBBL010000032.1, read as the reverse complement.
CCATACCGCCTGCAACAACGATATCAGCCTCGCCTGCCATGATCATGGTAGCTGCATCGTTAACGCACTTTAAGCCGGATCCGCATACAACGTTGATAGTGATAGCCGGTACCTCGATAGGAAGTCCTGCCTTGATGGATGCCTGACGTGCTACGTTCTGACCCTGTGCAGCCTGAATAACACAGCCCATCTTTACTTCGTCTACCATCTCCGGCTTAACACCTGCGCGGTTTAAAGCCTCTTTGATGACGATTGCGCCAAGATCTGCTGCAGGAGTGTTGCTCAGTGCTCCACCCATCTTGCCGATTGCGGTTCTGCATGCGCCTGCCAGTACTACCTTCTTTGCCATAGTGCCCTCCATTTTGCTCTTTTTTGTGAACTTTGTCAGTGGCTTTTTACGTTATCAGTGTGGTGTGATTAGTTTGTTAATTTTTTATCACACTTTTGCAATTATTATAGCATACCCACTTTTTATTTGCAAGGAAAAGAGCGGGAAAAAGAGGTGCTGCAACAGGTGCTTTACCAACAGCAGCCGCCTATGGATAAATCAAAGCTGCGTTACTCTTTTGAGAAACTTCACACTGACGAACAGCACCTTGCGCCAACAGTCAAAAGGCTCCCCGTGCTTTAACAGGGAGCCTTTTGGATTTGTCATACTTATGGTGTATTTATGCTGTATTTATGCCGCATTTGTGTTGAATTCATGCCGTATTCGTGCTGAATTTGTGCCGTACTTTGTGGAATTTATGCCATTTTTACATTGTATTTATGCTGTCTTTATGCTTCCGGCTCGATCAAGCCATAGGTATTGCCTTTTCTCTTATAGACTACGTTGATTTCTTCTGTCTCTGCATTGCAGAATACATAAAAATTATGTCCCAACAATTCCATCTGTACGCAGGCATCTTCCGGATACATAGGTTTCATATCGAACTGTTTCTTACGGACGATACGTACTTCTTCATCATCCATGTAATCCTTGTCCAGAAACTCCTGACGCAGGCCGCCGGACTGCTGTTTCTGGATCAGTTTATTCTTATATTTCCTGAGCTGGCGCTCGATGATCTCCTCCACCAGATCAATGGATACATACATGTCATTGCTGACCTGTTCTGCCCGGATGATCGTTCCCTTCATAGGGATCGTAACCTCGATCTTATGACGATCCTTATCCACCTTCAATGTCACATGTACTTCTGTATTTTCGTCAAAGTAGCGCTCTAACTTGCTCATCTTCTCACGGATCGCATCTTCCAGTCCGTTTGTCACGTCGATGTTCTTACCTACGATGATGTATTTCATAAGATGCCTCTTTCCGCGGCCTTACCACTCTGTGTATGCCGCCATTTAATTTGATAACATCAGGCTTTCGTCTGACATCTTGAGTATAACACACCAATTTGACTAAATACAATATATTATTTTCTCTTTTATTTATTTAACTATCAAAAACTTCGCTCCTATTTTCTCTTTTTCGATCGCATAACTGCAGCGATTTGGGTAGGACGGGATTTTGCATAACCTACCGCAGAATTCACTGTATCTTCTTTTCCATTGCCATTCTGACAAGGATGTATACCACACGTGTCTCTGCGTCTGTCCAGCTGCAAAAAAGACCAATGCACCGGCTCCGTGAAACCGATATGCATTGGTCTTCTCTTTATTTTTACAGTACTCTGCGGATTGCAAGAATATTTCTGTAGGCCGCATTGGAAACTTTGATACCGCTGGCGGGATTAGATGCATGAACAATCTGTCCGCCGCCAATGTAGATACCCACATGGCCGGAATAACACACGATATCGCCAGGCTGCGCCTCTGCCAGACTGCTGACAGCAGTACCCACACTGCGGTCTGCTGCATCATTGTGCGGCAGGCTGATACCGAAGTTCTTATAAACTGCCAGCACAAAGCCGGAGCAGTCTGCACCATTTGTCAGACTGGTGCCGCCCCACACGTAAGGGTTGCCGACGAACTGCAATGCGTAACTGGCTACTGCCTGTCCGGAAGAGCTGGAGGAAGAGGAACTGCTGGAAGCGGCGGCTGCTGAAGATGCTGCCGCAGCTGCTTCCTCGGCCTTCTTTTGTTCTGCGGCCGCTTCTTCTGCTGCTTTCTGGGCTGCTGCCGCCTCGTCAGCTGCCTTCTGGGCTGCTTCCTGCTGTGCCTTTAATTCCTCTTCTGTCTGCTGTGAGGAACTCTCTGCAGAAGATCCTCCTGCTGCAGCGGCTTCCTCCGCTGCTTTCTGGGCTTCCTCCGCTTTCTTCTTCGCTTCTTCCGCCTTCTTCTTAGCCTCCTCGGCCTTCTTCTTTTCTTCTTCGGCTTTCTTCTTTTCCTCAGAAGCCTTCTTTTCTTCCTCGGCCTTCTTTTCTTCCTCTTCCTTCGCCAGGCGCTCTGCCTCTGCCTGCTTGGACTCAGCCTCCGGATACTCTTCTTCTACGTCTGCGAAGTCTTTCATGATATAGCCTTCGCCGTCAGCGGTATTGATCTTATACCAGCCGTCCGTCTCTTCTTCGATGGTAAAGGCATCTCCGCCGGGAATCAGGGTGATGACGTCAGAATCCAGAGAAGCTGCTGCACGTACACGAAGGGTCTCCGTATTCACCGTTGCTACCTTGGTAGCCACTTCCTCCGCCTTTTCCTTGGCCGCCTCACCGGTGGTCACATACTCTTGCTTGACATAACCTGTCACATCACCGGACTGAATCTTGGCCCAGCCGTCATCCGTACGTTCCAGGATGGTAGCCACACCGTCCGCATACAGCTTACCTACTACCTCAGAGTCTGTATTTGCCTCGCTGCGGACATTTACATAATCATTGACATTGGCTACTGCCAGATCCGTGGTTTCCTCTGCAGAGGAAGCATCCGCAGCCGTCTCTGCGGAAGTCTCAGCCGCAGTATTTTCTGTCGATGCCGTTGCAGTCGTTTCTGTGGAAGCTGCCGCCAAAGAAGCCGCAGCCTTTGCCTCCGCATCCTGAGACACTACGGTAGCAATGGTCTCGCCGGCTGTGATCTGATTCTGCTTTTCTGTCTGCTGTGTCTGTGTCAGCTTTGTTTCCTTAATGGTGCTTACTTCCTGTGTGCTGCTCGCCTTGGAAACTGCAGTAACAGCAGAAGCGCCTACGGTATTGGAAACGGTCTTGCGCTGGGTCTTCTTTCCCTCAGAGACCAGATTGTCCTCCACATCTTTTAAGGAAACCTTATGAGAAGAAAGTGCGTAGCTGACACCTGCACTGGGCAGCTGACTTGACAGCTTCGTCTTCGTCGATGCCGCCTGCGCGGGCAGTCCCATAGAGCTAAGAAGCAGACTGGCCGTCATGCACACAGTCAGGATTTTTGTCTGTTTACGAAAAGACATAACACCTCCCATAATCTGCACTCCCCAGTACAGATTATCTTTCATCCATTAAAGCTGTTCTACTAAAAATCTATCTGTTAAAATGAATTGACATGCCCCGTATCCTGTAATAAACAGGAAATTCCTGACAGGCAATCTGTCTGACTCCATCGTCGCCGCAATGTCGGCGTCAGTCAATCAGTGGAATCTTCCTTATTCTTCCAATATTTCTGCTTTTTGTGTGTAACATTTGTTACAAAATTGTTACAATAAAAAACTATAGCAAAGGACATGTACAGTGTCAAGGAAACAAGTTTGTAATTTTTATGACCTAAATGTGAACAAATGACTGTTCACAGGCAGACAGCTTGCAAAAGTGATAAGACAAAAAGAAAGGATTTTCCATATGGATGTAAATCAAAAAACGAAAGAAAAGATAACAGAAGACGCAAAAATAAGTGCCTCTGCATCAGCGGATGAAAAAGCACCCCATTCTCCTCATCCTGCTGCTCTCATAACCGGTGCCTCCCGCGGTATCGGTCTGGCCATCGCCAGGGCTCTGGCATCGGCAGGTTATGATCTGGTGCTGACCTGCAATCATTCTATGGAAGAGCTGACCTTGCAAACCAATACACTGGAAAGGGAATACGGCATCCGCTGCCGCGCCTTTGCCTGCGATGGCGGCGATCCTGCTGCCGTCAAATCCCTCTTTGCCGCATACGGAGATCATCACCTGGATCTGTTAGTCAACAATGCCGGCATTTCCTATATCGGCCTGCTGCAGGAGATGTCGGACGAAGAATGGAACCGCATACTCTCTGTCAATTTGAGTGCCTGCTTTTATACCTGCCGGGCGGCCATCCCCCTTTTTCTGCGGCACCGCACAGGCAGGATCATTAATATTTCCTCTGTCTGGGGAAATGTGGGAGCCTCCATGGAGGTAGCTTACTCCGCCACCAAGGGAGGCGTCAATGCCTTTACAAAGGCTCTGGCCAAGGAACTGGCACCGGAGAACATCCCTGTGAATGCTATCGCCTGCGGTGTCATTGATACCCAAATGAACCAATGTTTCTCCGAGGAAGAACGCCGGGCACTGCGCCAGGAGATTCCGGCAGACCGCTTTGCGGACCCCGGGGAGGTTGCCCAGACTGTCCTCTCCCTTTGCCAAATGCCTTCCTATCTCACCGGCCAGATCATCACCTTGGACGGCGGCTGGATTTAAAAAACAGACCATACAGCAGATAATTGCTGTACGGTCTGTTTTTTAGTTCACTTTTTTAGTTCATTTTTTTAGTTCACTTTTTTGATTCACTTTTTTAGTTTACTTTTTCCGGTCTGCTTTAGCTCTAAATGCCGGGAAAATACTTTCATCAGCGTTTTCCTTATCACCTCATCGTTATAAAGCCGTCATCATCGATATTTACATCCGGCGAAATATCCCGAAGCTTCTGCAATATTCTGGCCTTCTCTGTCTCATCTGCCATTTTGACGGCGCTGTCCTGCTGCAGCATGGGCACAAAACGAAGAGATGTAAGTGTCTTATCCGCAGCGGAAAAAGAAGCTTCCAGGATTCCCGTATCCACCGTATAGGAAGTGAACAGGAAATTTCCAAGACTGTAGGCCACCATAGTGCTGCCTGTGTGGGTAAAGGGCTGCAGACAGTGGGGATGATCTCCCACGATCAGATCTGCCCCCGCTGCAGACAGATCTGCAATTCGATCCGTCTGCAGCCAGTCCGGCTGGGTCTCATTTTCTGTTCCCCAATGGATATAGAGAATCACATAATCCGCATTTTGTTTAGCTAACTTTAAAACCTCCAGCAGCTTTGTCTGATCAAAGCAGCGGAATACCCCGGCTGTATCCTGGGTGGCTCCCTTGGTATCAGGATTGTCCAGTCGCTCGATCTGGGTGGAATTGACGATAGCCACCGTCATATCCTGCACATGGAAATAGGCAGGCGCTGCCGCCTCGTTTAAGTTTCTCCCCGCTCCCACATAGGGCATCCGCAGATTTTCCAAAGTGGAGAGGGTATCCAGAAAAGCCTCCTCTCCATAGTCATAGCAATGGTTATTCGCCAGAGAAACGATATCTACTCCCATCTGGGTCAGCCAGGAAGCTGTGGAGGGTGCCGCCCGAAATGTGAATTTCTTATCTGCAAGTGGCGTCCCCCGGTCGCTGTAGGGGAACTCATTATTGACCATGAAGACATCCTCAGACCGCATCAGGTCCAGCACAGACTGATCAAAGCTGCCGGTGATGCCACCCCGCTGGAGAGCCGACGCTCCTGTGGCATAATGCAGATCAAAAAGTATATCGCCGGCAAAGGCAAAGGTCACTGTGTCCTGGGAGGCAGGTATCACCCGATAACTGCCATCGGAGAGTTTAGTGATATTGTCACTGGCTGTAACTTCCCCCTGTTCTGCCTGGGCTGTGGCATCCTGTGTCTGTGCTTCGCTTTTTCCCAGCAGGATTTTTTCAATCTGCTGTGCGTTCTCCGTATTGGGTGCCACTACAGGAATCACTTCCTCCAGAACAGCCTGCACCGTGTCTTCTCCTGCTGCCCGGCGGTCTGCGCTGCGGATCAGTCCGTAAGTGCACAGCCCCAGAATGCCGAGTGCAACGACCAGCAGAAACGTCGCTGTAAAGGCAATTACAGAAGAGGATGTCCGTGCTCTTCTGGTTTTTATTTTCGATTTTGTAGATTTTCCGGATTTTCGAGATTTTCCAGATTTTCCATTGCTATCACGCAGAGTATCGTTTTTCTCTGACTGACGGCGGCTGCGATGCTGAACACTTTCATATGGTAAACTCTGTCCCGCATAGCAATTCTGTTCCCCGCTCTCTTCGTAATCATCATATCCGCTGTATCCGTTTCCCGAAGGATAGGGCTTTCCATTTTTCCATGACCGGGAGTGATCATAATAATTGTTGCAGGGCAGCACGACATCCAGATCCCGGTCCCAACCGTTTTTATTCTGTTGTCCCGCATTGTCTGTCCCCATGGATCAGCTTCCTTTCCCGCGCGATAAACATCCAAAGGAAATATGGATGCACTCAGCGTTTCCTAAAAGTAATCTGAGAAATAAGACACCTGCTGTCCCAGCGCATCTTCCAGCATCTCCACTGTCTCTTCTGCGCACACCAATCTGCCGATCCGGTGCAGATATTCCGGTCTCTTGTATCCAAGGAGCATCGTCACCATAGTCTGGATATCCAGGTGATCCTCTGCGATCTCCTCGATGCGTCTGGCACACCCCTTGCCTTCCTTACTGATCTTCAGCTCAAAGCAGCCTCTGTTCCAGTCAAGAAGAGGATCCTCCAGGCGGAACACCCATCGCCTGTCCATCGTATCCGGCCGAAAGGGAAATTCTTCGATAAATTTTTCAAAGTCGACGATTCTCGCCATGAAATAGGGAGAAATAGATTCCTTGATATCCGCATCCTCCAAAAGGAAGGAAAGAGGTTCATCTGTAAAGGTATCCCCCACCACTTTATCGATCATGGAGAGATGGGCGCTGACAAAGTTCCACAGACAGGTTCTGGCATATTCATTGATAAAGATCATGTCCTTGATATGGAAGATATCATCAGCGATCCAGTAGATTACATAGCCATCCGGTTCTCCGTCTTTATTATAGTAGACTGCCGCCATCAGCTCTTCCACGTCCCAAAGCCAGTACTCATTCCAGGCCAGTTCATCCCGCAGCAGGGCGCCATGTGTCTGCATGGCAAATCGGTGATAGGTCTCCTTCATAATATCGCTGTCATAAGGAACCCGGCGCACCTCACCCTCTAAGTGTCTGTTCTTAGGAAGCTGATAATCCATGATCTCATAGTGAATCCGGTCAGATATGATTTCCCACCCCTTGTGTCTGTAAAAAGGAATAGAATAAGGAAACAGATAGGAAATGTACTGTTTGCGCTCCCGCATGCGATAGAGTGCCTGACAGAGCAGCTCGTACATCAGTCCCATATTGGCATACTCGGGGTAAGTGCCCACACCTGTCAGTCCGCCCATGCTGTAGGTATGGTTAAAGATACGCACATGCATAGGATAGACTGCCACCTGTGAGATCAGTTTGTCTTTGTCGAACCAGCCGATCACATCTGATTTCTGCATGGTGGGCGATTTCGCTCTGATAAATTCATTTTCTTCATCCCAGCCGCTGCTTTGCAGTTCTCCGTCTGTCACCTGGAATACGTAGCGAAGCAGCTGGTTGTACTGCTTTAGGTATTCCACACCTACCGGTTTCATAACCAAATCTTCTCTTCCCATAAGCCGCGGCAGCGATGGCCGCTATTGTCCTTTCCGGCTTTTGCCTTTGTTGTACTTTTTATGTCTGCTCTATATCCTAGCACATTTTGCAAGAGATGGCATCTGAGGAAGTATTAAATATCCGCCCGATCGGAGCCAAGACCAACAATAGCGACTAATAATATACTATGAGGGGAGGGAAGTGCCGCCCGGCCATGCCCAGGGGCGCGGCAGATGTCTCGCACCGTGCACTTTGCGCCGTTTTGCTATGGCTTGCCTCTCACCTGCGGATGGCCGGCCCTTAACTCGCAGCCCCGCCTGATGCGGGTCTGCTCAGACAGGCGGGCCTATCGGGCGCGCTCTGTAAGCGCGTCCGATACCATCCTCCGGCTTCGATGCAAATCATGCAAAACTGGCGCGCAGTGCAAAGGATGCGAGCCATTCTGCCGCGCCCCTGGGCATTACGTTTTGCAATATTTCTTAAACCAATTGTTAACCATTTATATTCTCGGGTTGACAATCAATTCTATGGATGTTAACCTACCATCTGTACGTTTCTGTAAACCATCTCGCTCGGCTGTCCACTGCAGCCGACATTTTTACGATCAGAAAGGCTCTGTCATGAAAAATAACAAGACCAAGAATCTCGTTCTCTGCGCTATGTGTGCTGCCATCACCTGTATCCTGGCACCTATCTCCATTCCCATTGAGCCGGTGCCCATTTCTCTTTGCACCTTTGCGGTCATGCTGGCCGGCGTACTCCTGGGGGCTAAGCTGGGCTTTGTATCCCAGCTGGTCTATGTACTGTTGGGCGCTGTCGGACTTCCCGTCTTCTCCGGTTACAGTGCCGGATTATCCTGTATCGCCGGCATGACAGGCGGTTATATCGTCGCTTATCCTATCCTCGCTTTTATTACAGGATTGCTGTACTGGAAATTCGGCCGGGAAAAGAGCGGCAAGACTCGTGTGCTCTGGAAATTCCTGGGTATGCTCCTCGGTACCGTCGTCCTGTACGCTTTCGGCACCGTATGGTTCTGTGTAGTCAGCGGCACCGGCTTTGTACCGGCCCTTAGCATGTGCGTTCTTCCTTTCCTTCCCGGTGATTTCCTGAAGATGGTCATCGTCATCCTGCTGAGCACCCCTATTGAGATCGCACTGCGAAAGGCTGAAGCATAAGAGAAAGGATATCATGCACATTCATCTTCGTCCTCATCATGGCATTTGCCTCCTTAACTTTATCGGCAAAGGGTACTCCGATGACTTCAGTCTCAATATGTCCCGCATGCAGCAGCTGCTCTTTGAAAATCCCGAGACGCTCATCACTATCACCAAGGGTGCAGATAATCTGTGTGCCCGCTGTCCTCACCGAGTGGGAGATACCTGTTCCTCTCTTCATCCACCTCTTTTTGACGAGAATGTGCTTCGTCTCACCGGTCTCTCCTATGGACAGACAGTAACATGGCAGGAATTTTCTTCCCTTACTTCCCCTTTAAGCCTGTTCCGATTAGAGGAGACCTGTCCGGACTGTGAATGGCTCTCTCTTTGTAAGGAAATTGCCGCCGAGCGGCAGGCATAGAGTGCTTAATGCAAAAGAAAAAAGGTTCCCACTATTGTTGTGTGGGAACCTTTTTCTTTTGTGGTAATCACAATTACTGCCGTAATCATACATCTTAAAATTTACGCAATCGGCTGTTTTATCAGATATATCTTTCAAGCTTCACTTCTGCATCATGCCTGTCCCATACACACTCTATATAAAGGGATTCCAATATCTGCTGCCGTTTAAAACATTCAATGCGATAGAAATCACGATCATGATCACGCCGGCGATGATTGCCAGGTAATCTCCCACCTTGAAAGCCTGGGCGCGGTACCAGGTGCGCTTATTGCTCTTGCCGAAGCACCGCAGCTCCATGGCATTGGAGACTGTCTCGATGCGGTCGAGGCTGGACATGATCAGGGGCATCAATATGGCCGCCATGCCCTTCAGACGCTTCACCATACTTTCCTTTTTAGAGAGCTCCACACCTCTGGCCTGCTGTGCCAGGGAAATATCGTGATACTCCTTCAGAATATCCGGTATATAGCGCAGCGCCAGAGATACGGAATAGGAGACCTTATAGCTCACGCCGAGCTTGTTTAAGGAAGCCGCAAACTCACTGGGCTGGGTGGTGGACACAAAGAGAATCACCACAGGAATCGTAGCAGTGTACTTTAATATCACGTTCAGCTGATAGAGCAGCTGCTGGCTGGTAATGGTGTACGGTCCTGCAATGGTTGCCAGCACCGTCTTGGAATGGTACAAAGTAGTGCCGTGCTCCGGCGCAAAAAGGTAGATCAGAATGTTGTTCAGAATCAGAAATACAAAGGTAAAAATCAGCAGCGCCTTCACATCCCGCAGCCGGATTTTGGAAATATGCAGCATCACAAAAGCCAGCACGGACAGCACCAGAAGGTATCTGGTATCAAAGGTGAGCATAGCCGCCAACGACCAGCAAAGCATGCAGGCAAATTTAGCCGCTCCCGTCAGCTCATGGATCGGGGATTTGCGGGGGATATAATTAAAAAACGTGATCATGCCCGGCCTACCTCTCTTTCATAATCAATGAAATGCTGTACAAAATCAGAAGGCTCCTCCACGCCGCAGGACAAAGCCAGGTCGTAAAGGGATGTCTCTTTCAGACTTGCCTTTTCTATGATTCCCGGATTGGTCAAAATCTTCGCAGAGGCGTCGTCAGCAATGATCTTTCCTTTGGAAAAAACCACCGCCCGGCGGGCATACTCCAGCATCAGGTGCATATCATGGGTGATCATAATGACTGTGATTCCCTGCTGCTGCAGGGTGAGAAGGAATTCCATGATCTCTGTATAATGCCGATAATCCTGTCCCGCGGTGGGCTCGTCCAAAATCAGCAATTTCGGTGACATAGCCAGGATGGACGCAATAGTCATGCGCTTTTTCTGCCCATAGCTCAGGGCCGAGACCGGCCATTTGCGGAAGGGATACAGGCCGCAGGTCTGCAGTGTGCTCTCTACCTTTTCCTTTACCTCTGCCTCTCCTACACCTCGCAGGCGAAGGCCGAAGGCCACCTCGTCATAAATAAAGGATTTGGAAATCATCTGATTCGGATTCTGCATGACATAGCCGATGCGATCCGCCCGCTCCTTGATGCTCAAAGAAGCCATATCCTCTCCCTGAAAGAGTAACTGACCGCTTTGCTGCTTTTCAAAGCCGCAGACCACCTTTGAAAAAGTAGATTTACCGGCACCGTTAGTGCCCACGATGGCCATCAATTCTCCCTCCCGAACAGTCAGGGACACATCTCTCAGGGCATGAAAGCCATTTTCATAGGTAAAATCCAGATGCTTTGCCTCTAACAGGGGCGCGCCCTCCTTCTTTGGGACGGGCTTATTGGCTGTTTTTCCCCATTCTCTGATCTTTGCCTTTTCCTCTTTGGTCAGCTCTAAAGTACGGATGCTGTGCGGCTTTGCCTCCGCACGAATCGGCACCCCTGCATACTTCATGGCCGTCAGATAAAGAGGCTCCCGAATGCCATTTTCTACCAGCAGATTGGATGAAAGCAGGTTATCCGGGGTATCGTCAAAGAGAATCCTGCCCTCATGCATCAACACGATGCGGTCCACATCCCGCCAGAGCACATCCTCTAAGCGATGTTCGATGATGATCACCGCAGCATCTGTATCCTTCTGAATCTGCTCAATGATTTCAATGGCCTGCTTGCCGGTGGCAGGATCTAAGTTTGCCAGAGGCTCATCAAAGAGGAAAAGCTTTACATCATCTACCATGATGCCGGCCATGGATACCCTCTGCTTCTGACCGCCGGAAAGCTCTCCAGGGGCATGATCCAGGTGCTCTGCGATATTGACCCGGCGGGCGGTTTCTCTCACGCGTTTCTTCATCTCTTCCTGGGGAACACAATCATTTTCCAGCGAAAAAGCGATATCCTCCGCCACCGACAGACCGATGAACTGTCCGTCCAGATCCTGCAGCACAGTTCCCACGGTTCTGGAGATATCAAAGATACTCTGCCCGGTATTCTCCTTGCCGTCAATCAGAAGGCTTCCGGTCTGCGTACCCTTGTAAGTAAACGGGATCAGACCATTGATACAGTGCGTCAGGGTGGACTTACCACATCCGGAGGGACCGGCGATCAGGATCTTCTCACCGGCATGGATCTCCAGATTGATATCGTAGAGCGTAGGCTCCGCCTGAGCCCTGTACTGAAAGCCAAAGTGCTCAAATTTGATAAGGGTTTCTCTCTCTTCCTTCATGGTTACCTCTATATCCCGTATGGATGACGTTTACAGCATTTCCTTCAAACTGACCTCTATATGCTGCCGGCTGCTACGGCAGTTTTCCTATACCCTACAAAACATACCAGAAATTCCCCGGACACACAAGAAAGAAGGGCCCCGGGGTGCCCTTCTTTCTCAAAGTCCAGATGGATTTATTTCTCCTTTGTCAGAGAACCTGTCTTAGGACGTGCTGCCACATATGCTACACACAGCAGTGTGCCTACGATGGCAGTGGTCAGGATGTTGCCGCCTGCGCTGACAAGGCCCTGCAGGAATACCTTATTGGAAGGCTCGCTGTAGATCAGAATGTCCAGGATCGGAGCAACTACCGCCCAGCATACCAGATGACCTACGATCTGTCCTATGTTGAACAGAATGCCGCTCTTTACACTAAACTCGCCCTCTTCCAGGTTCAGCTTAAGACCAACCAGGCCCATCACCAGACCGAAGAGACCGGAGCAGATCACCCAGCTCCACCAGATGCCCCAGCCGCCGGCCAGGTCTGTCAGGAAGTGGCCGATCAGGCCCATCAGAAGGCCTGCCACAGGTCCGAACAATACAGACATGATAGCCAGCACTGCATACTGCAGGCTGAACTTTACGTTCGGGATAGGTGTGGGAATAGCCACATAGCTTGCCAATACAAAGAACAACGCTGCACCGATACCGATGGCAACGATCGTCTTTACGGAAAATTTCTTCATACTTACCTCCATATGCTGCAGCTTGCCTGCAGCCGCACGAGGAGAATTTCGCGTAGGCGAATTCTCCGATGTGATCAAGATTTCATCCTATCTCCCCCGGATCAGGATTTTCGCATCCTTCAGTTTCCTTCAGACGGCAGATTTTGTCAAGCAAAAGTGCTCCTTCTCTCTGGGACAATTTTCCCGTTCTGTCCATACCGTCAGAAGAAATTTTATATAAGCGAATCCTGCAAAGGATAATTCCGTGATGTGATTATGTACGGATGCCAAAATCAACTCACCTGGTATATCTGTCGGTTCTCTCATCCCGGATAACACCATCAAAGTTAAGGCCAAAGCCAAAATCATATACATTCCCCTGGCTGTCCCGGTAGCATTCCATGTCAAAGGCCACATCCTCACATTGTTTTTCCACTGTGTCCATATCCGCCGGCAGCTGTACCGGCAGCAGTCCTTCCGGCACAAAGTTCCCTGTCAGCACATCCGCTACAGCCTGCGAGCTGACACCGTATTCCAGCAAAATCGCATCGGCATAGGGCTCTAATTCCGCCATTACCATGGGATTGTGCAGGGAAATGACGGCGATCACCGGCTTATTCCCCATGCACTTCTTCGTCTCTATCAGATTGTCCAGATCACGCTCATTGGCGGCACAATTCCATTTATCCTTATAGCTGCGGTCTGTGAAATCTTCCAGCGGATCCCCGCCGGCCAGGCTGTGGGTTCTGGCACTCACTGCCTGATAAGGACGGTATTGCAGCGTGATCGGCACATAGCCGTTGCCGCCCTTTTCCCGATCCGCCGGATCATAGCCTACGGAAATGGGCGATTCCATGTAGCAGATAGCTGCGTCTGCCTCCTGGGGCGTATCCACCAATGTAAATTGCTGTCCCAGCACCTTTTTTCCGGCAGGCGTGATTTGATGATCTCCCGTGGGATGACTCATGAAATCCAGATGAGATTTCACGAAACGGTCCGGCACATAAAGACGGATACCCTTTTGCAGAGGCAGTGTTTTTTCCTTATTTTTGATCATCGTAACGGAGCGAAGCTGTGAGCGGTATCCCTTCTCCACAAAGTCTGCTCTGCCTACCGTTGCCTCGGAAGATGCCAGATCCAGATAGGGATTTTCAAAAAGACCTGTGCGGAAAATATTTAATAAAAGCCGATAAGCAGAACGGCGGAATCGCTCTGCGGCCGCTTCTTTCCCGTATTTCTCCTGATATAGGGCATAGGCTTCTAACAGCGGCGCCGCATCACTGTTGCCCCCGAACTGATCTACGCCGGCCTCCAGCGCCTTTAAGTGTCTCTCCGCCTCGCTTAAGGTTTCCACACCCCAGCATTTACCGGCGAATTCTTCCTCTGTGGCACCTGTATCATGGGTGATGGACCAGTCGGTGCAAACCACCCCGTCATAGTCCAGTTCCTCCCGAAGCAGATCGGTAATGAGATATTTATTGTAGGAATTCCCCACGTTTTCTCCATATTTCTGATCCACGCCGGTGGAGACCGTATAGTACGGCATCACTGCGCTGGCCTTTTGTGTCTTACCATTCAACCGGAAAGCTCCCTGGGAAAAAGGCTTTAAATGCTCCTCAAAATTTTGACCCGGATAGACGGCGTATTTCCCGTAAGCGTAATGGGCATCTCTGCCGGCCTCTACCGGCCCGCCTCCGGGAAAGTGCTTGACCATGGCATTGACACTGTCCATTCCCCATCCGTCCGTGCTGTCCTTGGTGGTCTGGAAGCCGTCACAGTAGGCTTTCGTCATCTCAATAGTCAACTGGGTATGTTCTCCAAAGGTATCTGCCAGCCGCATCCACCTGGGCTCCGTTGCCAGGTCGATCTGGGGAGAAAGCGCCGTGGTGATCCCCAGAGCTCTGTACTCTGCCGAAGCCGCTTCTCCGAATTCCTGCACTAATGCAGGATCGAAGGTAGCAGTAAAACCTATGCCGTTGGCCCACTTGGAGATCGGCTCCCCGGTGATGGCCATGTACTCCGCCTCCGTGCCGGCACCGTGCCGGGGATCCGAGCAGTTATTAAGAGGAATGCCAAAGCCCTCTCCCTCCGCCAGCGCCTGTACTTTGTTATTCCACCGGACCGCTGTCTCTGTGCTCTCTAACCCCAGAACCAGCACATGCCGGATTCGGTCTCTGGTGATAAAGGTCTTTTGCTGATCCGTAAGATCCCAGGGCTTCGCGCCGCTTTCCTCATACCGCTTGCCTCCATAGGTGCCGCCAAAAATGGCAGCCCTGGGGCCTTTGGCCGGAATCAGCTGGTGATTGCTGTATAGCATCAATCCGGCAATGTCTTCTACCGGAAGGCGGCCTGCCAGGTCTGCTGCCCTCTCTTCATAAGAAAGCCGCCAATCCTCATAGGGCACCAGTTCCCCTGTGCCAAGGAAATCCTTAAAGGCATAGCCATCCTCATAGATAATACCCACCTTACTGTCCTTTGCCAGACCAAGAGTCTTCCCGCCCTCATTTTGGATCAGGTCATGGTCCTCTGCGGCGATGCAGCGGCATTTTAGTGATACATTGTTTTTTTCTGCTTTTTGTTCTTCTTTCATATTTCCCTCGCTCTTCCATACAAATTTTCATGAATATCTGTAAATGTGTACACTTTTTTCTTATAATAAGTATACCATTTAAATCCTCATTTCTAAGTAGATTTGCTGGGAAGAGGCGACAAAATTTCCGATTCTCTTAATCGAATTTCTATTTCAATTTGCGCAAAAAAGAAACATACGCAGACTGTCGGCAGCCTGCATATGCTTTCTGAAAATGCACGCCATTATAACACTTATGACAACATAGTTTCTACGCCACGCGATATTCCCTCGAAAGTTTTAAAAGAAATGCTTGAAGACGGTAAACTATCAAGAGCTCAATACAACAAAATAAGGAAAGGACTCAGTTTAAATGAATAATGTAACTGACACAAATACACACTGTTTTAAAATCTCTTATAAATTTTATGACAAAACTCATGAAACAGAAATTGCTCTACTAATTGATGGCAATAATATTCTCGCTTTTAGTCAAAACGGAAAGACGTTCACAACAAGATGGAATCTCGATGAACTTGCGTTTTGGTTAAGAAATTTTTTAAATAATATGGCAGAAGATCCATATCCTGTAAAAGCAGAAGGTAATTATGCTTCTATAAAAGATATCAATGCTCGCACATTTGATTCCGATGATGATGAGGAATTCGATGCCTATTACGACAAGCTTGACTGTTGGAATCTCCGACACAGATGGCATACTGCCTCAGAAGGTGGTATTTTGGCAGATCTTTATTTCCAGCTCAATGGTAACAATGTAGAAATTTCATGGAATAATCAAAATCCCGATAAAAATGTACATTTTAAATACGAGCTGGGAGGCGTAGGTGTTGCTAAAGAACAATTTTGTTCCGAAGTAGATTCTTTTCTGAAAGCATATGCTAATCATTGGTTTTGACTCTACTTGTTTCCCTGCAAAACCACAATGTAATAATCCATTGAAGCATCCATAACGATAAATAATATCTTCGTAAAACAACAAACATACTTGGACGAATTTAAAAAATCTGCCTGATGCTACCAGCATCAGGCAGTGTTCTGTAAATGCAGGATACTACTGTTTACTTTCCTACAGTATCCTAAAATCCTATCTTATGATTATACTACTCTGCCAGAATCCTCACCGTCACATCTTCCATGCCCTCTGACGAGAAATGCACAAGAATCTCTCCGGCCTTGTCAGCCCGGATGGCTGCCCGCAGTCTTCCTTCGTAGGTACTGGCCTCGCTGTCAAAGTAATTTTCCTCCGACTCAGGATCTGCACTGCCAAAGCCAAGGACATAGCCGGCGCCCTCTGCGCTTACTTTGATCTTGCGCACAGCCTCCGGATTCCGCATCCCATTAACATCCACTAATTCCAGTTCCACATAGCAGATATCACTGCCGTCTGCAGGAATCGTCTCTGTATCCGCTGCTGCCTTTATATAGACAATATCCTCAGCGGTCTTTAAGAGATCCCGGCTTACTTCTTTTCCGTCACAGTAAGCCACTGCCTCTATCTGCCCAGGCTGATAAACAGCATGGAAGACCACCATATTCTTTTTATTCTCTGCACCCTCATCCTTGCCGGGCTGCTTTCTGCCCACGATTTCCCCGTTAATCAGCAGCTCCACTTCCTCAGCATCACTATATACCTCCACACGGACTGGCTTACCCTCATAACCTGTCCAGTTCCAGGAGCGGAGGGCGTCTGTCATGGCCCATTGAGTCTTCTGCAGCTTTTCCCCGTAATGGGACGGCGGACAAACGGCAATATAAGGCGTCTTTTGCATGCCCCAGATACTCTTTCTCCAGAAAGCCACCGGTCTGGGATCTCCTAAAAGATTGATATCTCCGCAATACGCCGCCTTGCAGGGATAAGACGCATAGAAACTTCCCTCGGAGCGTGTCTCTCCGGCATCATAACTGATCTTGCCGATACCGGCCTCTCCCAGATAATCATAGGCTGTCCAGTCGAAATCACCGATAATATTGGGATATTTTTCCACCAGAGCCCAATTGACATCCAGATCCATGGGATAGGTCTCAGAACCCACGATGATGCGGTCAGGATGCAGCTCTCTGTCCAACTCATAGCGCTGTGCTGCATAGTTAAGGCCAGTGATATCCACCTGTCCGGAGGCCTCGGCGGTAGCCTTATCCACAAAGCTGGTGGTCACCGCCTTGCCCATCAGGTCGCCTAGGTCTGTCATCATCTCATTGATCTCACCGCCGGCAGGTACATCCGACTGCTGGGCTCCTGTCAGTTCTGCCATGATTTTGGGCATATCCTGCATGACAGAAAGCATCAAATTCATGCTGTTGACAATATAGCGGGTATCATCCAATTTTCGCAGCAGGTCAGCGAGTTTTTTACCCCACTGCACATCAAAAGGATTCCCGGTCTCAGGGATTTCATTGCCAATAGAATACAGAATCACGCAGGGGTGGTTATAGTCCTTGTCCACCATATTGGTGATATCATATGCCCACCACTCCGACATAGCCATGCCGTAGTCCAGTTCCACCTTCGTGCTGGTCCATACATCGGAAAATTCATCCATGACATACATGCCCAATCGGTCGCAGGCTTCCAGAAGACGTCTGCTCATGGGATAGTGGGAGCTGCGGATGGCGTTAAAGCCGGCTTCCTTCAGATTGCGCACTCTCACTTCCTCTGCATGGGCAAATTCGGCAGTGCCGATTACTCCATTATCATGATGCAGACAGCCGCCCCGAAGCTTCACTTCCTCTCCGTTGACCCGCAGACCGTGTCTGGGATCCAGCTGCAGTTTGCGGATGCCGAAGGTGCCTTCTTCCTCATCGCACACCGTCCCGTCCACGGTTAAAATCGCCCGATAAGAATACAGATAAGGATCCTCTGCACTCCATGCATGGGGATTAGCCACATACAGATTCTGCCGATAGCTGCTTGCTTCATTTTCCATCATAGTAAAGGGCATGGACGTCTCCGACACCAACTGATGGGCTGCATCGTAGAGCTGCACCTTCCACTCCGCCTTCTGTACACCCAGGCGCTGGTTCTGCACCTTTGCCTCTGCCCTGATCACTGCCTGATCCTTTTCCAGGTCGGTGACTGCCAGATGGATACCTGCGCAGGAGAAGTGCAGGCGGTCCGCCTTCATGATATGCACATCCCGGTAGATACCGCCGCCGGTATACCAGCGTCCGCTGGGGCCGGCGTTTTTCACCACCACCTGTACTTGGTTGGGCTGACCGAATTCCAGATATTTCGTAATATCTGCATAGAAATTCCCGTAGCCATAAGGGTGTTTGGTCACAAAGGCGTGGTTCACATACAGGAAGGCATTCTGGTAGACGCCCTCAAATTCCAAGGTAAAAATCTTATCCCGGTCTGTCTCATCCGGTATCCATGTTTTTTCATAGACGCAGCTGTTTTCATGGAAAAAGCCGTTGCCGCTGCCGCTGGGATCCTCCGCGCTGCGCATCTCATGGATGGAAGCGTCATGAGGCAGATCCACCTCTATGCTCTGGGCAGGACTGCCCAGGAAGGTCTCAAAAACCGAGCCGGTGGATTTGCGGAATTGCCAGTTTCTGTTAAAGTTTTCTTTAATCATATGGTGTAACCCCTTTCATTTTGTGAAAGCAACATTCCCCCATGTAAGCTGCTTTCTGTTGTTTTTATGCCTGCTTTTGCAGGTTTTTCCCCAAGGAATAGTATAACATTTTCAGGTGGTTTGGGGGAATAGAAAACACCGGTAGCCACCTGTGAAAGATGACTGCCGGTGTTGGTTGGTTACACTTCTCTTGACATCAGAATTGTACCACATACACATGATAAAGTATGATAAGTTCAGTGCCACCCGGTCATGCACCGAGGCGCGGCAGATGTCTCGCACCATGCACTTTGCGCCGTTTTGCTATGGTTTGCCTCTCA
>CAVBBL010000031.1:0-28546 GCA_963593905.1 bacterium | reverse complement strand
AACACTTTGATTCCGTATATCTCTGATAGGAGTCATGTAGTCGTCCCCATAACAGTCGCACAGCATCTCATGATATTTTGAAATAACAGAAACGTTAATATTCTCAAAAGGCACTCGAATAAAGGAATCCATCCACTCAGAAGGAAAAATTTTTCCTCGTGCTTTAAGTCGATCGTTACTTCTAAACATATTCTTTTTATCGCCAAGATATTTGTCTTCTGATATACTGCGGTATTTTTCAATCTTGAAATTTCTGGAAACCAATTGACCAAATGCATATACAGCTCTGTAAGCAATCTGCTTAAATAGGCTATAATCCTTAAAGTTTACAAGTTTTATGCTGTTCTTGTCCTTGTACATGATATCCAAAAGAGTAAGTTGAATCAGCTTTTTTCTTTTCTCAACCCCTTCGCCAATATAATCACATACAAAAATGTCAATCCAAAAAAAGTTGTCATTTCTCCTTCTGAACTGCTTCTTTATATCACCATATATGTAGTAATCATCGTTATGGTTAAGCAAGGATTCTAATTTATGAAATTCTGCTCTAGTCATTGCAGTATCAATATCATCATCCCAAGGTATGAATCCGTGTTCTCTAACCGCCCCCAGCAAACTACCACCATGGAGCGTATACTGAATTCCATTTTCAACACATAAACTATCAAATTGAATCATTAAATCTAATAAATGCCCATGTATTTCCTTAATATCCATATAGTGTTGTCTCCATATCCCTGCATATCTGTCGCTTATATATTCCCAGCTATATGCAGTCTTTATTCTCTTTTTAGCTTTATGTCCTAACTCTTCTCTATCTAAACATTCACAGTCATCAATGAGCTTTGCTAGATTTCCCTCATCTTTTGTCCAGTAAAGAGCCGCATCCTTTCCGACTTCCTCATTGAAGCCAACCTTCAATAAAAGATTTAGTTTAGTGCTACCCAGAGCCTCTAAAAGGCTTGGATTCGTTCCACCTACCTCATGACCATGGAAATAGCCATAGGCCTCTTCTCTGATTTTTTTGAGAAGTTCCTCGTCATAAACGGTACCGACAAATTTTATTCTTGGGTCTTTCTTAAAATGCAGCCTATTTTCAAGTTCATCAAGAAAGCCTTGGTTATCATTTGTGATAATCGTAATATCTTTCTTGGTGCGGCTCTTCATGTATTCCTTGATTATGGTTTCGTAATTGTTCTCGGGAACAAAACGGCCTACGATCAAGTAGTATTCTCCGCGACTCAAATTCTTACTTTTCAGCCATTCCTTATATCTCTCTTCTGGACACCTACTAGGATCCGTCTCAGCTCCGTATGCTATGAATGTGGTGTTTCGCACACCATAGGTCTGCTGTATGTATTTCTCGATATTCATGGAGTCACAAACAATTAAGTCAGAACCAAGCACCATCTTCTTCTCGCTGTATTTCCAGTAAGCTCTAACTGACTTGCTCCACTTAGCTCTCATCCATTCATGGCCGTCCGGGTTCAAAAATACCTTGCCGCCAATTTTCTTAATCTCTCTTGCATAATGAGGAAAGAATGGTCCAATACGGCAAGTCATAATATACACAATGGGCTGTTTTATTTTCTTTTTTTTGATGATCTCAATACTCTTTCCTAACGCCGCACAGTCATAATAAATGGCCTGAGCTGACTTTAACCACTCTGGAATTTCAATCTCAAAACAATCTGCGTTGTGGTAATCATATCCGCCAACTCTTAGCTTTGCCCCATCCGGGACTTTAGCACCTGTCCCATTCTTCTTAACAGCAACATGGTATTTTATATCTTTACTGTTCTGATGATACTCCGTCAGTTTATTGATAAAAGTCTCATACCCACCGTATCCACCTAAAGATTTAGCTCCGATTAAAAATACATGCTGCACTTTAACTTTCTCCCCTCTATTACTTATTTTCCCCCTTCGGTCTCCCTAGAAGTGGGCGAGGATTTAATGTACTAAATACATATACCTTACCCACTCCCCAGCGACCGATGGGAATCTGTATAACATCTGTCTATCCTCCTACTCTCTACAACTCCAGTACAAGCACACACAGATGCCAGCAGATATGCAACAATCTACATCATTAGAAAGGCCAGCGTGGGCATATCACCAACGCTGGCTTTTTACCACACCTATCAAATATCTGGATATTTTTTTCTATTGGTCAAATCTAGTCTGTTTATTAGGAAAATGCTGACTAAATGCTGATTAAATCAGTATTCCTTAGTTCAGGACGATCATGATCGGGCCGGACTGAGACAGATCAAATACTACGTGGTCAGCTCTGACTTCCACAACAGTCAGAGGAGTCCATACGCCATCGATCAGCTGGAATACGGAAATGTTGCTGTCAGCGGTGATGCCTTTTACATAGAAGTTAGCTTCTACGACATGGCCCTTAACTACAGGAAGCTTTGCCTCGAATACGCTCAGGATCTTGCCGGTTGCAGCAGCCTTAGCGGAATTTACGACAGCGGTGCTTGCCTTTCTTAAGGTAATGGTCATGTTGGTTGCAACGCCGTTTACCTTGATCTTGCCGCCCTGTGCAACGACTGCTGCATCAGAAAGGCCAGGGGTGGATACGATGGCGTTGTTAGTGTACTCTGCAACAGACATACCTGCTGCTGCAGCTGCTGCCTCAAGGGTACTTACAGCAGACTCGCTGCTGGTGGATGCAGCAGCTACTACTGCGCTGCTGGAATTACCGGATACATCCTTAGCAGACGGGGACGGTGCTGCGCTTACACACAGCGGTACAGCAAGAAGTGCTGTGGCTGTTAAAACAGCGATAAATTTTTTCATTGGTTTTCTCTCCCTTCTCTTTGATTTAAGTGTGGTTTATATCAACATCTTTCGATGCGGATATAACAAAATGAATTAGATTTGGATCAAACAATGCTGTGATCCGAACGTTTACTCGACATCCTCGAAATGGATGTCAGAATCGGATTCATCATAGATGATCCGATTCATGTTGGCCTGGCCTGCGTCGATCAGAGCTGCCATCGCTACAAACTGTTTGCCATCTGCAGCAGTTCCATCCAGCGTCAAGAGAAAATTGCTGGCAGAAAGCCCCTCCCAGCCATCTCTCTTTTGCATAGACATATCCCGGCGGTCATAGTAATCCGCCAAATAGGCGGTGCATCCCTGGGTGGTGGTGTAATCATATCGGCGCAGGATGTCGCTGTCCTCGTCGTAGTAAGCCCCATAGATCACATAAGTGTACAGATTATTCGGGGTATAGATAAAAAGTGCCTGATGATCCTCAAAGAAATCCGGATCCTCGAATTTATGGAGATCATAAAAGAGGTCTCCCTCCTTTTGATCTTTACCATGAATGATCGTATTAAAATCACACAGATTGGTCTGGTTCGGGATCTCGATATACAGAGCGCCTTCCTCTCCCTCCTGCCCATCAGCGGTATGGTTCTTGTAAAAGTCATCCGAAGATGCACTTTGCAAAAGCGGACAGTCTATGGTAGTTCCGGGAATATAAAGCCATCCCCAGATCTCCGGATTCTCCTGCTGCAGGACGTCAAAATCTATGCTGCCATCCTTAGCCGTCTCATTGGCCAGCCCCACGTAGGAAGCCGCCTCAGTGGACGCTGCTGCTTCTTCCGTGCTTTTGACTGAACACCCGGTCAGGAGACTTGCCAGAAGCATAGATCCCAAAAATAAAAGTGCCGGCTTCCTTAAAGCAGACCTGTCAGTCCTTCCGGCCTTTCTTATCTTTTCTTCTGCATGTCCTTTCTCTATGCTGCTTTCCTTCTCTGCGCCATTTTCTATTTCTATGCCGTTTTCTTTCTCTATGCCATTTTCTTTCCCTATGTCATTTTCCATAGGATTTCTGTAGATATTCACTGCTTTCCTCATATTTACCTCTTTATGCCGCCGTTTACCGCGGCAGCACGAGGAGAATTTCGCGCAGGCGAATTCTCCGATGTGATCTTGCATTGATGACGTTTACGGCATCAATGCAGTTTGAAAGAAATGCTATCGAGCATTTCTTTCAAACATTCTTTTCCCAACGTTTCTTTTCTTATAGACTTTTCCTATTGATCTTTCTTATTCATTTTTCGCATCGACTTTTCTTATCCTTATCGCCTTTTCCTATTGGCTTTTCTCATTACTCCACCGGTTCATAGAAAATCTGCAGGATCAGTTCAAACAAAGCCTCTTCGTCTGCATAAAACTCTTCGTACACCTCTCCTTGCTTAGTCTCCCCTTGAAGGGTATAGAGCTGATCTGTATCAAAGCTGTAATCCTTGGCTATGGAAACCAAGTAGGCCATCTCATTGATGCTTATATCTGTCACAACCTGAGAGGATACTGATTGATACAGGGAAATGGGAAAACTGATATTTTCCTTTGTCTTTTGCTTTACCTTATTGATATAAGCGGTGAGGAATTGCTTCTGCCGCTCTAATCGACCATCTGCAGAACCAAAAACATTCGTATCGCGGTAATGTATATAATCAAAGGCCAGCTGCCCGTCTAACTGGATCTGCTCTCCTTTGTGGATTTCATTTTTCACATCCTCTACGGCGGTAACATGGATGCCGCCCACCTGATCGGTCAGAGGGATGATGGCGCTCATATTGATGGCTGCATAACCATTGATAGGCATCTCATAAAAGAGGTGCCGCACAGCTTTGACCTCATATTCACAGCTCTCCTCTACTCCGTTGCCAAAGCCATGCTGCACTGCAATCTGCGCCTGCACTGTTTTGACGTAATTCCCTTCATCATCATAGACGTCAATATCGGTCATGGTATTACGGTTAATGCCGATTACCCGCATGGAATGATCATGGGGATTTAGCACCAAAAGGAAAAGGGCGTCCGCCTGACCGCCGTCGGTTCCCTCGGCCACTTTCTGTACCTCCTTGGTCTTATCGATGCCCATAATCAGAAAGGTCAAAAGATCTTCATTATAAGCGTAAATATGGCCTTCATGCTTTACCCATCCATCCTGCCACCTGGCGGATTCCTCCTCGGTCGCCTCATCACCGGCCGCTGCCTGTACTTCCTGGAGGGCCGATTTACCTCCTGCCTTGCCCCGAAGGCTGGAAAGTCCCACTGCCCGAAGGATAAAGAAGCCGACAATCAAAAATACGAGCAAGCCAAGTAAGCAGGCTAAGACGTTAAGAAAAACATTTCTCTTTCGTTTTTTTCTTCGCTTATTCACTTTGTTTCTTCTCTTATCTGCTTTGTCACTTTGCTTCTTTACTTTTTTTTCTTCGCTTATTTGATTTGTTTCTGACGAAAAGTCTTCGACCAAAAACCACTCGTCATCGGCTTCCTCGCTGTATGAAGTTCCCTTTTTATCTTTATCCTGCAGATTGCCCACCTTTTCCTCCAATGAAAAAAGTCGGAGCAGAAAGCATGCGAACATCCGGCCTCCCCGATATCCTCACTGATACTCTTCTCTCTTCCGACCTTATCTCTTATCTGACATTATGAAATACGCATAGCCTTTTCTCCTCTTTCATCGCTCTTTTGCTCCGAAAGTGAAGGTATGTTATACCCCCCCGAAGATTTTACGCCCCAGGTGCCTTTGCTCTGCTGTCAACTGTATCTGTGTCTATTTTCGATATTATTTTTCGGTGATATTTTTATACTATTTTGGGCACTATTTTTCGCCACTGTTTTCGACACTATTCCTCGCCGTAATTGCCATAATTACCATAATATTTGCCATAATACTTACCGTAATACTTGCCATAATACCCCTTGCCGGACATGTCTACCTGATTAAGGATCACTCCAAGAATCCTGACGTCGGCCATTTCCAATTGCTCCTTGATCTTACGGGCAAATGGTGCATGAATCTCTCCTGACTTCATGACTACAGCCATGCCGTCGCAGTAACGTGATATGATGGCCGCATCAATTACAGAACCGATAGGCGGTGTATCGATGATAATGATGTCATAAAGTTCTCTGCAGGTATCGATCATATTTCTGAACCGTTCCCCGCCTAATAACTCGCTGGGGCTGGGGGACATAGGTCCAGCAAAAATCATGTGGAAGTCCTCTACATCCGTGGCAGCGACTGCATCCATCAGATCGCATCGCCCCACCAGATAATTGGTCAGTCCATAGCGAATTCTCCCTCTCTTATAACGCGAGCGCATGACCGACTTTCGAAGGTCTGCATCGATCAACAGTGTCCGCTTACCTGCCTGCGCAAAGGAAATAGCCAACTCAAAGGAGGTCGTAGACTTACCTTCTCCCGGAACAGTACTGGTGATTCCGATGACTTTAATGTTATCTCCGGAGAACTCAATATTGGTTCTCAGCGTCTTATACGCTTCTTTTGCTCTGTAGTCCAGATTAGTCTGCTTGATTTCCAGTTCCTGCATGAATCCTTCTCTCCATTTCCTAAAGATCCGTTTCTCTTTAACCGGTCTTACTCTGCTTTCTCGTCGGCTTGTCCTTTCCCGTTGGGAATATCCTGATGTTTTTCTGCAGAATGATCTTTTTTCTCCTGAGTTTTTTTATCCTCCTGAGCCTTTACATTTTTTTCATTCTGTCTTTTAATTTCCGCTTTCTTATCCGCCTGTCGGGAATCCTTGTCTCTGTCCTGTCTCTTTCCCATGTCGTCCTTATTACTCTGGACAGGTGCCTTTTTGGACACCTTTCGCCGTTCCTGGTTTTCCTCGATGGTGGGAATCAATGCCAGCGTGCTCCAACCTAAGTACTTTTCCACATCTTCTGATGTCTTGATGGTATCGTCTAAGAGGAATCGCACCACCAGAATCATCACACAAAGGAGCATGCCCAGTGCAGTACCTACAGCCGTCCACTTGCGAACAGATGGATCAGAAGGCTCTGTGGGAAGATTTGCCTCATCTACCGTATTCACCGCCTGCACCTCCGTCACCGACATGATATGCTGCGCTGCAGCCTCCCTGATCGCGTTGGAGATGCTCCGGGCTTTAGCGGGATCCGTATCCGTCACGGTGATGTAAATGATACGCGTATCTGATGTGTTTTCTACAGCAACGCGGCTTTTTAATGTCTCATAGGTATCCGGCAAAGACTCCTCTGCGATGACACTCTCCAGAACTGTACGACTGACGATAAGTTCCTCGTAGTCCTTGGTCAGTTGGGTAGCCAACTGGGTGTCGCTGTAAGAAAGTGTGTCTCCGTTCTGCCTGCTCATGACATAAATGCCTGTAGTTGACTGGTACTTGGGGGTCAGCAGAAATGCACTGATCAAAAAGCCGACCAATCCTGCTGCAATACCACAGATAATGATGAGCCAAATCCAGTGCAGCAGAAATCTAAACAGCTCCACCAGATCGATTTCCACTTCTTCATTTTCCACCGTGTTTCTTTCCAGCATAAATCCTATCCCGTCCTCTTTTTATCCTTATTTTTATATTTCTTTATTTTTGTCTTTCTTTAGCTTTATCTTTCTTTTTGTATCTTCTCTCAGTATCGCCGTCTCTCTATCTCCGCGCTGTCTCTGCGCCGCTTTCAGGCTTCGATGAGCATCATGGCATTGTTATAAAAAATATCCTCCAGGTATCCTGCGTCCAGTCTACGACTCAGCTGATGATAGCAATTCTGAAACACCGGTGCCCTGCTGTCCGTATTATGAGCATCTGTCCCCACGTAATCCACCAGCTGATCAACCAGCAGCTGATAGAGAAAACGCTGTACCTCGTGTCCAAGCCTTCCCATGACACTGCCGGCGTTGATCTGAATCTCTGTATCCATCTGTCGTAGCTCTTCTACATAAGAAGGATTGCGCACCAATGCTTGATACCGCTCTACATGAGCTAACACCGGCACATACCCGATATTGGCTATACTGTCCAGACCGTTGCGGATATATTGGAAGCTCTCTGAGGGAGAAAACTCCACCAGTACCCGGTTCGTCTGATTAAGACTTAGCACATAGCCCTTTTCCAAAAGCCTGTCCACGCCTTCGAAGTAGTAGATCTCATTTCCCGGAAAAATGGAAATAGCGAAGCCCTCTTCATCGGAAATCCGCTGTACGCGATTTGTAAGCTGAAGAATAGTCTCCGGAGAGGCACTACGCTGGAAATTTTTGTAATGCGGCGTGGCAATGATAAATTCAATTCCTTCGCTCTCCGCGATTTCCAACATCTTAATCGTACGGTTCATATTATCGGAACCGTCATCAATTCCAGGCAATATATGGCAGTGCATGTCCACCATGTAGCCCCTCTTTCGTCTTGTCAGCAACATCTCTCTTCCTGATTCACGTGTTTGCCCAAACGCTTCCACTGCCGCTTTTCTATATAGCGTATATATAAAGCTGCAATCATAGCTTGCGAGGTTTTTAAAAAGTATACGTATTCAAAGTGTGAAAGTTATCTCTTCAACCTTATATATATTGTAATAAAAAGCAAAAATTTTCAATAGAAAAACGGAAAAAAAAAAACACATTGCTCAAAATGACGTCAAATTTCTACAAGAGACAACACTTTGAATACGTATACTTTTAAAAATTTTTCATCTGGTTTTTGAATAAAGAAACGTCAATTACATCAAAAAAACACTTGCGGACATTTTGTCTGCAAGTGTTTTTTGATTCGATTGTCTGCAAGTGTTTTCTGATTCGGTCACTCCCGGCCGCAAATTCAAAACAGACTGCCGCACTGCCGTAAAGACTCCTTTAAATCCGGTCGATAGCCTTCTTCTCCCTCCAGAAGACTTCCATAGACCACACCGAAATCTCCCTTATGGCCTGTGGAATGCACAAACCGGCCGCCCCCAAGGGAAACCGCCACATGACCCGGGAAGAAAAGCAAATCACCTCTTTTTACTTTCTCATAAGGGATTTCATGAATGGGATATCCTTTTTCGATCTGTGCATCCCGGTAGATCAGGATTCCGTTCATAAAATAGCTCATAAAGGCAAGGCCTGAGCAGTCTGTTCCTGCCGGTGACTTACCGCCCCAGCAGTACTGTGTCCCCAGATAGGACAATGCTGTCTGCACGATTTTCTCCCGCAGAGCTGCCTCATCCTGCGCATACTGTAGAGCAGCTGTCGCTTCCTTCTTAGGAAATACAAGGGAAGGAAACGATGGCGCCGGTTCTACATGTGCTGCCGACACATACCCTCTGCGGCCATCCGGCAAAAACACCAGGATATATCCGGCTTCCTGCGCCTTGTTTTCCATATCCTGTATTTCTTCTTTGTCACAAATTCCTTCTTTATACTGTAGAACTTCTTTATATTGCCCCTTTGCACTATCCTCGGACTGATTATCTGTTTTAATTCCTGTGAGCAGGCCTCCTCTTGGCACCCGCACCAGGATTCGTCCCTGCACTCTGGGCTGCGCCAGCACATCCAGCGCAGGCGCCGTCACGATCCATGTTTCCTGACCTTTATATCTTTTCTTTAAATCCTTTCTTCTGCAGGGCTGCAAAGCCTCCTTGGGCAGATACCCTTCATAGCCGTAGAACATCCGGACATAATAACTGTGCCCACGCTCCTGCAGGATTTTCGCAGTCCACCCCAGAAAAACTTCATCAGCGCAGCCTCCCTCCGGCTGCCATCCTCTCACGGCGTCTGCTGTCTCATATAAGAAAGCACTGCCTGCCTTTATAATTCCGTATTTCATACTTTCCTCCTTATGCCGCAGCTTGCTGCGGCAACACAAGGAGAAATTCGCGAAGGCGATTTCTCCTTGTGATCTCGAATTGATGACGTTTACGGCATCAATTCGGTTTGAAAGAAATGCTATCGAGCATTTCTTTTCAAACTTTCCTCTTTATGCCGCAGCTTGCTGCGTGTCCCATCAAGCATTGTAATAATCATATACTGCCCTGGACATACGCCCTATCAGCTTACACGCCTCCTTCAGCTGCGTCTCCTCTCCGGACATCTCCGACAGAAAGATTCCCAGGAAATAATTCCCCTTCTCACAGCAGAATATCCCCGCATCGTGCTCCACCTGGTCAAGCTCACCACTCTTGTGCGCACATACAGGATTTTCATAGAGATAGCGAAGCAGGCTCTCATCATCCCGGTTCCAGGTCAGGATTTGAAAAGCCATGGCCATATCCGGATCCGATTCTTTCTTCTCCCAGATCATCTCCATGCAATGCCAGAAATCTACCGGAGAGATATAATTATTTTTACCTGCTGCCACTGCCTCATAGTCCAGCATATGCCGCTGCACCCTCGTATCGGTAAGACCGATTCTGTCAAAATAGGCATTCAGCCTGTCGAATCCCAGATAATCAAGGAGCACATTGGTGGCTGTGTTGTCACTGTTGATGATCATCCATATAGTCAATTCATAAAGAGAAGCCTCTCTTGCTCCATACTCAAAAACTGTGGAATCTGAACAGATCTGTTCGGATTTTACTTCTACTTTTGTTTCCACAGAAATCCCATTTTCCCTGAGATAATCAAAAAGACACAACATCACCGGCACCTTGATGGTGCTGGCAGAAATTACCTGTTCCTCTTCTTTATATTTTACAATGGAGGAACACCATTTTTCAGCTGTTGCTTTATCAGGCATTGCTTTTTCTGTTTCTCTTTCTGTCTCTCTTTCTGTCTCTTTTTCTATCTCTTTTTCTGTATCTTTTTCTATATCTTTTTCCTTACTGTCACTAACATTTTTACGATCTTCAATTTTTTCAGTTTCTTCCATTTTTTCGAATTCATCCACTTTTTCGAAATCTTCCACTTTTTTGGATAAATCCACAAAAAGCCATGCCGCTTTCCCGGCAAAACCCGCCGCTTCTCTTTCAAGATATTGCTGCAATTCCTTTTCTTTTTCCATACTTTTCCTTTCTATGCCGCGGTTTACCGCGGCAGCACGTCTGCGACTGTGTGCCTTCCTATACAAAAGACAAAACTGCCTTCCGCAGCTTCTGTTAAACTGTTTTTCTTTTCCATTCCCAGATTTTCCGAGAAAATGCTGTAGGCCATGCTATCATCCCCTACAGCTCATCATACAGGATGCAGCCCTGTCCTGCATATAGGAACGAAGCAAACCATGTATATAAGAATACGCGGTACACCCAGGCGCTGTCTGCGCCTGCATGTACCGCGCTGTCGGTCATTACTGACAAGCTGTATTCTCTTTATGCCTATTCTTTATACTTATTCTGTGTACTTAGTCTTCACCCGGCTCTGCCCTCATCAGGCAAAGCACCTTTGGTGAAATTTACTTCTGATGTACGTAACCGAAGTATACGTTGCCGCAGTAGTAAACCAGTCCATCATAAGTGGTGTCATCGAACAGGTAGGAGTTCATGGAGTGCAGCAGCGGAATCACCGGCACATCTGCAGCCAGCAGCTCTTCGCACTTTGCATAATCTTCCCACTGTGTTGCTACATCAGACTGAGAAATAGCATCATTGTAAGCAGCATCATACTCTTCGCTGGAATAGCCGGAGTCGTTGGAGCCTGTGGTCATGGTATACAGCATGTTGGAGATGTCCGGATAGTCCATATACCAGCCAAAGTAAGCCAGATCGTAATCCTTATTCTCCCTCTGTGCATAGAAGCCGTCCACTGTTTCTACCGTAATGGTATCGATACCCAGAACTTCTTTCCAGTCGCTGACGATAGCCTCTGCGATTTCCTTGCGGTCATCGTTATTAACAATATAAGTCATGTTCGGGAAGCCTTCGCCGTTCTCGTAGCCAGCTTCCTTCAGAAGTTCCTTTGCCTTTTCGCAGTTACCCTCGTAGTCAGCGGAATCAAACCAGGGAGCTACGGTGCTGTTAAACTCTGTGCCATCCTCATTGGTCAGACCGGAAGGGGTGTAGGTGGTTGCCAGCTCATCACCCATATCACGGATGGAAATCAGACGATCTCTGTCAATAGCAAGGCTCATAGCCTCACGAACCTTGGCATCCTTTAATACCTCAGGACCGCTTTCGCTGACATTGAACATCACGCAGTAGGTGTTGTAACCGGATGCAGTCTGCATGCCGTTATCCTTTACAGTTGCCACAGCATCTGCAGGATAGGAATCGGAGTAGATGATGTCGCCGCTCTGGAAGGAAGCCAGCATAGTAGAAGTATCCGTCATCAAATCCCAGGTGATCTGACCGGTGGTAATGCTGTCAGCATCATAGTAATCTGCTCTTGCAGTCATGACCATTTCCTGCTGATGTGTCCAGGAAGTCATCTCATAAGCGCCGTTGTAAACAGCCTTCTCCGGATCTGTAGCGTAGGAATCACCATACTGCTCTACATAGTCCTGTCTTACAGGATAAGCAGAAGGGAATGCCAATACGCTGGGAAGGTAAGCGCAAGGATAAGCCAGCGTGATCACGATAGTCTGATCATCGGTAGCCTGTGCGTCAGAGATCATGTTCAAAAGTGTGCTGTAATCACCTGCGGACTCTGCCAGATACTGCCAGCCGTAAATGAAGTCGCCGGCCTTTACTGCCTCACCGTCAGACCAGGTGATGTCATCACGGAGTGTAAAGGTATAGGTCAGTCCGTCATCAGAAACCTGTACATCCTTTGCCTGTCCCAATACCGGCTCATTGTCAGGGCCGATCTTGTAAAGACCTTCAAACAGATGACGGCAGGCGGATAAGCCTTCCAGTGTGCCGGACAGTGCCGTATTGACCACCATGGAATCCTCACTGCCTACGCAGACATTGTAGGACAGCTTCTCTCCGGTGCTCTCCGCAGAAGTGCCCTCTGCACTCTCCTCGGCAGCGGTGCTCTCATCAGCAGCCGTATCGGTGCCGGAAGAAGAGCTGCCGCAGCCGGTCAGCAGTGCGCCCATCATGACGCCGCAGAGTAACAGGGATAATACTCTTTTCTTCATAACTTTTCCTCCTCATTGTAAGGTGAACGCCATTTGCTGGAAATGGCGGAAGCGGAACATCCGCTTACTTTTATTGAGACACTCCGGAAAGTATCGGCAGTATGTGATCTGCCTCAGTCCCCCAGAATGTTACCCACAAAATAAATCTGTCAGTGCATGGATGACATTTTATCAGCGCATGGATAACATTTCATCAGCGCTTGGATGACATCTTCGGATCCAGTGCATCCCGCAGTCCGTCTCCGAAGAGGTTAAAGGAAAGGATGATCAGACTGATCAGTACCGCAGGGAATAAAAGACGATACGGAGTTACCGTAACACTGGCCAGTGCCTCAGATGTCAGAGAGCCCAGGCTGGCCATAGGTGCATTGACACCGATACCAAGGAAGCTCAAGAAAGCCTCCGTAAAGATAGCAGAAGGAATCTGCAGCATGACCGTCGCGATGAGCTGACCCTCACAGTTCGGAAGCAGATGCTCCCGGATGAGTTTTCCTTTGGAGGCGCCCAGCGCGTTGGCTGCAGTCACATATTCCATCTCCTTCAGCTGCAATACCTGGCCGCGGACGATACGAGCCATACCAACCCAGTAAAGGCATCCGTAAACGATGAAAATAGCCAGCAAGCCGGAACCGATTTTCTGCAGCGGCTGGAAAACTGCCACATTTTCAATCAGGTTCGTCAATGGTTCATCGATAACCAGCTTGATTACGACGATAAGCAGAATTTCCGGCACAGAATAGATGATATCCACGATTCGCATCATGATGGTATCCACCTTGCCGCCGATCAAACCGGAAATAGCACCGTAGATACAGCCGATCACCAATACAATGATGGCAGAAACAAGACCTACGATAATGGAAATCCGGGCACCGATCATACAGCGCACCAGCAGATCTCTTCCCAGTCTGTCCGTTCCAAAAGGATGGAGCATGCAGGGAGCCATATTCTCATCTCCCCGGATCTGCTGATCATAGGTATAAGGAGAAAAAAGCGGTCCTATAAAAGCAAAAATTACAATCAGCAGGATGACCACCAAGGCCGCCATGGCGATTCTGTTTTTCACCAATGTCTGCATGGCTGCTTTCCAGAAGCCGATCTCCTCCGTCTGCTCTTCCTTGTCTTCGAAATAATTCTCAGGCAATGGTTTAAAGGAATCTGCATCGATTTTCACCTGCAGACTTCCCAGTGTCTTAGGTTTTTTGATAGCTTGTTCCATAATTACCTCTTTAAGCCGCAGCCTGTCTGCGGCGGCGTGAGGAGAATTTCGCGAAGGCGAATTCTCCGATACGATCCTGCATGGATGACGTTTACATCATCCATGTAATGACTAAAAATGACATCGGTCATTTTGGGTCATTTTGCCTCTTTAATCCGCAGCTTGTCTGCAAAATTTAATCCATCTTAATTCTGGGATCTACAATCTGGTAGAGAATATCACAAATCAGATTCATAAAAATAACCAATGCCGCATAGAAAGTAGTAGTTCCCATGATCAACGTGTAATCTCTGGCGCTGATGGCGCTGACGAAGTAACGGCCAAGTCCCGGCACATTGAATACGGACTCTGCCACGAAGCCGCCTGTCAGAATGCTGGCTGTCAGCGGTCCCAGATAGGTAATGATAGGAATCAGTGAATTCTTCAGTGCATGCACAAAGATAACAGTAAACTCACTCATACCCTTCGCTCTCTCTGTCCGCAGGTAATCCTGCCCCAGGACATCCAGAATACTGGCTCTGGTCAGTCTGGCCAGATAACAGGTGGGATACGCCGCCAATACAATCACCGGCATCACCCAGCCCATCGGCTTATTAAAGGAGGTAGGCAGTATTCCCAGCTGTACCGCAAAGAGCAGCATGATCACCGCTGCTATGACATAGCCCGGTACGGAAATACCGATTGATGTGATGATACGGATGATATTGTCTGCCAGCTTATCCTTTCGAAATCCTGCAACACATCCCAATGTGACGCCGATCACCAACGCAAAGCAAATGGCGATGAGTCCCAGACGAAGAGAGACACCGAAGGCATCTGTCACGATGGTGCTGATCGCTCTGCCCTTCTGCAGCACATAGCTGTTGCCCATATCTCCGTTTAACAGATTACCCAGATAGCGAAAATACTGGATATATACCGGCTGATCCAGTCCATATTTAGCTCGCAGGATTGCCTGCTGCTCTGCCGTAGCCTTCTCAGACATGAACGGATCACCGGGCAGAAGCTCCATCAGGAAAAACGTGATGCTGATGATGATAAATAAACTCAAAAGCGCCAGAAGCACTTTTTTTAAAATTCGTTTTACAAGTTCCATGTTTACCTCTCTGTGCCGCATTTTTGCGGCTCCCTATGGAGAATTTTGCGAAGGCGAATCTCCGATAGGATTGGCATTGATGACGCAGCCTGTTTGCGACAGCGCGAGGAAAATCTCGCACAGGTGGATTTTCCAACCTGATCAGAATTTAAAGCAGGCTACGAAATGTCCCGGTTCTCTCTCTGTCAGCGGCGGTTTCTTTGCCTTGCAATTACCGTCTGCATAGGGGCATCTGGTCTGGAAAGGACATCCTGTGGGCGGATTAAGCGGAGAAGGAATCTCTCCCTCTGCCTTGATTCGCACCTTGGCGGCCGAAAGTTCCGGATCAGCCACCGGCACAGCCGATAAAAGCATCTTTGTATAGGGATGTATCGGTGCACTGCAAAGAGGCTCACTCTCCGCCAGCTCCACCAAATGACCCAAGTAAAGGACGCCGATACGGTCGCTGATATGCTTGACGACTGCCAGATCATGGGCAATGAACAGATAGGTCAGCCCGTTTTGCTTTTGCAGTTTCTCCAGCATGTTGATGACCTGCGCCTGAATGGAAACATCCAGTGCAGATACCGGCTCATCGCAGACGATGAACTCCGGATTGACTGCCAGTGCTCTGGCAATGCCGATTCTCTGTCTCTGTCCGCCGGAGAACTCATGCGGATATCGATTGTAAACTTTCCTGCTAAGACCTACCAGATCCATCAGAGAGAGGATTTTTTCCTTTCGCTCTTCTCTGGTGGCGCACAGCTTGTTGATATCCAATGCCTCTCCGATAATATCCGATACCGTCTTACGAGGATCTAAGGATGCATAGGGATCCTGAAAAACGATCTGCATACGGGAGCGGTATTCCTTCATATTGGCATCATTGATTCGCTGGCCGTCATAAATGATATCGCCGTCGGAGGGTTCGATCAGCCGAAGAATCGTCCGTCCCAGCGTAGTCTTGCCGCAGCCGGACTCGCCTACAATACCCAGCGTCTCTCCTCTTCGCACCTGAAAGCTCACATCATCCACAGCCTTAACGGTAGCTTTTCCAAAAGCGCCCTGCCGGACCGTGAAATATTTTTTTAGATTTTTAACTTCCAAAAGGATGTCTTTTTCTTCCATAGGATTCTCTTTATCCTTCTTCTATTGTTTTTCCGTATTCTTTCCAGCAGCGCACGATATGACCTTCCTGCGCTTCCACCACCGGCGGCTTATGGGCCGCACAAATATTCATGGCACAGCGGCACCGATGAGCGAAGGGACATTCCTCTCCCAACATCAGCAGATCCGGCGGATTGCCTTCGATAGGCTGCAAGGGAACCTCTCTGCTTACTTCAATGTTCGGCACTGATTCCAAAAGTCCCTGGGTATAGGGATGTCTGTGCTCATAAAAAATCTGCTTCTTATCACCGGATTCAATAATCTCACCGGCATACATAACCTGGATTCTGTCACAGATATCTGCCACCACACCCAGATCATGGGTGATGAAGATAACAGACATGTTCAGCTTATCTTTTAATTCCTTCAAAAGATCCACGATCTGTGCCTGAATGGTCACGTCCAGTGCCGTTGTAGGCTCATCGGCGATCAGCAGCTTCGGTGAACAGCTCAGTGCCATGGCAATCATGACACGCTGACGCATGCCGCCGGAGAACTCGTGGGGGTACTGATCAATACGCTTCTCCGGCTGGTTAATGCCTACCATTTCCAGCAGCTCGATCATTCTGGCCTGCCGGCCCGCCTTATCCAGATTCGTATGTTTTTTCAGGGACTCTCCCATTTGATACCCCACGGTAAAGAGGGGATCCAGGCTGGTCATGGGATCCTGGAAAATCATGGCAATATCATTGCCTCTGACCTCTGCCATCTCCTTGGCCGAGAGCTGCAGCAGATCCTTTCCCTCAAAAAGAATCTTTCCTCCTTTGATGATACCGTTAGAGGGAAGTAGTCTTAATATGCAATGGGTGGAAACCGATTTGCCGCTGCCGGATTCTCCCACGATACCCAGCACTTCTCCTTCATGCACTTCAAAGCTGATCTTCTGTATGGCAGGGATATCTCCCTTCCGGCCCTTGAAGGCCACTTCCAAATCTTCTACTTTTAGTAAAACCCGATCTGTCATTTGTACCTCTTTATGCCGCAGCTCATCTGCGGCTGTGTGACGAGAATGCCTCGAAAGCCGAATGCCTCAAAAGTCAATTCTCCGATACGCTCTCACAAGCCTCTCTGCGGCTACTTTGTCTCTTTCTGCTTTTTGGAAGATGCGGATGCCTTCTCACCTATAGGCTGCTCGCCTATGGGCTGCCAGCTTTCCACATAACCATCCTTTACGCCGATGATACCAAGCCCCGGTGTCTCGTTCATGCGGATGCAGGCGCCTTCGAAGGAAGGTCCGCCGATGTAAGGATCCTCCGCACACAGAGACGGTCCGTCCAGATCCACCACCATCACCACTTCATGCGCTGCTGCGAAATGCGCTGCTGCGCTGACAGCCACCTTGCTCTCCAGCATACAGCCGATCATGCACTGTCTGTCTGCACCCTCTGCGATGGCCGCTATTCTTCCGGCCTCATAGAGACCACCAGCTTTCATGAGCTTGATATTCACCATGTCGGCCGCGTCTTTCCTGAAGATCTCTGCGGCATCCTCCGGGTGGAAACAGCTTTCATCCGCCACCACCGGTGTCTGTACGTTGGCCTTGATATACGCCATGCCGTCCAGATCATCTGCCTTTACCGGCTGCTCTACAATAGAGATTCCCAGTTTCTGTTTTTCTGCCTTCTGCAGGATCTGTACTGCCTCCTGCGGTGTCCATCCCTGATTAGCATCGACTCTGATGCCGATCTGCTCTCCCACAGCATCTCGGATGGCACGGATTCTCTCTAAATCCTTTTCTCCTTCTTTACCGACCTTAATCTTGATATCCTCAAAGCCTCTCTCTACCGCGATTTTGGCATCCTTTACCATCTCCGGTACCGGATTGACACTGATAGTAAGATCGGTATAAATTTCTGCACTCTCCCATTTTTCTTTGAGTGACAATGATGATACTGCCGCGCCGCTGCTCTTTCCATAGGAAGAACTATCTGCCGCGGCCTGCATCTTTTTATGTGTTTCCTTCTTAGTGGGTACGCCAATCTGGCGTCTTGCCGCCGCCTCATTGATACCGGGAAGCAGGTAGCGGTACAGCGGCACGCCGGCCTCTCTGGCCGCCAGATCATAAATGGCGATATCCATAGCTGCTTTGGCTGAGGAATTCCCTGCGCAGCAGGCCTGAATTCTCTTTAAGAATGCCTCCGGCTCATTCTCCGGCATGGCAAGCATGGCCGGCGCTATCTTTTTCTGCAATGTCTCTGTAATGGATTCTAATGTCTCTCCTGTGATTGCCTTGGTAGGCGGTGCCTCTCCAAAGCCCACCTCTCCGCTTTCTGCCGTCACCTTCAGGAGAACATCTTCGACGCTGTCCACCGTGCGAAGTGCTGTCTTAAATGGTGTAATCAGTGGGATTCTGACTATTCCCATTTCAATCTTTGCGATTTTCATCTCCTATCCTCTTTCCCTTGTATTTATAAAAAAAGAGTGCGCCCGGGGGCTGCACTCCATTATGCATAATCTGTAAATTGCTATTAAATTTGTTTATGTTATACCTTAGAGCGATAAGTTTGTCAATAGGCAGGATACCTGTATACAATGATAAAAAATATTTTTATTTTTTTGTTGACAGAGGATGTTTCTCATCGTATACTAAGGAAGTCGGTTCGAGACCGACACAATATGGCGAGATAGCTCAGCTGGCTAGAGCACACGGTTCATACCCGTGGTGTCGAGGGTTCAAGTCCCCCTCTCGCTACTGTTGGTAAATGTACGGGAACGCTTATTTTTCAAGTGTTCCCGTTTTTTTTCGCTCTTTTATATCATTCTGTGCTTGCGAAATTTGCGAACTACCTTTACATTACATTCTTTTTGCCGGTCTTCCGTTCATTGATTTGCTTTCCATTATGCGCAACTGATTACGACTCGCAAAAATAGCACACAAAAAAGCTGCTTCGGAACAGTGGCATTCTATCCAAAGCAGCTTTTTATTTCTTATCCTATCTACGTTTCTTATCTGTGTTTCTTATCTGTGTTCTTTATCTGCGCTTTTTCAATGTTCCTTCTCACTATCTCTTAATTCTGTTCCTCCTCTTTATCCTTTTTGCGTTTGAGCAAAATAAAGATGATAAAGCCAAGCAGCACAGCCAGAATCCATATTAGAATCAGATAAATCCAGAACATGTGTCCTTTTTGCTCTGCATTTTTACTTGTGTCGTTCTGCCCATCGGCATTCTCGTCCAGATTATTTTCTCCGGTCTCCGTCTTATCCTCTTCTGACAGGATGACTGACTTCTCGCCGTCCGCTTCTTCCTCTATCGTGCTCTTTCCTGCACTCTCCTCTGTATCTGACATCTTTTTGGACGATGCACCACTTGCGCTTGTCCCCGGACTGCTCTTTATGCCGATGCCTTTACTCTGAACTGCTGCGACAGACGAACCATCGGCAGCACTGCTGCCTGCTGTAGATGCAGCTGCAGGTGCAACTAAGACCTGTGCTTCTGCCGCAGATATAGTCTTGGCTGTTGTTGCCGCTTTGTTTCCGGAGGCCCCACTTCCTGACGCACTGTTTTCTGAGGATCCGCCTCCTGAAGAATGATTATCAGAAGAGCCGCTGCCGGAATTTCCACCGCCGTCCGAGGAGCCGCCTGAGGAAGCTGATGAACTGCTGCTGGAAGAGCTCGAAGAACTGTCACCGGAGGATCCTGAGGAACTGCCGCCGGAGGATGCGCCGTCACTTCCTCCCTCTGCTTTTGGATGCGCTGTCCAAAGATAAAGTGTCTGTGCACAGCCGCAGCTTCCTTCTTCCTCCTTCCATACCGTGCAGATCACAGAATCACTGGTCTTTCCTTTTTCTATGTCGTTTACTTTATAAATTGTGTATTTTTTGCCATTGTATCTTATGGAATTACCTGTTTTCGTTAAGCCATAAGCGTCACTCAGAACATCATTTTCTCCCGGTACCAGAATCACCTGATCTCCGGAATGGAGGTTCTCGTCATCGGATGCCACCTTTTTTCCTAC
Organism: bacterium; assembly: GCA_963593905.1. Lineage (GTDB taxonomy): Bacteria > Bacillota > Clostridia > Lachnospirales > Lachnospiraceae > CAG-791. The sequence goes on along the minus strand of CAVBBL010000031.1, from coordinate 8,328 downwards.
GGCATTATTCTCGATCCGATACATCTCCAGTGTCGCTTTTTCCATGGACTCCTCTGATGGAACCTGATGAATCATCTGAAATGTAGCAGTCTTATAATCATCAGACAACTGGACATTCTCTATCGTGTGGTGATCCACTTTAAACCATGTGTTTTGCGTAAATACCGCATTGTTTCCCTTGCTCACAGAGACCTGGATCGTGCAGCGATAGGTATTGTCCGGTGAGAATTTATCATCATCTTCCATTTTTTCCCATTTATCGGGTGCAGAAGAAGTTTTTACTTCCCAGTCAGACACCTTGAAATCATATCTATTATTTCCGCTGTCCTGCAAAGATTCTTCCAGATTTTCGTTTACCTTCTTTACATTTATAGCTTCATCATTATAGGTATTTCCCCAGTTCTCCTGTGCAGGCAGTCCGTTCCCACGGCGGAATCCATCCATAACATCATAGGAAAGCTCTATGCTGGGAATCTGATACTCCTGTGTCTGCGCTGCATCTGTTCTCTGGATGATTGCATAGATGGTATTATCCTTTTGGGTTGCATCATCGTGGCACACGAATTCCAGCGCATAATAGTGATCCTGCTCTAAATCAGTGGTATCCATTACATAGGTGTGAATACTGCCCCTTATAGAGGAATCACCCTTCTCAATTCTATCGTGGGTCGGACGAACATTTTTAAATACAGTTATTCTGTCGTCTTCCGTTAAGGAAACCTGCTTATCATCTGCACCATACACCAAAACATCCGCATAATCCTGCGAATCCTTTATTACGTGAAGCCCCTGCGGCAGCGCATCTCCCAGATCATAGGCATAGACAGACAAAAGGCACCCTGCATTTGTATTCTTGTCTCCATATTCCTGATCATACACGATCTGCATGGAAAGCGTGCTGCTTGTCTTAATTATCGTATAGTCTTCCTCTGCGCTTTTGGCTGTCAGCTGTAGGGGTGTTCTCAGGCTGAAGGCATCCGGGTCGATCTGGTCTTCCTCACCATCTGCCGCCATCGTATAAAAGCTGAGAACGCCGTAGTTGCCGATGCTGCCATTCTCATTTCCTGTGCATTCCCAGACCTTAATACAGAAAGGATTCTTTTCTCCGTCGGAAATTCCATCCGCAAAATCCTCTGATGTAAATGCAAATATGGCAGAAGCCGTTGAGTTTGGTTTTATTTCTGTAGGTTCGTACTCACTTGCGTAGTACCCTTCCTGCCCCGTTACATATTCATCAGGACTCTCCGTAGTGAAAGCAAAAGTCCTGCGCTCCAATGCGTACACGCCACTGTCTATACTAAGTGTCTGGCCGGTCAGGTTTTGGATTTCTATCTTAACCTCTATTTTTCCATCGGAGCCTACCTTTATGTTCTCACTGGGAATACTGCACTTAAAGGAAGCCGGATATCCTGCGTTCTCTTCGTAGGTAAAGAGCACATCCTCATTGCCGGAGGGATAAATGGTTGGCGTGGAGGTAAGGCTGCACTGGTTTTTCAGGTAATACTCCAGCTCCGCCATGGTAATGGCTCCATCGCCCTGATAGCCAGCTCTGCTGCTACGTCCACTGCTTGTTTCAGTATCTGCAGCATATATATTATAAGCGCTGTTATTTCGATCATATCCCATGGCATGGCCGAAGGCAGCAATCATCTCTGTTCCCAGATTAGCCTGAGACCAACCGGTCTCCAATTGGTTAGACGCTGTAATGAAATAATACCTGGGCGGGTTGGATACTGTCTTTGTGCTGCTGTTTTGTTCTTCCTCTGTTTTTTGAGAAGATGACAAAGCCGACGCATTTTCCACGGAGGAAGTCTTTTTTGCAGGAGATGACGTACCGGCAGCAATATTCTCGGAAGAACTTTCATCTGATGCTTCCACAGCGGTTTTTTCCGTACTCTTTGCCTCGGAGTTTTCTTTTCCGGCTGTATCCTGACCAGTTGCTGTTCTTTCTGTTCCGGTATTTTCTTCTGATGAGGCATCGCCCGCTTCGTCCTGTACAGTGGAAGCTTTTGCAGATGCTTCTGAAGATTTCTCTGCAGATGTTTCTAAGGATGTCTCTGAAGATGCTTCTGTGGACGCTTCTGTGGATGCTGTTTTAACGCTGCTCTCTTTTAAGGCAGCTGATTTCCTGACGATCACACTATCTGCTTCTATCGCCTTGGAAACAAGTTTCGCCTGAACAGATTCCACTGTTGCATTAACAGCCGACTGCTCCTGTGTCTCTTTATTTTCCGTAGAGGACGTTTCCTGTGAAGTACTTTCCTTTGCAGCTGCATCTGCTGTTCCTGCCTGCTCTGCGGACTGCGAATTTGCCGTATCTGCTTTTTCGATGGAACCTGAACTTGCTCCATCCGCTTTCTCGGTTGATCCTGAACTTGCTGCATTCGCTTTCTCGGTTGATCCTGAGCTTGCTCCATCTGCTCTCTCGGTAGATCCCGAGCTTGCAGCATCTGCTTTTTCGGCAGATCCTGAACTTGCTCCATCTGCTTTTTCAGCTGATGATTTTTCTGTGTCGGCTGCCTGCTGGGAAGTCTTCTCTGCAGACCTGTCAGTCTTTGACTGATCTGACGCCTCTTTATCAGAAGCCTTCTCTGTCTTTTTCTCCTCTGCCTTCTTAGCAGACGCATCCTTTGATGCGCTCTCGTCCGTGTTCGCCTTCTTAGGCGTATACTCCTGTGCTAAGAATTCATCCATAAAGTCCGTATCCGAGAAGCTGCTCCGAACTTCCTGACCGTCCTCATACTCAGAAGCCGTCATAATCATGCCGCCGGAATAGCAGGCATGGATCACCACCAGCACTCTTCCCTGCAGCTCATCCAGATGCTCCCGCAGCTCTGCGGCGGAAATATTATTCACACCTCCTGCTGCCAGATAACTGGTCCCATCCAGATTGGAATTGCCGTGACCGGAATAAGAGATGACGGTAAAGGAATTCTCATCTGTATTTTCCGCCATCGCGCTGATCTTTTCCCATATGGCCGACTTGTCGTCCTGTGGGCTGTTCTCCGGCATCTCGTGAATTTCGATATTACTCTCATCGAATTCATTGGTCTTTGCAAAGATTGCCTTTAGGGCCTCTGCATCATTCTTAGGTGCGCCGCCGAGATCAGAGGCAGCCAGATACAGCAGCAGGGCCTGATTGATTCCTGTCGTCTGAGATTCCTCTGCATGGGCAATCATCGTGCCCGGCTGTCCTGTCATTAATTGTGTCACTGCTACGCCAACACTCAGCAAAAGAGCCGCGGCGCGCTTTTTCAGTTCCCCTTTTTTCATAGATGTGCCTTTCCGGGCTGCAGCTTATCTGCAGCGTAAAGATAAAAATTGAAATAAATGCTAAACAATTATCGTTTTTTTATTATATAAATTGCAGCTGCAAATGGCAAGCGATGTCCTCTGCATACAGATCATGTCATTGTCCTAAATACAAAGACGCCGGTGTTGACGAGGGGCAGAATAGGATATTCTTGCCCCTTCGCCAGCTTCGGCGTCTGTATAATAATCTGTTTATCAGCTGTTTCTCAGGAGATTCTGCTGTTTTCCATTTCGTAAACCACATCCGCCACCTGCATGGTGGATGTTCTGTGAGAGACCAAAACCACTGTTTTCTTTCGGCAGGTTTCCTGCAGCGCTTTCAGAATAATACCTTCATTTAAAGAATCCAGATTGGAGGTGGGCTCATCTAGCAGGAGCAAATCCGCATCGTGCAAAAAGGCTCTTGCGATTCCGATTCGCTGCCGCTCTCCTCCTGAAAGTGTCTCTCCCAGCTCTCCCACTTGCGTATCATATCCTTCGGGAAGCGTCATAATGAAATCATGAATGGAGGCTTTCTTTGCGGCTTCCATGATCTCTTCCCGGCTTGCTCCCGGTTTGGCAATGGCGATGTTATTACCGATGGTATCATGGAACAAATGGGTTTCCTGTGTGACATAGCTTTCCATATTCCGCAGTCTGCGTGTGGGAATTTTACGGACATCCCTGCCGTCTACACAGATACTACCCTCCTGCACATCCCAAAAACGCATAAAAAGCTTTAAAAGCGTGGATTTTCCGGATCCGCTGGCACCGTGAATGCCTGTGATCTTGCCCGGCTGCAATATCAGGGAACAGTTCTTTAATATCGTCTCCTGTTCATAGGCAAAGGACACATTCTCTGCGTCGGCACCGGAAAACTCTCCACGAATTTCCTTCTCCTTCGTGCATAGCTTTTTTTCTGCAGATACAGATTTCTCTTCTACCATGGGTATCTCTTCCACCATAGGCTTTTCTTCCAATAAAGAGAGCACCCGCTCTCCACTGGCCAGTGTCTGATTCAGATTGTTGGATAAGCCGGCCAGCGCCACCACCGGTCCAAAGGATCCCATCATGGCAATCGTACAGGTCAGCACGCCCTCAAAGCCGATCTGTCCTCTTTGATAAAGAGATATGGTCAATGCCAGCATAGAAAAGGAAGCTAGCAGGATGACCATGTTCGTAATCGAGCGCTGGGAGCCTTCCATTTTGCTCAGGGATTTCTGCAGCCCTGCCAATTCTCCGGAGCGATCCGCCATCTGTTTTTTCCTTTTTTCCCCCTGTCCGTATTGGATAGTCTCATCGAGGCCGCGCAGAGAATCCAGGACAAAGCTGTTAAGCTCTCCAAAACCGGAACGAAATTCCATACCGATCTGACTGCTTCGTTTCCCATTCCATAAGGGAATGACCACTCCCACTACCAGATAAGCTATCAGTGCCAGAAACCCTGCCAGCCAGTGATAGCTCGCCATGAAGATCACCATGAACAGGGAGGTCAGACAAGCAATGGCTATAGGTGAAATCGTGTGGGCATAAAAGACCTCCAGCAATTCTATGTCTGTGGTAATGATCGAGATCAGATTTCCCTTATCCCGTCCCTCCAGCTTCGCAGGGCAAAGCCTTCTCAGCGCTTCAAAAACCTTGTGGCGAATGATCGCCAGCAGCTTAAAGGCGATATAATGATTGCAATATTGTTCGCCATAGTGCAGGATTCCCCGGAGAAAGGCGATTACGATCATGACGGTCAAGACAGTTTTCACCGATAAATGCAGCAGCCGGGCATCTTGCCACATAATCTGAGCACCTGCCGTGCCTGCCTGCAGCCCGTGGATGATGACCTGTCCCGCCAGTATGGTCAGAAAAATCGCACAAAGATAGCCGATCGTTCCCAGTAAAATCGCCCCCAGCATAATGGGCAGCAAAGGCTTCACCAATCCGATTAGACTTCCCATGATCCGGATGGCACTTCTGCGTTTGAGAGATTTTGAATACTCGTTCATTTAGGCCATCCTTTCTTTGGTATAGTTTTCCAGAGCCATCTGGCTCTCATAAAGATGTCTGTAGGCTCCGTTTTTCTGCATCAGTGCCTCGTGACTTCCGCTTTCCCGGATTACGCCGTCCTGCAGGAAATAAATCGCATCCGAATGCACCACATTGGCCAGCCTGTGGGAAATAAGGAGTACTGTCTTCGTCTTTGCCAGCTCATGGATCACTTCCATGATCAGTTCCTCGCTCTCCCTGTCAATATTGGAAGCCGCCTCATCGAAAATATAAATTTCCACACCTTCCTTCAGCAAAGCTCTGGCAATCGCCAGTCTCTGTCGCTGTCCGCCGGATAGATTGCTCGCTTTTTCCAGCAGCTTCGTTTCCAGCCCCTCCTGGGTTTTCAAAAATCCCAGCAGATTTACCTTCTGAAGAGCCTCTTCCATTTCCTTTTCTGTGGCATCCGGTTTTGCCATCCGCAAATTATCCTCTACCGTCCCCTTAAAGAGATAGCTGTCATGACGAACCAGCAGGACATGGTTCATCAGCTCCTCCTCTCTAATCTCGGACAATCCACTGCCACCTACAGTGATCTCGCCGGTATATCCTTTATTTTTCCCGGCCAGGATACCTGCGATGGTGCTCTTTCCGCATCCGGACTCCCCCACCAGAGACACAAAGCTGCCTGACGGCAGTTTCAGATCAATCCCCTTTAAGATTTCTCTGTCCTCTTCATAAGAAAAACGGACATCCCTCAAAACGACCTCCAGAGGGCCTTCCGGCAGCGATTCAGTGCCCTGCTCCGGCACAGGCAGATCCAGAATCCCGAAAATCCTGTCGCTTGCCGCCATGCCGTTCATGGCTATATGGAAATAAGATCCCAACAATCGCAATGGCAGGAAAAACTCGCTGGCAAGCAAAACAATGCACAGTGCCCCGGATGCATTTAAGTTTCCCTTTAAAAATTCAGAAACTGCCACAGCCATACCAATGGCTGCGCCGCCGTAGGCCACAATATCCATGACGCTGGTAGAATTAAGCTGCATGGTCAGGACTTTCATGGTGATCCTGCGGAAATTCTGAGACTCTTCATCCATCTCCCCGGCCTTTAATTCGTCTGCCTGATAGATTTTTAAAGTAGTCAGTCCTTGTAGATTTTCGAGGAAGGAGTCCCCCAATCCGGTGTAGAGACTCCAATATTTATTGAGCAGCTTTTTCGCGATCTTTTGCACCGCCACTATGGAAATCGGAATGAGGGGTACACAAAGCAGCAGAATCAGACTAGCCTTAAAGCTCACTCGGCACAAAATGACAAATAGAGTCACCGGTGCCAGCAGACTGTAAAAAAGTTGGGGAAGATATTTACCAAAATAGGTCTCCAGCTGCTCTACCCCCTCCGTCGCCACCTGCACTACCTCTGCAGAGGATACCAGCTCCCTGTAGGAAGTCCCAAGCTGCAGCATTTTCTCATAGAGCTTTTCCCGCAGGATACGCTTTACATCTACGCAGGCCAGATAGGAAGATCTCGCTCCCATTCGGTCGCATACTATACGAATCATCACAATCAGTACCAGGACCAGGATTGTCTGTCCTGCGCGCTGCAGTGTCACTGTCTGCGCTGTCACCTGTTCCAGGAAAGCAGCAATGGAGAAAACCATCACCACCTGAGAGAGCAATGCTGCCCATTGCCACAAAATTGTAAAAACAATATATTTTCTGGCATGCGCCAGCAGCGCCACCAATCTCTTTTTAATCATAAATCCTCATTTCTGTCGCTGGTTTCGTTTTTCCCTCTTACTGCATATCAAATGCCAGATGGCAAGGAGCGGGTGATACAGCAGCATCCTGGGGCCTGCGTAGCGCATGACCTTTCGAATTTCTTCCCGCATTTCCGGTTTATAACAATGCACCCTGCAATTAGCACAGAATGTCTTTTCTTCCATGAAGGGACATTTCTGACTTCTTTGTCTGGCATACTCCAAAAGTGCCCGGCACGCCGGGCACAGTTCCTTCGACTCGCCGGATTCCTTCTGATGGTGCTTTCGGCAATACAGCTGAATCATCTCTTCTACTACATATTGTTCCTTCTGTCGCTTTTTCTCTATTTTTTTCGGATTACTTTTCTTTGGATTCATTTTTGGGGGATTCATTTCTGAAGAATTCATTTTTTGATTCATTTTTTCCATTTTTTTGATTCATTTCTGAGTAGTTATGCAGCGAAGAGGAAGCAAAAATTTTAGATTCTCGTTTACCATCAGGCATATTTTTCGCACTACCTGCCATATCGCTATTTATTGTGACCGGCAAAATATGAACAGCGCCATACTTACCTGTTTTGCGCCTGTATCTTATCCAGAAAAGCTTCCAGGCCTTCCCTCAGGTCTTCAAAAGTATCGTCAAAATTGCCCGTATACCAGGGATCTGCGATATCCCGTGGATTCTCTGTATAATCCAGCACACGGCAGATCTTTTTCTCCGGATCACCTCCTGCTATCCTGGTCATATTCCGTATATTGGCACTGTCCATGCCGAGAAGGTAATCATATTCCCGATAATCTCTTTTCGTCATCTGCCGTGCCCTGTGATCCCCACAAGGGATGCCCTCTCTTTTTAGCTTTTCTCTGGTCCCATAGTGCACACCATTGCCGATTTCCTCTGTGCTGGTTGCTGCAGAATCGATCACAAAAGCATTCTCCCTTCCGCAGCGCCGCACCATCTCTTTAAACATATATTCTGCCATAGTAGAACGGCAGATATTGCCGTGGCAAACGAATAGTACTTTTATCATCTTATTTTTACTCCTTAATTTGCGGCGAAATGCGCCGATTTGCCTCATAAAGTCTCAAAATGCGGTGACCGTAAAATGGTCCATGATATATTACAGGCTCTTGGCATTCATACTCTTCTTGCCATCAAATGATTCAATAGAGCGAAGGTCCGGATTTAACTTGTCGATTATTTCATGCAATACTAAATCTTTTCACAATGCTCTCCTCTATTCTAAAAAATCAGCGTAAGCGTTTCAACTCATTAATCTGATTTTATAAGCCTGATAAA
>CAVBBL010000030.1:0-31568 GCA_963593905.1 bacterium | reverse complement strand
TCGATAGCATTTCTTTCAAACCGCATTGATGCCGTAAACGTCATCAATGCAAGATTACATCGGAGAATTCGCCTGCGCGAAATTCTCCTCGTGCTGCCGCAGTAAACTGCGGCATAAAGAGGTAATTATGATAAAAGAAAATCTGTTATGGAATTGCCTGAAAGCGGCAATCGAGGCGATTCCGCTCAATCTGATGATGAGCGGCGTTACGCTGGTCATCTGTATCGTTTTAGGAACGCTGATTGCCATGGTGAGAGTTTATAAGGTGCCGGTGCTCAAGCCGATCATGGATGTCCTTATGGCTTTGAGCAAGGCCTTCCCGATGAACCTGGTGCTCCTGATCTTTTATCTGATCTGGACCACAGAATTTGCCAATGTTGCCGCTTTTTTTCATTCCCAGAAGACGATCAAGGATGTCAGTCTGATGTATGTGGCGATTGCAGCCCTGGTGTTCTGCAGCCTTGCCAGCATTTCGGAAATTATAAGAAGTGGTTTGATCTCCGTGGAGAAGGGACAGTATGAGGCAGGATATGCGGCAGGATTGACAAAAGCGCAGACATTTTTTCACATAATCGTGCCGCAGGCAGTGCGGGCCGTCATTCCGCCGCTCACCAATGACATCTTAGCGCTGGTAAAGGGAACAGCGCTGGTATCTGTTATCGGCGTGTCGGATATTTTGACGGATTCCATCAATGCAGCAAGCTCGGCTTATTCCTACCTGGAGGCTTATGTGGCAGCGGCGCTGGTATTCTGGGGCATCGGAATTGTGTTAGAGCGAGTGAGCCACTATGTGGAGCGAAGATTTTCAAAGAGTGTCAAGACGCTGGCAGGATAAGAGGCTAAGAGTCAGTATGGCACCGCACACCCTTGTGACAGGAAGGAAACAGAGCTATGGCAGTATTGGAAGTGAGAAATGTAAAAAAGGTTTTTGGAGATAACGTGATTCTGCGAGGAATCGACCTGGATGTACAGAAAGGAGACGTCATTGTCATACTCGGGCCAAGCGGTTCCGGCAAGACCACCTTTTTGCGCTGTCTGAATCTTCTGGAAAAACCGGATGAGGGCTCGATGGTCTTAAATGGGAGAAAATATGATCTGAAAAATGTAAAGAACAGGGAAAAACTGGAGATCCGGAGAAATACCTCCTTTGTTTTTCAGAATTACAACCTTTTCGTGAACAAGACGGTTCTTTCCAATGTGACACTGGGACTTACTGTGGGACGCCACATGAAAAAGGAAGAGGCAGAGAAGATCGGAAAAGAGCTTTTGGACAAGGTTGGTCTTGCCGGGAAATATGATTATTATCCGGCACAGTTGTCCGGCGGCATGCAGCAGCGTGTCGGTATTGCCCGGGCAATGGCGGCCAATCCGGAGGTGATTCTTTTCGATGAGCCGACATCAGCGCTGGATCCGGAGCTGGTGGGCGAAGTGTTAAATGTTATGAAACAGTTTGCAAAACAGGGCGTCACGATGATTGTGGTGACCCACGAAATGCAGTTTGCAAGAGAAGTGGCCAGTCAGGTTATTTTTATGGCAGAGGGCGTGGTTGTGGAAAAAGGAACCCCGGAGGAGATTTTCGATCATCCGAAGGAGGAGGCAACCAGAAAATTCCTGAAACGTATTTTGAAGGAAGAGTCATAGCAGCGTGCGAACACGGAGAGGAAGGCAAGATATGCAAAGATATGTGATATCCATTTCAAGACAATTCGGAAGTTTGGGAAGACCCATTGCGAAGAAGCTGGCAGAGCTTTTGGAAATTGAATGCTATGACAGGGATATTGTGGAGGAGGCATCCAGGGTTCACAACATTCCATTGGAGGAGGCAAGTGGTCTGGAGGAGTCTGCAAAGTACCTGTTTATGAGCTTTCCGCTGGGCAGCGGCACCACAGCGACGCAGGATGCCCTGTTTAAGACAGAAAGCGAGATGATCAAAAAGCTTGCAGCAAAGGAATCCTGTATCATCGTGGGCAGGTGTGCGGACGCGATCCTGGAGGACTATGACCAACTGATTAAAATTTTCATCTATGCGCCGTATGAGGACCGCATTGTTAACTGCGTCAATGATCTGGGAATGGATACAAAGGCGGCAAAGCGTATGATCCGGGATGTGGATAAGGCGAGGGACGCTTACCACATGAGATACGCAGGCTATCTGCCGAACGATATGAACCATATGGACCTGATGGTTAACAGTGCGGCGCTGGGCGTGGATATGACGGCAAAGCTGCTGGCGGAGCTGGTGCGGGACAGATTTTCATAAATCGTACAGTGGGCAGGATACCACGCGATACCACAGAGGATACGAGATGGAAAAACACAGGAAAAAACTGATCAAAAATGCAGCGGTGTTTGATGGGCATAGCGGTAATCTGACATATGGACAGAAACTGATTATTGCAGACGACCTTGTGACAGAGATTACTGCAGACGAGGTATCAGAGGAAAATTTTGACGAGGTATTTGACGCCGTAGGGATGGTGGCAATGCCGGGAATGACAGATGCCCATGTTCATATGGGGTGTCTGTGGGTGAAAGGAGACTTTCCGGTTGACTATGCCACTGTTCTGACCGTTGCCAAGTGCAGGGATGCGTTGATGTCCGGATTTACCACATTCCGCGATGCGGGAAGTGTAAGTGAGGGCCTGAAGCTTGCCTTTGACGAGAAGGTGCTCCCGGGGCCGCGCATTTATCCCTGCGGTGCCTACATCAGTCAGACATGCGGACATGGGGATTCCATGGAAGCGCATGCATATCGCGATATCCAGTACAGACATCCGGCCAGGACTGTTTTGGCGGATGGTGTGCCGGAGATCATTCGGGCGGTGCGTGAGCAGTTTTATCGTGGTGCGTCCCATATCAAGCTGATGGCGGGCGGCGGCTGTATGTCTGCCTGCGATCCGATCGAGACGGTGCAGTTTACGGCAGAGGAGATGAAAGCAGCCTGTGATGTGGCAGCAGATTACGGCACCTATGTCATGGCACATCTGTATACACCGAAGTCAATTCTGCGTGCGCTGGGGGCAGGTGTAAAGAGCCTTGAGCACGCACATCTGATCAATGAGGAGGCGGCAGAGCATGTGGCAGCGGCAGGTGCCTTTTTAAACCCCATGCCGCAGTTTAAAAAGTATGAGGATATGATCGGCGCAGAGAATATGCCGCCCAAGGATGAAATGATATGCCGGGCAGAGGAAAGGGCTACCGAAATACTAAACCGGCATGAGGATATCCGGCTTCTGTTCGGAACGGACATGATGATTATGGGACCGGATTATCAGGTGGAGCAGAGTGAGGATATCCGGTATTATGAAAAAAGGTTTGGCACGATGCGGACACTGCGGGCGTTGACAGGAAACGCAAACGAGGTGTTCGGCCTCACGACCTATCAGAATCCCTATCCGAAAGGAAAAATCGGTGTGTTGGAAGCGGGTTCCTATGCGGATCTGCTCCTGGTGGATGAAGATCCGACAAAAAGCGCCGCAATTCTGGCGGATACGAATCACCTTCGTCTGATTATGAAAGGCGGCACAGTGTATAAAAATACACTGTGCCAGGGAGTGGCAAGAGATTTGGCTGCTTTGCAGCACAGATAGTAAATATGGCGAGGGAAACGCTTTGCGCCGCGTTTTCCTAAGAAACTTGGAACGGACAGGCTCCCTGCAGGATTAGCAGAGGGCCTGTCCGTTTGTTACGGTATTGATACATCGGATTTATTACAATCAGTTCAACAAAACAAAACCAAGTCACAAGGAAGTGACGAAAAACAAATAAAAAAACGTATCCGGTAAGTACACCGGAAGAAAGGAGAAAACTTATGGTTATTTTTTGGTCAGGCGTAGGCTTTGCATCTGTTTTAGCAGCTGCATGTTTTTACATCAACAAGTATTGTGGTTGATTGAGAATTGAATGAACAGAGAATAGATCTGTTGGAATGGCCCCAAATTCCTCTGTAGGAATGGTCCGGGATTATAAGAAAGTAATATCGTATGTTTTCAGGAAACGGCGTGGCTTTGGTCACGTCGTTTCCTGTTTCAGCAGTTCTTCCATGGGAATCCAACTTCGTCTTTCGGGTTACCTGATTTTCCTGTTATCAGGTTAGAGATAAAAAATTGCCATTTGTATCATGGGTGAGTGTATTTTATAATTACGGCAAACCTATCAATCACAGATTTCAAATGGAAAGGGTGAATATTATGTGCGATGTCTTATCGCTTTCAAGTGATTATATGGAAGGGGCGCACCCGCAAATTCTTCAACGGCTTACAGAAACAAATCTCTTGAAAACTCCGGGATACGGGATGGACAGCTATTGCGAATCGGCCAAAGCCAAAATCCGCGAGGCCTGCGGCGCTCCGGCTGCAGAGGTGTTCTTTCTGGTAGGTGGAACGCAGACAAATGCCACAGTCATTGATGCTCTGCTGAAAAGCTATCAAGGTGTGATCGCTGCGGATACCGGACACATCAGCGTACACGAAGCCGGCGCAATCGAATTTGGCGGGCATAAAGTGCTGACATTGCCGCATCATAACGGGAAAATTAGTGCCGGTCAAATCGAAGCGCTATTGAATGCGTATCAAAATGATGCGAACCACGACCACATGGTCATGCCCGGCATAGTCTATCTTTCACATCCGACAGAATACGGCACGTTGTATTCGCGGGAAGAATTATCGGAAATCAGTTCCCTATGTCGTGCGCATCAAATCCCTCTTTATCTGGATGGGGCGCGTCTGGCTTATGCACTGGCTTGCCCCCAAAATAATCTTACATTGGCAGACCTTGCTGCATTATGCGATGTATTTTATATCGGCGGAACCAAATGCGGGGCCTTGTTTGGCGAAGCCGTGGTCATCCCAAAGGCCGGGACGATTCCGCACTTTTTCACGATCATTAAGCAGCATGGCGCATTGCTTGCCAAGGGGCGGCTGCTCGGAATTCAGTTCGATGAATTATTTGCAGATCATTTGTATGAAAGAATCGGAATACCGGCAATGCAAGCGGCGGATCGAATCAGACAGATACTTTCTCAAAAAGGCTATGTATTGTGCTTTGATTCCCCAACCAATCAGGTTTTCTGCGTCATGGAGAATAGTGCGATGGAACAGTTGGCAGAGAAAGTAGAATTTGGTTTTTGGGAAAAGTACGATGCCTCTCATACAATCATCCGTTTCGCCACAAGCTGGGCCACAAGAATGGAGGATGTCGAAAGATTGGGCATGGTGCTGGGAGAAGAAAATTAGATCTGAAGGATGTAAATCAATCTATTGATTTTCGCGGCCAAGCCTGTTTTACAGATGCCAAGGAAGCACTGCATATTGAGGTAAAAATGATCCATAGTATGAGATTTTGAAGAATAGAATTGCTGCTATCTAAATTCTGTTCGAAGGAATATCGTGCTATGGATCTTTTTTGTGGTAAATGCCTATTGTTGGATTGTAATGGCAGTCTATACTAAAAAGAAAAAACTTGTATAGGACTGCGGTTGCAGTCAATGCGAGGGGAGGGGAGAGCTGTTTGAAATTTAGAATTGCGCTTGCACAGATCAATTCAGGTGATGATATCGGGAAGAATCTGCAGAAAATCGAAGAGATGATACAGGAAGCTGCAGGAGGTGGTGCAGAGATCATTGCATTTCCGGAGAATGCGGTGTATTTAGGAACTGATTATCCCGGCAATGCACAGCAGGTGCCGGGGCCGGTCACAGATGCCTTCTCCAATTGGGCAGAGAAATATCAGATTTATATTCACTGCGGCAGCATCACCCAGAAGAGAGAGGGCGGAACACCTTATAACACCAGCTTCTTGTGGAATAAGGAAGGGAAAATCATAGGTAAGTACAGTAAACTCCATATGTTTGATATCGATATGGATGATGGCCCCAGCTACAAGGAATCAGAGGAGACCAGTGCGGGTAATGAGATTGTTGTCAGCAAAACCAGGCTCGGTAATTTCGGATTTGCTATTTGCTATGACATGCGTTTCCCGGAAATATTTAAATTGATGGCGCAAAATGATGCGCAGGTGATTTTTGTGCCGGCAGATTTTACCATGAACACCGGAAAAGATCACTGGATGGCTTTACTGCGTGCCAGAGCGATTGAGAATACCTGCTACATTGCAGCTCCCGGACAAATAGGCCAGAAGCCGGAGTTTATGGCTTATGGAAAATCTATGGTCATTGATCCCTGGGGGAATGTGATTGCTATGGCCAGTGATGAGGAGCAACTGGTATATGCACAGATTGACACGGCCTTAATTGATAAGGTCAGAAGACAAATTCCTTCTTTGAAAAATGTCCGCAAGTCTATCTACACTCTGGAGAGTAACTGCATACGAATTTATAAGGAAGAGTAGCAACAAGCTTACAGACATCGCAATAGAATACCATGAATGGACCGCATAGAATTGATGGCAGGAAAAAGTATCTATTTTTCTTACTGAAATTGAAAGGTGATGTGTGAAAATCACACAGGGGCCGTTGCAAAAGAGGAAAAGGTGTGCATCATTGACTGTCCGGTAGATTACGGGGAAAACACCAAGCTGACGGCGCACTTAAAAGAAGTAATGACGGAATACGAACATGAGAAGCAGTAAGAAAGAACAGAAATAGCTGCTTCCCTGGTGTGCATATAATTTTGCAGAATAACCATACAGAACAAAAAGAAATAAAAACAAATAAAAACCTTCCGTGAAAGTCTGCATCACGGAAGGTTTTTTGCGACAAAGTCGAATATTTTTTTACCTGTTACTTTACTAGTTACTTTACTTGTTCGGGGTCCAGTATTTTCTGTTCAGATAGCCAAGACCCACAGCGCCGCCGCAGGAGCCGACAATCAGAAGACATACGGTTAAGAATGCCATGCTTTATCTCCTTTCTGTAAGTATTGTATTTCATTTGTTTAGATTGTGGTGTTTGTTTTTTGTTGAGCTAAGTATATAAAGGGAAGCGTATAAAAAGGGTAACATTATCGGACCATAACATCTGCTGTGTTTTATGTTAAAATAGTACAGAATGTTCTCAATTTAATACATTCGGAGCAACGATTCAGATTCGGCACGAAAGCAAAGATAAGAAGGAGATGGGGTTATGAAGGCAGCAAATTTAAACAAACCATTGTATGGTGTAGCTTATTATGACGAGTATATGCCCTGCGATCGTCTGCAGGAAGATGTGAGAATGATGAAAAAGGCAGGAATCGATCTGGTACGAATTGCGGAATCCACCTGGAGTACCTGCGAGCTTGCCGACGGCGTCTTTGACTTTTCCCATGTCACCAGAGTGATGGATGCCATGGAGGAGGCGGGAATCCATGTGATCATCGGTACCCCCAGCTACGCCGTGCCGGCCTGGCTGGTAAAGAAGCACCCCAATGTGCTGGCGGTGACGAAGGCGGGAAGAGGACTGTACGGTCCCAGACAGATCATGGACATCACCGATCCGGATTATCTTTTCCACTGCGAGAGAGTCATCAGAGAGCTGATGAAGGTCACCGCTCACAGGAAATGCGTCATCGGTTTCCAGCTGGACAATGAAACCAAATATTACGGCACAGCCGGTGAAAATGTGCAGCAGGCCTTTGTGGAGTACTTGAAAGAAAAGTTTGATGGCAGTACCGATGCCATGAACGCGGCTTTCGGTCTGGACTACTGGAGCAACCGGGTGGATGACTGGGCGGATTTTCCTGATGTGCGGGGAACCATCAACGGCAGTCTCGGCGCGGAATTTGAAAAATTCCAGAGGACATTGGTGGATCATTTCCTGCAGTGGCAGGCGGATATTGTGGGAGAATACAAGAGAGAGGACCAGTTCCTGACCCAGAATTTCGACTTTGAGTGGAGAGGCTACTCCTACGGCGTCCAGCCGGGGGTGAATCAGCTCCACGCTGCGAAGGCGGTGACAGTGGCGGGCTGTGATATCTATTATCCCAACCAGGACGGCCTCACCGGTGCGGAGATCGCTTTCGGGGGCGATGTGACCAGAAGCCTTAAGCGGGACAATTATCTGGTATTGGAGACCGAGGCCCAGGGCTTCCCGGACTGGACACCCTATGACGGACAGCTTCGCCTGGGAGCGTACAGTCACTTTGCCTCCGGCGCCAACTGCGTGGAATACTGGCATTGGCACTCCATCCACAATGCAGCGGAGACCTATTGGAAGGGGCTCTTGAGCCACGATTTTCAGGAAAATGCGACTTATAAGGAAGCTTGCGTGGTGGGAAATGAGCTCCAGCGTTTCGGCGATCATATCGTAGATCTGGAGAAAAAGAATAAAGTGGCCATCATGGTCAGCAATGAATCCCTGACGGCACTGCAGTGGTTTCCCATCCAGATGACGGCAAAGAGCATGGTGACAGGCTATCAGGGCATCGCCTATAACGACGTGGTGCGCTGGATCTACGACACGCTTTATAAGATGAATGTGGAATGCGACATCATCTGGCCGGAGACAGAGAATCTGCAGGAGTATTCCCTGATCTTCCTGCCGGCTATGTACTGCATGTCCGAGGAGACGGCGGGACGACTTAGAAAGTACGTGGAAGAGGGCGGCACTCTGGCAGCTACCTTTAAGACCGGTTTTGCAGACGAAAACGTAAAGGTATATCACGACGGCGCACCCCACGGCCTGCAGGAGGTCTTCGGCATCTGCTATCATCAGTTCACTCTGCCGGTGCAGGTGGGCCTGGAAGGCAGTCTTTACGAGAATGATCACGAAAATCAGGATGGAAAAGGCGAAGCGATCAATTTCATGGAGCTTCTCATCCCTCAGGGGGCAGAGGTGCTGGCGCATTACGACCATGATAACTGGGGCAAATATGCGGCCATCACAGAGAACAGCTACGGAAAAGGAAAAGCACTGTATCTGGGCTGCATGACAGAGGAAGCTACCTTAGCGCTGGTGATTGACAGATTGCTTGCGGAAAGCGGCATGGAAAAGCCTTCCGAGCAGTTCCCTGTAATCATCAAATCCGGCACCAATCGCTATGGAAAACAGGTTCACTACTATTTCAACTACTCCGGGAAAACCAGACAGTGTTGCTATGAGCAGGCAGAGGGAAGGTCACTTTGCACCGGCGAAGCCATACAAAAGGGACAGCAGCTGGAGCTGCCCGGCTGGGGACTTTGCGTTATAGAAGAAAATAGATGATACCGGGTCACTGCGTGGGTTTCAAGGGCCAATCACCGCATGCAAAGCAAGCTGGCATTGCATGCGGTTTGAAATTTTTGACGTTGGTATCAGACAGGTAGAATGGAGCAAATTTTGCATAAGAGAAAAAGAACATTCCGGTTGGCGGCAGGGCTGACCGCGGCAGCCCTGGCATTGTGCGGCTGCAGTGAGGCAGCCTTGACAGAGACCCTCAACGATATGGCGGAATCTTCCATCCGGCTCACACCGGGTGAGACCATGTCCGAGGATTCCAAGTGGGTCAATACCGACATTATCGGCAGTATAGATGAAAACACACAGATCCGTCTGGAGGATGACTTCGCAGCGGCGGCCAATCGGGAACTGATTTTGGGCGCTGACATTTCCGAAATCGAAGAGGGGTCAAGAGAAACCATCGGCACGATTCTGGACAGTGATGATGTGCTGGAAGAACGAATGGATGCGCTGATGCGTATGTCGCCGGAGGATACCAGCGGACTGGACACAGCGGTCATGAGTGAGGAGCAGCTCCTGCATTTGCAGAAGCTGGTAAAAGATTATTACGACCTGGCGGCGGATGCAGAGACCAGAAATGCACAGGGTATGGAACCCCTTCGGAAGCATGCAGAGGAAATTCAGAATATTTCCTCCCTGCAGGAACTTACGGATTATCTGGCGGATATCGGCAAAAGGAATGTGGCGGGGATATCCCTTCTTCCCTTGTCAGTAACCAGAGCCAGGAATGAGGAGGATGCCCGGGAATATACAGTCTACATAACCGCCAAGGCACCCCTTACCATGGGAGAATGGGCAGACGGTTATAAGGACATTTCCATCAGCCAGAAGGAAAAGTCAGAGGACATGGTGCAGTATGCCCTTGCCAAACTGGGTTTCTCCGATAAGGAAATTCGGCGCATTCTGCAGGGATGCTATGCTTTTGAAATCAATCTTTCCGAGCATATACCGACGATCCTGGAAGGCGAGAGTGATCGGGAGCTCATCAATGTGGAGGAGGCTGATCAGGTCTATGATCTGGAGCAGTTAGAGGCACTGGCCGGCAATTATCCTATTGCGGAATTTCTGAGGGCAGCGGGATATGCAAAATCAAACACCTTTACGGTGGAGGAGCCGGATCAGGTCAAAAATGTAGGCCGTCTTTACACGGACAAAAATCTGGAAAACATGAAGGATTATCTGCTGGTGCAGCTGGTTTTGCAGAGCGCGGATGTGCTGGATGAGACACTGCTGGAGAAATCGCAGGCAATGGTGAGTAAAGAGCAGCAGATAACGCTGGAAGACAGTCAGGAAGATGACCAGGGTACAGACAGTACCGATGAAGGAAAAAGTGAGATCAAGGTCAGCGATACGATCTATTCCACATATATAGTCACAGATCTGCGGGATGTGCTGGATGAGATCTATGTCGGACATTATTGCACGGCCCGGATGAAAGAGGATTTGCTGTCTCTGACCAATAGGATGATCGAAGGATTCCGGGATGTGCTGGAACAGGCAGACTGGATGGCAGAGGAAACTCGTCAGAAGGCAGTGGAGAAGCTGGAGAACATAGGGCTGCATGTGCTTTATCCGGATCAGATGACCGACTTCTCTTCTCTGGATTTCTCAGACTGCAGTTCCCTGTTGGAGGCAAGGGGAAAACTCAAGGCCTTTCGGCAGCAGCAGATGGCGTCTTTTATTAACAAGCCAATGGATCAGAGTACCTGGGATACCACCTACCTTCCTACTTCCACCTGCAATGCATTTTATGTGCCGGGGGAGAATACCATCAATATCTGCGCCGGCTTTGTAGCTTCTGAGGGTGTCTATGATCCGGAGGAATCTCTGGAATATAATCTGGGCCGCATCGGTGCTGTGATCGGTCATGAAATCAGCCATGGCTTTGATACCAATGGGTATATATACGATAAGGATGGCCTGGCAGTAAACTGGTGGACGACAGAAGATCAGGAACAGTTTGAGATGCGGGCGAGAAAGCTGGAACAGTATTATGATGCTCTTTCTCCTGTTCCCCAGAATGCAGGCACCTACAAAGGAAAACTGGTGGCCGGCGAGGCTATTGCCGATATGGCAGGTGTAAAGGCAGCGTTGATGGCGGCAAAGAAGCAGGATGATTTTGATTACGACAAATTCTTCCGCAGCTACGCCAATCTGTGGTTTGAGCAGCAAAGATATGTGAGAGAGTGTATGTACCTCACCATGGATACGCATCCTCTGATGTTCCTGCGTGTCAATGTGACCCTGCAGCAATTCCAGGAATTTCTGGACACGTATCAGATACAGCCGGGTGACGGAATGTATCTGGCACAGAAGGATCGAATATCGGTCTGGTAAAGTAAATGTGCTGCCGCAGATAAGCTGCGCTGTCGCAGATAAACTGCGCTGCCGCAGCTTGCCTGCGGCATAATCACATCGGAGAAATCGTCGGCGCGAATTTCGCCTCGTGTTACCGCAGGCAGGCTGCGGTATAGGAAGGAAACTATGAGTGAGACAGTTATATCCCTAAAGGGGATAGAAAAAGCATATGGTAAGCATAAGGTGCTTACGGACGTGAATCTGGAGATCCGCAAGGGGGATCTTTTTGGATTGATCGGCAAAAACGGTGCGGGTAAGACCACGTTATTCAAGGTGATTCTGGGATTGTCAGAGTATCAGGCGGGCTCCATGGAGCTCTTTGGCAGCCAGGACCTCTCTGCAGGACGGGGCAGGATCGGTTTTTTGATCGGTGAAAATTATTTCGATTACATGACCGCGCATCAGAATCTGGATTATTTCCGGCGCATGAAGGGGATCAAGGATCCCGGGGAAATTGACAGAGTGTTAAAAATCGTGGAATTGGATGGTGTGAAAAAACCGGTGAAGAATTTCTCTCTGGGCATGAAGCAGCGCCTTGGAATCGCCAATGCCATGATGGGAAATCCGGAGCTCATGATTCTGGATGAGCCCACGAACGGCCTGGATCCGCAGGGAATCGCAGATGTGCGGGCACTGATCAAGCGGCTGAACAGCGAATTCGGCATGACTGTCATTGTCTCCTCGCACATTCTGGGAGAACTGCAGCATACAGCAGACAGGTTCGGTATTGTCAACGGGGGAACCGTGGCCAAGGTCATCACCCAGGAGGATCTGCTCCTAAGTCAGAAGGCAGTGCGTATTCATGTAGAGGACCTGGACAGAGCCAGACAGGTGCTGACAGAAGCAGGCATTGAAATCCTGAACGCCGTGCAGGAAACCGGAAGTCTGGAGGATTTCTACTTCAATCTGGTGGGAGGAGAAAATGCATGAAGAATTATATTTTAGCAGATATCAGCCGGCTGATCCGCCGGGTTCCCAGAATCATACTGCTGATTCTGACTTACATCGCTGCCATGTGCTATCTTATATACTCCAGCAGAAGCACAGTGTGGAATTCGGTGTCTTTTATTACCAGCTTTTCCGCTTGCATCACCATTTTAGGAATGGTGATATGTCTGATAGAATTCATGTTTGTCTTTGCATCTGACTTTAAGGCCAAGGTCATGCAGATGGCCATCGGCCGGGGACTGAGCCGTCCCAAGGTGGTGCTGGCCAAATTCCTGGAGGCAGGCATCATGGACATCATGAGTCTGGTGATCCTCTGTGTACTTTCCCTGCTCTTTGGCCTCGCCACAGGCATTCACATGAATGGAACCCAGGCTTATGAGCTGGCGGTCACCTTCGTGATGACCGTGGTGGAAAAGCTGATCTACACAGCCATTACCTCCATCTTCCTGTTCCTTTTGCAGAATGCAGGACTTGCCGCACTGATCTATGTGATCGTAGCACTTGATCCTATCAGCTATCTGTGGAGCTTTTTGAGCATGAGCCCCTCCTTTAAACTGGTCGTAACACTGCATTTCAGGGATTACTGTTACGGAACCATCTGCGGCCTGTTTAAATCCAATCTGATCCTCGGGAAATTTAACTTCGGAGCCCTCGCAGGCATCCTGATCTATCTGGTGGGGGCGTACCTGATCACGGTGGCTGTATTCAGAAAGAAAGAGCTGGAATTTTAGTTTGAAAAAGCAGCCATAATGGCTGCTTTTTTTGAGGAAAAGTTCATCTATAATCCAGCCAATGAATTCAGCCAGTGAAAAAAGTTCGCTGTAAAAAATGTTGTATACCACAAAAAATCGTTGTAAAAAGTGTGCTCGACCAACAAAAGTTCGTTGTAATTTTTGTAACAGTGTGGCAAACCTTTGTTGATTTGTGATGAGGTACAGGAGGTTCCGAGAGCACTTAGTTCACTTAAATACTTTTGTGAAAAATTTTTGGTGGATACCGGTGAAAAAATAATACCGGTAGAGGTGAAGGTAGAAGTGAATCTTCGGGCCAAAAGCCTAAAGGTATATCAGGAAAAGTATAAACCGGAGGTTTCTGTGCGCACTTCTATGGCGGATTACAAAAAAGAGGAATGGCTTATGAATCTGCCGCTCTATGCGATAGAGGAGATTGAAAAATTGTGATAATGTAGTGCGCTTGTCCGTACGGTTCCTATGGAGCGGGCGTTTGCAAATGTCCGTAAGGAATTCGGCGTATGAATTATTCAATCGTTCTGACTGAAAATGCACAGACTGATCTGTCAGCTATTTTCAGATACATTGCAGTGGAGTTGCAGTCTGTGCAGAACGCAAACGGCGTATCCTTTCGAAGCGGCTTTGCTGCTTCGAAATCATTCGGCTTGATGTGTATAAAAGGGGCAGTGTGTATGCAAAGCATACACACTGCCCCCTTTTATACACGGAGACGGAGGGATTCGAACCCTCGTGGCCCGGAGGCCAAACGCATTTCGAGTGCGCCCCGTTATGACCGCTTCGATACGTCTCCAGTCTCTGTGGAAATTCCCGCAGACCGCTTCTCATTATAGAATAATCGAGGCGGATTCGTCAAACCCTTTCTTGTATGGATAGGGCAGGGAAGTTATACTGTTATTATGGTTCACGCATCTGTTATGTTTTGGCAAAATGTAATGCACTGGGGCGCGGCAGAATGGCTCGCATCCTTTGCACTGCGCGCCAGTTTTGCTTAGGTTTGCATCGAAGCCGCAGGATGGTATCTGACGCGCTTTCAGAGCGCGTCAGATAGGCCCGCCTGTCTGAGCATCCCCGCATCAGGCGGGGATGCGAGTTAAGGGCCGGCCATCCGAAGACGAGAGGCAAACCATAGCAAAACGGTGCAAAGTGCATGGTGCGAGACATCTGTCACGCCCCGGTGCATGGCCGGGCGGCACTTATACATGGGGGAATAAATTTGGACTCGCTTTTGCGAATTCTAAAGGGGTAGCAATGAAACTGTCTTTACGCAAATCTATGACTATTTCACTGGTGGCACTTTTACTGGTGCTGCTGGTGGTCTTTGGGGCCGGCAATGTGCTGGCTATCCGTTTTGTGACGCGCAATATCTATCAGAATACAGAAGTCATCGTCTCCCTGCAGCAGGAACAGATGGATGAACAGATGAACCGGATTGACGGCTATTTCTATACATTGATGACACAGAACAGCACCTTTACGGAACTAAACTATCTGCGCGAGGATGAACGGGAATGGTACAGCGCAGTCTCCTCCATGAGTTTGGAATTATCCAACGGGGTGTATAACTATGAGGCAGGGATGTTTTTCGACTATCTGCCGGGGACAGATACTTTTATCGTGGGAGCCAGTGAGAGCATTGACTATGCCCTTGCCAAGGCTGCTGTGCGCAGCGTCGTTGGGGAAATGCAGGAGGAAGGCGCAGCGTACCGGGGGAAAGTGACCTGGCAGCTGACACAGATCGACGATGCATGGTATCTGATGCGGGTGTTGAAAAACGGCAGAGAATACACAGGGGCCTTTTTAAATGTGGATAACCTGCTGCAGATTTCGCAGAAGCGTGGAAAAGAGCAGCGTTTCTCCACACTTCTTGGCAGCGAAGGAGAGAGCCTTTGGGATGATCTTGCCCCTCTGCAGCTTACCATGGAAAAAGAGGGAACTTCCTATGTCATAGAAAATCTGGAGGGAGTTCGTTATCTGGTGGTATATAAGCCTCTTTCATCCTGCCGGTATTTATTGGCGGAGTTTATCCCCTATACAGAGATCAATGATGTGACGGCGTCTCTGCGGACCGGCATTTTCGTTATCGCGGGCATGATCTTCCTGATCTGGCTGATTTTGTACAGCATGATCAGGAGAAATGTGCTGCAGCCGATCACCACGATCAATAATGCGCTGCAGGAAGTGGGTGCCGGCAATTTGGAGCAGCGTATCGCCGTGCACAGCCAGAGCCCGGAGTTTTCCTCCATCGCTCGGAATTTTAACCTGATGGTGACAGAGATCAAGGATTTAAAGATCGATGCTTACGAACAGCAGTTGGCCAGGGAAAAGCTGGAAACCCAGTATCTGAAGCAGCAGATCACGCCCCATTTTATGATCAATTGCCTGAATACGGCCTGTCAGCTGACAGAGTTCGATGAGACTGCGCTGGCCAGAGAATTATTGAAGGAATTGAGTACGCACCTGCGTTATGTGCTTTCCTCCGGCCAGACGGTGCGGCTGGGAGAAGAACTGGAGCTGCTGACCAATTACATCCGCCTTTCCAATATCCGCTATCCTGACAGCCTGCAGTTGGAGATCCATTGCCCGGAGAGCCTTAAGGACGTGCTCGTGGTGCCGCTTATTTTCCTGAATTTCGTGGAAAATACCATCAGGCATGCAGTGGTGCCGGGAGAAAAAATGCAGATCTGCATAGAGATCAGGGAAGAGGATCATGAGGGGGAAAGAGGAATCCGGGGGAAAATATGGGATTCCGGTACCGGCTATTCGGCGGACATCCTGGAAAAATTCCGGACACTGGCAAAGATTTCCGTGGAAGAGACGCCTACCTCCGCCATAGGGGTGGCCAATGTGATGCAGCGCACAAGGCTGGTGTTCGGCCATGCGGATTTTGACTACAGCAACAGACCCGAGGGCGGCGCACAGATGCAGTTCTGGATTCCGTTTTTACAAAAGCAAGTATAGAGGAAAAGTTTGGAAGAAATGCCAGGCACAAACCGTATCGGAGAATTCGCCTTCGCGAAATTCTCCTCACGTAGCCACAGACAAGCTGCGGCATAAAGAGGTAAAAATGAACCTGCTGATTGTAGACGATGAATATTACAGTGCCCAGAGCACACGGAAGAAGGTGCTGGAAAATACAGATATGTTTGAGGATATACACTGTGCCTACAGTATGAAGCAGGCACTGGAATATCTGGAGGAAAATGAGGCGGCGGTGATCATCAGCGACATAGAGATGCCCGGCGGCAGCGGTCTGTCCCTGTTAGAGGAGATGCGCCGCAGGCAGAAGGACACGGTATGTATATTTTTGACCGCCTTTTCCAATTTTGACTACGTCACCACAGCCATGCGACTGGCCAGTATCGATTATCTGCTGAAACCCGTGGATACGGAGCAGTTGATGACGTCTATCTACCGGGCGGTGGAAATCTATCAAAAACAGGATGCAGACAGACGCAACCGGGAGAAGGCCGGGTATTGGCAGGACAGCAGACATTATCTGTACGAACAGTTTTGGGAGGAGCTGGCAGAGGGAGCCATCGCCGGAGAGCAGAGAGATATCCAAATCGCCCTGCATACCCGCAATCTGGAAGAGGAACTGGCCGGGCGGACCTTCCTGCCCTTGATCATACAGTGCGTGATGCAGGATGAGCAGAAGTTGGAAAAGAACCTCTACCATTTCACCTTAAAAAATATTGCCAGAGAATACTTTTATGAAAGCCAGGAGCTGCCGGCGGTGGTGCAATACCGAAAGAAGGGATTTTTGTACTTCCTGCCGATGCCTGCATCCATGGGGCGGGAGAAAATATTGCAGAAATGTCGGGATTCTTTTCAGGATTTCACCGTGCATTTCCGGAATTCCTTTAATTACTTTCTGGCGAAGGAACCCTGCAGGATGGATCAGTTTGATCAGGTATTCCGGGAAATGCTGGGTTTTGTGCAGCAGAATGTGACATTGGAAAATCATGTCTTTGACCTGCAGGAGACCTTCCGGGTAAACTATGACACCCAGGAGATCCATTTACCAGTGGAGCAGTATCGGGAATACCTGCTGCAGAATAAGACCCAGGAACTGTGCCGGGAGGTGCCGCTGTTTCTGCAGAAGATGAAAATGGACGGAAAGGGAACCGATGCGTCCCTTAGATCTTTCTATTACAGTTTCCTGCAGCTGTGCTTTTCGGTAATGGGAGAAAAAAATCCGGAGGCCCTCTCTCTTTTCCGCACCCAGGTGATCGATGCGTCTCCGGAGATGGTCTGTAGTTCTTTTCATTCCCTGCAAAGTTGGGCGTTGCAGACGATAGAGCAGTATAAGAGCTGCATGGCAGCGGCTGCCAATGAGGAGAATGCAGTAGCCAGTGTGAAGCGCTACATCAAGGAGCATCTCTCTGAAAATATGAGCAGAGAACTGTTGGCGGATACGGTGTACTTTACTTCGGATTACCTCTCTCACCTGTTTAAAAAGGAGACAGGATATTCTCTGACTAACTATATCATCCATGAGCGCATCGAGAGGGCAAAGGTGCTGCTGGCCCAGAATAAGCTGAGCATTCGGGAAGTGGCGGCTGCCTGCGGCTTTGACAATGTGTCCTATTTTTCCAGACAGTTCAGAAGCATGACGGGTATGACCCCCAGAGAGTACAGGAAGCAGGAATAAGGAATAGACCGGGGAGAATCGCGGGAGCGCAAAGCGCGGAGCAATCCGGTTATCATGGGGCAAAGGTATCTTTGACACCAACCTCATAGATAGAAGTATTAAAATTTTCCGAAGGAAAACCGAGAGGAATGCTGCATGGCAGCGAATCCGAATCGGTGAATCCGAATTGGCGAATCAGAATCGACAAATCATAAATGAAAAGAGGATCCCACAGTATCGTGAGGTCCTCTTTTTCATTAGTTTGTTTCTATATTTTTCTGTTGTTTTAACAGATGCGCTGCTTGTCTTTCTACATGCCTTTCTGCATATCTTTCTGCATGTCTTTTTACATGCCTTTCTGCATGTCTTTTTAGATGCCTTTCTACATGCCTTTCTGCATGCCTGGGAATGGCACATTCGCTTGTTGTGACAGCCAGCTTACAGATTTACCTACTTGGATGCAGCCCAGGCATCTAACTGCTGCTGCTTGGCATCGATGATATCCTGCATGCCGGCAGCCATGAGTTTGTCGTCGATTTCCTGAAGACCGGTTTCGGGATCTAAGAAGCCGTATTCCAGCTGTTTCTGATATTCGTTGTAGACGTTGGTGCAGGCAGCCAGCTGCGTAGCCACGGTGGTGGAGTCAAAGGCAAAGCCTGCTGCTGCGGAGACTTCTGCTTCTTCGTTGAACTTCTTTACCTTATCCCACAGATCCACGGGGTTGCCGGTGGTGGGAGTGGTCAGGAATTCATTGGGATACAGCCAGGGCATGGTGCCGTAATCGCCTGCATTGGTTCCCTTAGAGGTGTCTAACAGGCCGTCGCTGTCCTTCTCATAGTGGGTTCCCTCGATGCCGTATACAGCCAGATCAGCGATATCGGGATCGGTGTAGAAGGCTTTCATGAGCACCATAGCAGCCTTGGGATTAGAGGAGGAGATCGGAATAGCCCATGTCCAGTTGGAGACGCTGTTGGAGCTGATGAAGTCCTTCTTGAGCTGGAAGATGGTCATGTCACGGCCGTCGCCGGCAGACTCCTGTGCTTTGGAACCCGGCTTGCCGCCTGTGCCGTAAGCCATCAGCACGCCGTTCTTTACCAGGGTGCCTACAGCAGTGGTATCGGTGGCAGCATCCTTGCTGATGTAGCCTTTCTGATTCCAGTTATAAACTCTGGCGCAGAAATCCTTGTATTCCTGAGTGGTGAAGCAGTCCACTACCTTTAATTCAGCACCGTAGTTTTCCAGAACGCCGAAGGCGTTGCTGCCGAGGAGATCCAGAGAGGTCTGCTGTGTCAGATCGTTGGCTGCAGGACGATATACTTCCAGATTCGGATAGGTCTCGTGAAGTTTTGCAAAGATATCTTCGAGTTCGTCATCGGTGATTTGCAGGATTTCTTCGTCGGTGTCAGGAAACTCATAGCCGATGCCTTCCAGGTATTCGGTTCCTACTGCGATGCATCCCTTGCCTGCTGCGAAATCACGCAAATTGGGAAGACCGTAGAGTACGCCGCCTACCCGGCACATATCGATATTGTCGGAGCCGAGGGTGTCGATGATTTCCTTGCCGTAAGTCTGGAGCAGGTTATCCTCTTCCAGGTTCATCAGGTAGCCCTGGTTGACCAGGGTGGGGTAGCCTACGAACAGGGTGCTGATCATATCCAGCTGCTGACCGCCTGCCAGCTGCAGCGTCAGATTCTGGTTGTAGGAACCGGAATCGCCGATCTGGAATTCCACTTCGATGTTGTACTTTTCCAATAACTTCTTATTCAGTTCTTCGGTGACGGTAGCCAGATCCTTGGGAGCGCCGGTCCAGGTGGGATAAGCTACCACCAGGTGCTGGGTCTCCTCAAAATAATCGGATACCTCTCCTGTCTGTGCATCTGCAGCAGAAGCGGCGGAATCTGCCGATGCAGAATCTCCGGAGCCGCCGGAAGAGCCGCAGCCCGCCATTGTTCCTGCCAGCACAGCGGCAAGAAGGATAGAGACTAGTTTTTTCTTCATGTTTACCTCCCATATAAACCTATGAAATCATCATGCCGTCTTACGGAACGACAACCCGCGGAAAATGCCGGAAGAGTAGAAAGGCATTTTCTACGCTTGCTTTGTGATGCACCGAGCACGGCGATGCATCGTTGATGTCCTTTATCCTATCAGATCTCCGACGGCAGGAAAGCAACAATGCTGTTCTGAAATGTGACATTTCTGTTCTTTGCCAGGAAGGACCTGTCCGGCAAGCATAATCGTGCTATTCCATCGCAGATTCGTTGTTTTATCAAAGAAGATTATAGACGAAAATGAGAAAAACCGCAGACCAGCTGCGGCATAAAAAAAGGAAAGACTGACAGAAATGCTCGATAGCATTTCTGTCAGCCGCATGGATGCCGCAAGCGTCATCCATGCAAGATCGCATCGGAAAATTCGCCTGCGCGAAATTTTCCTCACGCAGCCGCAGGCAAGCTGCGGCATAGAAAGGAAAGCATGAACCAATCCAGAATAGAACTGACTATAGAAAAGAAGGAAGAACCCTTAACGATTCTGCAGGATATTACCTTTGCCAATGTGCCTTATTGGTTTCCGCAATTCCATTATAAGCCCCTCCGAATGAATCTGATCTGTCCTTTTCATCCCGAGGAAGGAGAGAAGTATCCGGCACTGGTGTGGATCTGCGGGGGTGCCTGGATCACCATGGAAAAGGCAGCCCATATGCCTTTTCTCATACAGCTGGCAAGAAAAGGATATATCATTGCCGGCATAGAGTATCGGATGTCCAGCACGAAACATTTCCCGGCACAGATCGAGGATGTGAAGTCGGCGATCCGTTACTTGCGGGCGCATGCAGAGGAATTGCACATAGATCCGGATCGCATCGCGGTGGGCGGCGAGTCCGCCGGCGGCCATCTGGCTGCGCTGGCCGGTGTAACCGGAGAGGAAAAGGGATTTGACCAAGGGGAAAATTTGGAACAATCCAGCCGTGTCTGTGCGGTATTGGATTTCTACGGTCCTTCTACATTTTTACAGGAAGAGGCAGAAAATGTCGATAACGCGGAAGAAAGGCAGACGCAAACAGATTGCGAGGAGCCTTCTCCGGTGCATATGCTGCTTGGCTATGATCCGGCTAAGCACCCCAAAGAGGCTTCCCGGGCCGCAGCGCTTTCCTATGTAAATGAAAAGACACCGCCTTTTTTCATCATCCATGGACAGGCTGATCACGTGGTGCCCGTGGAGGGCAGCAGACATCTGGCAGATCGTCTGGCCCAAAATGGCTGTTCCTATGAGCTGGTGGAGGTCGAGAAGGCAGAGCATGCAGACCCACGGATCTACCAAAGCGGCACAGTAGAGAGAGCAGATGCCTTTTTAAAGAGAGTGTTCGCGGAGCCCTTCCATCAATTCCAAAGCAGAGATTGCATTTCTAAGGAACCGAAGGAAGCCTTTATGACCATGGTGGAGAATCTGGTCTACACCCAGCGGCCCTATTGGTTTCCCTTCTATAATTATAAGGATCTGAAAATGGATCTGATGCTTCCCTATGCCTGGGGAAAGCAGGAGAAGCACCCTTTGCTTGTGTGGTTTGGCGGCGGCGCCTTCCTCACCATGGAAAAAGCAGCCTTTCTTCCCTGGCTTTTGTATTTCGTACAGAAGGGATATGCGGTGGCCAGTGCGGAATACCGGCTGTCCAATGTGGCTCCCTTTCCGGCACCCTTAGAGGATGCCAAGAGTGCAATTCGCTTCCTCCGTGCAAGGGCAGAAGAGTTTCAGATTGACGCAGACACGGTCATCGTAGGCGGTGAATCTGCCGGGGGCTTTCTGGCAGCCATGACCGCATTGACCAATGGATGTCAGGAATATGAAGTGGGAGAAAATCTGCAGGAGTCCAGTATGGTGCAGGGGCTGATCGATTTTTACGGCCCTGCCGGTATTCTGGCGGATGTAAAGCAGCTGCAAAAGGATAAAAATACGGTTCCTTCGGTGGAAATCGGCCCGCATACACCCCCTGTATTTATGGCCCACGGCACAGCAGATACCATGGTAGACTGTGGAAAAAGCGATGCCTTTTATGAGCAGCTGCAGGATAGGAATATTCCGGCAGAATATATAGTGGTAAAAGACGCACCTCACATGGGCATGGAGTTTTACCAGAAGGAAGTGGCAGAGAGAATCATGGATTTTCTTCGAATCAATTGCGGAGTTGACCTGTAACCGAAAATATAAACGGAAATGAGGGTTTTTATGGAAAAAGTGAGAACAATTTATACCAATGACGGCGAATGTGATGATATGAACACCTTCCTTCATCAGATGCTTTATTTAAACGATCTGGAGCTGGAGGGAATCGTGTATTCCTGTTCCCGGTTCCACTATGAGGGAATCCCGGAAAAAGGAATCGCACCTATGCGCTGGGCACCTCCGGAGTGGATGTATCGCTATATCGATGCCTATGAAAAGGTGTATCCCGCTCTTTGTGCGCAGGATCCCGGCTATCCCACGCCGGAATACCTTCGCTCCATAACGGCGGTGGGCAATGTAAAGATGGTCTCTGAGATGGAAGAGGTGACGCCTGGATCCGAACTGATCCGCAAGGCTATTCTGAAGGAGGACGACAGAAAGATTTACATTCAGATCGGCGGCGGCACCAGCACGGTGGCCAGAGCACTGAAATCCATAGAGGAAGCCTATGCAGATTCTCCGGATTGGGAAAATATCCACCGCACTGTCTCCGATAAGGTGGTTATCGTCATGATCGTCACCCAGGACGAGACCTACGCTTCCTACATATCCAAAGTCTGGCCGGATATAGAGATGATTCACTGCATGGAGATTTTACCCGTTGCCTTTTTATATGGGGAAAAGGCGGATCCGCCGGAGGCACTGGAATGCTTTTCCGGGGCGTGGATACAGAAGCATATCCTTTCTAAGGGAGAATACGGCAGCCTGTATCATACCTGGATGGATGGACATGAATATCCCGGGGAGGAATGGGCTTCCCAGTTCGGCGTCAATGAAGAACTGGCCAAAGGAAACTGGTGGGGAAAAGTACAGCACCAGCCCTATGACATGATCTCCGAGGGAGATTCCCCTTCCTTCCTGTATCTTCTGGACAGGGGGCTTCGCAGTCTGGAGAATCCCTCTTACGGCGGCTGGGGCGGACGATATGAGAAGCTTGCAGAAAATGAATTCCACAATGCCCATCGCTATTACCGCAGTTGTGAGGACAAGGCACCGGAAGGAATACGGGGCGGCGCCTACGCCACCTCCCGCTGGATCTGCGACTGGATGAATGACTTTGCCGCCAGACTTTCCTGGACACAGACGCAGGACAGGGAAAAAGTAAATCACAGACCGGTGGTCTCCATAGAGGAAGGGCTGGACATTACAGCATCTCCCGGAGAAAAAGTGACCCTGCACGTCAAAGCGTCCTGTGATGAGAAGGATACCATGAAGCTCTCCTGGCAGCGGTACGAAGAGGTGGATACCTGTCCGGAAGAGATACAGCTGGAACAGCAGCAGACAGAGAACGGCCGGGAAGGAAGCGTGTGCTTTACCGTGCCGATGACGGCGAATAAGGGGGATACCCTGCATCTGATTCTGTCCTGCCGGGATGCTGCCCACGGGGAATTTCCTGCCTGCATGACCAGTTATGCCAGAGTGATCCTGACGGTTTGCTGAGAAGAAGACAGATGGCAGGATCATGCAAGTTCGGCTCTGTTTTGTTGTACTTTTGCAGACGGCAGATCGGTAAAATGACACTATCGAAAGAATGGGAGGTAATTATGGCAAAGACATTAAGCAAACAAAAAGCTCCGAAACCTAAAATGACCTGGAAGCGGTTTAAGCGATTCCTGCCGATTTATCTGGTGATGCTTCCCGGATTGATTTATCTGTTCATCAATAACTACATGCCGCTGCCGGGATTGGTGATCGCCTTTAAGCAGTACAATGCAGTGAAGGGCATCTATAAGAGTCCCTGGATCGGCTTTGAGAATTTCAAATATCTCTTTGCCACCAATGATGCGCTGCTGATCACCAGAAATACGATCCTGTACAATCTGGCCTTCATCGCCATTAATACCTTCTGTGCCATTGCGGTGGCTATTATCTTAAGTGAGCTGCAGCATAAGATCAAAAATGTCTATCAAAGTGTAATCCTGCTGCCCTACCTGATTTCCTCCGTTATCATCGGCTATCTGGTATTCGCGTTCTTCAGCGTGGAGAATGGCTTTGTAAACAACAATATCCTGGCCGCCCTTGGCAAGGAGGCAATCAGCTGGTACTCAGAGCCGAAATACTGGCCCTACATCCTGATCTTTGTCAATACCTGGAAATGCATCGGATTTAACTGCATCATCTATCTGTCCACATTGCTTGGCTTTGACCGCTCCTTCTATGAATCCGCCATGATCGACGGCGCATCCAAGTGGAAGCAGATCCGGTACATCACACTGCCGCTGTTAAAGCCTACCGTGATCATGATGACGCTGATGGCAGTGGGACGTATTTTCTACTCGGACTTCGGTCTGTTTTATCAGGTGCCCATGAACCAGGGTGCTCTGTATTCCACCACCCAGACCATCGATACTTACGTCTACAGAGGACTGCTGCAGCTGGGCAACATCTCCATGTCGGCCGCTGCCGGTGTATATCAGTCTGTAATCGGCTTTTTGCTGATTCTTGGTGCAAACCTGCTTGTGAGAAAGCTGGATAAGGATTCGGCACTGTGGTAAAGGGACAGAGCGGAGAATTTACTATATATTATAGTGAGATTCTCCTGCAATTTTTGCAGCTGACGCAAAATGCAAAGCGCCTGCACTGTAAAGAGCGTGAAACGCAAAGCGTCTGTGTTGTAAATGGCATAGAACGCAAGGCGCCTGAGGCGACTGCAGAATGGAGTAGATATGAGAACGAGAGAAGATAAGATATTCGGGGCCATCGGCCATACGATCATGATTATTTTGTCACTGCTGGCAGTGATTCCCATTGCATTGATGATTATTTCTTCACTGACGGATAATGCAGCAATCTTACAAAATGGATATTCTTTCACACCGGCGAAATGGAGCACCTATGCCTATGCCTGGATTTTTGAGTACAACGGCGGCACGGTGCTGAGAGCCTACGGCGTCTCCTTTGTACTGACGGCCATCGGAACGCTCTGCAGCGTCCTGCTGACCATAGGACTGGCCTACGGTCTTTCCAAAAAGAATCTGCCCGGCCGTGGCATTTTCACTTTTTACGTAGTATTCACCATGCTGTTTAACGGCGGTCTGGTGCCTACCTACATCAATTACACCAACGTATTTCATCTGAAGGATACCTTCTTTGCACTGCTGATTCCCTCCCTTTTGATGAACGCCTTCAACATCCTTTTGATGAAGAGCTATTTCGTCACCGGCGTGCCGGAGGAAATCCTGGAAGCTGCCTACATTGACGGCGCCGGAGAAATGACCACCATGACCAAGATCGTGGTCCCCCTTTCCAAGCCTATTATTGCCACTGTGGCGTTGTTTGCCGGCATTGCCTACTGGAATGACTGGAATAACGGCTACATCTATCTGGTGAACAGAACAGACCTGTATAGTATTCAGAATCTGCTGAACCGATTGATGCAGAATATCAATGCACTGACGCAGAATGCCAGCCAGGTGGGCAACGCTGCCACCCAGGGACTGACGGATATCCCTTCCGTAACGGTACGTATGGCTATCGCTACATTGGGTATCCTGCCCATCATTGTAGTCTATCCCTTCGTGCAGAAGAGTTTCGTAAAGGGCATCACATTGGGCGGCGTAAAGGGTTGATTAGAAATGGGGTAGTGTGAAAAATATGCCTGATGGCAAATCGAATTAGAAATTCGATTAAGAGAATCGGAGATTCTCATTGTTTTCGCACAGCTATTGGTGCCGCAGGCGTCACCAATAGCTCTGATCGCAAAAGCAAATCTGAAATTTGCTTTGCGATTCCTTCGGCGCAGAGCGCCTGCGGAATGGGGATTAAAATGGGAAAACATTTCAGAACAATAGCAGAAGTCATGGACTACGGTCCTCATATCACAAAGGTGATCCTGCACAAGGGTACTGCTATGGCGCAGGAGCCGAAAAAGGAAGATTTTACGGTGCAGGTAAAGCGGGAGCTAATTACGGAGGATTTTCCCTGGCCGGCATTCAATGGGGAGAGACCGAAGTTCCCTATGGAGGGAGAGCGAACGGTAGACGCGGTCTGGCGCAGCAATGAAAAAGGGGAGCCGTATGCTGCTGGGGAGTACATTACTCTGCAGATGCACTGTGATCCTCGGGACGGGCTGGGCTCCACCATCCGTTTTAACGGAAAATACAATGTCTCCGTCAAGGGCATCTACACTATTACCCAGGCAGACGGCGACATCTATGATGAAAATGACGGCAATACGGAATTGTTAGGAGAGTTGCTGCAGGAGGGCGAGCATCAGGATCCGGAGATTTCCCTGCGGTATTGCTATTATGAGCCCCAGGTGCCGGCCGATAAGAAAGTGCCCCTTTTGATCTGGCTCCATGGCTATGGCGAGGGCGGCGAGGAGACAAAGATCGCAGCTACAGGCAATAAAGTGGTAAACCTGATCACCCCGGAGATTCAGGAGATCTTTGGCGGCGCAGCCTATCTGTTGGCACCCCAGGCACCCACTATGTGGATGGACAATGGCTCCGGTGCTCTGATCACCGATGATTCCAGTATCTATACCCAGCCTCTCGAGCGGTTATTCACTGACTTCATCAAGGAGCATCCCCAGATCGATCCTGACAGAGTATATCTGGGAGGAGATTCCAACGGCGGCTATATGACCGTGACCCTGGGAACCCACGATCCTTCCCTCTATGCAGCACTTTTCCCGGTCTGTGAAGCCAGAGCAGACGCCCATATTTCCGAGGAAGATCTGAAAAAGCTGGCCAGCGTTCCCACCTGGTTTACCGCGGCAAAGACGGATGAGGTGGTCCCGGTAAAGGATTATGTGGTACCCACCTATCTTCGCCTTAAAGAGGCCGGTGCGGACACCCACCTGACGCTGTGGGACCGGGTGCTGGATCAGACAGGCCTGTACAAAAACGAGGATGGCACACCCTACGAATATATAGGACACTGGTCCTGGATTCCCATGCTCAATAACGAAAACCGTCTGGACTATGACGGCAGCGAGGTGAAGGTAGATGGCAAAGCAGTGACCATTTGCGAGTGGCTGGCCGGAAAACACAGATAAGGAAAGCGGATAGAGAATAATGTTGCGTAGCTTGACGTGATATATATTGCGATATATACTTATGTCATAAGGAGGTGCAACGTTATGATGACTGCGAAAATATTTGAAAATGGTCGAAGTCAGGCAGTTCGACTTCCGAAAGAATGCCGGTTTCAAGGAGACGAGGTTGTAGTTAATAAGGTCGGTGATATTGTGATTCTGATGCCGAAAGAAAATAAGTGGTCAGGATTCCTGAGCAGCCTGGAATTTTTTTCGGATGACTTCATGAGTAATGGACGGGAGCAGCCGGCATTACAGGAACGTGAAATATTATGAAGTACATGCTGGATACGAATATCTGCATCTATGTGATTAAGCATAAGCCGCCCGAAGTTATAAAGAATTTTCTGCGGCATGCTACGGATGAACTGTGTATTTCTTCCATCACTTATGGAGAATTGATGCATGGCGTGGAAAAAAGTCAGGCAGCGGAGCGCAACCATGCAGCCATTACACTGTTTTTGGCATCTATAGCAATTCTTCCGTTTGATCATTATGCTGCGCAGGAATATGGTAAAATTCGCGCAGACCTGGAACGAAGGGGTACACCGATTGGTCCGATGGACATGTTGATTGCAGGTCATGCCAAGGCGTGCGGGCTGATTCTTGTGACAAACAATACCAGGGAATTCTTTCGGGTCGAGAATCTGGAAGTTGAGGACTGGACAAAAGAATAGATTTCAACTAAAAACGCGTTTACCCCATCGTGGGTGAACGCGCTTTTTTTAGCGCAAGGCGTTGTTATCATGTTTATCAAAGCAGCATTTCTCAAAAGAAAAATGCTGCTTTGAATTATAAAAGACAGTTATATTTCCGGCTGCTTACAGGATACTGTGCAGATACGACGCCTTTCCTTAGTAAATGATGTACAGTAACAATCAAAGACCTTGATTTTACATCGATTTTTCATACGGGTTGTATTATAATGAAACGGTAGGCGTTCTCAGGGAACGAACGGATCGATCGAACCTTTTCAAAAGAGAGCGTGGGGTAATCAATGCAAAAGGAAAAACAAGGAGGAAAATCCTCTCCTCGCCAGAGGGCTCGGATTTTTTCCTTCGGAAAAAACAAGGAGGATTGCATTATGATCAGGATCGGTATGCTTACCAGCGGCGGTGATTGCCAGGCTTTGAACGCAGCCATGCGCGGCGTGGTCAAGACCATATTGAATAACAGCAAAGAGCCGGTGGAGATTTACGGCTTTGAGGATGGCTATAAGGGCCTTATTTATGGTAAATTTCACATGCTGAAGGGGGAGGATTTCTCCGGCATCCTGACCAGAGGCGGTACGATTCTGGGTACCAGCCGTGTGCCTTTTAAGACGATTCATGAGCCGGATGCCAACGGCGTGGACAAGGTAGCAGCTATGAAGCAGACCTATTATAAGCTGCAGTTAAACTGTCTGGTGATGTTAGGCGGTAATGGCTCTCATAAGACTGCCAACCTGTTAAAGAGCGAAGGCCTTAACGTGGTTACCCTGCCGAAGACCATTGACAATGATCTGTGGGGCACTGACATGACCTTTGGTTTCCAGAGTGCCGTAGACGTGGCTACTTCTGCCATTGACTGCATCCACACTACCGCCAATTCCCACGGCCGCGTATTTATCGTGGAAATTATGGGACACAAGGTAGGATGGCTTCCGTTAAATGCCGGTATGGCAGGTGGTGCAGACATTATTCTGCTGCCGGAAATTCCCTATGATATTGACAAAGTCATTGACAAGATCGAAGAGCGTGACCGCAACGGCAGCCGCTTTACCATTCTGGCTGTGGCAGAGGGGGCCATCTCCAAAGAGGATGCCAAGCTCTCTAAAAAGGAATATAAGGAAAAACTGGCCAATTACAAATTTCCCTCTGTCTCCTATGAGATCGCAGATGCCATTCAGAAGAAGACAGGCCGTGAGGTCAGAGTCACTGTGCCCGGACATACACAGCGCGGCGGCAGCCCCTGCCCTTATGACCGCGTATTCGCCAGCCGTCTCGGCGCAGAAGCAGGCAAGCTGATCCTGAAGGGGGAGTACGGCTTCATGATCGGTTATAAGAATCGTGAGATGGTCAAAGTACCCCTTGAGAAGGTGGCAGGCAAGTTAAAGACGGTGGATCCGGATGCAGATATTATCAAAGAGGCAAAGCTTCTGGGCATTTGCTTCGGCGACTGATCATAGAACGCTTTACGGAGATAGGCAAAGAGACTGTCAGGAAGATGGTTGGAGAGATAGTCAGAGAATCATGAGGGAAACGCTGATTATGGCGTTCCTCTCGCCAAATTTGATTTGTGAAGCAGTGAAATTGTAAGCCGCAGCTTGGCGGCAACAGGCCATGTGCAGGAAAAGTGGGCGGGGAGATGGCAGATTTCCATTTCCCCTCTGCTTTTGAGCCATGGCTTTATGTATCTACAGCTGTATCTACAGCATTTTCAAAATGATTTAGCAGTAAAGGAGAAACAGCAATGCCCCAGGAGAGCAATCCCCAGGAAAACCATTATCTGGCCTTGTACAGAAAATATCGGCCCCGGACATTTGAGGATGTACGGGGACGGGATGCCATCGTCAGAACCCTTAAAAATCAGATTAATACAGGTCGGATCGGGCACAGCTATCTTTTTTGCGGCACGCGGGGTACCGGCAAGACTACCATTGCCAAGATTTTTGCCAGAGCAGTCAATTGCGAGCATCCGGAGGACGGCAGCCCCTGCGGCAGCTGTCCATCCTGCCTGGCTATTGAAAAAGATGCCAGCCTGAATGTGGTGGAGATGGATGCCGCGTCCAATAACGGTGTGGATGACATCCGTACCATTATCGACGAAGTATCTTATTCTCCTGCGCAGGGCAGATTCAGAATCTACATCATTGACGAGGCACACATGCTCAGCACGGCGGCTTCCAATGCTTTGCTTAAGACACTGGAGGAACCGCCTTCCTACGCCATCTTTATTCTGGCTACCACAGACCCGAATAAGCTGCCGCTGACCATTTTATCCAGATGCCAGCGCTATGATTTCGGTCGTCTTTCTCCCGGCGTGATTGCGGGGAGATTAAAGGAAGTGGCGGAGCACGAACAGTTGGAGATCGAGGAGCGGGCGCTGCGGTATCTGGCGGCAGCAGCCGACGGCTCTCTTCGAGACGGTTTAAGCCTCCTGGATCAGTGCAATGCCTTTAACTACGGTAATGGTGTTCTGACTTATGAAAAGACCCTGGAAATTCTGGGTGCAGTGGATGCGGCGGTCTTTTCCCGATTATTCCGTGCAGTGGAGGCGCACGATACAGTGAAAGCGCTGGCAGTGCTGGAGGAAATCCTCTCGCAGGGACGGGAGATGACGCAGTTCGTCACAGATTTTGTGAGCTATCTGCGAAATATCATGCTGTTAAAGGCCTCAGAGGACTTAAAGGACACCCTTGACCTCTCCGCTGATCAGTTGGAGATGATGCTGCAGGATGCCAGGAGCGCGGAGCTTTCGGAGATCATGCGGGATCTTCGGATCATGGCGGAACTGGTGGATCAGATTCGCTATGCGGCGAACCGGCGTATTCTCACGGAAATGGCGCTGATCCGTCTGTGTGTGCCTGCTATGGATGTAGATCAGGACTCCCAGATGGTGCGGATTCATACCATCGAAAAAAATATGGTGGAATTCATGCGCAGGATCGAGGCAATGCTCAGAAACGGCGCAGCTGTCGGCAGCACAGTCGTAAACACGGTAGGAAACAGAGCAGGCGAATCAGTTAGTGGAACAGACGGTGAATCAGTCGGAGGGAACGGCTCCCTGCAGTATAGCGATGTGGACAGAAGTGCTCCTGTAGGGAATACGGGTGGCGCGCCGGCGGTTCAGCCGACAGGCACTGCTGCCGCCGGGCAGAGCAGGGGCGTGCAAAGAAAGCTTCCCAAAGCGATACCGGAGGATCTTCGAGAGATTGCCGCCCGGTGGAACAGGCTTGTTTCAGAGATGTCTCTGGAAAAACCGGATAATGGAAATGATAATTTCCGTTTCATGGCTCTTTCTCTGCAGCAGGCAAAACTGCAGGTAGGGGAACAGGGGGATCTGGTGCTGGTCTATCAGGGACAAAATACGATGCTCTGGGGCGGTATAATCGATAATCCCCAGCACCGGCAGTGGCTGGAGGAGTATCTGGCAGCCAAGACAGGCAAGTCTGTCAGCGTGACCTTTAAACTGCTTGACAACAGGCAGGAATTTCAAGACAATGAGATGGACTTGCGGGACATCATTAAAATGGATGTAGACCAGGAAGAGATAGAAGATCGCAATGCTTTTCTGTAAGCAGATCATAGCGAAATAGCAAACAGCACCGCAGACAAGCTGCGGCAGAAAGAGGGTAATTGGAAAGAAATGCCCGATGGCACTTCTTTCCAATGGCATGGATGGCGAAGGCGCCATCCATGCGTGATCGCATCGGAGAATTCGCCTGCGCGAATTCTCCTCACGCAGCCGCAGACAAGCTGCGGC
>CAVBBL010000029.1:0-33966 GCA_963593905.1 bacterium | reverse complement strand
AATGCAAGATCACATCGGAGAATTCGCCTGCGCGAAATTCTCCTCGTGTTGCCGCGGTAAACCGCGGCATAGGAGGTAAAAATGAGTATTTGCTACGATGAGGCACAAAGGATCTTCAAGCTGGATACCAACAATACGACATATATGATCGGCATCACACCGGATGGCTATGTAGGTCATCTTTATTATGGAAAGAGACTGCAACATCCCTGCGGTTCCTATTGCATGCGCACCAATGAGGTGCCTTTTACCCCTTCTGTTTTAAAAAGAGAAAAAGCAGGATTTCTGGATGTTTTCCCTATGGAATATCCCACAGGCGGCGTGGGGGATTATCGCCGAAGCTGTCTGGATGTGCGAAACGAGCAGGGGCAGAACGGCGCAGAATTATTTTATGCGGCGCATACCATCACCAAGGGTAAGCCTGCCCTGGAAGGTCTGCCGGCTTCTTTCGGTACAGAAGGAGAAGTGGATACCCTTTGCCTGGTTCTGGAGGATAAGATCCTCTCTTTGCGAGTCATGCTTTTATACTCTGTCTTTGCCAAAGAGGATGTGATCACCCGCAGCGCCCGGATCGAGAACAGAGGTGCTGCGCCTTTGACAATCGATAAGGCGTACAGCGCCTGCCTGGATATGGATAATCATCACTTTGAGATGATTACCCTGACCGGCGCCTGGGCAAGAGAGAGAAGGATTCAGCGGGAAAAGGTACACTTCGGCACACAGGCGGTCTCCTCCATTCGGGGTAAATCCAGTCATCAGGAGCATCCTTTCATGGCATTGGTGACTCCGGAGACTACCCAGGATACAGGCGAAGTCTATGCTATGCATTTTGTCTACTCCGGCAATTTCAGAGCCCAGACAGAGCGTACGCCCCACAACAGTGTGCGTATGAGCATGGGTATCAATGAAGAGTATTTCAGTTGGAAGTTAGAGGCAGGAGAGCACTTCCAGACGCCGGAGACGGTGATGGTCTATTCGGCGGCCGGACTGACGGGCATGACCCATTCCTTCCATGATTTTTACAGAAATCACCTGATCCGCAGCCCCTATCTCCACAAGCCCCGTCCGATTTTGATCAACAACTGGGAGGCTACCTATTTCGATTTTGATACAGATAAGCTCCTTGCCATCGCAGCAGAGGCAAAGAAATCCGGCATCGAGATGCTGGTCATGGATGACGGCTGGTTTGGACACCGAAATAGTGATAATTCCTCTCTGGGTGACTGGTATGTCAACGAACAAAAGCTTCAGGGCGGTCTGCCTCATCTGGTAGAAGAGGTGAAAAAGCTGGGGCTTAAGTTCGGTATCTGGTTTGAACCGGAGATGATCTCTCCTGATTCCGATTTGTACAGGGAGCATCCGGACTGGGCTCTGCAGCTGCAGGATCGGGAGCCTACCCAGAGCAGAGAACAGTATGTGCTGGATTTGTCCCGGAAGGAAGTGCGGGATTATGTATATGATAAGGTAGCAAAGATTCTGCACAGCGCGCCTATTGATTATGTGAAGTGGGATATGAACCGTGAGTTGTGTGATGTGGGTAATGCTATTCTGCCTGCAGATCAGCAGCAGGAGCTGTTCCACAGATTTGTCCTTGGCGTCTATGATCTGCAGGAGCGTCTGGTACAGGAATTTCCGGATCTTTTGCTGGAGAACTGCTCCGGCGGCGGCGCCCGCTTTGATCCCGGCATGCTTTATTACAGCCCGCAGATCTGGTGCTCAGACAATAATGACGCCATAGAGCGCCTGCGGATCCAGGAGGGGACTGCTCTGTGCTATCCGCTTTCCACCATGGGCGCCCATATCGGCGATGTGCCCTACGGTATGGTGGGCAGAACCACATCCATGGCTACCAGAGCAGCAGTGGCATTGGCAGGCACCTTTGGCTATGAGCTGGACATCACCAAGCTGCCGGAGGAAGAGAAGGCGCAGATTCCCGGTCAGGTGGCACTCTACCATCGTTATCACGAGTTGGTGGCAGAGGGAGATTACTATCGCCTGCATTCTTGGGACGGTGAAGAGACTTATGACTGCTGCATGGTGGTCTCCAAGGACCGGAAAGAGGCGCTTGTCACCTATGTACAGGTGCTGGCGAAGTCCACCGCGCGGAGTCTGATGATCGGCCTGCGGGGCCTGCAAGGCGATGCATGCTACCGTGTGGAGAGGGTGGCACTGAC
Source organism: bacterium (assembly GCA_963593905.1). GTDB lineage: Bacteria > Bacillota > Clostridia > Lachnospirales > Lachnospiraceae > CAG-791. Next base: position 31,792 of record CAVBBL010000029.1, on the reverse strand, counting down.
ACCGGAGGAGGCTGCAGTCGAAAAGCCGGAGAGTGTACAGAAGCTGTACGGCGATGAGTTGATGCAGTGCGGTCTGCAGGTGTTTAACGAGCCCGGTGATTTTGCGGCACGGCTGTATCATTTGGAGATGATGTGATAGCGGGAGCAAAATAAAAATAAACAGCCATGAGATAAAGGCGCCGAACCTGACAGGTTTGGCGCCCCTTTTGGTGAACCGGGTATGCAGCAGGTGTTATCAATGTCCGGGAGAATTTGCTTGTGGGGAATTTTCCCTTGCACAGCCGCAGACAAGTTAGGGGATGAAAGGGTGAATATGGGAAAGACAGGAATCAGAAAAAGCGACAACAGCAATTTTTATCATCAGCTGCTGATTATAGTGCTGCCGATGACGCTGCAGAATCTGATCAGTGCGGCAGTAAACTCGGCAGACGTGATCATGCTGGGGTACGTGAGTCAGACGGCCATTTCGGCGGTATCTCTGGCCAATCAGGTACAGTTCATTCTCTACCTGTTTTATACAGGTCTGTCCTCCGGCATTGTAGTCATGGCTGCGCAGTACTGGGGAAAAGGGGACAAAAAGACCATTGAGATTCTTTTAGGAATGGGTATCAAATTTTCTTTGGCGGTGTCCTTAGTCTTTACTATGGCAGCCGTTCTGACACCGGGCGTGCTCATGCGGATTTATACCAGTGATCCGGAGCTGATCGCCACCGGAGAGGTTTATCTGCGGGTGGTAGGCTGGTCATACCTGCTCATGGGCGTTTCGCAGGTATATGAATGCATCATTAAGAGTATCGAGCGTGTGCGGACTGCTACGGCTATGGCCGGTGCGGCACTGTGCATCAACATTTTTATGAATTCCGTGTTCATCTTCGGGTTATTCGGTGCTCCGAGACTGGGAGTGCTTGGTGTGGCCATTGGTACGCTGATCGCCAGAAGTGCGGAGCTGGTGATTTGCATTGTGGATGCGGTGCACCAGAAGGATTTTCAGATAGACGGGAAACTTTTGAAGGCATGGAGCAGGCCTCTTTTATCGGATTTTCGCAAATATTCTCTGCCGGCACTTGGCAATGAGTTTCTGTGGGGAGCCGGATTTTCTGCCTATACCGTGGTACTGGGACATATGGGCACGGATATCGTGGCAGCTAATTCTATCGTCTCGGCGGCCAGGGATCTGTGCAGTGTCTTTGTATTTGGTGTTTCTTATGGAGCGGCCATCGTCATCGGCAAAGAGATTGGTGCCGGTCACATGGACCGGGTAAGAGATCATTCCCGGAGGATATTGTGGATAACCTTCTGGTCCTGTCTGGTAGCAGGTGGATTAATTGTGGCTATCAAGCCTCTTATTTTCATGTTCACTTCCCTTTCGGCGGTGGCCCAGAGCTATTTAAGTATCATGCTGTATATCAACTGCATCTGTATCCTGGGACAAGGATTGAATACCACCATGATCTGCGGCCTTTTCCGTGCCGGAGGCGATGCACGCTATGGTTTGATCATGGATACCATAGCCATGTGGGTGGTCTTTGTGCCATTGGCATTTCTGTGCGCTTTCGTGTGGAAATTTCCGCCCATGGTGGTGTATCTGATGACCTGCTGTGATGAAATGTTCAAGATGCCCTTTAACTTTATTCATTACAAAAAAGGAAAATGGCTTAAAAACATTACCCGGGATAATATCTGAAAACCATCAATTGGCAGAAAACAAAAAGGCTGTTTCACACGTCCTGTAAGATGGGAAATGCGAAACAGCCTTTTGTATGATTATCTTTTGAACCTTTTGATTCTGATAGTATTCTATAAGATAGGGCGGATATTGTCATTTTTGCGAGGCTTTCTGTCTGACTCCGGGACAACCGCCACATAGATACCTGCACTGATAATACCCAGAACACCTACAATACACATAGCAAACATTTTTTCCTTCTTTCTGCCGCAGCTTGCCTGCGGCTGCTTATTTTAATCTTACGATGTATGATTTAACTCGTACAATTTTACCTAAACGTTTGTGTAAATTATATTTGTTTTGTTTAACAGGGCTTATTATAGAAAAGAAGAGGTATGATAACCGTAACAGGAAATGTAACAGGAAACATAACAGGAAATGAGACAGGGAAAGCAACAGCGCAAGCGATAAAAAACGTATCGAGAGTGCCCGGGAAGGGGCAAAATACGGAAAATAAAGATGGGGAGTGAGCGTGGCAGCGGAAAATACAGAACAGAAAGAAGAACATTTTTATACAGAAAAAGCCAGGCGGCAATTGGAACGGAGCCGACATTCCTATATGACGATCCTTTGGGCGCCGGTGCACTTCGGAAAGCTGACCTTTGCCAGGGACTGCGCGGAGGCGCTGGAGAGAGAAGTAATGCTTTTTCCATCCAGAGAAGATGAGCAGAAAAGAACCTGGGAGCAGTTTCTGCATTTTTTATTCGAGGGGAATGTGCCGGAGCAGCTGGAGGGGACCAGAGATTTTTGCATCAATCAGCGGCAGCGTCGGATGATTCTGGAGAGGATGCAGGAAATCTGGAAGAAAAGGCGGCAGAACGGCAAGTCCGGCATAGCCATTGTATTTGGGAGCATGGAAATGGTGGAGGAGAGCCATTTTTATGAGTTTCTTTTGAAAATAGCCGGGGCGCCGGTGCCGGGATGGCGATTTTTCTTTCTCTATAATGAAAGGGAAAATTACAGGAGGGATGAACAGAGCAGACGGTTTCTGGCGGATATGGCAGAGAAGTCAGGAGTGTTGGTGGTGGAGGCAGAGGACCTGCGGCTCCATGCAGAGGATATTTATGACTATTTCCTGCTGCACCGTATTCCGGTGACCATCGAGGCGGTGGTCTCCCTGCAGCGACACAGCGACGGCGCTATCGGGGAGATTGCCGAGGTGCTGCAGCTGCAGCTGCGGGGGAAGGCGGGGGATGTACAGAAGCTGACCAGACGAGAGCAGGAGATTGCTTCTATGGCCTCCCAGGGGCTGACCAACCGTGAAATCGCAGAGCGACTGTATATTAGTGAAAATACGGTAAAGTCTGCGATGAAGAATATCTTTTTTAAGATGAAGATCGACAGCAGACGGAAACTGATTGGCAGCATGCACCTAGGAAATCCTCAATGATTTCACATATTCTTAACAAATTATAGCAAAAACCACCCTCTGCGGGTGGTACAAAAACAGAAAGTCGGTGTTAATATACTTCTCGTATTCAAACCTTGTTTACAATTTGTTCACAAATAGAAGGAGATTAGGTATTATGAAGAAGAGAATCGTAGAAGCAATCGTTGTTTGCGCACTGGCATCCACTTTCCTGTTCGGCTGTGGTTCTTCCAGCTCTTCCGCAGAGGCATCCACTGAGGCAGCTACCGAGGAGGCAGCAGCTGAGGAGTCTACTGAGGAGGCAGCAGCTGAGGAGTCTACCGAGGAGGCAGCAGCTGAGGAGTCTACCGAGGAGGCAGCAGCTGAGGAGTCTACTGAGGAAGCAGCTGCAGAGGCATCTACTACTGAGGCTGAGTAAGCAACAGGCTTAAGGAATCGGCATAAGGCTGTCCGGAATAGCCGGATGGCAACTGACAGAGAGGGCAGTCGGCGGAAGTAATCCGTCGGCTGCTTTTTCTGTTGATTTACAGAGACTTCTCTCTTATGATAGAATGTCTGTGCTTGGACAATAGCAGAGCTGTTTAGGAATGAGGATTAAAATGTTAGACGCTATACTGGATTCCCTGATTGATTCACTAAAGCTCCTGCCCTTTCTGTTCCTGACTTATCTGGCCATGGAATACTTAGAGAGCAGGACAGGAGAGAAAACAAAACATTTCATAAGAAAGGCCGGACATCTGGGCCCTTTGTGGGGAAGCCTGTTGGGAATCGTGCCCCAATGCGGCTTTTCCGCCGCCGCAGCCAATCTGTATGCGGGCCGAGTGATCACTATGGGGACGCTGCTGGCGATTTTTCTTTCCACATCCGATGAGATGCTGCCGATCATGATTTCAGAGCGGACGGCGCTGCCGGTACTTTTGCATGTGCTCATAGCAAAGGTGGTGATTGCTTTGATTGCCGGGTTTGCAGTGGATTTCTGTGCTCATTTTTTCCTGGGGAGAAAGGGGAGTGCGGGAGCTTTGCATGCCGGGACATCTCACGCAGGTATAGTACGTACCGGCGCACTGGAAAAAGTGCATACGGCAATGGAAGAGGAAGATGAAGAGGATTATCAGATCGAGCGGCTTTGCGAGCACGAGCATTGTCACTGCCATGATGGCGGCGGCATCGTGAAATCGGCTTTGAAGCATACTATGAACATCTTTGTTTTTATCCTGGTGATTTCTCTGGTATTAAACATTGTTCTTGCCTTGATTGGAGAGGAGACACTGATTCAGTGGGCAGGAGAAAGAGCCATCTACGGAGAGTTTCTGGCAGCATTGCTGGGACTGATTCCGAACTGTGCATCTTCAGTGGTCATCACCCAACTGTATCTGCGTGGCGTGTTCGGTGCCAGCCAACTGATCGCAGGACTTCTGGTAGGAGCCGGCGTAGGCGTGCTGGTGCTGTTTCGTGTGAATCCGGATACAAAGGAAAATATCAAACTGACGGCGCTTTTGTATGTCATCGGTGTGCTGGGAGGCATGGCGGTGCGGGTGCTTGGAATCACTTTTTAAGTACATACGCATAAGGATATGTGAGGCGAATATGTGCCTGAGGGGGCTGCTGCGGCAAAGGAAAAGCCGACAGCAGCTCTTTTTGCAGGTGCCGGCGGAATGAGGAAATGTGAAAAAAGCCTGACAGCAGAGGGAAATCTGTAATTTTCGCCGGTCTTTCGCAGTACAGCTTTTCGAAAATGGTGAATATATGGCAGAAAAAAGTAAAATGAAGTCACAGGAAAAAAGCAGCGGGAAAAAGCTGATAGAAATCTCAGATGTGCTGGATAAACCCCAGGAGGCGCTTCTTTTTGATTCCCGTAAAGATCTGCTGCCGGTGCGTCCTCATTGGCACTATTATATGGAGATTATCTGCATGCGGGAAGGAAGTGTGCAGGTGGAAAGTGACGGAGAGACGGCGATACTGGAACCCGGCGACTTTTATATGTTTTTTCCGGAGGCAGTCCACGCCCTTTACGCAGTAGAAGGGAAGGTAGCCTTTTATGAGGTGTTGAAGTTCGATGTCAGTAAAATCCATACGGCGAATTCCTATACCCCCAGACTGGGGGTGATTCTGCGGAGTCTGCGCAACGAGCAGAAAGTGCCCATGCTCTTTAAGGCGGCGCAGATCGAGCATCTCCGTATCGGAGAGACCATGAGATGGATCCGGGAGGAACTGGATCGCAAGGAGTATGGCTATGATATGCTGGTGCAGAGCTATATTACGGCTATTATGGTGGGGGTACTGCGGTGCTGGCGGGCGGCAGGGTATAACCTGGAGACTGTCATGGCCACAAAATCCGATGCAGTATCCATTCATAACATCACAGCCTATATAGACGACCATGCAGGGGAAGAATTAAAGGTAGAACAGCTGGCGACCAAGTGTAATATGAGCTATTCGTATTTTGCCAAAAGCTTTCACAGCCTGTACGGCCGCTCCTGCAAGGAATATATAGAGATGATTCGTATCTGCAAGGCGGAGGATCTGCTGCTTTTTACGGACTGTGATCTGGGTTTTATCAGCCAGGAGACCGGTTTTGCAGACAGCTCCCACCTGATCAAAACATTTCGGAAATTAAAGGGCATTACGCCCAAACAATATAAAAATAAAAACAGAAAACATCACGCGGATATTGCAGAAAAAGGCGGTGGTATGTGATAGAATGAAGGGGTATTGGGTGTCCGGCAGGCGCGGGGGGATATAGCGCCATGAGATGCCGGACAAAGTGTGAGTAGACATCACAACATCGCAAGAAAGAGAGGGTAAGCAATGGGGAACTTTGATGAAAAGATGATCAGCGATCCTACGCGTTTTGAGGAAAACAGACTGGGAGCGCATTCGGATCATGATTACTACAGCACGCAGGAGGAGTATGCATCCGGCAACAGCGCCTTTAAGCTGTGTCTGGATGGACTCTGGAAATTTGACTATGCCGAAAACAGAGAAAAAGCACCGAAAGATTTCATGAAAGCAGAGGTAGATTGCCATGGATGGGGAGAAATCAGGGTGCCGGCACACTTGCAGATGGAGGGGTATGACAGCCCCCAGTATGTGAATGTGCAATATCCCTGGGATGGCCATGAGAAAGTGGAATATGGCCAGGTACCGGAGCACTTTAATCCCACTGCCAGCTATGTGAAGTATTTTACCCTGCCGGAGGGCTTTTTGCAGGATGGACTGACTGTTACCTTTGACGGCGCGGAGAGCGGCATTGCGGTATGGCTAAACGGCAATTATGTAGGTTACAGCGAGGATAGCTTTACACCGTCCTCCTTTGATCTGACCCCCTACCTGCAGGAAGGGGAGAATAAACTGGCGGCGCAGGTCTACAAATGGACGGCAGGCAGCTGGTGTGAGGACCAGGATTTCTTCCGCTTTTCCGGTATTTTCCGCAGTGTATGGCTTTCTACAAAGCCCTCAGTGCACGTGGCGGATATGCAGATTCGTACGCTTTTTACGGCGCCGGAGGGAGAAGCGCATTATGACAGCGCGGATCTGGCACTGACATTGCAGATGACAGCAGGCGGACAGGCAGCAGTTCGGCTCTATCTACTGGGAGATCTCACGATAAAAGGTGATTTTGCTCCGGGACTGGATGGAAAGGCACCGGTGCTGGAGGTGAAAGAAACGCTGCAGGCTGGTGAAAATGCCCTGCACATTCCGGTGGAGAAGCCTCTTCTCTGGAGCGCAGAGCAGCCAAATCTGTATCTGCTGGTCCTGGATATTACAGATGAACAGGGGGCTCATAAAGAGACGGTCACAGAATATGTGGGCTTCCGGGAATTTAAGATCTGCGACGACCATATCATGAGACTGAACGGAAAACGCATTGTCTTCCACGGCGTGGACAGACATGAATTCGGCACCCTGGGCGGCCGGGCGCTGGAAAAGGCAGATATGATCAAGGATCTGGTCACCATCAAGCAGCATAATATCAATGCGGTGCGCACCAGCCACTATCCTAATAACAGTCTCTGGTATCGCCTGTGTGATATTTACGGCATCTACCTCATTGCAGAGATGAATCTGGAGACCCACGGTACCTGGGCAAAGCTGGGCGGCGGCGCCGAGGCAGCACTGCCGGGAGACCGACCGGAGTGGAAGGAACTGGTACTGGATCGTGTGAGATCCGGTTACATGCGGGACCGCAATCATCCCTCTATCCTGATCTGGTCCTGCGGCAATGAATCCTTCGGCGGCACGAATCTGCTGGAGATGACGAAGCTTTTCCATGCACTGGATGACACTAGACCGGTTCACTATGAGAGTGTCACCAATGATCCCAGATATCCGGAGACTACGGATATTTACAGTCAGATGTATACCAGAATGGGCGCATTGCGGAAGTTCCTGCAGGAAAATACGGAAAAGCCCATGATCCTGTGCGAGTACACCCATGCTATGGGCAACTCCTGCGGCGGTATGCAGCTCTATACCGAGTATGCTTATGAGGAGCCTCGCTATCAGGGCGCCTTCATTTGGGATTATATCGATCAGAGCATTACCAAGAAGGATCGATACGGCAAGGAGTTCCAGGCCTACGGCGGTGACTTTGACGACAGGCCCAACGACGGAGATTTCAGCGGCAACGGCATCGTTTACGGCGGGGACAGAGAGCCATCCCCGAAGATGCAGGCAGTGAAATACAACTACCGCGGTATTGACATCAAAGTGGATGCGCAGAAAGGCACTGCACAGTTAGATAATCGATTCCTGTTTATCGACGGAAATACCTTTGATGCGGTGATCGCGGTGGAAAAGGACGGTCAGCCCATCCTTCGCCGCAGAGACAGCATAGCGCTGGCACCGGGAGAAAAGAAAGAGATTTCTCTGGGAGTAGAGGACTGGAAGGACATGCAGCGTCAGAGTGGTCCGGGGGCAGCAGGAGAGTATGTCCTTCGCCTATCCTTTGTATTAAAGGAAGATCGCATTTACGCAGGACGTGGCCATGAGGTTGCCTACGGAGAGGACAGCTTTGTATGGACCGCAGAGGCCCTGGCAGGAGGGAAGAAGGCAGCCGGTATCCTGGTATGCGGTGCTGGCGGCTTAAAGGGTATTCATCTGGCGGATTCTCTTTGTGCACAGGCCGGTGCCCCGGTGTATCTGGCAGTGCCTTCTCCTATGAAAGTAACGGCAGGTGACTTTAATGTAGGAGTGCAGGGAGAAAACTTCGAAGCACTGTTTTCCGGCATGAGCGGCGGACTGGTTTCCTATCGCTACGGCGGAAAAGAGATGCTCGCCTCCATGCCCAAGCCTAATTTCTGGAGAGCGCCTACTGACAATGACATGGGCAATAACATGCCGATGCGTTATGCACAGTGGAAAATTGCCAGCATGTACGTAACCGGCAAGAAGCTGACGCCGGAGGCGATGACAAACAGAAAGAATATGATGGCCGGCTACTCTATGCCTCAGCCGCCGAAGGTAGAGCCGCAGTGCAGTGAGGACGGCATATTAAAGAGTATGGTGATCACCTTTACCTACAGTATGCCCACCACGCCGCTGTCTGAGTGCAGCCTGCGCTATGAGGTCTACGGGGACGGCACCATCGAGACCACGTTGACCTATGATCCGGTGCCGGAGCTGCAGGATATGCCGGAGTTCGGTATATTGCTGAAGATGAAGGCAGACTATGATCAGCTTCATTGGTATGGCAACGGACCAGATGACAGCTATGCAGACAGACTGCCCGGTGCGAAGCTGGGGCTGTGGCACAGCACGGCCTCGGCGCAGATGGCGAAGTACCTGATGCCTCAGGAATGCGGCAATAAGACCGGTGTACGGATGGCGGCCGTGACGGATCAGAGAGGAAGAGGACTGCTCTTTGCAGCGCAGAAGCCTTATATGAGCTTCTCTGCACTTCCCTATACACCTCACGAGATCGAAAATGCCATGCATGCCTATGAGCTGCCGGAGGTACATTACACGGTGGTTCGCTGCTCTTTGGGGCAGATGGGCATCAGCGGCGATGACTCCTGGGGCGCTGTGACATTGCCGGAATATCTGTTGGATGCATCCGGTAAGATGACATTTACATTTATGTTCAGAGGTATATAGTACAAGGAGGGAACCTGCGGGCTTCCCCGGAAACAGAATTAAGTGCAGATTTGCCAAAGGAAGTGGCTTCGGACATTTCCTTTGGCGATAAAGGAGCATTTGCAGGAGAAGGATTTTGGCATTCCTGCAGGCTGCGGCGGTACAGAAAGGTGAGATTTCAATGAAAATTCCTTGCAAAGAGACATTAGAGAAGATTTACGGAGAGAGCACGGTGAGTCTGGCTCGTTATGAGAATCTGGCAGACCATTTTGCACAGATATTTCACAGAGAGGATGCGGAGTTCTTTACAGCTCCCGGCCGGACAGAGATCGTGGGAAATCACGTAGACCACAACGGCGGCAAGATTATGGCCGGCAGTATTGACAAGGATACCATAGGTGCCGCTGCCCCTAATGATACCAATATCGTCACTATTGTAAGTGAGGGATATGCAAAGCCCATCGTGGTGGATCTCTCCAAGCTGGCGGCTGTGCCCAAGGAGCAGGGAAGTGTGTCTCTGGTGGCAGGTATGGCAGAGGCCCTGCAGACTATGGGCTACCGTGCAGGCGGTTTTGACGCCTATGTCAGCACGGAGGTAATCCCTTCTGCCGGTGTGAGCAGTTCTGCTTCCTTTGAGATGCTGATCTGTGCGATTTTTAACTATTTTTATAATGATGGGCAGCTCACCTATGATCTGTATGCCCGAATCGGTCAGTATGCGGAGAATCATTACTGGAATAAGGCATCAGGATTGATGGATCAGATGGCCTGCGCTGCAGGCGGCACGATCCTGCTGGATTTCTCCGACGGCGTAAAATGCGAGAAGAGATCGTTTTCCTTTGATGAGTATGGCTATGATCTGGTGATCGTCAATACGGGAAAAGGACATGCGGATTTAAGCGCCGCTTATTCGGCTATTCCCGGAGAAATGAAGGCGGTAGCCGCAGAGCTTGGCGTGGATGTACTTTGCCACAGTGATCTGGAGACCTTCCTGGGAAGGCTTCCTGAGATCAGGGAAAAGCTGCACAATGACAGAGCGATTCTGCGTGCGTTGCATTTCTATACCGAAAATCAGCGGGTGGAGGCATTCGACAGGGCTGCTTCGGAACACGACGGTCAGAAAATTCTGGAGATCGTGACCGCCAGCGGCAACTCCTCCTGGAAGTGGCTGCAGAACTGCTTTACAGAGGTGGATCCCAAGGAGCAGAGTATCTGCCTGGTGTTGGCACTTACAGAGATGTACTTAAAGCAGCTGGGCGACGGCGCCTGCCGTGTACACGGCGGCGGCTTTGCCGGCGTGATCATGGCCGTGGTGCCCAAGGATAAGACACCGGAGTACAAGCAGTACATCGGCAAGGTGGTGGGAGAAGAGAACGTCTATATCATGAACATCCGCCAGACCGGTGCCGTGCATGTGGACTGAGAGGGAATGCAGGATTAAAACATAACAAAAAGAAGCCGGACAGAAAATGTCCGGCTTCTTTTTTTAGAATTCAATGGAAAATGTTTTGTCCGTTTTTGAGGCACAACAGGTATTTTTTTGTGTCCACTTTTCTTGACTGGTACACCATGCTATGCCATCGGGTATGACACACCGGCTAATTACCGCAAGAGATTCAATAAGGGCGAACTTGGGCAGAAAAATACATTCAAGAACCGAACCCTAACGGAAGAGCCAAAATTCGTCAGAAAACGGCGTGAAAAGGCACATTCCGAATCTGTGTCTACTTTCAAAAATTAAAATCACTTAAAAATGTTTCAAATGTCTACTTTTGAAAATATAAAAGTAGCTGAAAATGTGGCTCATGTCCACTTTTAGAAATAAAGGTTAAACAAAAATATTTTCTGTGTCTACTTTTATTGACTGGTACATACAGACTGATACAAAAAGTTTATGGTTAAAAAAGTCCCTTGAAAAAAATGTTGTTTTTCTAAAAAGTCGTTTAAAAAAAGTTGTAATTTTTTTAAAAAGTCGCTTGAAAAAATTACTGTTCTTGAATAAGCTATGAACAGATGTTGGAGGTAAAGATATGCTTCGCAGAAAAATTGAGCAGACTTTAACAGAATGGAAAAACACATTAAACCATAAACCGCTGATTTTAAAAGGATGCAGACAGTGCGGGAAGACATTTTCCGTATTAAATTTCGCAAAGAAAAATTATGACCATGTTGTATATCTGAATTTCTTTGCAAATCCGCAATACGCATCTGTTTTTTCCGGCTCTCTGGAGATTGATACCATTACTATGCTGCTGTCAGCTTTGATGGGACAAGAGGCAATTTTTGAGGCCGGAAAGACGATTCTCATACTTGATGAGATTCAGGAGTGTCCTGATGCCAGAACAGCCTTGAAATTTTTTAAATTAGACGGGCGATATGACGTGATCGGAACAGGGTCTCTGCTTGGTGTAGAAGGATATGGAAACAGGGAGCCGAAATCTATACCGGTGGGTTATGAGACGGTTATTGACATGTCGCCACTGGACTTTGAGGAATTTCTGTGGGCCAATGGAATTTCAGAGCAGCTCATTGCTATGCTCAAAACATGCCTGCAAACGGAAGCGCCGGTTCCGGATGCATTGCATGGACGCATGCGCGAGCTGCTGCTGCAATATACTGTTGTGGGTGGAATGCCGGATGTGGTGCAGACATTTATCAATACAAAGCGCATGGACGAAGTCCTGCAGCTTCAGCGGGATATTGTCCGATCCTATGAAGATGACATGGTGAAGTATGCGGACAGGAAAGATAAGTCTGTTATCAGAGAGTGCTTTCAGTCCATCCCGAAGCAGCTGAGTAAGGAAAACAAGAAATTCCAGTATTCTGTGGTAAAAAAAGGCGCAACAGCATCTAAATTTTCCGGGAGTCTGCAATGGATTGAGGATGCGGGTATCATTAAACGATGTTATAATCTCTCTATTACGGAGTTGCCGTTGGACGGAAATGCAGAGAAGGATGTTTTCAAAGTCTATATGTGTGATACGGGATTGTTCGTTTCCATGCTGGAGGACGGCACGCAATTTGACATTCTGCAGGGCAAACTTTTCGGCTACAAGGGCGCCATCTTTGAGGGGTTGATCGCAGATATCTTTATAAAGATGGGACGCAGGCTCTATTACTTTCGCAAGGATTCCGGATTGGAAGTAGATTTTGTGATTCGCTACAAGGGAGAATGCACATTGGTGGAGGTTAAAGCTGCTTCCGGCAATACCAAAAGTGCCAAGACTATTTTGCGTCATCCGGAAAAATATCACGTAAATCAACTGATAAAGCTGGGAGATTATAACATTGGTCGAACCGATCAGATTCTTACACTGCCGTTGTACATGGCTTTCTTATTGAACGAAAACTGACAATTATTTAGCTGGAGTAATGAACAAAAAGCGCGCTGTGAGAAACCTGATAGTTAATAAGCACTGCTAAATGAGTATCGATATCGTTAAGAAAAACTTGAGAGACAAAGGAATAACATAGGGCACAGAATAGAAAGAAAATACGTAAAAAGGAAAACATATGAGAGAAGAGATGGGGGACAGAGAAAAGATATATAGGACAGATTTCTACAGCGGCGTACTTTCTTTTGCTATGGGAATGATTGCATGCATTGCCGTTATTCTTGTAGTGTCAGACCTTGAAGGAAAGTTTGGTAAGCTTGGTAATAGCATGGAATTCCTTGCGCAATATACCATGCCGATTTTTTTGATGCATACTCTATTTGCAGCACCCATGAGAGCAGCTCTTTTGAAAATAGGTATTGGCAACGCAGCAGTCCATATAGTTTTGGGATTGGGCATCAGTTTTGCGGGGCCGATTATTGCAGCCTGGATTATGAAAAAAACAAGATGGCTGGAGTTTTTCCTGTATCCAAATAAGTTCATAAAAACAATAAGATAAGGTTGTCCGTCCTATGTAAAAATGGAACTTTATTTTGGACAAAATCCGTCGGCAATCGCATCTCCCATCAATGTTGTGCGGTCTAACATGGTCTTGTAGCAGGTTCCGGGGCAGGTAAAGTAGCTGTTGATTTCGGCATCTCCGGCATTGTAGTATATCTCATTTCCGTTGATCTCTATGGATTTCATGGTGCCCTGATCATAGTCCTTCTGGCTTATATAATAGGGATCTGACAAGTGCTGCTTTAAAAATACGCAGTCGTCTGTAATATAGTGATCCCAATAAGGACTCAGGCAGACGATGATGCCAAAGACAAGGCACCCTGATACCAGACTGTATAGGCCTTTCTTTTCATAGGTGCACCAGGTGCCCAGCGCCAAAGCAGGTACGGCAAAGAGAAAAGCCAGTCCGTAACGGATAAAGGGAGCATTGAAAAACCAGAGAAGGATATTGGCATAGATCACAGTAATCAGAATCACCTTATCCCAACAGATTTTTACTCTGTGCAGCAGGCAGTGTATGCCCTGTACAAGGAGCAGCAGGGTGCCGGCAGCAACACTTGCTAAGAGCAGCTGTTCATAGCGCTCCTGTCCTGCCCACCAGGTGGGAATCCACTGGGCGGGAGAGAGATGCAGCAGGCTGACATCATAGAGACAGCGCCCCCATACCTTGATCTGGGCGGAATCATTTTGCAGGTATTCTGCAGGGACCTTCCATGCCACATGAAAGAGGTCAATGGCATCCACAGGATAGAGGAGCCAGCCGGAGATAAGGAAATTTCGGAGCAGGAAAGGGCAGAGCACCAGAATTCCTCCAAGCAGGCTGAAGAAAAAGGTCTTCCAGTTTTTCTTTTTAAGAAGACATATTCCGGGGTAGACAGCCAGCAGGACGAGGAGACAGGCGGAAAATTTCATGGTCAGCACAAAGACAGCGAGCACGGAGAGAAGAGCGTAGAGAAATACGTCTTTTTGATCCTCCAGATTGTCACACCAGGCGGCAATGAGATAGAGAACCAGCAGCATGGTGCCGAAATCCGTGGCGGGGGACATGCTGCGCACCAGGATCACCAGAACATAGAAGGGAATGGCCAGTTTGATGCCATCGGCCAGATGAGAGGAGTGATCCTTCCATCGCTTCAGCCCATGGAAGGCATAAATGCAAAGAAACGCCTCCAGGAAGCCGGTGGTGGTATGGAGGGATTGGCCAAGGAGCCATTTCATGCTGAAGGCTGCAGCAAAGGCCAGGTAGGAGCTGTTGTAGGCAAAATGCTGCTGCAGATTGCCCATGCCCTTGATCAGCCCGAATTCCTCGTAGATGCGGATGTTCTGGGCGTGATAGATATTGGTGTCGGTGTGAAAATCCCCTCGGGAAGTAAAAAAGGCAATCAACAGAAGAAAGCAGAGGTAAAAGAATCCCTCCCAGGAAAACAGCACCGGCTTTATCTTTTTCCAGTAGGATAAAAGCAGTTTTCTGTGCAGGATTCCGGAGAGCAGCGCTAAGAGTACCAGAATCAAATGAGCTGCCATGCCGATTTTATAAAAACAACTGATATAGGAAGTGATGACAGTGGCGGAGAGGATTCCCAGCACTGTGAGAAGACTGATGGGTGCCTTGGTTTTGTCAGTAATTTTGCCGCAAATTTTGGAAGCTGGGGAAAAGAATCCCAGTCCCAACAGAAAACAGATTGTGAATATATAAAGCCAGCTGAGAAGTACAGTGAGCATGATTATCTCCATTCTACAGGCAGTGCTGCTGCATTATACTGCATGAAACTTAAAAATGACCAATAGCCAGTATAAAACGAAAATATGCAAATAGCCAGTATAAAACGAAAATATGTAAATAGCCAAAATAAAACGAAAATATGTAGAATGTGTGAAGAGATAATAAAATTTAGGAGAAATAGCAGATACCGGGAGAAAAGCTGTATAATTGGCGGGGATTACATCGGAGAATTCGCCTTCACGAATAAATGTGTTTGTTACGGTTGTCGTACAGTGTGTGCATTAGAATAAGCCCAGAAAAGAACAGAAAAGCAGCCGCAATCGCGAAAGAGCGGCAGGTAAACGAAACATTTGTAACTATGCGGCACCAGCGAGGGCTTCGCTCGGAAAGCCTTGACACGGCAGGTGCTAAGTGCGGACAAACATTCGAACAGAAAGGAGAAAAAAGATGAGCATTTTAATAGGACTTGGACTTGTATTCGGTGTCATAGGAGGAAGCCTGGGAATGGCTTACGGCACTGTAAAGTTGGTTGAAGCGACAGAAGATCTGTAAATTGATAAAGTCGGAACATCTTGCCAAAGAAGGTGTTCTGACTTTTTTTCGCAGTATTTTACCAAAAGAGCGCCCCGATGTATCGTCGGAGCGCTCTTTTGGTAAATAGAAAATCAAGGAGTGACTTCCTTTGGCAAGGTAATGATGTGTGCGCCCATGGCCGCTGCCTCCTGAGAATCATGGGTGACCAGTATCACGGTGTGTCCTGCGCTACGGCGGCGAGTATCCTCCATGACCAGATTTTTGGTGGTCTCTTCGGCAGCCGCTTCGGTGGAGGTCTCAGCAGCAGAATCCTGCGCACTGCCGCAGCATTATACTGCATGAAACCTAAAAATGACCGACAGCCAATGTAAAACGAAAATATGTAGAATGTGTGAAGAGATAATAAAATTTAGGAGAAATAGCAGATGCCGGGAGAAAAGGTGTATAATTGGCGGAGATTACATCGGAGAATTCGCCTTTGCGAAATTCTCCTCACGAAGCCGTTGTAAACGATGGTTTAAAGGAGGACAGCATGCAATTCGAAACGTTACAGAAGGATATGATCGCCGCAATGAAGGCGAGAGATAAGGCGAGAAAGGATGCCATTTCTTCCCTGGTATCCGCAGTAAAGAAGCTGGCAATCGATGAGGGAAAGCGGGAGGATATCCCGGAGGAATTGGTAGATCGGGCACTGACAAAGGAACTGCGCACCGCCAAGGAGCAGATGGAGAGCTGCCCGGCCAGTCGGGAGGATCTGAAGGCAGAATATCAATTCCGCTATGATGTGATCAAAGAGTATGCGCCTGCCCAGATGAGTGCGGAGGAAATCGAGGCGCTGCTGACAGGGGAATATGCAGAGGTGCTCGCCACCGGCAATAAAGGTCAGATTATGAAGACAATCATGCCGGCTTTAAAGGGGAAGGCTGACGGAAAGCTGATCGGTGAAGTGGTGACAAAGCTCTGCTCGAAATAAATGTGTTTGTTACGGTTGTCGTACAGTGTGTGCATTAGAATAAGCCCAGAAAAGAACAGAAAAGCAGCCGCAATCGCGAAAGAGCGGCAGGTAAACAAAACATTTGTAACTATGCGGCATCAGCGAGGGTTTCGTTCGGAAAGCCTTGACACGGCAGGTGCTAAGTGTGGACAAACATTCGAACAAAAAGGAGAAAAAAGATGGGCATTTTAATGGCAATTGGACTTACATTCGGCGTCATGGGAGGAGGCCTGGGACTGGCTTACGGCATTGTAAAGTTGAATGATGTGACAAAAGATCTGTAAGTTGACAAAGTCGGAACGTCTTGCTAAAGAAGGTGTTCCGACTTTTTTTATCGCAGTATTTTACCAAAAGAGCGCCCCGATGTATTATCGGGGCGCTCTTTTGGTAAATAGAAAATCAAGGAGTGACTTCCTTTGGCAAGGTGATGATGTGTGCTCCCATGGCCGCTGCCTCCTGAGAATCATGAGTGACCAGTATCACGGTATGTCCTGCGCTGCGGCGGCGAGTATCCTCCATGACCAGATTTTTGGTGGCTTCATCCAGACCCTTAAAGGGCTCGTCCAGAAGCAGTATGTCATAATCAGAGAGCAGCGCCCGGAGAATGGCAGTGCGCCGGCGCATGCCGCCGGAAAATTCCCGGACAGGCTGTTGGTCGCAGTTCACAAGACCCACCTGCGCCATAGCTTCCAGCACCTCCGCCTCTGACAAAGAAGGCGTCATGAGACGGATATTGGTCGGTGCGGTCAGTGCATCGCAGAGACGGTCCTCCTGAAAGACTACTGCCAGGTGAGCGTTTTTCATGCCCTGAATTTCTCCTGTGTCGGGAGTGTCCAGTCCCGTTAAAAGGCGAAGCAGGGTGGTTTTGCCTCCCCCGGAGGGGGCCATGACAGCAGTGACCTGCCCGGCAGGGAAAGTGAGTGATAAGTGTGAAAGCACTTTTTTTCCATCATAATATTTGGAGATATTCTGCAGAGTAATAGCGGGGGTGACAGTCTCCTGAGGGCGCTGAGCCGCAAGGTCGCGATCAGCAGGCATGGTGGAAAGATGCTTTTCCAGCATCTGCAGCAGCCATAAAAAGCATCTTTCAAAGCAAAGGCTGATACAGATGATGACCAGTGTCCAGGCGAAAAGATCCGGAGTGTCCAGATAAATCTTCGCCTGCTGCAGACGCTCGCCGATAGAGCCCTGAGGCATACCGATGACTTCTGCGGCGATGCCGGCCTTCCAGCACAGTCCCAGGGCAATCCGGCAGCCTGCCCGGAAAAAGGGCATAACCTCCGGCACATAGATATAACGGATGCGTCGCGAGATGGGAAGCCGAAAGACCTGCGCTGTTTCTAACAGGGAAGGGCTGGCCGCGCGGATGCCGTCCAGTACATTGGTGTAAATGACGGGCAGCACCATTAAAAAGGAAATCAGGACAGAAAGATTCCTGGAAGAAAACCAGATTAGCGCCAGGATAATAAAGGAGGCCACCGGAATAGATTTTATGGTCAGCATGGCCGGTATGAGGAGCTCCTCTATACGCTTGAAGCGGGCAGAGAGGGCTGCAAGCAGCACGCCGGTGACAGTGGCCAGCAGAAATCCGCCGGCAATGCAGGTAAAGGAGAAGGCCACAGATGCCCAGAAACGAGGCGTGACAAGGAGCTGTGCCAGGCATACCAATACCCGTACGGGAGAGACCAGGAGAATCTGGGAGTGGAGAAGGAGACTTACAATCTCCCAGACAAAGAGCCAGAAAAGAACAGCCCAGGGGCGCACGGATCCCCTGGATGTCTGATGTGCATTCTGCGTGGATGGTTGGGTGGCTTCTTCCGTTTTTTTTCCAGAGAAACCAGAGAAAAAAGAAGTTCTTTGTCGGTTCATAGTTTTTAAAAATACGGCTGTGGTCAGAAAACCACAGCCGTATGAATTCCTCCCGGGATAAAAAGGCCGATAATGCTTAATTGCCGTAATAGAAATCATCTGCCGGCAGAGTGCCGCCCACGGCCTGGGCATTCTGCTCCATCAGAACAGTCAGATAACCGGAGAGCTTTTCTTTCATCTCAGCGCCGTCGATGTAAGTGATGTTGCAGGAAGGCAGCGCCTTTTTAGCGACTTCCTCAGTGACAATCTCATACTTGCCGATGAGAGCGGCAGCGTCGTCCGTATTAGCCAGCACGTAATCGACAGAATCCTTGTAATGGCTGAGGAATGCCTTCACAGCAGACGGATTCTCCTCGATGAATGCTTTGCGGGCAATCACTACGCCGGTGATCAGCGCAGAGGGAGAATCGCTGTCCTTCTGAAGGGCATCCCACTCGCTGGTCAGATCCAGCGCTACGCGCAGGTTCTCACTCTTGGTCTGTGCGGTGGTGACAAAGGGCTGGGGAAGAAGAGCAATGCCGTCCTCATCAGCCAACAGTGCAGAGAGGCATTCTGCGTGCTCGCTCTTCCACTCGATGGTCACATCCTTTTCCGGATCAATACCATTGGAGGAAAGAATGTAGTTCAGAGCGTATTCCGGTGTTGCACCCTTGCCGCTGGCATAGATGGTCTTGCCGGCCAGATCGGCAACGGACTGCACGGAATCGCCATTCTCAACGATGTAAAGAACACCCAGGGTGTTAATAGCCAATACCTCTACGCCGCCTTCGGTATTATTGTAGAGTACAGAGGCAAGGTTGGCAGGAACAGCAGCAATATCATATTCGCCCTGAATCAGCTTGGGGGTGATCTCATCTGCGGCAGCGCAGATGGTGAAATTGTAGTTGTTATCTGTGAGGGCGCCGTTATCTGCATCATCCATGAATTTAATCATGCCCATAGCGGTGGGACCCTTCAGGGCTGCGATATTGATATCGATGGGGTCTGCAGCGTCGTCTTCCTCGCTGGAGGCCTCGGCAGTGTCTTCTTTAGAAGCAGCTTCCTCGGCCTCTTCGGAAACCTCTTCGGAGGATGCTTCCTCAGTCGCTTCCTCGGTGGTCTCTTCGGCAGCCGCCTCGGTGGAGGTCTCAGCAGCAGAATCCTGCGCACTGCCGCAGCCTGCCAGCAGCGCTGCAGAAAGCGTCAGTGCCATGGTAAGTGACAATAATTTCTTTTTCATAATATTCTCCATTCCGCAGGCGTTTCTCGCCGGAGGAATTCGAAAGCAAATTTCAGATTTGCTTTCAGATCAGGGCTGTTTGTGACGCCTGCGGCACAAACAGCTGTGCTACCAATACCCTATCGAGGGTATTGGCAGCACTATTCTCCATTCCGCCATTTTTAATGGCTGCGTTGATGACATCTTAGCATAAACCGGTGCAAACAAACAGCGTCTTACCGGGGGGGATTCCTCTACACGGTCTGATAGAGCAGCTTTTCCAACTGTGGGATATCCTTCAGCACGATCCTGCTGCCTTCTGTCTGAATCAGCTGATTTCCCTGCAGGGCGGAAAGCTCCCGAAAAAGCGCCGCTCTGCTGATACCCAGCCGCATAGCCAGATCCTCCCGTGAACCTTTCAGAAAAACGGTTTGCTGCGGATCCTTTTCGGACAGCAGATAGGCGATCACCTTACCTCTGGCGGACTGCATGGTCAGCATGGCGATCCGCTGCAGCAGAAACTGCAGTTTTTCATTGCACAGCTTTGCGTATCGCAGAGCGCCGGCAGGATTTTTCTCAAGATGTGCCAACAGGACTGACTTGGGAATATAGAGCAGCGTGGATGCCTGCACACAGCGCAGAACTGTATCCGGACCCTGACCGCCCATGAGATTGCAGATGCCGAAGCATTCGCAGGGCCCTAAAACGTTCATCTGAATTTCTCTGCCGTCAATGGCGATAGAATAGACCTCAATCCTGCCCTGGGCGATCAGCCCTACCTGGGGAATGCCGTCCAGTGTATCAGAAATGATCTGCCCGCTTTTGCAGCGGCGCAGCACCGGATTCGCCTCTTCCATTGCGAAATCGGAAAACAAGGGCGAATGGGCCAGTGTTTCCCGGATCAGCGCCTGATCAGGTGATGGTGTGTCTGTTTCTGTTTCCGTTTTTGCCAATCTGTCACCTTCTTCAATTTAAGATACAGCAAGTTAGAATGAACTAACCACGTCCCACATTCTAACGGAATCCGCGCAGAAGAGTCAAGAAAAATATGAATGTGTGCCAGTATCAGATGAGACTGACAGGAAGGATGAAATCTGCTAGGTTAGTCATGACAAATCATGGATGTGCGGAGACACATACACAATATAGAGGTAAACACAGATATGAGAAGAGTTCTATTGTTTTCCGGGGCGTCAGCGGTGGGAAAGACAGCTGCTCTGCGTCAGACACTGCCCCTTTTGCGGGCACTGGGGGCAAAAACAGGGGTGTGTAAGATCGATTGTCTTCAGAGCGAGGATGCAAAAATATATGAAAAGATGAATCTGCCCTGCGTGACGGGAATCAGCGGAGATATCTGTCCGGACCATTTCCTGGTTTCCAATCTGGCGGAGCTCTGGGATTGGAATGAGAAAGCCGGCAGGGATACTTTGGTGATTGAGACGGCGGGGTTGTGCCATCGCTGTTCACCGGCCACAGAGCGTATGGTGGCCGGCTGCGTGTTGGACTGTACTGCCAGCAGCAAGGCACCGGCACAGTCGGGACCTATGCTGACGGAAGCGGATTTTGCCGTGCTGACAAAAATAGATATGATCTCCCAGGCAGAATTGGAGATCATCAGCTGGCAGATCAGGCAGATCAATCCCGGCATCGAACTTTTTCCCATGGACGGTCTGGCGGGCTATGGCGCAGACAGACTGGCCAGATGGCTGTATGCGCAGAAGGATGAGGAGGATGCGCAGACAGATACGCTGCGGCATACCATGCCCAGCGGCGTCTGTTCCTATTGTGTAGGGGAAAAGCGGGTAGGCAGCGCTTTCCAGCAGGGCATTGTGGGAAAAATCTTTTAATATGGCGCCACAGACAAGCTGTGCTATAGAGAGGAAATTATGAAAGCAATTACAGTTTATCCCGGTCGGGATAAAGATGGAAAATCGGAAAAATATGAGAAGCTTACGATGCAATGCGGAGAAATGTATACCATCGTGGGAAATACCGGTGCGGGGAAAAGTCGTTTGATCAAGGATATAGAGCAGCTAGCGGCGGGAGATTCCCCCACGGGGCGTACAGTAGAGCTGGATGGCTGTCGATTGGATGGCGAAGAAAGACAGAGAGCTTCTGTGGAATTGGTGGCACATTTAGGACAGAGCATGCGCTTTGTGCTGGACATCACCGTGGGGGAGTTCCTGAAGCTTCACGGGCAATGCAGGGGACGAGATGTTTCGACAGAGGAAGTGCTGGCTCTGACGAATGAGATGACGGCAGAGCCGGTGAGAGCGCAGCAGAATCTGAATCTGCTCAGCGGCGGACAGGCCAGGTCGCTGATGATTGCCGATGTGGCGCTGGTGTGTGACAGCCCCATTGTATTGGCAGATGAGATCGAGAATGCGGGAATTGACAAGGAGAGAGCTTTGCAGGCTCTGTGCAGCAAGGACAAGCTGGTGCTGGTGGTCACCCATGATCCACACACAGCACTGATGGCGCCCAAGCGTCTGGTGTTGGAAAATGGCGGTGTGACAGCTGTGATCGAACGAAATCCCCGGGAAGAAGCATTGTATCGGGAATTGAGTGAGCAGTATCGAAATAACAGGAGGCTGCAGGAGATGCTGCGCAGGGGGCAGGAATTGGCACAATGAAAGGAAAATGCAGCATAGAAAGGAAAGAAATGACAAAAGTCGTACTGTATTGGAGCAACATCTGTGTATTATACAAACAGGAACGGGAATTTCTTGGGGAGCTGACAGAGAAGCTGCGGGAGGAAGGAATTGAGCTGGAGGTACACTATTTTGGTCTTGGCTGTCCCATGCACATGTCGGAATATATGGCGCAGCCGGATGCGCAGATGCCGGACCTGATTGTTTCGGCTGATCTGGAGGTCTTTGAGGATCCCCGGATCTATGAAAAAATCAGCAGTGATCTGTATGATGCAAGGCAGTGGCTCACTCTCAGGCCGGGGACAGCGTTGGAACGGGTGGAAAGAGGAAGCAAGCTGCTGCCGTTTCTTTCTATTCCTATCGTCTACTACACCAGGGAGTCGGAAAAATGTCAGGAGACGATACTGGGAGAATGGAAGGGACTCGCTTTTGGAGGTATCAATAACTCTGCGGCCAAGACAGTGGTAAAGGGTGTGTGGAACAGATATGGCAAAGAGGCGGCGGCAGCAGTGCTTAAGAGTGCGTTGGTGACAGATATGCCCATTGGTGCTTTTCAGGCGGTGCGCATGGGACAGGCCGGGACGGCGTTGATTCCTTCTCTCTATGCCATGAGGGCAGACGAAAAGGAGACATTTCTGGAAATCCCGCGGGAAGGCGTGATGCTGATTCCTTCCTACGTGTGTGCCCGTCGGTCTGTGGCAGAAAAAGTGCTGCGCCGGGTAACAGAGGGCATCCTTTGCAAGGAAATGTGCGATTTCTATGCGGAAAGCGGAGATATGATCGTATATCCTTCCTGCGGCAGTGGGGTGAGTCGGCAGGAAGGCCGGGGGGAGTATTTTTGTCCGGAGAAGGAATGGCTGGAGCAGATGGATCCTCGGGAATTCTATGAGCTTTACCGGAAATATTTGCCGACGGCGAAGGATGTAGCGCACATGACATAATTAAGTGCTAAGTGCCGCCCGGTCATGCCCCGGAGCGCGGCAGAATGGCTCGCACCGTGCACTTTGCGTCGTTTTGCTAAGGTTCGCCTCTCGCCTACGAATGGCCGGACCTTAACTCGCAGCCCCGCCTGATGCGGGTCTGCTCAGACGGGCGGGCCTATCGGGCGCGCTCTGAAAGCGCGTCCGATACCATCCTTCGTCTTCGATGCGGACCTAAGTAAAACTGACGCGTAGTGCAAAGGATGCGAGCTAAGTGCCGCCCGGTCATGCCCCGGAGCGCGGCAGAATGGCTCGCACTGTGCACTTTGCGTCGTTTTGCTAAGGTTCGCCTCTCGCCTACGAATGGCCGGACCTTAACTCGCAGCCCCGCCTGATGCGGGTCTGCTCAGACGGGCGGGCCTATCGGGCGCGCTCTGAAAGCGCGTCCGATACCATCCTTCGTCTTCGATGCGGACCTAAGTAAAACTGACGCGTAGTGCAAAGGATGCGAGCTAAGTGCCGCCCGGTCATGCCCCGGAGCGCGGCAGAATGGCTCGCACTGTGCACTTTGCGTCGTTTTGCTAAGGTTCGCCTCTCGCCTACGAATGGCCGGACCTTAACTCGCAGCCCCGCCTGATGCGGGTCTGCTCAGACAGGCGGGCCTATCGGGCGCGCTCTGAAAGCGCGTCCGATACCATCCTTCGGCTTCGATGCAAACCTAAGCAAAACTGACGCGCAGTGCAAAGGATGCGAGCCATTCTGCCGCGCTCCGGGGCATTACAGTTTGCCAAAAGGAGGACTAAGGTTCGCCCTGTAATCGATAGGCAGGCGGCAAGAGAGCATTTTACATAAAAATATAAATTTTCTTTCCCTAATTCTCATCTGGGTGATAACATAATTCTGTGACGGATATAAAAAACAGAAGCTTTAGAGCCGCTTTGCGGCATGGTCGCAAGGATCGGAGATGTTTTTTCGGTGCAGTACGGCTGCGGAATGGAGAGTATCATGGGGGAAATCAGAGAATTTTGCAAAAAAATAAGACGAGGGGCGGCTGTCTGCTGTGCGGGCATGCTGGCCCTGTCTTTGTTGTGGGGCGGTGAGCCTGCGCTGGCTGCCGGAAAAAGTGCCTCGGCCAAGCAGACGCAGACAGCGGGGACCACAGAAACCACCGGTTTGACCATACGTTATATTGACGTGGGACAGGGAGACAGTGCGCTGGTAGTCTGCGACGGAGAGGCTATGCTGGTGGACGGCGGTGAGTCCTCCCAGTCTTCCCAAATCTATACCGTCTTGAAGAATCAGAATATCACGCACCTGAAATATATCGTGGCCACGCATCCCCATGCAGATCATGTGGGAGGTCTGCCCGGTGCTTTGACTTACGCATCCTGTGACAAGGTGCTCTCACCGGTGGCTTTCAGTGACAATTCTTCTTTTACAAAATTGAAAAAGAAATGCGACCAGAAAAATATACCCATTGAAGTGCCGACAGAAGGGGCAACCTATTCTCTGGGCGGTGCCGCTTTGAAAATTTTAGGTCCTACCGATGAGATTCCGGATGATCCCAATAATAATTCCATCTTTTTCCGACTGGATTACGGTACGACTTCTTTCCTGTTTACCGGGGATGCAGAGCAGATGGAGCAGCAGTTGATTCTTCACAACGAATATGACGAACTGAAGGCAGATGTGATAAAAATGCCGCATCACGGCAGCAGCAATGGGGCTTCTGAGGCTTTCTTAAAGGCAATAAAGCCCAGCTTTGCCATCATCTCCTGCGGCGCAGGCAACAGCTACGGTCATCCGCATCAGGAGACAATGACGCTGTTAAAGACGCAGAATATCGCTGTACACCGGACGGATTTAGAGGGAGATATTTTGTGCAGCAGTGATGGGACAACCATCACCTTTACTACAGGAAAAACAGCGACTGCAGACCTTTATACGGCGGGGACCAAGACCGGCGGCAAGAGCAGCAAGAGTAAGAGCACGGGAACGGTGCAGAGCAGTGCGCAAAGCACATCCCAAAGCAATGCGGCCGACAGTGGGAATGCCACACGGACAGCAACGCAGACAACTGGCCAGACGCCAGACCAGACAGCAGCGCAGACGACAGATCAAACAACACAGACCGCAGCGGACACAACAGCGCAATCGGTTCAGCCGGCAGCTTCTTCCAATGAGCAGTCGATTGACTATATCCTTAATACAAACTCTAAAAAATTCCATTATCCCAATTGCTCCGGCGTGGCTAAGATGAAGGAGAGCAATAAGCAGGCTGTCAATGCCACCAGAAGTCAGGTGATTGCGCAGGGGTATTCTCCCTGCGGTATCTGTAATCCGTAGAAGGGGCGCGTATGTCCAGAGAGAACATCGTAATCTCAGATGCCTATGAGAAAATAAAAGAAGAAATCCAGCAGCTGCAGCTGATTCTGGCGGCACTGACGGCGGAGCGGGACGATCTGAAATATCACACCTGTCCGGAACTGACAGCTCGCTATGCCCGGGAAATAGGAGAATATGAGCATCGCATCAAGTATCAGGAGATCATGATTCAGGAGATGAAGCGACGAATCGAGATCGCCAGAGCAGCGTTGAATCGGGAGAAGACGGTTTCTCAGGAGACGGTGGATGCCCAGGTGGAAAAGGAATATGAGCAGTTCCATCAGAAAGTAGAAGAAGAGTACGAAAAAGCCCAGAAGGCCAAGGAAGAGCAGGAACGCCGGGAACAGCAGCGACGGCAGTATGAGCAGCAATGGCGGGAAAAATACGGAGACCGCTGGGAACGGGAGCATGCGGGAAAAGAAAGTGACGCGGGACAACAGTCCGGTGAAGAGCAGGGAGCAGGTGAGCACCGGGAGGAGAATGCCGGCGGAGCGGATAGCGGTCGTGGGCAGAAAGCAGCTGGTGGGCAGCAATCCGCAGAGGGCGCAGAAACCGATCACAAGCAGATGCCCAATTCCAAGGAAATGTTCCGTAAAATAGTCAAAAAGCTGCATCCGGACATGAATCCGGACAGCACAGAGCGGGAAAAGGAACTCTTTAACAAGGCGGTGAAGGCCTATCAGGATGGAGATCTTGTGACACTGCAGGAAATTTATGATGAGGTCTTTGGAGATGGCAGTGATGCACCGGCAGACAAGGAGATGTCCTATAATGAACTGGTGGAATTGCGGGATAAGCTGAAAAACCGTATCGAAGAAGTCAAAGAGGAAATTGGGGACATCAAGAATTCTTTCCCGTATACCTCCAAAGAATTTCTGGACGATGAGGAGGCAGTGGCGGCCAAACAGAAGGAGCTGGAAGAGCAGATTCGTCGATATGAAAAGATGTGGAAAAGACTGACAAGGACATTGGCAGATATTAATAAAGAGATGGAAGAACTAAAGCGCCGGCAGAGCGGAGATTCCTAACAGAATGGAATCAGAGAATTTGCCTGCGCGAAATTCTCCTCATGTTGCCGTGAGTAAGCTGCGGCATGGAGGGTAAGCATGAAGAAAAAGAAGACACACGCTCTGGCAGCAGAAGATGTGGGTACATTGACCCTCTTGCAGCGGGAAGGACTGGCACTGCCGGAGATTTTTGCCAGAGATATCCTTCTAATGGAGACTATGATCAACGGTGCCATGCATGTGGAAAATATCCATGATCTGGCGGCGGCTATGCATACCGGGGACAGAGTGAAGCTGATCATGGAGCCGGATAATCCGGTGGATCCCCGTGCAATCCTGGTGCGCAATGAGAAAAATGAGAAGCTGGGATATATCCCAAGAGCAAAAAACGAGGTAATCTTTCATCTAATGGATGCCGGAAAATATCTCTATGGTGTGGTGACAGGAGGTGACATCGGCGAAGAGGCCGATGAGACGGATCGCTGGGTGGAAATTTATATAGAAGTTTATATGAAGGACTAAGGATGCCGATTTAATCAGTATTTTCCTTTGCATCTGTGGAAGGCACGGATTTGTATGGGGGAATTCGGTGAGGGAAATGTTTTCATCAGCGTTTTCTAAAAAAGTATAAAGAGAATGACAGGGCGCCTGCTCGTGAAAAATCATGAGCGGGCGTTTTGTTATGGTGCCGACATGAAATAAGTGTTCACGATGAAGTCTGGGGAAGAGGTTGCGGCTGCAGCAAACTCACGCAGGCCCTTTGCAGGCGCCGTTGTTGACAGGGGAGGGATATGGTATGATAACAATATCTGCGACGCAGAAAAGAAAAACAGATATAGGGAGGTAGACATGGCTTTA
This sequence comes from bacterium, assembly GCA_963593905.1. Classification (GTDB taxonomy): domain Bacteria; phylum Bacillota; class Clostridia; order Lachnospirales; family Lachnospiraceae; genus CAG-791. Next base: position 4,587 of record CAVBBL010000029.1, on the reverse strand, counting down.
TTAAGCGCAATCGTGCCCTGTTACAATGAAGAAGAAAACGTCCGTTTTTTTTATGACGAATTCATAAAGAACAAAGCATTTTTTGAAAAGGAAGGTCTGGGATATGAGCTGATTTATGTCGATGACGGCTCTAAGGACAAGACAGTGGAAGAGGTCAAAAAGCTTCGGGAGATCGACGACCATGTGCATCTGATCTCTTTTTCCAGGAATTTTGGCAAGGAATCGGCAATCTATGCAGGACTTCAGGCGGCAAAGGGAGACTATGTGGCCATGATGGATGCGGATCTGCAGGATCCGCCCTCACTTTTACCGACTCTTTACAGCTATCTGCAGGAAGGGTATGATACAGCGGCCACCAGGCGTGTGGACAGACGGGGCGAGCCGCCGATCCGCTCTTTTTTTGCCAGAAAGTTTTACCGTCTGATCAATCGTTTTTCCAGAACAGAGATCGTGGACGGTGCCAGAGACTACCGGCTGATGACCAGACAGGTGGTGGATGCTATCCTGTCCATGACAGAGTATAACCGTTTTTCCAAGGGCATCTTCGGCTGGGTAGGATTTAATACAAAGTGGGTGGAATTTGAAAATGTGGAACGGCAGAAGGGAGAGACCAAATGGTCCTTTTGGAGCCTGTTCCTTTATGCGTTGGACGGCATCGTGGCCTTCTCCACAGCGCCGCTGGCCATAGCCTCTATTGTGGGCAGTGTCTTCTGTGTATTGGCATTTCTCATGATCATTTTCGTGGTGGTGCGGGCGCTGCTCTTCGGAGATCCCACTTCGGGCTGGCCGTCATTGGTCTGCATCATCCTGCTGGTCAGCGGCGTGCAGCTGCTTTGCATCGGCGCCATCGGCCAATATCTGGAAAAGACCTATCTGGAGGTCAAAAAACGCCCGATCTACATCGTAAAGGAGAAATTCTGACGAATGGAAAAAAATAAAGAAAACAGCCGGCATAAGCTGGAAGCGCTGAAGAAAGTGGTAGTGCTGCAGCTGTCTTTGGTGGGCATGCTGCTGCAGACAGCGGTTTATGCCTATTGCTGGTTTAATGTATATTATCCTCTGGCAGTGCGGCTGAAATTAAAATTCTACTTCAAGGGACATGCACTGATACTGATCCTTTATTTTGTGCTTCTGCTGTTTTTCTCCAATACCTACGGCGGCACAAAGATCGGTTATCTGAAGCCCCTGGATGTTATTTTATCGCAGATTTTTTCTTTGCTGGCGGTGAACATCATCTCCTATTTCCAGATTTCCCTGATGCGGAACTGGCTGGCAGAGGTGGAACCCATGCTCATGGTGATGCTGGTGCAGGTGGCCCTGTCGGTGGTGTGGGTGAATTTCAGCGACCGGGTGTATAAAAAGGCATTCCCGCCCAGAGAAATGCTGTTGGTGCACGGTGCCAGATCCACGCAGGATATTCTGAATAAATTTGCCAGCAGACCCGAAAAGTATAAGATTACCAGCTGCGTGGACATTGCGGAGGGAAGAAGCAAGGTCATGGAGCAGATCAGCAGCGGCGCTTACGGCGCTGTGGTGCTGTGGGATATTCCCACGGAGGAGCGCAATCATCTGCTGAAATACTGCTATGGCATTTCCATGCGCGTGTATGTTATGCCTAAGATCCCGGATGTGCTCATGCGGGGGGCTGCTCAGCTGCATCTTTTCGATACGCCCATCTATATGACCAGAGAATATGCGCTGACCTTTGAACAGCGGTTCTGGAAGCGGACGATTGATGTGGTGTGTGCGGCTCTGATGCTGGTGATCACATTGCCCATCACCCTGATCACTGCCATTGCCATCAAGGCTTATGATCACGGTCCGGTGTTTTATGTGCAGACCAGGTGTACCCTTGGACAGCGTGAGTTCGGCATCATCAAGTTCCGCAGCATGCGGGTGGATGCGGAAAAGGACGGCGTGGCCAGACTTTCCTCTAAGGGGGATTCCCGGATTACGCCCATCGGCCGGTTCATCCGTGCAGTGCGGATTGATGAACTGCCCCAGCTGATCAATATCCTGAAAGGGGATATGTCCTTTATCGGACCAAGGCCTGAGAGACCGGAAATCATGGCGCAGTATATGGAGGAGATGCCGGAATTTGCCTATCGTACCAGAGTAAAGGCAGGATTGGCAGGCTATGCGCAGGTCTACGGCAAGTACAACACCACCCCCTATGACAAGCTGAAGCTGGACCTTACGTATATCCAGAATTATTCCGTGTGGCTGGACCTGAAGCTGATGCTGCTGACCTTAAAGATCCTCATTCAGCCGGAGAGTACAGAAGGTGTTGATCAGAATCAGGTCACTGCTATGAAGACAGAGGATGGGAAATCAAATGGTCCTGACGGAAAGTCATAGGCGAGGAAGAATGCAGAGTAAAGAAGCCGTGTTTGGAGTAAAGAGGCAGAATGGACAGAGCAAAGAAGCAGAATCTACAGCAGCACAGTGAGGATGGAAAGTACAGAGAGAAAAGCGGTGACACAGTGAGCAGACGGCTTTGCCTGCAGTCCTGGCAGGGGAGAGCGCTTTGGCTTCGCATTCGCAGCAGACTGTGGATTTTGCCTCTTTTTGTCCTTGGCGGCGCATTGATCGGCGGAGGTATCTATTTTCTGGTGACCTGCGTCTTTGCAGATGCCAGGCAGTATCAGGAAGTGTCCAAGCTCTATATCGACTTTGCCTATGATGAGACAGGAACGGTCTACGATTATTATAATGGCGCCACCTGGACGGATCTGCTGACGGCAGAGCCCAGATTGTCGGGAGTCATTGCAGAGGAAATTCCGGACATTTCCATGGAAGAGGTCAAAAACTCTGTAAAGGCGGAGATTCTATCAGATATCCGTCTGATGACGGTGACGGTGACCAATGCGGACCGGGAGAAGACAGAACGTATCGCCCAGGCTGTCAATGAGGCATTGCAGTCCTTTGGGGAACAGGCCAAGGAGTTTGACAAGATTACCTTTTTATCTGCAGAGGGACCGAGTCTGGAGCTCATCTCTGACCGCACGAGAAACGCGGTGCTTCTGGGAGGTATTCTGGGGCTGATCCTGTCAGCGAGCCTTTTGTGGATCCGGGTGTTGACCGGAGACGGTATCTATACGCCGGAAGAGGCCACGGAGCGATTTGATCTGCCGGTGCTTGGCGTATTGACAGAGGATGAACGGGGAAAGAGCCGCGGAAAAGGAAAAAACAAAGGAAACGAAAGTAACAAAGGAAACGAAAACCGAAGATGGCTTTGGAGTTGCGGCAATTCACGCAGTCCCTGGACGGCAGAAGTATTATCCGCCAATTTGCAGGGGACAGGTATCACCGAGGGAGACATCCTTCTGGTCTCCGCAGTGGCAGACCGGAAGGGAATGCAAAGTGCAGCGGAGGCGGTAAAGAGGGCTTTGTGCGGCCTGCCGGAAAATAAGAAAACAGCGGATCAGAGCATACAGACAGTAGAAAAAGTGGCAGAAAACACAGAGGTTTCTGTTAAGGAAACGATAGAAGAAATAGCAGAAATACAGACAGTATTTCTGGGCATCGGTGGCACAGGGACAAAGGAAGGGCCTGCAGTGACATTTGCGCGCTGTAAAAAGGCTGATCACGTCGTTTTGGTGATGCCCTGGGGAAAGGATTGCGGCGCCGGTACTACCTGGCTGCTGCAGCAGTTTAATACCCAGGGAATCGTCCCGGAGGGGATGCTCCTGACACAGGCTTCCGGGCGGTTTCTGCAGGAATATTATCGGATCAGGGAGGATGAAAAGGCATGATGCGCTTACAGGTGTTGGTGGCCTGTCTGAATCAGAATGTGACCATGCTGTCAGAATATATGAATCTGCATACCGAGGCAGTGATCTGTAATCAGGCCAACAGAAATGCCTATATGGAATATGATCACAACGGGCGAAGAATACGGGTCTGGACTTTTGCGGACCGGGGCGTGGGCAGGAACAGAAATAATGCCCTGCTGCGGGCAGAGGGTGATCTGATACTTTTTGCAGACGAAGACATCGTATATACCGATGATTATGAGGATCGCATTCTCCGGGCTTTTCAGGAAAACCCGGACGCCGACGGACTCTTCTTTAACGTAGAGGCGGAGGAGGGGCGAAAGACCTACGAAAACATGCGCCGGAAGAGAATCCGCTGGTATAATTACGGACGCTATCCCACCTACAGTCTGTGCCTTCGCAGAGAGGCTCTTCTAAAGGCCAATGTATGGTTCTCGCTGCTCTTTGGGGGCGGTGCACCCTATTCCAATGGGGAGGATTCCCTGTTTATTCATGACTGTCTGAAAAAAGGACTGAAGATCTATGGAGTGCCCATCCATATCGGCAATGAACGGCGAACCAACAGTACTTCTACCTGGTTTCACGGCTACAATGAAAAGTTTTTTTATGACCGGGGCGTATTGTACCATTACCTTTACGGTGTGATGGCCAGACCCTTCGGTCTTCGTTTCCTGTTGAAGAACAGAAGGGTCATGTGCGGGGAGATCCCTTTTCGCCAGGCCTATAGTCTCTTGAAAAAGGGTATCCGGGAAGCAAAAGTTTGAAAGAAATGCTCGATAGCATTTCTTTCAAACCGCATTGATGCCGTAAA
>CAVBBL010000028.1:0-34851 GCA_963593905.1 bacterium | reverse complement strand
ATACAGAGAATTACTCCATACATCGCATTCCACTTTCTATTCCGCATATTCTAAGGATTTTCTATTCATTCTACTATTTTCCCATAAACAAAAATCCCACTGCAGTAGTGGGATTTTTGTTTATACATGTAAGACTTTTTCCATATTTTACAGATGTTATATCACTTTACCTCATACATAATTTCCAGTCCATTATCAGGATGATATGTCCAGGAAACTACATAATCATCATTGGATTCGCTTTGTCTTCCCTGCAGTGCTGTGGTACTTTTCATTTTTTCGATCACAGACGACTTAAATCCCAAATCTGCATTCACAACTTCTATCATCTCATGAACTGCGCTATAAGCCTCATAATATATCCATATGTCATCAGAATCTGCATTCGTCGGATTCGAATCTAGCTTCATCCAACTTCCATCATCGGCTATTTCACACCAATCTTCATCCTTGTACTGACCATACTGCTTCATAAAATTAATTTTATCTGTCACAACAACAAACACACTTGTACTCTGTTTTCCCGCCTTGGCCGTAATGGTACAAGCCCCCTCTGACTTTGCAATTATCTCACCATCTTCATCCACATCTGCTACCGAGCTATTAGAAGAAGTCCATATTACTTCTACATCACTTGCTTTCTCTGGAGAAATCGTGTAAGTAACCTTCTGAGAATCTTCAACATCCATTTCAATTGACGATTTAGTCAGCGTAATACTTTCTACTGACGGACCTTTCAAAACAACAGCCACGGTAATTATCGCGATTATAAAGATTGCCACAATAATCGGAACAAACTTCTTTTTGCTTTTCTTATTTACAGCCTTTACGTTAGGAGATTCCATTTTATTTTCTGCGTCAACATCATTTTTTATTCCGACCTTCCACCCACACTTAGAGCAGAATTCTTGATCTTCAGTCACCTCAGCGCCACATTTATTGCATAATTTCTTCTCTTTTTGGAAGCTCTCGCACTTTGAATATGCCTCCTGTCCTTCCGCAAATGAATTCTTACGTTCTTCGCATTTCTCAGAAGCCTTCGTTTTTTGAACTGATTCCACAGAATCCATTTCAGTCTGATTTGTGTTTTCGTAGTTATCCATACCAATTATCCTCGTATGATAAGTGTATGACCAATAGAAATGTTGGTTATGCACTTATCCCTTTCTATAGATTTATAGATGATCTGAGACACCTGAGATAATCCCTTTCCATCTCATCTACATTGGTTCTAAGTTAATAGTTATCCTGTGATATGATATCAGCAGCGTCTGGTGTCTAGAGGCACTGCTTTTGCACCTTTCAACCCGATTCTCAGTGTCTGCTTATGGAGCTTTCAGCCAGATTCATAAGCCATATTCCGCCTACACAGATGTTTCATTTCCTGGCGTAGAAGTCAGTTTCTAGCTCTAAAATAGCCTTACCAGACACCGTTTACATATGGAATTTCTTTCAAACCTTTGACCCCTTTTAAATTTCACTTGAATCCAATTTATAAACATCTGATGTAAAAAGACATACAAGCGTTATATCATTAGGACTGTCAGCATAGAGGATTGTTTCTATTTCATTATTTCCTAATTGCCATTTATCATCTCTCATATATTCCTGAAGCCAAAGCAATGTTTCATCATCCAGATTAGAATTTCTCTTATTTGTCTCTGATTCAGTCGGTTCCCCATACGTTTCTGTCAAACCATCCACAACATCTGTATAAGCCTTTATTCTTCCTGTTACTAACCCTTCCTCTACATGGACAATCATCTCGGACAGTTCATTATTGGCATTAAAATGATAAACAACTACCGCATCGTGATTATAAAAATCTATGCTGTAAGCCATATAAAATACGTCATTTTCCTTATTTTCCAGTATAAGTTCTGCCTTTTCAAATCTTTTAACAGTCTCTGGATCATCGCCAAAATTTGCTTTTCGGAAATCGCAATTATCCCGATCAACCACATGTAAAACGATTGGAACAGATTCCGAAGTATTTCCGTTGACATCTCTCGCCCAGACAGAAATTGTGTAATCTCCTGCTATGTCTAAATCTGCTGTACCTTCTGTTTCAATGGCACACATTCCTGATGCATCTTCAGAAGCCACATAATCATATACATCAAAGGATTCTCCTTTCGAAAACCATATTTCCTCTGTACTTACTTCCATAGTAGGTGCTGTGGTATCAACTACCTGGTACTCGTAAGATATTTCTTTAACGTTTCTTCTGTCATTCAGAAGTGAAAATTTAACTGTATAACTTCCGGTTTTCATAATATCGAATCCGCCATCATTTTCTATATTCACCTGAATGATATTGGATGGGTCATACTTTAGTGTATTCTTCAGATCATATTCACTGCCCAACTCAAAAGTGTCTTTATTCTGTGATACATCAAATTTTCCTTCCCAGATTCTCAGGTAATAAAATGCTGCCCCCACAGCCAGTAGAAGAAAAAAGATAAAAACTATCACCTTTACAATAAAGCCGGATTTTCCTTTCGACTTATCAGCTGTCATATTGACTGTTTTTTCAACATTTACAATTCTGTCATAACCTTCAGAATACAATTCTGCTTTACCATCCTGAGAACTCTCAGGTGATTTCTCGGGATTATCCGTTGCTTCTTCTGATTCTTTTTTATCATACATGTCGTCACACATTTCTTTCCCCCTTTACTCCGCCGATTTTTACCCAGATACCCTATTCCACAAATTACTGGTATACCTATCAATACTACTATTCCCCCATAAAAAAAAATCCCACTGCAGCAGTGGGATTTTTAGCCATATTAGCATGCTCTATCGTCTGTTACTATTCTGTCTGACTTGTTGTTTTTACCGCATTCTGCAGCATGGTCCTGTAGTCAGTAAATTCCTTTTCTGCTCCTTCTGTTTCCTCATCATCTCCGGCATAGGCAGAAAGCATCACCGCCAGGATCTGTGCATTCTCCTTTTGACAGATCAACGTAAGTTCTCCGTCGGTGGGATCGTTTCTCAGGCCGCCGAAGGTGCTTTTCATTTTTCCTGAAAAGCGATATTGGTAAGCCGGCATTGCTGCCACTGTGTAGGCGGTACTGTCGTCACCTTCCTTCTCTTTCTCTTCTACTGTCAGCTCGTCATAAAACCGGCCGGCAATCTGCGCGGCCAATTCCTGTAAGTCTTCCTGAGATTCTGTCTCTCCCGCATTCTCCCATTTGCTGAAAACCAAAAAGGAGTAGGCTCCTGTCCCCACATCTGCGCTGAAGAACTCGGAATAGTTTTCGTTCCTGTCTCCGTCATCTTCATTGTCAATATATTGTCTTGGCAGGACAAATTGCAGACCATCCAGCTCATACAGAAGAGTTCCGTCATCCTGTAATGCGGCTTTTTCATCATAGGTCTTACTTGCGCGTCGAACAGTCAGAGGGGAAAGGGATTCGCAGCGCCGGAAAGTTTCCTCTTCCCAGGCCGGATGCTCTGAAGTAAATACTAGCGTTTCTGATGGCTTTCCCTCTTCCTGCTCATCCTCTGTCTTTGCCTGGATCGTGCAGTGCAGCTTAGGCAAATAGAAAGAAAGCATTTCTCCTTCCTTCTGAAAAGGAACTCTAAGTTCGGTGTACTCTCTGCAATAATAGTCGACAGTTCCGTCTGCGTTAAATACCAGGTAATCATCATTTTCGCCCTCGTAGTTTCCCATGAAGGCATAGTCAGCATTATTACTATCTTCTGTAATCGCTGAAGAATTATCAGCTTTCTTTTTTGAAGAATTATCATTGTCTGTTTCACTGACACTAATCGGCGCAACTTCGAAAGCACTGCTTTCTCTTTCCGCTGGTGAATTATGCTCTTCCTCCATTGATGAATTATCCACACCTGCCGTTAACATGCTGCTATCAGTCGCTGTTGTTATGCTATCATCTGTATCTGCTGCTATTTCCGCTGCGTCACTTTTCCTGGCAGATACCGCTGCCCCTGCTGCAGCTGTGATCATGATCGCGATAACCACTCCTGCCACTGCCGGCCGTATCCACTTTTTTTTACCTATTCTGCTTACTGATACTTTTTGATTTTCTCCACACCTCAGATATTCCCTGTATGTTAAATTTTTCTCTGCCTGCCTTAATGCTCTTTGCAATTCATTGACAGTAGGATACCGTTCCTCCGGATTCATCTGAGTACAGCAGTTTATGATATGCTGCGTTTTCCGAGAAGGACATTTTTCTTTGGTTTGCAGCATGTTTTCCAACAGCTTTCCCAATGCATAAATATCAGACCTCGGTGAAGACTGTCCGAAACCATATTGCTCCGGGGCGGCATAACCGGCTGTACCAAGCAGCCGTGTATCTCTTTCTTTTTCTCCTTCTTTTTCTCCTTCTTTTTCTCCTTCTCTTTCTCCTTCTCTTTCCTTGCTGTTGTTCTCCGAAAGTTCTACAAAGATTGTATGGCCGGCAGTCTTTCTTGCTTTGGCGACATTTCTCGGTGACCACTGTCTGGCCGCATTAAAATCGATCAGAATAAAGCACCCGTCCTCCCGTCTGATAATATTGGAGGGTTTAATATCCCGGTGAATGATCGGCGGCTCGCTTTCGTGGAGCTGCGCCAGGATAGCACACAGCTGCATACAGCAGTCCACTGCTTCCTGCTCCGTCACAGCTCCCTTTTCCGCCAGCCATCGCTCTACGGTGATTCCGGGAATATACTCCTCAATGACTGTCAGAATTTCCTTTTCTGCATCTTCATGCAGATGATAAATACGGGGAATTCCCGTGACTGGCTTTGCCTGCAGCTGCTCATAGACCGCTTTATTGTAAACAGGCATGTCCTTCCGAACGCAGATCTCTCCGGTCTCCATGTGCTGCACCAGACAGACGCCATGTTCCTGATTCAAATTCGCAATTTTATGATAATATGATATAGCCAGCAATGATGCAAAGGGCTGATTGTCCGTACACATAATAATCTCCACTTTTGAGCAGATTCGCAGCAAATGAGAAGCTTAGATTCTTATTTGCTACCCATGATATTTTCGCACAGATTTCCGTTTTGCGGAATCTTACATCGGATGAATCCCTAAGAGAGCCTTTGATTTGCTGCCGTAGCCATGGATAACCTCTGTGGCACCGATAGCGATATGGCAAATAAAGAAACAAATATAGAACAAAATAAAGAACAAAATAAGGAAATACGAAATGTTCGACAAAAAGACCGAAGAACTGGAACAAGAGCTGCAAGGCACACATCCCTCACAGCTCTCTGATTATCTGAATGCCAATCATTCGGAACTCAGGCAGGATAAAACTACTTTTCCCCAATTTATGAAAGAAAAGATCAAAGAAAAGAAGATACAGAAGCAACAGGTCTTCCTGCAGGCAGACATTCCTCTGCGTTACGGCTACAAGCTTCTTTCTGAGGAAAAAGTAACCAGACAGCGGGATATCATCCTGCGCATCTGCTACGCCGCCGGCTTCACCCTTCAGGAAACCCAGCAGGCGCTTAAGTTGTACCGCATGAATCTTCTCTACGCAAGAGATGCCAGAGATGCCTTTCTCATGATCTGCTTTAACACCAGACCCGGGACAATCCATGAAGTCAATGATCTTCTGGAAAAAAACAATTTGCCCGCTCTTAAGTCCAGCGGCGCACAGGAATAATCATGCGTCCATTCCCCGCCGGATCATATCCTGGGAAAATCCTCTGCGGTACAGAAAAGCCATCACCTTCTGCTTTTCTTCCCAGGTAGCCTGCTCCGGATCGTAGTGCTTTTTCTCCAGCAGTCTGCGAATCTGCGTGAGCTGCTCGGACTCCACATCCGTCTCCTCTTCCACACAGGCAAATGCTTCCTCCATATCTTCCGCAGAGATACCTCTTTGCTGCAGATCCTGTCGGATTCTTGCCTTACTCTTATCTCTCAGATGCCCTCGAATATAATTTTCCGCCAGCCGTCTGTCATCCAGGTAATGAGCATCTGTCAGTTCTGCCAGCACCTGCTCCCGGATTTCCTTAGGATACCCGTCTGCCTCCAGCTTGCTCTCCAAACCTGCCCTGCTGTAATCCTTTTTCCCAAGCAGATCCCCGCATCGACGAAGTGCCTCCCCACGCAGCTGCGTCAGAATTTCCTGCCACCTTGAAGCTGTGATAGAAAGAGGACTCCGCTCTTCTTCCGCCACTTCCTCTGTAGTCCACTCCGTATTTTCATCCGCAGCTGTCTTCTGCACGTTTCCTGTCATTGGTCCATGGAACATCTTTGTCCGGAAATCCCCCTCCGGAAATTCCGTCGGCAAGCCAAGGGCTGCTGCCTTTTTCCTTGGCAGCACAAACACCTTTTCCTCCGCCCCCTCTTCTTCCTCTATATGAAAGATCAGTTTTGTCTTTCCCTTTGGTTCGATTCCGGTAATAAAATACATAAATTTTTCTCTACTCCACATTTTTAAGTGCCATATCCATAGGGATCCGACGGATTCTGGCAAAATCAAGGAGACTGACTATCAGGTAAGCGGCAAACACCAGCAGGAAAGCCTGCACATAACCCACCGGCTCCATCACAAAGGAAAACCATCCTTCCATCCGCAGCATCATGGCATTCCACACCAGCTGCATGCAGGCGTTGCCCAGAATAAGTCCCAGAATCTCCGAGACTACAATCACCCAGGTGGTGGAGATCAGATAGACAGAAGCAATCTCTCTTGTATTATAACCCAGAATCTTTGTCATGGAGATGGCTTTTTCATTCTGTTCGATGATGAGTTTGGTCAGCAGGTACATCAGGACGCCGGCCAAGGCTGCGCAAAGCACCTGAAAGTACGTCATATAGGAGCCCATAGAGTGCTCTAACTGGGCCACGATCTTGGTAAGACTATCCGGGGTCAGCACGGCACCGATGTATTTGGAGGGGATATCGGTGATTTCCTCCTTGGAGAAAAATCCGGAAAAAGCATCCTCTTCCAACTCAAAAATGTCCCGGAATTGATCCATGGAAAGAAAAACTGCCACACCACCGTCATAGTCCCAGATCCCTTTCACCTGAAAACTGTAGCTTCTGTTTTCATATTGTGCATCCAGGGTCAGCGCATCCCCCTTTTTCATGTGATACTTCTCCGCCAGTGCGCTGCTGATATAGGCCTCATTGCCGGAAAGGGACGGCAGCTGTACATAGGCACTATCTTCTTCGATTCCATAGACAGATGTGCTCTCTTCATTCTCTCCGGTCTTTAGCAGCAGGCTCTTTAGTCCGACTTCTTCTGCACCCTTGGCCTTGGTGGTAAATTTCTCTCCTTCTGCATCCTTATAGGACGTCAGCGTGGTCTGATAATCTGCCAAAGCCAGCTCCGATGCTCTGTTCTTATAATAAGTCAGCGTGTTCGGCATGCCAATAGCCATAGCCAAAAGCAGCATCACAAACCATATTCCCAGAAAAAGCACCAGATAGCCCGGAATATTCTGCAGCAGCACCCGCAGACGAAAACGGGAGAGAAACTTCCACCGGGGCAGCCTCATGGCCTTTTTTCGTCGGTTCTTTTTAAGATCATGGCGAAGAAACTGCAATGGAGTCGCCCGCAGCTGTTTTGCAATGATCAGATTATTAATGACAAACATCAGAATCACTGGAACAACAGTGGTCTTAATTAACGCTTCCAGCGAAAAAACCGTCTCATAAGTCGGCAGACTGTAGCTGTTATAGTACATTTCCACCACTACATCCTTAAAGACTGTATACCCCAGCACATTGCCGATCAGGGCGGAAAGAATCGTCACCAGCATAGGGCAGGTCATATAGTGGCGCTGCAGTTCCCCTCTGGTATATCCTGAAGCCCGCAATGTCCCGATCACAGAGGCTTCCTTCTGAATAGTATTGCTGATGGTAATGGCAAAGACAAAGGCCAGCACAGCGATGAGAATATAAAGGAGCACGCCGCCCATGGCCTTATCGCTTCCCATATCCTCTGTCGTAAACTGCACTGCCTGGTTGGCATAGGCAGGCAGATAACTCTCCAGCTCATTGTCCGCAGCCAATGCCTGGGTGATAATCACTTTTGTAGTGCCGTCCGACCAGCTCTTTTTATCAACATCACTATCCGGTGCATTGGCTGCGCCCTGTCCTGCTTGCTTTGTATAGCGGAAAGCATAATTATAATGCAGGGCATTTTCCACCCGTTCAAAGCCTTCCTTTGTCAGCAGCCCAATGTCAAAGTTAATGGCATCAAACATGATCTCTGTATTCTTTTCAAACAGGGTGGTGTAGTCTACGTTGGCTACTAATCCGCTGATGGTAAATGTTTTACCGCCTACCGTTAAGGTATCTCCCACGGAAAGTCCCACATTGTCCGCATGCATCCGATCTATAGCGATCTCGTTTTCGTCAGAAGGCAGGGTGCCCTCCATGACGCAGGGCAGATTCATCTGCTCCCGCAGGATATACACTCGAATCTTTCCCTGGGTAGCATCCGCATCTCCTCCCAGCTTTTCCCGCTTTTCCACAGCCTCTTTATAAAAATTCTCACAGATAGTCATGGTATGGATCTGAAAATCCGTCTCATCCAGAGAAAAGCGATCTTTTATCTTTTCATATTGTTCTTCTACTTCTTCCTGCGCCTTTTCATAAGCTTCCTCATAGAGGGAGGCATACGTTTCCTGATAAGGCCCAAGCTGCTCGGCAAGCTGTTCGTCTACCTTGTCCTTTGCTTTCTGCTCGTAGTAGGAAAGCAGGTCTGCCTTTTCACCGGACTCTATAGCCGAAAGCAGTGCCTTATCCGCCTTCTCTTTTAATTCAAAATGGCCATCCTCCAATTGATACTTTTCCACGCTCTCATCGGCAGCCTGCAGCATGCTGCCGTTTGCTACATACATGCCCGAAACAAAGCCGATGGTCAAAATCAGAAACAAGGCAATGACGATATATTTTTTCCACTCTCCCGTCAATTCCCGCACTACCCGGCGGCGGAGAGGATTATGTATTCTTTTTTTCACCGCAATCCTTTCTTTGTTTGTGTTATTTTCCACGTCTTCCTATATTTTTGCAGGCCTACCACTCTAATTGTGCAGCTGCAATGCGATGATCATTGTGATCATTGTGACGCACCAGGCCGTCCCGCAGACGAATGCAGTGATCTGCCATCTGACGGATTGCCTCATTGTGCGTCACCATGATGACCGTATTTCCATACTGCCTGTTGACCTTTTCGATGAGCTCCAGAATTTCCTTGCTGGTCTTATAATCCAGGGCGCCGGTAGGCTCATCACAAAGCAAAAGATCCGGATTTTTTACAATGGCGCGGCCGATAGAAACTCTCTGCTGCTGACCGCCGGAGAGCTGATTGGGCAGCTTATAGCGATGTTCCCACAGTCCCAATGTCTGCAGCAGTTCATCCACATCCAGGGGTTTCTTCGCCAGGTACGCTCCTACTTCTATATTCTCTTTCACATTCAGATTGCCGATGAGATTGTACATCTGAAAGACGTATCCCAAATGCCTTCTGCGATACAGAGTCAGGGCAGTCTCATCCATGCTTTCCAGAAGATCACCATTTATGGAAATCTGGCCGCTGTCCGCTCCATCAATGCCACCGATGATGTTCAGTAAAGTGGACTTTCCGGAACCGGAAGGTCCCAAAAGCACGCAGAATTCCCCCTTTTCTACATCAAAGGAAAGTCCTCGCAGTACCTCCTGCCTGGTATCCCCTTCTCCGAAGCTTTTCTTCAGATCCCTGATTTGTAAAAAACACTGCTCACTCATTCTCCCTCTCTTTCTGTCAATGTATCAAAGTATCAAAGCGTTCCCTTTAGAATCCCGATCATTGACCACTTTCCTGCTATGCGATTTTTCACATGGCCTCCGCCGACTCTTTCTTGGTTAGCCCGCTTATCTATGAGCAGGCACTTATTCCACGTGTTAGTTGCGACTAACTTTTTCTTTTAAAATAACACATTGCAGATTTTTGTCAATCTTTAGACGGTTTTAAAAAAAGATCCGGACTTTCTCGTCAGAGAAAAATCCGAATCTTTTCATACAATCTTATAACTTTTTAACTACAAATGTTCAAGTTGAACTTGCAATTTAACACAATCTTATTTCGAAGCTATTTTCTTAATGAACCACTTCCTGATAAGCCATTTCCTAATGACCTGTTTCCTAATGACTCATTTTTTTAACTCATTTGTTCTGTGTTGTGGCTAAGTTGCAATCATACTCAGGAGGCCTGCGTCTCATCAAACTGGCTGTTGTACAGATCTGCATAGAAGCCGTTCTTCGCCATCAGTTCCTCGTGCTTTCCGCTCTCGATGACATCGCCGTCCTTTAATACCAGAATCAAATCTGCATTCTTGATCGTGGAGAGTCTGTGGGCGATGACAAAGGAAGTTCTGTTCTCCATAAGCTTGTCCATGGCATCCTGAATCAGAAGCTCAGTTCTGGTATCCACGGAGGAGGTAGCCTCATCCAGAATCAGCATAGGCCTGTCTGCGATCATCGCTCTGGCAATGGTCAGCTGCTGTTTCTGTCCCTGGGACAGGGTCATCTGCTCATTCAGCACGGTATCATAGCCATCCGGCAGTGTGCCGATAAAGTAATCCAATCCGGCCGCCTTGCAGGCCTCCTTCATCTTCTCTTCCGTCACTCCCGGCGTGCTGTAGATTAGATTGTCTCTGATCGTACCCTCAAAGAGCCATGTATCCTGCAAAACCATGCAGAACTCAGAACGCACTGCCTCTCTCCTGATCTGATTTGTGGGAATACCGTCGATAGTGATCTGGCCGCCCTGCACTTCAAAGAATCGCATGAGCAGGTTCACCAATGTGGTCTTGCCGGCGCCGGTGGGACCTACGATGGCAATCTTCTGACCGGGTGCTGCCTTGGCGCTGAAATCGTGAATGATGACCTTCTCCGGATCATAACCGAATTTCACGTGATCAAAGGTCACCTCACCCTTAACATTTTCCAGCTTTTCAATCTTGCCGTCTTCCTCCGGCATCTCCTCTGCATCCAGGAATTCAAAAACTCTCTCTCCGGCTGCTGCAGCCAGCTGCAGGGACTGAATGACCTCTGCCAGCTGACTCAAAGGCTGGCTGAAATAAGTTACATACATCAGGAATGCCACGATGGCACCGAAGGTGATCTTGTGTTCCAGTGCAAGAGAACCGCCTACCACGCAGACAGACACATAGCCAAGGCTGCCCACCAGGCTCATCAAAGGCAGCATCAGACCGGATATGCAGTCTGCCATGAATCCACTGTGGCGAAGTTCTTCATTGAGCTCATCGAATTTAGCCTGGGATGCTTCCTCCCCATTAAAGGCCTTCACTACTGTATGGCCGCTGAACATCTCTTCGATATGACCGTCAATCTCACCCAGACACTTTTGCTGTTTCTCAAAGTATTTCTGGCTGCGCATCATGATCAGAAAGATGATGATAAAACCAAGAATGGTAGCTGCCACTGCTGTCAGGGTCATCAGCCCATTGGTCATGATCATCAGCACAAGGCTGCCCACGAACATGATCAAAGAGGAAATCAATGTAGCGATACTCTGGTTCATGGTGCCGCTGATCGTATCCACATCATTGGTCACACGGGAAAGCGTATCACCGATGGTCTTATCATTAAAAAAGGACATGGGAAGACGGTTGACTTTATGAGAGATATCTTCCCTGAGTTTTTGAGAGAAGCGAAGGGTGATAAATGCCATGATCCACCCTTCCAGTGCCGATAACAAACTGCTGATGATATACAAAATCACCAGAAAAGTTCCGATTCGAAAAACCTGTGTCATATCTACAGCAGCAACGCCGGAGGCATCCGGTTTAAGACCTGCTGTAATTAAGTTGGTGATTACTGCTAACAGTCCGGGACTCACCAGGGAAAGTACAGTGCCGGCAGCAGAAAAAAGTACGCCGATCACTAACAGTGGTGTAAAGCGCTTGCCATAGACAAGAATCTTTTTCCAGGTTCCCATCATATTCTTGGGCTTACTGGATCCCTCTGCGTTCTCTCCGTTAGGATCCACTTCCTTCATTTTCTTGCGTTTGATTTCCTCTATAGCCTTTCTTCTGGCTTCCAGGGCTTCTACCTTTGCTCTTTTCCTGGCTTCCTTTGCCTCGGCAGGTGTCAATTTCTTATTTGCGCTCGTCTCCTGAACCATTTCTTCCTGCGCTGTGATGTCTTTATTTTCTTTTTCCATTATGCAAGTTCCTCCCTGGAGAGCTGAGACAGAGCAATTTCTCTGTAGACTTCGCAGTTTTCCAGCAATTCTTCGTGTTTTCCTATGCCTGCCACTTTGCCTTTCTCCAGCACAATGATGCTGTCCGCATCACGGATCGTGCCGATGCGCTGTGCCACGATAATCTTTGTGGCATCCTTGCATTTTTCGGAAAGTGCCTTGCGCAGTGCCTTATCTGTCCTGTAATCCAATGCTGAGAAAGAATCGTCAAAGATCAGAATTTCCGGCTTGCCGGCAATCGCTCTGGCGATAGACATTCTCTGCTTCTGACCGCCGGAGAAGTTCGTGCCGCCCTGCGTCACCTTAGCCTTGCTTCCCTCTTCCTGGCTTTCTACAAACTCGCTGGCCTGCGCAATATCCAAAGCTTCTTTTAACTCTGCCTCAGAGAGATCACCCTTGCCGTGATTGCCGTAGGAAATGTTGGACTCGATGGTGCCGCCGAACAGGAAGGTCTTCTGCGGAACATAGCCGATCTTGTCACGCAGTGCCTTTTGCTCATAATCCTTCACATCCACGCCGTCGATACGAACCGCACCTTCTGTAACATCATAAAAACGCGGGATCAGATTCACTACCGTACTCTTGCCGCAGCCAATGGCACCGATGATTGCCACTGTTTCTCCCTTCTTCGCGGTAAAGGAAATGTCCCGGAGCACATAGTCCTCTGCGTTGGGATACTTAAAGGAAACTCTGTCAAAGACGATCTCGCCGCGCTGGCCATCCTTACCTTCTTTGACATTTCCATCCTTGATCACAGCCTTCATATCCAGCACTTCCTGGATACGCTTGGCGGAAACCGCCGCTCTGGGAGCGATCATAAAGATCATCGCCAGCATCATAAAGGACATGACCACCTGCGTGGCATATTGAGAAAATACCATCATGTCAGAAAAGATCTGTACTCTGTATTCCAAAGGTGCCTCATTGATCAGGCTGGCACCAATCCAGTAAATGGACAGAGACAGACCGCTCATGACCAGTGAAATACCGGGAGACATCATTGCCATGACTTTCTGCGCAAAGAGATTTATATTGGTCAGTGTGTCGTTGGCATGTTTAAATTTATTTTCCTGATACTCCTCCGCATTGTAGGCGCGTACGACGGAAATACCGTTTAAGTTCTCTCTGGTGATCCGATTCAGATCATCTGTAAGTTCCTGAATCTTCTTGAACTGAGGAATAACGACAGCCATGCAGATACCCACGATCAAGAGCAGCAGCACCACTGCCACACCGGTGGAGAATGTCCATGCGGCTTTCTTATGGGAAATCTTCATGATTGCCATCACGGCCATGACAGGCGCCATGACCAGAAGCTGCAGTCCCATGGTGATGATCACCTGTACCTGGGTGACATCATTAGTAGAACGGGTAATCAGGCTGGCTGTTGAAAAATGGCCGATCTCCTCCATGGAGAAATCCTGTACTCTGGCAAACATCTTTCTGCGAAGGGTCGCAGAAAAAGAAGTAGAGACACTGGCCGAACACAGGCTGGTCAGCACAGCTGCCACCAGACCGCCCACTGCACACAGCAGCATCTTGACGCCGGCCGAAATGATCTGTCCCAAAGTGCTGCCGTCTGTCTGCACCAGACTGGTGATATCAGCCATATACCCCGGCATTGTCAGATTAAGTGCTACCTCTGCAATGATGAAAACCAGAGACAGCAGCATCAGCAGCCAGTCCCGTTTTCCCAGATTTTTGAATAATTTTAACATTCCTTTTCTGCTCCTTCTTTTTACTTTTATTTAAGCAGTGCCAAAGGTTCCGATATATTTCTGTTTGCTCCTTCTGCTCTGCCTGCAGAACCACAGAAATAATTTTCTCTTTGACGCTTCTTTTCATTATAAGATACCAGAGTCAAAAGTTCCAAACTTCCTTTCAAGAACTTTCTCCCGAGAGGAAGTTTTTCCCTACATCATTATATTCTCTGCTATCTAAAAAAAAATACTCTTTTTTAACAATCTTTATTTTATGACATTCTGCCAACTGCCCACCGCAATCGCTGCTCAACCGGCTAAGCAGCTGCGTAGGCAACTGACAAAGGACATTTTTACACAGAATGCGTACCTGCAGCGTAACAGTTTGATTACTCGATCTCTATCCATGCCCGGTAATACTCATAACGCTTTCCCTCCTCGCTCCCCATCATCAGATATCTGCCGATCACTTTCCCCGTCCGCAGTCCCCTGGTGCGGACCTGCTTTGAAATCTCTGCCATGTTATTATCATTGGGATCCTCACTGCCGGCTTTTAAAAGGAACTCCATATACTTTTTTCCATTATCTCTCTGCCAGATCACATCCTCCTTGTCGGTCGTGAGAACGATTCCTCTCTCCACATGATCATGGTGCACACCTGCTATCACCAGACAAATATTGTGAGGATCCTCCAGGGAAGCCTGTATGGAAGACAGGTCAAAAGTATCCCGACAGCAGTATGCAATATCCGGCACGGATTCTCTGAAAGGATGTTCTTTCAATCTGCGGATCATCAGAACCATTTCCTTTTGTTCCTCTAATCTGGACAGAATCTTCTGTGTCCTGCGCAGCTGCTCCTGCAGAACCTGTTCCTGCTGATTATAGCACGCCTCTATGGCATCAATATCATCATGAATCAGTTCCCGGATTTCACGGATGGGAATATGCATATCTCTGTAGAAAACGATCTCCCACACATTCAGAATATCTGCCAGGG
Source organism: bacterium (assembly GCA_963593905.1). Lineage (GTDB taxonomy): Bacteria > Bacillota > Clostridia > Lachnospirales > Lachnospiraceae > CAG-791. Next base: position 19,963 of record CAVBBL010000028.1, on the reverse strand, counting down.
AAAAAAGCCGATATCCGTTTTCCTGATTCCGTTCCGTTGCAAAAAGTCCTTCCTTTTCCCAATAGTGCAACGTAGAGACAGGTAAATTGTATAAACTGGCTACTTCATGGATATTTTTACAGGAATTCATGTGCATGTTTTTCCTTTACTATAAAGTCACTTCATAGTTTATACTATGCCTTGCTGACGCGCAATAAAAAAACGGCATGGATGACGTACACGTCATCCATGCCAGATCGCATCGGAGAAATCGCCTACGTGAGGTAATTATGAATCTGCTGAAAGACAATATCCGTAAACTTTATTTTCGTTTTCTCATCCCTGCGCTGGGAAGTGCTATGGTGATGTCTATCTATACCATGACTGATGCCATCGTCATCGGCAAAGGAGTGGGGGCTGACGGTCTCTCCGGCCTTAATCTCACCACGCCGCCCATCAGTTTTATTTTTTCCATGGGCATCCTCTTCGGCGTAGGCGCTGCCGTCCACATGAATGTGCACAGAGGTGCCGGCAACCATAAAAGGGCTAACCAGATTTTTACCCTGTCTCTGGCAGCCCTTTGCGTTTTCTGCATAATTTTGTGGATTCTTTTCCTTCTTTTTTCGGAAGATATCCTGCGCATTATGGGGGCCAATGAGACACTGCTTCCCTATTCCATGGGATACATGCATTACATTGTTCTCTTCTTCCCCTTTGCCATTTTTTCCAATTTTCTTTCCATCCTGGTGCGGGCAGATGGGGATCCAGGCCGGGCCATGGCCGCGGTTATGGCAGGCGGCATATTAAATGTTTTTCTGGACATTCTCTTCGTCTTCCCTTTTGGGTGGGGAATGGGCGGCGCCGCTCTGGCTTCCGCCCTGGGCATGGTCACCCAGTGCAGTATCAACGTCACGCATTTTTTCAGCGCCCGCAATACCATGCGCATAGAGCGTCCCACCCGGATTGCCCATAACCTTGGCACTATTGTCGCCAGCGGCATCTCCGGTTCTGTCAATGAGCTGGCCAACGCCATCACTGTTTTCCTTTTTAACATCCAGATGCTGCGTTATAACGGCAGTGATGCTCTGGCTGTTTACAGTGTCATCGCCAATTGCGCCATCCTGTTTAACTCCCTCTTTACCGGTGTGGGACAGGCGGTACAGCCCATTATTTCTACGAACCTGGGTGCCGGTGAAAAGCAAAGGATCCGTCAGGTTTCCAAACTTGCCTATCTGACAGCCGGGGCTATGGGGATTGTTTTTGCACTCCTTGGCATTCTTTTTCCCAGACAGATCTGCCAAATCTTTCTGGCTATGACACCGGCTCTTAATGCAGTGGCTGATTATGGACTTCGCCTGTACTTCCCGGCCTTCCTCATGATGGGACTCAATGTGCTCTCCAGCTACTATCTGCAGTCTATTTTAAAGACCGGTGCATCCCTGGCAGTCTCCCTGTGCCGAAATCTGGTTCTCTCCTGCCTGTTTATTCTGCTGTTCCCCGCTTTCTTCGGCGGCAGTATTCTCTGGGGCATCATGCCTTTGGTGGAGCTTTTGACCATTCTGCTTTCTGTAATGCTGGTGCGGCGCAGCTGAAAAGTCACCCAAACTGCACCTCAACAGAATCGTAATTGTAAATAAAAAAACTGTACCTCAACGGAATCTTACTTCCTTTGAGGTACAGTTTTTTATTAAGAACACTTACTGCAATTTTTCTGTAGCTGAGACTTTTTTGTCTCTCAAATCACTTCCGGCGTCTTCACCACGTAAGCCCCCAGCGCACCGTCCTGCACATCGATCTGAATGGTATCTCCCTGCTCTACCTCATCAGAAAGAATCAGCTTTGCAGAAAGGGTCTCCACATACTTCTGGATATATCTCTTCAAAGGTCTTGCGCCGTAAGAAGGATCGTAAGCGGCATCTGCCACAAACTGTTTGGCATCTTCTGTCAGCTCGATGTGAATCTCTCTGTCCGCCATACGCTTATTCAGATCTGTAATGATCAGATCAATAATGCCGGTGATATTGCCCTTGGTCAAAGGCTTAAAGAGAATCGTCTCGTCCAATCTGTTTAAGAACTCCGGACGGAAATGGGCGTGGAGCTGATCCATAACTCTTTGCTGTGTAGCAGCGGAAATCTCTTCTCCCTCTGACTTCTCGCCCCCTTCTCCGCCGGCTGCCAGATCATCCAGAATGTCCTGGGCACCGATGTTGGAGGTCATGATCAGGATTGTATTCTTAAAGTCCACGGTCCTGCCCTGAGAATCCGTCACACGGCCGTCATCCAGCACCTGCAGCAGCACGTTGAACACATCCGGGTGTGCCTTCTCGATCTCATCGAAAAGCACCACACTGTAGGGTCTGCGGCGCACAGCCTCTGTCAGCTGACCGCCTTCCTCATATCCCACATATCCCGGAGGCGCTCCGATCAGACGAGATACAGAATACTTCTCCATATACTCACTCATGTCGATACGGACCATGTTCTTCTCATCGTCAAAGAGGGCTGCCGCCAATGCTTTTGCCAGCTCGGTCTTACCTACGCCGGTAGGTCCAAGGAACAGAAATGAACCAATGGGTTTGGTGGGATCCTTGATGCCGGCCTTACTGCGCATGATTGCCTCAGAGACCTTGACCACGGCCTCGTCCTGACCGATCACCCGCTTGTGCAGCTCATCAGCCAGATGCAACGTCTTGCTTCGCTCACTCTCTGTCAGCTTGCTGATAGGAATGCCGGTCCATCTGGAAATGATTCTGGCAATCTCATCCTCAGTAACACGCTCATGCACCAGAGACAGATCCTCGTCCTTTGCCTTGCTTTCTGCCTCCTCCAGCTCCTTTTTAAGGGAAGGCAGCTTGCCATAGGTCAGTTCTGCCGCCCTATTAAGGTCGCCGCTTTGCTGTGCCTGCTGAATCTCTCCGTTGACAGCCTCAATCTGCTCACGAAGCTTGGAGAGCTTGTCTACGCTCGCTTTTTCATTTTCCCATTGTGCCTTTTTCACTGCAAAGTCATCCTGCAGCTCTGCCAGTTCCTTCTGCAGATCACTCAGTCTCTCTTTGCTCAGATTATCATCTTCCTTTTTAAGAGCTGCTTCCTCGATCTGCATCTGCAAAATCTTACGCTGCTGCTCATCAAGCTCAGTGGGCATGGAATCCAATTCCGTCTTGATTAGAGCGCAGGCCTCATCCACCAGGTCGATGGCTTTATCCGGCAGGAAACGGTCGGTGATATACCGATCGGAAAGTACAGCTGCACTCACCAGGGCATTATCCATGATCTTAACGCCGTGATAAACTTCATAGCGATCCTTCAGACCACGAAGAATGGAAATGGTATCCTCTACCGTAGGCTCTTCCACCATCACCGGCTGGAAACGCCGCTCCAGTGCGGCATCCTTTTCAATATACTGCCGATATTCATTCAAGGTCGTAGCGCCGATACAGTGCAGCTCGCCTCTGGCCAGCATGGGCTTTAACATATTGCCGGCATCCAAGGCACCGTCTGTCTTGCCTGCTCCTACGATGGTATGCAGCTCATCGATGAAAAGGATGATTTCACCGTCACTATTCTTCACATCCTCCAGCACGGCCTTCAGACGCTCCTCAAACTCACCTCTGTATTTGGCACCGGCCACCAGGGAACCCATATTCAGGGAAAAGATTTTCTTATTCTTTAATCCCTGGGGCACATCTCCCCGGACAATACGCTGTGCCAGACCTTCTACCACAGCAGTTTTGCCTACGCCGGGTTCACCGATCAGCACCGGGTTATTCTTGGATTTTCTGGAAAGGATACGGATCACATTGCGGATCTCCGCATCTCTGCCGATAACCGGATCCAGCTTTTGCTCTCTGGCCTTCTCCACCAGCTCCTCGCCGTATTTAGCCAGCGTATCGTAGGTTGCTTCCGGATTGTCACTGGTCACTCTTTGATTGCCCCGCACGCTCTGCAGTGCCTGAAGGAACTTATCTCTGGTAATGCCGTAAGCGGAAAACAGCTTCTTCATCTGGCTGTCCGCATGCTTTAAAAGGGACAGGAAGAGATGCTCTACTGAGACGTACTCATCTCCCAGGCTCTTTGCCTCATCCTCTGCGTCCAGCAACACTTTATTAAGGCCGCTGCTCACGTATACCTGTGCAGAAGAGCCCTGCACCTTGGTAAGACTTGCCACAGCCTCCTGCGCCTGCTGCTGAAATTCCGATGCATCAATCCCCATCTTTTCCACCAGCTTTAAGATCAGGCTGTCCTCAATGGTCAGAAGACTGTAGAGTAGATGTGCCTGCTCGATCTGCTGATTGCTGTAGTCATATGCCAGCTTCTCACATTGGTTCACTGCTTCCACAGATTTCTGTGTAAATTTCTGAATATTCATAAACTCGCCTCCTCTCCCGAAGAGCTTTGCTTTTGCAGCTGCTCTTTCGACTTTCCGATACAAACAGTGTCTGCATTGATCTTTATTAGTCTGTATTGATCTATATTGATCTGTATTGATCTGTATTGATCTGTATTGCATACATGCCTGCATCGTTTCAGGTAAGAACTTTTCTTTTGTTCTATTAGAACTATAACACGCGTATCAAAAAATGCAACACCTGTTTCTAAAAATTATATAAAAAAAACGGGAAAGAAAAACAAACGGCCGAAAAGCCGCCTTTCGGATGCTTTCCGACCGTTCTGCATATGCTTATAATGGAAATTCGCCGAGGTAAACGCCGTGCACCAAAAACCGCTGTGCGCCTCCCGCTGCGCCGCTGCAGGTAGAGAGGGTCAGAAGGTCCGGCCTTCCGGCGAAGGAATCTGAATCCCAATCCGGCTCCGGTGTATAGACAGATCTGTTCCTTGCCCTCTGCACATAGGTATCATAACCGGCCTCATCTGCAATCCCCTGATAGGCGTCACTGTCTGCCTCTGTGACATAATAGGAAAAGATTTCATACTTACGGACAACCTTCTCCGAATAAAAGTAGATATAGGGATTATCTTTACAAAAATTTTCTTCCTGATAAAACCGTTTTAAACTTCCGAACATGCTGCCATCCTTCATATTATGTCCAAAGAGGAAGGTATTACTGTCCGAAAGGTCCGGGTTGGTGGCTGTATCCATAAAGATACAGCCGCTGCTGTTTTCTCTGCCGTAAAAAGTCTTCTTCAGATATTCTGTATCGGTTTTCCCCTGTACCACCGGATAACAAAGCTCCAGGGAAGGAATATAGAGTACCCCTACCAGATCCGGATTGATCTGCTGCATCCCGGCAAAATTGATGTTCAGCCTGGGATAGTCCTCCTCTGATTCCCCTCTCTGTTCCTGTGTTTGCTCACTTTTTTCTGCCTTTTTTTCTCCCTTTATATCTATATAGGAAGTCTGCAGTCCATCGTACTCTTCCTGTGCCTGCCGATAGGACCAAAGTTCCCTTGCCACAAACCCACCGGCGATAACGGCCGCCGTCAATCCTGCCGCCACACAGCCTATGAGCAAAACAGCAGGCAGCTGCCTCCAGGACCTTTTTCGCATAGGCATCTCCTTATTGCTGTTTCCTTATTGCACCATGATGTTGGAATATCCCATCAGGCTCCTATCCACTGCTCTGGCAGCTTCCAGTCCTTCTCGGATTGCCCACACCACCAGAGACTGTCCTCTATGCATATCTCCTGCCACGAAGACTCTTTCTGCGCTGGTCTGATACTGTCCCTCTTCGGTGCTTACATTGGTGCGGGCATTTAATGCCACGCCAAAGCTGTCCGCCACATACTTTTCGGTGCCCAGAAAGCCTGCTGCAATCAGCAAAAGCTCACAAGGCAGTACCTGCTCGCTTCCCTCAATGGGAGTAGAAACCAGTCTTCCTGTCTTAGCATCCTTTTTCCAGGATAATTTCACAATCGTCACACTCTTTAAATTGCCGTTTTTATCCTTGGTAAATTCCTTAACTGTAGACTCATAGATCCGGGGATCATGGCCAAAGACGGCGATGGCCTCCTCCTGGCCGTAGTCTGTCTTGCAGATTCTGGGCCACTCCGGCCAGGAATTATTTTCTGCCCTTTCATCCGGTGCCTTGGACATCATCTCGATTTGCACCACAGACTTGCAGCCATGACGGATAGCAGTTCCCACACAGTCATTGCCGGTATCGCCGCCGCCGATAATCACCACGTTTTTATCCTTGGCACTGGTATACCCATTGTCCTGCAGGCCGGAGTCTAAGAGACTCTTTGTGTTTCTGCCCAGGAAATCTACAGCAAAATAAATGCCCTTTGCATCCCTTCCCGGTGCATTGATGTCTCTGGGATTTTTGGCGCCGCAGGCGAGGATTACGCGGTCGTACTTTTTGAGCAGTTCCTCTGCCTTGATATCCTTGCCGATATCCGCATTGGTGATAAACTCCACGCCTTCTTCTTCCATGATCCGCATCTTGCGGTCCACGATAGCCTTATCCAGTTTCATATTCGGAATGCCATACATCAAAAGGCCGCCTATCCGATCCTCTCTCTCATAGACCGTGACGTGATGTCCCCGCTTATTCAGCTTATCCGCAGCAGCGAGACCGGCAGGTCCGCTTCCCACGATCGCCACGCTCTTGCCGGTTCTGGTTCTGGGAGGATTCGCCTTGGCATAACCGTCCTGATAAGCCCGCTCAATGATAGCGTACTCATTTTCTCTGGTGGTCACCGCCTCTCCGTGGAGACTGCAGGTGCAGGCTGCCTCGCACAGTGCCGGACATACTCTGGATGTAAATTCCGGAAATACGTTGGTCTTGGTCAGCCGTTCATAGGCCTGCTTCCAGTTGCCTGTGTAGACCATGTCATTCCACTCCGGAATCAGATTGTGCAGTGGACAGCCGCTGGTCATGCCGTTTAAGGTCATGCCGGACTGGCAGAAGGGCACGCCGCAGTTCATGCAGCGTGCGCCCTGCCGGCGCTGTTCCTCCTCGGAGAGATGACAGTGAAATTCATTAAAATTCTTGATTCTTTCCTTAGGGGCGATATCTGCGGATACCTCCCTTTGATATTCCATAAATCCTGTAGGCTTTCCCATAGTCGATTCCTTTCTTCCTGCTCCCTTAGTCTAACTTGCCGCTCTTTACTGCATAAAAGGCCTCAATCTGTGCCTGCTCTGCAGACAGACCCTTCTCTTCCATTTCCACGATGGCAGAGAGCATCTTTTCATAGTCATGCGGAATGATCTTCTTAAACTTAGGCAGATAATCCTTGAAGTTATCCAGGATTTCTTTTCCCTTTACAGAACCAGTGAGGGAGACATGCTCCTTGATGATCTCCTTCAGTTCCAGGACATCGTACTTGTTTGTCAGCTCATAGGAGGAAACCATTTCCTTATTCAGACGCAGATAAAGGTCATTCTCCTCATCCAGCACGTAAGCGATGCCGCCGCTCATACCTGCGGCAAAGTTCTTGCCTGTGCGCCCTAAGATAACGGCACGTCCGCCGGTCATGTACTCACAGCCATGGTCTCCCACACCCTCTACGACAGCAATAGCACCGGAGTTTCTGACACAGAAACGCTCACCCGCCACGCCGTTGATAAAGGCCTTGCCGCTGGTGGCACCGTATAATGCCACGTTGCCTACGATGATATTCTCATCCTGTTTAAAGGACGCACTCTTCGGCGGATACAGAATCAGCTTGCCGCCGGAGAGACCCTTGCCGAAATAGTCATTGGAATCACCCACCAGCTCCAGCGTCAGACCGCTGGGAATAAATGCACCAAAGCTCTGTCCGCCTGCACCGGTGCAGTGGATCCGGTAGGTATCTTCCGCCACGTGTTCTCCCAGCTTTCTGGTAATCTCAGAGCCAAGGATCGTACCGAAGGCACGATCAGTATTCTTAACCTCTACCTCCATGCTCATGGGCTTTCCTGTTGCAATGGACTTGCCCATCTGACGAAGCAATACGCTCTCATCCAACGTCTTCTCCAGATGGAAGTCATATTTCTGCTTGGGGTCATAGATGACAGCCACATCTTTTCTGCCTGCATAGGGATTGTCCAGAATGTTGCCCAGGCTGATCTGTTTCTGTGCAGCCGTTAAGTCCTCTCTCACCTTTAAGAGATCACTGCGTCCTACCAGTTCATCCACGGTACGAACGCCCAGTTTAGCCATATATTCCCGAAGCTCCTGTGCAATAAAGCGCATGAAGTTCACCACGTATTCCGGCTTGCCCGTGAAATTTTTTCGAAGCTCCGGATTCTGAGTAGCCACGCCCACAGGGCATGTGTCCAGATTGCACACACGCATCATGACACAGCCCATGGTCACCAGAGGTGCCGTGGCAAAGCCGAATTCCTCAGCGCCCAGCATAGCAGCGATTGCTACATCCCGACCGCTCATCAGCTTGCCGTCTGTCTCGATGCGAACCTTATTGCGCAGACCGTTCATGATCAGCGTCTGGTGTGTCTCTGCAAGACCCAGCTCCCAGGGAAGTCCTGCATTATGGATGGAGTTGCGGGGAGCCGCACCGGTACCGCCGTCATAACCGGAAATCAGGATGACCTGGGCACCTGCCTTGGCCACGCCGGCAGCCACGGTACCCACACCTGCCTCGGAAACCAGTTTCACAGAGATTCTCGCCTCTGTATTGGAACTCTTTAAGTCATAGATCAGCTCTGCCAGGTCCTCGATGGAGTAAATATCGTGATGCGGCGGCGGAGAGATCAATGCCACACCGGGTGTGGAATGTCTGGTCTTGGCGATCCAGGGATAGACCTTTCCAGCCGGCAGATGACCGCCCTCTCCGGGCTTTGCCCCCTGTGCCATCTTGATCTGGATTTCCTGGGCACTTACCAGGTACCGGCTGGTGACGCCGAATCGTCCAGATGCTACCTGTTTGATGGCAGAGCATCTGTTTTTTCCGTCTTTGCCTACCGTCAGACGTTCTTCGTCCTCACCACCTTCACCGGTATTGGATTTGCCGTGAATCATGTTCATGGCAATAGCCAACGTCTCGTGGGCTTCCTTGGAAATAGAACCATAGCTCATGGCGCCGGTCTTAAAGCGGGTCACGATGGAATCCACGCTCTCTACTTCGTCAATGGAAATGCCCTTTGCCGGGAAATTAAATTCCATCAATCCACGAAGGTTGCGGATGGAATCTTCCTTATTCACCAAAGCGGTATACTGCTTGAACAGATCATAGCTGCCTGTTCTGGTGGATGTCTGCAGCAGATGAATGGTAGCCGGATTGTACATATGCTCCTCGGCACCGCTGCGCATCTTATGATCGCCGATGCTGTTGAGATTCAAGTCCACAGACAATCCCAGCGGATCAAAAGCCTGACTGTGACGATTTTCCAGCTCCCGCTCGATGTCCTTTAAGGTGATGCCGCCCACACGGCAGACTGTATTGGTAAAGTACTTATCAATGACGCTCTTATCCAGTCCGATAGCCTCAAAGATCTGAGAGCCCTGATAGGAACGGATGGTGGAGATACCCATCTTGGATGCAATCTTGACAATGCCGTGCAGGATCGCGTTGTTGTAATCATCCACAGCAGCATAGTAGTCCTTATCCAGCATGTGATCCTCGATGGCTTCCCGGATAGTCTCCTGGGCCAGATAAGGATTGATAGCGCAGGCACCATAGCCCAGCAGTGTCGCAAAATGATGCACCGAGCGAGGCTCTGCGGATTCCAGAATCAGTGCCACATTGGTGCGCTTCTTGGTATTGACCAGATGCTGGTTCAGGGCAGAAACTGCCAAAAGGGAAGGAATAGCCACGTGGTTTTCATCTACGCCGCGGTCAGAGAGGATCATGATATTGACGCCGTCTCTGTACGCTCTGTCCACCTCCACGAAAAGGTGGTCAATGGCTTTCTCCAGGCTCGTATGGGTATAGTAGGTGATGGGGATCACCTCTACCTTAAAGCCTTCCTTCTTCATATTTTTGATCTTTAACAAATCGGTATTGGTCAGGATAGGATTGTGTACCTCCAGCACGTTACAGTTCTTGGGATTTTCCTCCAGAAGATTTCCTTCAGAACCGATATAAACCGTGGTGGAAGTGACGATTTCCTCTCGAATCGCATCGATAGGCGGGTTCGTCACCTGTGCGAAAAGCTGCTTGAAATAATGGAACAGCGGATGATACGCAGGGCTTAATACCGGCAGCGGTGTATCTACGCCCATGGAGGCAATTGCCTCTGAACCATTGACTGCCATCGGCAGAATACCATCCTTGAACTCCTCGTAGGTATAGCCGAAGGCCTTCTGCAGACGATGACATTCTTCATGGGTAAAGGAAGGAATACGGCAGTTGGGAATCCGCAGATCCTTTAAGAGCACCAGATTATTGTCAAGCCATTCACCATAGGGCTGACGCTTCGCATATTTTTCCTTGATTTCATTATCGTCGATAATCCTGCCTGCCACTGTATCCACCAGCAGCATCTTGCCGGGACGGAGACGATCCTTTAATACCACGGAGGAATCCTCTAAGTCCAGAACACCCACCTCGGAAGAGAGGATCAGCTGTCCTTCCTCTGTGATCACGTAACGGGAAGGACGAAGACCGTTGCGGTCCAGCACAGCGCCCACGATATCGCCATCGGTAAAGAGAATGGAGGCAGGGCCGTCCCAGGGCTCCATCATGGTAGCGTAATACTGATAAAAATCCTTCTTGGTCTGGCTCATGGCCTTGTTGTTGGACCAGGGCTCCGGAATGGTGACCATGACCGCCAGAGGCAGATCCATGCCGCTCATCGTCAGAAATTCCAGCGTATTGTCCAGCATAGCTGAATCAGAGCCATTGGTATTCACCACCGGCAGGATCTTGGGCAGCTGGTCATGGAGCTGCTCGGAATCCGTATTTTCCTCTCTGGCCAGCATCTTATCGATATTGCCCCGGATAGTATTGATCTCACCGTTGTGTACGATAAAACGATACGGATGCGCGCGTTCCCAACTGGGGAATGTATTGGTGGAAAAACGGGAGTGGACGATGGCAATGGCAGACTCATAGTCCTTATCCTGCAGATCCAGGAAGAAGGTACGCAGCTGATTTACCAGGAACATGCCCTTGTAAATAATGGTACGGCTGGAAAGGGATACCACATAGGTGTTGTCATTGGACTGCTCGAATACCCGGCGTGCCACATAGAGCATACGATCAAAGGGAAGACCCTTTTCCACCTTCTCCGGCTTTTTTACGAAGCCCTGCATGATACAGGGCATACATTCCTTTGCCTTATTTCCCAGTACGTCCGGTGCATTGGAGACCTGACGCCAGCCGAGGAAGGTAAGTCCCTCCTTCTCACAGATGATTTCAAACATCTTCTTGGCCTGATTGCGGGGCAGTTCCTCCTGCGGGAAAAAGAACATGCCGACGCCGTACTCTCTCTCTCCTCCCAGGTCAATGCCCTGTTTTTTCATGACCTTTGTCAGGAACTTATGGGGCACCTGCGTCATGATACCTACGCCGTCGCCTGTCTTCCCTTCTGCATCTTTACCGGCACGATGATCCAGATTTTCCACGATCTTCAGCGCATTTTCCACATTGCGATGACTCTTGCGGCCGTGAATATCCACACAGGCACCGATACCACAGGCATCATGCTCAAATGAGGGATCATAAAGGGGCGGCTGCCCGAGAGATTTCTTTACATCAAACATAGCTTTCTCCTTCTCCTGTCCTGTTTCCGATATCAACATAAAGAATATAAAAACTAAAGAAAAGCGCAAAAGGGCCTTGGATGCGCCCCTTTGCGCTTTTCTTTGTCACAAATATAAACCTTCTCTTCTTATTTGTAAAGAAAAACACTTTTTATTATTATCAGATTATTTGTCTATTTACTCATCACATGTATTTTGTCAGAATATTGACAAAAGATGCCGGCAAAAGCCAGTGCCAGAAATGTGATGCACCACTGGGGATTGGCCAGCTTTGCGGTCACACTGAGATAGGAAAACAGCAAAACCACCAGGTTTACCACTGCATGAAGCAAGAAGGGAACAGCAAACTGTCCGCACCTGGCATAAGCAGCTGCAAAGGCCATGCCCATTACAAAGGCATAAAAAGTCTGCATCGGATTTCCATGATAAATTCCAAATACCAAAGACGATAAAAGTACAGCCTGCCAAAGGGGAATACAACGGCGAAGATTTCCAAACAGACTTCCCCGAAAAACTGCTTCCTCCGCAAAAGGCGAAACCACGCCATAGACAACAGCCTCCAGCAAAATGTCTGCGCTGCTGACGCCGCCCTCTGCGCCGTTACTGCTCACCTTGCTCCCCATCAGCAAAAGCATCAGAATGTTGACACCAAGTGCCAGACAGATACTGATCAGCATCCAGCATGCTCCGTCAGCAGCTCTTCTGTGAGCATTCCCTTTTCCCTTTGTACTGATTCCTTCCCAGCTCCGTATGCTGCCTTGCAGCGATCTAAAGATCCAGGGCAGCGCCCCCAACATGGCCACTGCAACAGTGAGCGCCTGTCTTTTTCCCGGCTCTATCCCCTGCAGGACAGACAAAACGCTGTTCCATAATCCGGTTCCATGTTCGCAGATACTGCCATAAACGCCCGCCTGCTGCCAAAGGCATTCCATCCCTGCCTGCAACAGTTCTTCCAGAAAAATAAAAAGGATGGCAGGCACCATCCCGTAAAGCAGCTTGTTTTTCACGCACACTCCTCTTTCTTATGATGTGGTCTGCAGGAGCATCTGCGTCAATGTCTCGTTGTCCGAAACCAATGCATCTGCACCGGCCGTCAGCAGCTCTTCATCGCTGCCGTAGCCGAACTGCACACCGATTCCATAAACGCCATTAGTCTTTGCGCCCTGCATGTCAAAGCGTCTGTCGCCCACCATAGCGGTATGCTGCCGGAAATAATCCCGCTCTCTCTGCAGTGTCTCCTCATCCGGTGCTGTCTTGTCTGCATAACTGTCCTCTTCTTTCTTTTCCAGAAGGAAGAGACGTTCCAACGCATCCGCTACGATTTGTTCCTTATCACTGGCAAACACTTTTCCGTCTTTTTCCTTATTAATGTCACTGCCCACAATGACATCAAAGTATTGTTTCATCTCAAAGCGTTCCAGGACCTGCAGCACATGTACCTGTGGTTTGCTGGAAGCGACGGCCAGACGCATTCCCTCCTGCTTGCAGCGCTGCAGCATCGCTATGGTTCCGGGATAGGGGGAATTTTCCCAGATACCCTCTTTTTCATAGAGACTGCGAAATCTCTCCACTGCTGTTTTGATCTGTTCCTGATCCATCCCATAGAAAGTATGGAAGGAATAATTAAGAGGCGGTCCCATGAAGCGATCCAGCTTTTCCTGATCATTCTCTGTAATACCGCAGCCCTCCAGTGCATACTGCACACATCTTTTGACTCCGGGACCTGAATCCGTCAATGTTCCGTCCATATCAAACAATACGTTGTTAAATCGGCGCATGCCTGTACCTCACTTCTTATTTCTTTTTTCGTTTTTCTTTTCCTTTTCATTATTTTAAAGTGCTTATGGAAAATGTCAAATATACTTCCAATTCCAGGCAAAAGCAGATCAAATCAGCATTTACTTAGAAGCATATTCAGTTTTTCCCAAATTCGTCTTTAATCATGAATATTCTGCACCGTGTATCCATCCTCCTCAGCGATTTACAACTATTGGCAATTGTATTTCCAAGGTCTATTTAGGAACCGGTTCCTGAACAGATCAAATGACAATACAGATATCGTGTTATATCTTTACAGCCGCATCTTCCTTAACACTTCTTCACAATTGTGAAAAAAATTATTGACTAATGATTTCATATAAGCTACACTTACCGCATAATTGAATGATATGGCGACAGCAAAGGCGCTGGGAGATACTCCCGGCGCCTTTTTTGTACAGAATTTTCTGTACATCTCCATACAGTTACAGATTTTCTGCTGCCGGAGCGATCGGCCGGCAGATCAGTCGTCATCCTTCTATTATAAAAAGCATTGCCGTCACAGCGGCAATACTTTGAGGAGATGATCCTCACCGCGCTGCCGCGGCGAACAGCGGCATGAGGAGGAGGTTTGAAAGAAATGACAAGTTTCATTTCTTCCAAACTGCATTGATGGCGTAAAAGTCGTCAATGTGTGGTCACATCACGTTGCCGCAGACAAACTGCGGCATAGGGAGGTAAGTATGAATTATGTATCTGTAGACGTAATCTGGACCCTGTTGGGTGCAGCCATGGTCTTCTTCATGCAAGCCGGTTTTGCTATGTGTGAAGCAGGTCTGACCAGAGCAAAGAATACCGGCAATATCCTGATGAAGAACCTGATGGATTTCTGCATCGGTACACCCGTGTATTGGTTTCTCGGCTTTGGCCTGATGTTTGGCGGCTCCGGTGCTCTGATCGGCGGCTTTGATCCCTTTGTAACCGGCACCTATGATTTCGGTTCTCTGCCCACCTGGTGCTATCTGATTTTCCAGACTGTGTTCTGTGCTACGGCCGCTACCATCGTTTCCGGTTCCATGGCAGAACGCACCAACTTCAAGGCTTACTGCCTTTACAGCCTGGCAATCTCCGCTTTCATCTATCCCATTTCCGGTCACTGGATCTGGGGCGGCGGCTGGCTTTCCCAGATTGGCTTCCATGACTTTGCAGGTTCTACCGCAGTACACATGGTAGGCGGTGTCTGCGCACTGATCGGCGCCATCATTCTTGGGCCCCGTATCGGCAAGTATTCCAAGGACGGCAAGTCTCATGCCATCTTAGGTCACAACATGAGCGCTATGGCACTTGGCGTATTTATTCTGTGGTTCTGCTGGTTCGGTTTCAACGGCTGCTCTACCGTTGCCATGAGCACCGATGAAAACATGATTTCCGCCAGCATGATCTTTGTAAATACCAACCTCTGCGCAGCAGTGGCTACCGTTACTGTCATGATCTTCACTTGGATTCGCTATAAGAAGCCCGATGTTTCCATGACCTTCAATGGTTCTCTGGCAGGTCTGGTAGCAATTACTGCCGGATGCGATACCGTCAGCCCGATGGGCGCAGCGATTATGGGTATCGTTACCGGTATCGTTATCGTCCTCTCCGTAGAGATTCTGGATGTGAAATTTAAGGTAGATGATCCGGTAGGCGCTATCTCCGTACACGGTGTCTGCGGCGCTATGGGTACCATCATGGTAGGTCTTTTCTCCACAGGCGCTGACGGTGTAGGCCTTGGCCTCTTCTACGGCGGCGGCTTTAAGCAGCTGGGCATTCAGATCCTGGGCGTTGCTTCTGTCATCGTTTGGGTAGCTATCACTGTTACCATCGTTTACAAGCTGATTGATAAGTTCGTAGGCCTTCGTGTTCCGGCTCAGGTAGAAATCGACGGCCTGGATATCCATGAGCACGGCCTGGCAAGTGCTTATGCAGGCTTCGCTATTACCGACGTAGCTATGGCAGATATGTCTGTCAATGAGAACACTGATCTGGGCGAGGATCGCTATGTAGAGGCAACCGAGGCACAGAAGAATGCTGCTGTTCCTGTAGTAGAAGAAAAGGCTCCTGCAAGCCTGACCACCGGTATGCACAAGGTAGTCATCATCACCAGACTTTCCAAGTTCGAGGAATTAAAGAATGCGCTTAACGCCATCGGTGTCACCGGCATGACCATGACCCAGGTAATGGGCTGCGGTATCCAGAAGGGATCCGGCGAATATTATCGTGGCGTCGAGATCGACAGCACTCTCCTTCCTAAAATCAAGCTGGAAGTCATCATCGGAAAGATTCCGGTGAGCACTGTCATCGAAACTGCGAAAAAGGTGCTTTACACCGGCCACATCGGTGACGGTAAGATCTTCGTTTACGATGTATTAAAGGTCGTAAAGGTTCGTACCGGCGAGGAAAACATGGCAGCTCTGCAGGATGTAGAATAATAAATTGTAAGGTATTTTCAATCTACATTGCGGTTATAAGATTTTTGTAATGAGATTTCTTTAATGAGAGCCAACAATGAAACCCCTGTGAAATAAATTAAGCTCAGACCAAAATTCCCATCGCTTACAGTTTCAAACTGTTTGCGGTGGGAATTTTTTACGCTTTCTCCCGTATTTTCAAACACGCTTCCTCGTACCAGATACGATTCACCTTACCATTCATAGTCAATGCATTGGGTTTCTGGGCCTTTAATTCTCTATTCAACTCCTTGATTACCTTATATGCCTTCCCTCGAGCCACGCCAAGATCGTGCATCACAGTATCTACTCCAACGAACATCGGCAAACCTTCTTCCATACATTCCTCCTTTTATCAGGAAACAATCATATATACTCTTATATCCAAATCTTTATATTGATAGCGGCGAACGCTCTCACCAACCAATGCTGCATACTCTACTGCTTCGTCATAACCGATGGTGAATTGATCCACCAATTTGCGGTGTTCCGGCAAGAAAGAAAGTTCTACAGAAGGTATCTCATATCCCCAATCCAGATACCAGTCAAAGCTTCCGTCAATATTTAAGACCACGAGATGAACAATTCTCTCTATGATGGCATCCGGTACGATGGGCTTGGAAAAATCCAGAGATTCTTCCATAAAATCCTGCACTTTCTTCAATGATTTTTCCGTTTTTTCTTTTTGCATGACAAGCCTGCTGATCTTATTGATCTGCTGCTCTGCATTGCGGCGGTAATCTTCTAATTCTTCTTTTGTTATCTCTCCTGCAATCCTTAGATCAATCGCTTTGTTGATTCCATCCTTGATTCTTCGGACTTCTGCGTTTTGATTCACTTTTTTGACATTCATCAGATTTATATTGGTCTGGATAATGCCTATGGCACTAAATACCGCTTCCTGCCTGGAAGTCCACAGCCGACTTAAAATTTTACGGATGATCATCTGTAATTTCCATCGGATCAAAGGCGGTGCATTGCACCCAACCTCCGTGGATAGTCCCTTTTCTCTTCTTGCATCCTTAGAGCCAAATCTTTTTCTCCGGCAGCAGATATAACCGTAGAATTTCTTTTGTTTATTATAGACGTTTCGTGTCTCTATTGCGCTTCCGCATTGACACATCATCTTTTTAGCCCACAGATCTTTTTTGTAAAATTCTTTATTTTTCTGGTAACAGGCAATAGGTGATTCCGCAGATCTTTTCTCCAGAAGCTTTCCTACCTCTTCAAACTGCTGCTTTGTAATAATGGGCGGCACTTTGTCGCTTTCTACATAGATATATTCTTCCTCCGGATTTTCTATTCTCTTCTGTTCCAGATAATTGTTTGATCTGGATTTTCCATAAGTCAGAATCCCACAATAAATAGGATTCTTTAAGATTCTCCGAATAGTGTTAGGATGCCAAACACCTAACTGTCCATCGGAGCACCTTCTCTTTTGAAGCTCCAGTTCTCCTGCTATTCTTTTTATCCCCTGGCCGGAAGCATAAAGATCATAAATCATTCTGACCGTTTCTGCCTGTTCCTCATCAATTTCCAGATGATCTCCTACTTTTCTGTAACCAAGAACATTGCCGTTTCCCCAAACTGCACCTTTTTTTCGACTTATTTCCAGCCCGGCCTTTACTCTCATGGAAATCTTTCTCGATTCATCCTGCGATAAAGTAGCCATGAGGGATAATCGCAATTCACCATCTCCGGCCATTGTCCAGATGTTATCCTCCACAAAAAAGACCTCGACATTGTAATCGAATTTCAAAAGGCGGACATAAGTCAGCGCATCCACTGTATTTCTGGCGAATCTGCTCACTTCTCTGGTAACGATCAGGTCGAATCTGCCTTGCCTGGCATCCTCGATCATCTTCATAAAGGCCGGTCTTTTCTTTGCCTGTGTTCCGGTGATACCTTCGTCTATGTATTTCCCCACCAGTTTCCAGTCTTTGTGATACTGCAGCTGATCTTCGTACCACTGCATCTGATTTTGTAAGGCCAGCAGCTGCGCTTCCTGTTCTGTACTCACTCTGCCGTAAAAGACTATCTTTCGTTTTCTTATTTTATCCATGGGTGTCTCTTTATTGCAGAAGTGCACTTAATTTGCTGTGCGCTTTGGTGATCGTAAAAACACGTCACTGGAATATTCGCTGCAAATCTGCGCATACAGATCGTCCGAAAGGAGCTTTTGCTGATGCACGATGTCCACCAGCAGTTTTGAACCGGCAATGACGGAAATGTTATTTCTGTTTATTTTTCTTACAGCCATACTCTTCCCTCCTTTTTTGAGTATAAAAAGACAGGCGAGATTGCTCTCGCCTGCTGTTTTATAACCAAAAATCCAATTCTTGGCTATTTAAGAACTTTTAAGAATCACTTCTGGACATGATGTCCAGAAGTTCTGCGTTCTGTTTTGAAAGATCAGTATATTTATCTCTTACCCTACTGAGGGATCAGCCTGGGTGCGCATGTACAGACATGCCGCCATACCGCATTTCGGTCTTTGCCATATGCAAAGCTGCATTCATTGTTTGCGACGGTTTTTTCACGCTCGAACTATGACTATGCAGAAGTATCCGCTCGCTTCGGAAAGATCACACGACAGGAATGCTTTCGCATCCTTTGCCGCTCTCACCATCATCGCAAGCAACGTCACCAGACCTGTTTATTGATCCAGCTAATTTTCAAGGTGCTCAGACATTTTACCAGATCAAATACACTTAATCATTTTCTAAAAAGTATACTTAGTCAAAGCATTATTTCTTGCATTTTTCTGACAGTTTTTTATCAACTTTTCTTTTGTTTTTTCGTTTTATCTCTTGTTTTTCTTTTCTTTTTTTGTTACCATATATAGTATCAGAACAGACGTTTATCAGAATTTGAATAAGTATACTTTTTAAAACTTTTGCTGTTCTCAGTATTTTTGTCAGAATCCAGTCTAATTGCTTTGTAATAAAAGGTTCCCTCCGGCAGATTACAAATTTTCGCAGCCTCCTTTAAGGTAAATTCCTTTCCCTTCCATCTTCTTACCACCTGCTCAAAATTTTTCGGCACAGGCCTTTGCGGACGGCCAAATTTTACGCCTCTGGCTTTTGCAGCGGCGATTCCCTCCGCTTGTCTGCGTTTAATGTTACGGCGCTCCGATTCTGCCACAAAAGATAAGATCTGCAGCACAAGATCGGCTATAAATGTTCCCATCAGATCCTTGCCCTGTCTGGTATCTAACAGCGGCATATCCAGAACCACAATATCCACGCACTTCTCTTTCGTCAGGATCCTCCACTGCTCCTGAATGTCGTGATAGTTCCTTCCCAATCGATCAATAGACATAACCACCAACAGATCTCCGGAGCGCAGCTTCTTTATCAGCTTCCCATACTCCGGGCGATCAAAGTCTTTTCCGCTGATCTGATCAGCGTAAATATATTTATTCTTTACGCCATACTCTTTCAGTGCAATCCATTGCCGATCATCACATTGATCCTTGCTGGAAATTCTCACATAGCCATACATTTTGTTCATTTGTTGCCTCCTTGTAAGTGATATTTTCGTTACAAGGAAACGCTACCAAAGCGCTATGAAAGTATAAATTAGAATATCTTCCTATAGCGCAGAAAGACATGGTGGAGACAGTACAATATATCAGCCAAGAGCTCCATAATTTCTTTGTCAGTCCCTTCCTTCGGCAGGCACTTCCTAACTTGTGGACATTATGTCCACAAGTGGTTCTTCTCTCTCAGTCCCTTCCTCCGGCAGGCACTTCCTAACTTGTGGACATCATGTCCACAAGTGGTTCTTCTCTCTCAGCCCCTTCCTCCGGCAGGCACTTTCTAACTTGTGGACATCATGTCCACAAGTGGTTCTTCTTTGTCAGCCCCTTCCTCCGGCAGGCACTTCCTAACTTGTGGACATCATGTCCACAAGTGGTTCTTCTTTGTCAATCCCTTCCTTCGGCAGTGACTTCCTAACTTGTGGACATCATGTCCACAAGTGATTCTTATTTGTCAGTCCTTTCCTTTGGTAGTGACTCCCTAACTTCTGGACATCATGTCCAGAAGTGGTTCTTCTCTCTCAGCCCCTTCCTCCGGCAGGCACTTCCTAACTTGTGGACATCATGTCCACAAGTGGTTC
>CAVBBL010000027.1:0-34968 GCA_963593905.1 bacterium | reverse complement strand
CAGTTGGGACATTTTCCCTTGTGGTATATCAGGACATTATCAAAAATGGCTCATAAAGTCCTATGCCAATCTCCAGATTTCTTGTATCGCTTCATTAATTATGATAAACTTAGCACTGAATGTTTACGTAAACACCATGGAAAGTGTGATTATGAAGAAAAAGTTTGCAGTCATTCCGTCCTTTTTCGGAAAGCCGGGAACAAAAGCCGAAGTGGATGGGATTGCTTTTACAACAGCGATCCGAAGAGGATATACGGCGGACAATCCTGATTACAGAGAAGAATGCGGTGTGATCCTGTATAGCAAAAACTGTACAAAGGCTGTGAAAATTCCTTTTCCGGAGGATTGTTTTTTGGGAAGCCTGTGCTCCGGTAAGGTACAGGGTCTCTCCTGCAAAGACTGGTATTATAATTACTATCTGGGAGAAAAAAGCTATACAGACCCTTATGCCACCGCCATTGTCCCTATGAAGAGAAAATACAGACTAAGCAGTCAGGAAGACAAAATGCCGGAGGGGGCTGCTTTCATGGGGGCTTTTTTTGAAGAAGAAAGCCTCTTTCTGAAGGAAAAAGAAGGCGAGAAGAATCCTTGCCCTCTGCCCTCCGGGAAAAAGACAGCGGAAATGCCTCTGCGTCCATTGCCCAAAAACGCAAGGCAGGATCGAATCTTTTATACGCTGCATGTACGGGGGTTTACCAAAGACAAGAGTGCCCATACACAAAACAGAGGCACCTTTGCAGGTGTCTGTGAAAAGATTCCTCACCTGAAAGCAATGGGCATTACCACGGTGATCCTGATGCCAATCTACGAGCTGGCCGAGGAAAAACGCCATAGTGGAAATTATGTTAATTTCTGGGGATTTGGGGAAGGGTACTACTTCGCTCCAAAGAAGAGCTATGCCGGAGGCAATGATCCCAGAGCTGCATTTGCCGATATGGTGAGAAAGCTGCATCAGGCGCAGATGGAGGTGGTGCTCCAGATGCATTTTACCGGGAGTATTCCTTCCTCTATGATGCAGGATGCAGCCCGCTATTACGTGCGTTATTACGGTGTTGACGGATTTTATCTGATTGGAGACGGTCTTCCTCTCCGGGAACTGGCTGCAGATCCGGCTCTGGAAGAGACGCTGCTCTACAGCAGTGCCTTTACCGATACGTTCTGCCAGCAGATCAGGCAGAAGGAGATGGCTTCTCCTTTCTTTTTGCAGGAAACAGACCATCTGGTACAGATAGACGATGGATATAGGAGTCTTCTGCGGCGTTTTGCAAAGGGGGATGACTTTACACTTGAGCCTTTTTTGAGAAGCTTTCTCCAGCCTGCCGGAGAACACCCCAGCCTTCATTTTGTCACGAACTACGACGGCTTTACGCTGGCGGATCTGGTTTCCTACAATCATAAGCATAATGAGGAAAATGGGGAGGAAAATAAGGACGGCACGGATCAAAATGACAGTTGGAACTGCGGTCTGGAAGGCAAAACCAGGAAAAGCGAGATCAGCAGGCTTCGCATGAGTCAGATGAAGAATATGCTCATGCTCCTTTTTCTGTCCCGGGGATATCCGTTACTGCGAGCCGGCGATGAGTGCCTGAATTCTCAGAATGGCAATAATAACCCTTATTGTCAGGACAATGAGCTGGGATGGGTGCGATGGAACGACAATGAAAGCGCCAGAATGCTGCAGGAATATCTGTTGGAACTTTCAAAGTTTCGAAGAGAGCATCCGGTCTTTTCCATGAACAAGGCGGTTCGCTATACGGACTATCTCTCCTGCGGATATCCGGATGTTTCCTTGCACGGTCCGGAGCCCTGGAAGCCGGAGCTTAACGCCTACTCCCATACAGCGGGTGTTCTGCTTTGTGAGAATTACACAAAGGACACCTACACGAAGGGGGATCCGCTGTCTCTGCTCTATATTGCAATCAATATGCATTGGAAGCCACAGCGGTTAGGTCTTCCCAATCTCCCGTCTGAGAGAAAGTGGGCCTGCATAGCGGATACGGCACTGCCCCAGAGCTTTTTACAGGAGCCATTGCTTTTAGAGGACCAAAAGGCAGTTCATACGGCAGCCAGATCTGTACAGCTGCTGACCACGGTCGCCGTGAAAAAGCAGACAGATGCACCGCCAAAAAAGAAAGAAAGATATACAGATAAAAATAAATAAGAGGTATAAATCAATGGATATGGATATGGAATTTTTGCGGAAACTCCCCACCCCCAAGGAATTAAAGGAGGAGTTTCCGGTAAGTGAAAAGATTGCGGCTATCAAAGAGGAAAGAGATAAAGAGATTCGGGATATCATGGAAGGAAAGTCCGAAAAACTCCTTCTGGTGATTGGTCCTTGCTCTGCAGATAATGAGGATGCTGTCCTTGATTATATTACCAGACTGCGCAAAGTACAGGAAAAAGTGCAGGAGAAGATCTTTATTGTTCCCCGCATCTACACCAACAAGCCCCGCACCATCGGCGTGGGTTATAAAGGTATGCTCCATCAGCCGGATCCGGAAAAGAAGGAGGATATGTTAAAGGGTATCATCGCCATCCGTCAGATGCACACCAGGGCGGTGGAGGAGACAGGCTTTACCTGTGCGGATGAGATGCTCTATCCGGAAAATCATCGTTACCTTTCCGACCTTCTCTCTTATGTGGCGGTAGGGGCCAGATCGGTAGAGGACCAGCAGCATCGCCTGACAGCCGGCGGTATTGGTATTCCCGTGGGTATGAAGAATCCCACAGGCGGTGATCTCTCTGTGATGATGAATTCCATTATCGCTGCCCAGAGTCCTCAGACCTTCCTCTACAGAGGCTGGGAAGTAAAGACAAAGGGCAATCCTTATGCACATGCGATCCTGCGGGGATATGTGGATCGTTTCGGCAGAAACCACGCCAACTATCACTATGAGGATCTTTGTGAAGTGGCAAGGCTTTATCAGGAACGTTCTTATCAGAATCCCGGTGTGGTGGTGGATACCAATCACTCTAATTCCGGCAAGGATTATCTGGCACAAATTCGGATCAGCAAGGATGTTATGCACAGCGCCAGAATTTCTCCCGAGATTCACAAGCTGGTAAAAGGATTGATGATCGAGAGTTACATAGAGGATGGTGCCCAGAAGATTGGCGAAGGAATTTACGGTAAGTCCATTACTGATCCCTGCCTTGGCTGGGAGAAAACGGAGAGACTGATCCTGGATTTGGCAGATCTGTGGTAAGGAGCAGTAATTTTCAATTTTATCTCTCTATAGAGCTGCAGTTTATCATGCCTCCGTTTATTATGGCTGCATGAGGAGAATTTCGCGAGGATGAGTTCTCCGATAGTATCACGGAAAACCCATATGTTATAAGGGAATCTATGAAACAAAAAGAAAAAATTACACTTCATAAAGCGGCAGGACATCTGTATACCATTTCCAGACATCGATATTTAGTCTGCAAGTCCTGTTTTGCCATAGGCTTATACAGGCAGGGGCTTTTGCATGATCTTTCCAAATTCAGCCCCTCCGAATTTCTGGTAGGTGCCAGGTATTATCAGGGGAATCGAAGTCCTAATAATGCAGAACGGGAGGACAAGGGCTATTCGGAGGCATGGCTCCATCACAAGGGACGAAATCGCCACCATTATGAATATTGGTTTGATTACAGCACCCACTCCAAGAATCCCATTACGGCGGTGAAGATGCCCGGACGCTATGTGGCGGAGATGTTTATGGACAGAGTGGCTGCCAGCAAGACTTATAATGGCGCAGACTACACAGATTCTGATCCCCTTGCCTACTATGAAAGCGGCAACACCGCCCGTTTTCTCCATCCTAAGACCAAAGCCGTGCTGGAAAAACTCCTGCACATGCTGGCAGAAGAGGGAGAACAGGCAGCCTTCTCCTATTTGAGAAGTCACCTTCATAAGGCGCCTCTTCACAGGAAATTTGCTTGGAAATCAGGATCGAAAAAATGCCGGTAAGATCTGCGGGCGTCAATCTTTCATCTCGCAAAAACTTTAGTGAGAATCCGGCATAGAGAAAACCATGAATCAAAATGATAAGCTTCGCTTTGACAAAGCCAGAGACGATGTGATCACCTTGGGGGAGCGAGAGAGACACGGTATTGGTATGCAGCAGGAAAAAACAGTACATGCCGTCGTGAAAAATTTCGAGGACCCCGACGAGGATCATCAGGAAATTCCGATAGAAGGATATATTGCGGATATCTATACCGGTGAGGAGATTATCGAAATTCAGAACGGTAATTTCTATAAAATGCGTGGAAAACTGGAAACATTCCTGCCCCTTTATCCCGTTCGTATCGTCTATCCGATTCCCCATGAGAAATGGAATATCTGGATCGATCCGTCCACAGGAGAATTGGGTAAAAAAAACAAATGCTCCCGCAGGGGCCATTTTTACATGGCGTTTCAGGAACTGTACAGGATCCGCCCTTTTCTGGCGGATCCTCATCTGTCTGTAGAGCTTTTGCTCATCGATGTGGAAGAGTACAGGCTGCAGGACGGCTGGAGTCGGGACGGCAAGAGAGGTTCCCACCGTTACGATCGAATTCCGCTTGCTTTGTATGACCGGATGCTGCTCACCTGTCCGAGAGATTACTGTCAGCTTATTCCTTTTGATTTAGAAGAGCCTTTTACAGCGGCGGAATTGGGAAAGGCTGCTCATATCCGGGGGTCCTTTTCCACGGTCCTTCAGATCCTGACCCAACTCGGCGTAGTAAAGCGCGTGGGAAAAAGAGGCAATGCTTTTCTGTACAGAGTTACAGAGGATTGGGAGTTTGATCAATGTAAGGATGGACGGTCAGAATCCGATGAGGATATGTTCTGGCATCCTGAAGAAGAATGGTGAATATAATCTTACGCAGAGGCATACGATATGTTTGATCAAAAGGATATAACCAAAGAAGAAAAAAAGGAAATTGCCGATCGTTTCATACGATATGCCGGTATAGGAACCCAGTCGGCAGAAGGGTGTGCAGAAACACCGTCTACACCACAACAGCGGATCTTAGCAAAGCTGCTCTACCGAGAATTGCTGCAGATGGGGGCTGCGGATGTCTATTATGATGAAAAATATTGCTATGTCTACGCAACCCTTCCCTCTAATCTGCCGACGCCGGATGCCTCCCTCATGAAGGACTGTCCGGATGCAGCATCTAAAAAGAGAGAAAATCTCGCGCCCATCATCGGTCTGGTGGCGCACATAGACACCTCCAATGCAGTGGCTTCCAATGTGGTGCATCCTCATTTAATTGAAAATTATGACGGCGGTGATATTTGCCTTCATGAAGAGCTTAAGATTAAGAGCTGCCCCGAAGAAATGCCGGATCTTTTAAAACATAAGGGTAAGATGCTGATCACCAGCGACGGTACGTCCGTATTAGGTGGCGACGATAAAGCCGGTGTCACAGAGATTATGGAACTTTTTTCATTTTTCCTGACACATCCAGCCTATCCTCATGGTACGGTGCGGCTGATGTTCACACCGGATGAGGAGGTGGGCAACGGCACAGCCTGCTATGACAGAGAGCATTTTCAGGTGGATTTTGCCTATACCTGTGACGGGGGCGCTGTGGGTGAGTTAGAATATGAGAATTTCAACGCAGCCAGTGGCATATTGAAGATTCACGGCAAGAACACGCATCCCGGATCTGCCAAGGGCGTCATGAAAAACGCCTTGCTCTATGGTATGGAATTCAACAGTCTCCTGCCTCCCAAGGAAACGCCCTTTTATACCGAAGGCTACGAAGGATTTTTCCATCTGGAAAATATGGAGGGAACACCGGATGAAGCCCAAATGGAATATATCATCCGGGATCACGACAGGACGCATTTTGAAAAGCGCAAGGAGCTGTTTGCAGCTGCGATAAAAGTCATGCAGGATCGCTATGGCACCGAATGTTTTGAGGCACAGATTCAGGATTCCTATTATAATATGCTGGAAAAGATAAGACCGCACATGCACCTGATTCACAATGCCACGGCGGCCATGAAGGCGGTGGGGGTGGAGCCCCTCATCCAGCCTATCAGAGGCGGCACAGACGGCTGCAGACTTTCCTTTGAGGGAATCCCCTGTCCTAATCTCGGCACAGGTGCCTACCATTGGCACAGCCGCAATGAGTATGTATGCGTGGAGGAAATGGCACTGGCCGTGCGGATTCTGGCCAGAATCGTTGAAAAGTATGCCGCTTATACAATTGATATAAAATGAGGATTAGTATGAACGAATACAGCAATCTGGAAAAGATGTTATGTGATATAGATTTAAATGGTCCGGCGCCGGAAACAGAGCCCATGCGGCAGTATTATTTCATCGGCAAAACGAAAGAAAAGCTTAAGGAGATCGCAGAAAAACTGCAAAGACCGATGACAGCCTCCATCATAACCTTTGGCTGTCAGATGAATGCCCGGGATTCAGAAAAACTCTCCGGTATATTGCACGCCGTAGGTTTTATGCAGGCAAAGGATGAGGATGCAGATTTTGTGATCTACAATACCTGTACTGTCCGGGACAACGCAGATCAGCATGTCTACGGACGACTGGGTCGTGTCAGTCACTATCGCAAGAGTAATCCCTATATGAAAGTAGCTCTCTGCGGCTGTATGATGCAGGAAAAAACAGCGGTAGATAAGATTAAAAAAAGCTACTCCTTTGTAGATCTTATCTTCGGCACTCACAACCTATACCGTTTTCCGGAATATCTCTGGTCACTATATGCTGAGAATCGAAAAGTGACGGAAATCTGGGATAAAGAGAGCGGTATTGTAGAGGAGCTTCCGGTGGAGCGGGAGTATCCTTTTAAATCCGGTGTCAACATCATGTTTGGCTGCAATAATTTTTGCACCTATTGCATTGTCCCCTATGTGCGGGGAAGAGAGCGCAGCAGAGAGCCTAAGGATATCCTTCGGGAGATTGAAAAGCTGGCAGCGGACGGTGTCAGCGAAGTCATGCTCCTTGGACAGAATGTAAATTCCTATGGCAAGAATCTGGAGAATCCCATGAGCTTTGCCAAACTTCTGGAAGAGGTATGTAAGATCGAAGGCATTCATCGGGTTCGTTTTATGAGTTCTCACCCTAAGGATCTCTCCGAAGAACTGATACAGACGATGAAGCGTAATCCCAAGGTGGCCAGACATCTCCATCTGGCTCTGCAGTCCGGCTCAGACCGCATTCTGGAGAAAATGAATCGGCATTATACAAAACAGCAGTTCATCGATCTGGCAAATCATATTCGACGGGAAATTCCGGATATGGCCATTACTACAGATATTATCGTAGGTTTTCCGGGAGAAACCAAAGAGGATGTGGATGAGACTATCGATCTGATCAGACAGGTCCGGTTTGATAATGCCTTTACTTTTATTTATTCCATGCGCAGCGGTACGCCGGCGGCAAAGATGGAGCAGGTGCCGGAGGAAGAAAAGCATGTGCAGTTTGACAGGGTGTTGGAGCAGGTACAGACCTGCGCCAGAGAGCAGGCTGCCCGTTGGACGGGACGAACCATGGAAGGCTTAGTAGAGACTGTAAACGATCATGATCCCTCCCTCGTGACAGCACGCCTTTCCAATAATATGCTGGTCCATATTAAGGGAGATGCTTCCATGATCGGAAAGTATTGTCAGATTCATCTGGATGAGTGCCGGGGATTTTACTATTTCGGTACACTTGTATAAATTTTTGTAACTATTCAGCACCCATCTCGATTTTCCTTTGGAAAACCTCGATGTGGCTGGCCAGAGGCGCTTCGCGCCTTGACCGCCTGCCAATTTCAATCGTGAATTTGCCTGCAAAGCAGTCAATTCACGTTGAAATGTGGCAGGTGCTGAACAGATACAAATTTTTTAATTATCTGCTTTGTTGGGATTTATGAAAGCCTTGAATGTTGAAAGAGATGCAGACAGGCATTTCTTTTAAACTTTGATCAAAGAAGGAAGGCAGACGGCTTGAAAGAAGAAAACAATGTAAAAATTGATGCGAACTATCCGGGACTGTCTCCCATGATGCAGCACTATCTGAAAACAAAAGAAGAATACAGCGACTGTATTCTTTTTTATCGTCTCGGAGATTTCTATGAGATGTTTTTTGATGACGCTGTCACCGCTGCAAGGGAGCTGGAACTGACCCTGACCGGAAAAAGCTGCGGCCTTCCGGAGCGGGCACCCATGTGCGGTGTTCCTTTTCATGCCGTTGACAGCTATCTGACCAGACTTGTATCCAAGGGATATAAGGTGGCAATCTGCGAGCAGATGGAGGATCCGAAGCAGGCCAAGGGCATTGTAAAAAGAGAAGTGATCCGAGTGGTCACGCCGGGCACCAACATGGATATGCAGTCATTAGAGGACGGTAAAAACAACTTCCTTTTCTGCATCTGCTACGAACAGGGAAGCTCGGGAATTGCGGCAGCGGATATCTCCACCGGTGAATTCTATGTCACGCAGGCAGAGGACGTGCATAAAATTCGGGATGAGATCATGAAATATGCGCCCTCGGAAATCATCTGCAATGAGGCTTTTACCATGTGCGGCATAGACTGTGAGGATTTAAAAAACCGCCTCGGTGTCTTTGTCAATCCTCTGGATGCTCATTATTTTGATGAGGACAGTGCCAAAGCACTGCTTCTTACACATTTCCATGCAGGTTCTCTGATCAGTCTCGGCGTCGCAGATTTTGCCGCAGGCTGTGTGGCAGCCGGGGCACTTTTGCGCTATCTTTACGATACGCAGAAGAATAGCCTGTCCAACATTACCCGAATCGTTCCCTATGTAACCGGACGTTACATGCTCCTGGACAGTTTTACCAGAAGAAATCTGGAGCTGACAGAGACTTTGCGAGAAAAGCAAAAGAAGGGATCTCTTCTCTGGGTACTGGATAAGACCAGAACAGCCATGGGGGCCAGACTCCTGCACAGCTTTGTGGAGCAGCCGCTTATTTTTGCGGATGAAATCAGGCAGCGCCAGGATGCTGTGGAGATTCTGTGCGAAAATGCCGTGGACAGAGATGAGATTCGGGAGTATTTATCCCCGGTCTATGATCTGGAAAGACTGATGACCAAGATCACCTATTTAAGCGCCAATCCCAGAGATCTGCTGGCTTTTAAAAATTCTCTGTCCATGTGCGTGCCTGTCAGAGAGGTCCTGCATCACCTGCCCAGGACTTGTCCGCTGCTGACACAGATAGGAGAAGATCTGGATGACTTTTCCGATCTGGTGGAGCTGCTGGAGAAAGCTATTGAGGATGAACCTCCGGTTTCCATCAGAGAGGGCGGCATCATCCGCACAGGCTTTGATGCAGATATTGATCATCTGCGGGATGCCAGAACGAAGGGCAAGACCTGGCTCATGGAGCTGGAGGAACAGGACAGAGAACGCACAGGCATTAAGAATCTGAAGATTAAGTACAATAAAGTCTTCGGCTATTACTTTGATGTGACCAATTCCTATAAAAATCTGGTACCGGATGACTACATTCGCAAGCAGACCCTGACCGGTTCTGAGCGTTATACCACGCCAAAACTCAAAGAATTAGAGGATACGATTCTCAATGCGGAGGATAAATTAAATACCCTGGAGTACGACAGATTCTGTGAGATCAGAGATCATATCGGCAGTCAGGTCACCAGGATCCAGAAGACCGCCAAGGCCTTTGCTCTTCTGGATGTATTCTGCTCTTTGTCGATAACAGCAGAACGCAATCATTATGTACGCCCTGCCATCAATGAAAAGGGAATCATCAAGATTACCGGTGGGCGACATCCTGTGGTAGAACAGATGCTCTCCGGGGATTTTGTGGAAAATGACTGCTATCTGGATAATAAGAAAAAATGCATTGCCATCATTACGGGTCCCAATATGGCGGGCAAATCCACTTACATGCGCCAATGCGCCCTTATCGTGCTGATGGCCCAGATCGGCAGCTTTGTCCCTGCCACAGAGGCGAATCTGTGTGTGGTGGACCGAATCTTTACCCGAGTGGGTGCTTCTGATGATCTGGGCAGCGGCCAGAGTACCTTTATGGTAGAAATGAACGAGGTGGCCAACATCTTACGAAATGCCACTTCTAAAAGCCTGCTGATTTTAGATGAGATTGGAAGAGGTACCTCTACCTTTGACGGCCTGAGCATTGCCTGGGCGGTGATCGAGCATATCAGCAATAAGAAATATCTGGGAGCCAAGACTCTTTTTGCCACTCATTACCACGAGCTGACAGAGCTGGAGGGCAAAATGAGCAATGTGACCAATTACTGCGTGGCCGTGAAGGAAAAGGGAGATGACATTGTATTTCTGCGCAAGATTGTTCGCGGCGGCGCGGATAAGAGCTACGGCATACAGGTAGCGAAGCTGGCAGGCATTCCGGATATCGTCATCGACAGAGCCAAAGAGATCGTCAAACAGCTCTCGGATAATGATATCACCGAAAAAGTACAGAGTATTGAACCCAGTTCCTCAGGGCAGGGGAAAGTAAAGCACTATGATGAAGTGGATCTGGCCCAGATCTCGCTCCTGACGACTACATCCGATGAGGATGTCTTAAGGGAGCTGCGGGAAGTGGATATCACAAATCTGACCCCCATGGATGCCCTCAATACCCTTTACAAACTGCAGAATCAGCTGAAGAACCGTTGGGGATAAGGAAACATCTCAATTCAGGATCACATCGGAGAATTCGCCTGTGCGAAATTCTCCTCGTGTAGACGCAGTAAACTGCGGCTAAAGAGGTAGCAATGGAAATTCATCTTTTGAGTCAGGAGACTATAGGCAGAATCGCCGCCGGCGAGGTGGTGGAGAGACCGGTGAATGCGGCAAAGGAACTGATCGAAAATGCCATTGACGCCGGTGCCACTGCCATTACGGTGGAGATCAAAGACGGCGGTCAAAGTCTGCTGCGGGTAA
Source organism: bacterium (assembly GCA_963593905.1). Classification (GTDB taxonomy): domain Bacteria; phylum Bacillota; class Clostridia; order Lachnospirales; family Lachnospiraceae; genus CAG-791. The sequence goes on along the minus strand of CAVBBL010000027.1, from coordinate 24,083 downwards.
CGGACAATGGCTGCGGCATTGCTGCAGATCAGATCACCAAAGCATTTCTACGGCACGCCACCAGTAAGATTCAAAACGAAGAGGATCTTTCCCATTTGTCCAGTCTGGGGTTTCGAGGAGAGGCGCTGGCCAGTATAGCGGCAGTATCACAGGTGGAAATGATCACTAAGGTCCGGGATGCCCTGACCGGTACCCGGGCAGTGAATGACAGGACAGCGGCAGCTGTCAAAAATCCTTCTGCCGAAAACGATCCGTCGCAGGATACCGGAGAGATACTGCTTCAGGAAATCGGCGCACCAAGCGGCACCAGTGTCATTGTTCGGAATCTTTTCTACAATGTACCTGTGCGAAAGAAATTTTTAAAGCAGCCCCAGACAGAAGCAGGGTATATCACTGATCTGATTGAGCGCCAGGCGCTTTCCCACCCGGATATATCCTTTCACTACCGGGTTAATGGGAAAGAAAAGCTGCATACTTCCGGCAACGGCAATTTGAAGGAACTGATTTATCGCATTTACGGCAGAGAGACGGCTGCTGCTCTTTTCCCCGTATCTTATGTCCAGGGGGAATATCGAGTGACTGGATTGATCGGTAAGCCGGAAATTTCCCGGAGCAGCCGCAATTATGAGACCTTCTTTGTCAACGGACGTATGCTGCGAAGCGAAGTCCTTTCCAAGGCAGCAGAAGAGGGTTACGGTACAGATCTGATGAAGCATTGTTTTCCCTTTGTGGTGCTTCATGTGACCATGCCTGCAGAGGGGGTGGACGTGAATGTGCATCCCACCAAGATGGAAGTCAGGTTTGCGGATACCAAGGGGGTCTATCAGGCTGTAAAAGAGGCGGTACATCAGACACTTCACGGCAAAGAACTGATTCCTGCTGCTACCTTGCTCAGTGAAAAAGAGATTAAATTGCAGCAAAAACAGGAACAGGTCACGCGGGAAGAAGCTTATGCCGCCAATCAGGCGGAACCCTTCGAGACGGCAAGAGAAACGGCACAAAGAGCGGAAACGCACAGATATACCGATTTATCCGAGAGACAAAACATCGAACCCACAGATACCAATGACAGAGATGATAATCGTACAGCCGATGTTTTTGCGTTATTAAGAGACAAAGAACCTGTATATCAATCGGCATCCAAAATACAGAATGCCTCATTGAACCAATCCGCAGATACGCTGTCCCATTCATCAACGCTATATGTTTCAAAAAACTCCGAAAAAAACGAAAATCCTCCTCTGCAGAATGTGCAGGTGGATAGTCAGGTGGGTAGGCAGGAGGAAAGGCAGGAAGAAAGACAGGCTCACAAGACAGACGGCTTTCTGTTTGATGACAGAAGACCGCAGCAGGCAAAAAATCTTTTCATTGATGCTGCAGCCGAGACAGAGACGGTGACGGATGGTGACGATTACCCCACAGGTAAGGCTGTTCAGGGGGAACTTTTCGATACTTACGATCTTTTCACAGAGAAAGAAAAGGAAAAGCCTGCTGTTTTATCAGAGGAGTCTGTTAAAGAATATCAAATACTGGGGCAGATCTTTGAGACCTATTGGCTGGTGTGTTACAGAGATCAGCTGCTTATGATCGATCAGCATGCGGCCCATGAAAAAGTAAATTACGAAAGATTTATGAAAAGGTTCCGGGAACAGGAAGAGATACCGTCCCAGCTTCTTGCGCCGCCTATCGTCATCACTTTAAGCGGTAAGGAGGAGGCGAGCTATCTTCCCTATGCCAACGCATTCCGGCAGATGGGATTTGATATAGAGCCCTTCGGAGAAAAATCCTATGCCATACGGGCTATTCCCATGGATCTCTACGGCAACAGTCCCCAGCAGCTTTTCAGAGAGACGCTGGAAGAGATAATGGATGCCAAAATGGAAGGAACCTCACAGGCTATTCTTGCAAAGATTGCCTCCATGTCCTGCAAGGCGGCGGTAAAAGGGAATTCTGTAATGCAGCAGGCAGAGGCAGAGGCTTTGATCGATGAACTGCTCTCTCTGGATAACCCCTACCATTGTCCCCACGGTCGTCCTACGATGATCACCTTGTCTAAACAGGAGATCGAAAAGAAATTTAAGAGGATTGTTTAAATCCAAGAGTATGGTTTCCTCTTTGCAGCAACCATTACAGTGATAGATATCTGAAAGAGACGAAATATGAAAATCCAGGAAACCGATTGAATCAGAAAATTTCCAGAATCTTCATTGGATTGCATGGAGTGGCAGCCGGTCTGTCTGGAACAGAATGCAGCAGAAATGTAAAAAAGGATGACTATGACGGAAAATTTATCAAAGAAAATGATCATTGTAGCAGGTCCTACAGCCTCCGGCAAAAGCGCCGCTGCGGTGGAACTGGCGAAACGGTTAAACGGCGCTGTGATCTCTGCGGACTCCATGCAGGTATATCGGGGAATGGACATCGGCTCTGCGAAGATCACCACAGAGGAAATGCAATCTGTTCCCCATTATCTGATCGACTGTGCAGATCCTTCGGAGAGCTGGAATGTGGTCCGCTTTCAGGCCATGGCCAAGGAGGCTTTACAGGATATTTACAGCAAAGGACGTTTACCAATCCTGGCAGGCGGAACCGGATTTTATATCCAGGCACTGCTCTACGATATCGACTTTACGGAAATGGAAGAGGATAATAGCTTCCGAAGGGAATTAGAGGAAAGAGCACGGGCAGAGGGGCCTGAGAAACTCTGGGAGGATTTACGGCAGGTAGATTCGGATGCAGCCGATGCCATTCATCCGCACAACGTAAAGCGTCTGGTAAGAGCGTTGGAATTTGCCAGACAAAGCGGCGGAGAGAAAATCTCAGAGCACAATAAAACCCAGCGAAGCAGACCCGCCGCCTATGATGCTGTTTTTTTTGTCCTGACTATGGATAGAGCAAAACTTTACAGCCGCATTGACAGCCGGGTGGATCAGATGATGAACCAAGGACTTTTGGAGGAAACAAGAAGATTGCGGGATAGTGGTCTTCCACCGGAAGCGGTCTCCATGCAGGGACTTGGATACAAGGAACTCTACGCCTATCTGGATGGAAGGATTGTCTCGCTGGAAGAGGCAGTGACACTGATCAAGAGAAATACCAGGCATTTCGCCAAAAGGCAACTGACATGGTTTAGGCGGGAGAAGGATATCATCTGGGTAGACCGGGATACTTTTAAGGACGAGCAGGCCATGTATGACTGGATGGAGGAAAAAGCCGTAGCAAGCTGCGACATAAAATAAAAAGAGGATAAACTTAAAATGAAAACAAATTTGACAGCACAATATGAAAACTTAGGGATTGGCAGTCAGGTGCTTACTTTTGCGGCACCCGTTTTAGAGGAATTAGCGGAGCGTTTTGCCCAAATCGATGAAATAGCGGAGTATAATCAGCTGCGTGTGATCAAGGCCTTGCAGGAAGCCCATGTAGGCACCCCTTGCCTGTACGGCACCACCGGTTATGGCTATGATGACATGGGAAGAGAGGCATTAGAGAAAACCTATGCTGCTTTTTTCCATACGGAGGATGCGCTGGTAAGGCCTCAGATTACCTGCGGCACCCATGCTCTGGCACTGGCTTTGATGAGTAATCTTCGCCCGGGAGATGAATTGATGAGTGCTGCCGGCAAGCCCTACGACACTTTAGAGGAGGTCATCGGCATACGCCCCTCCAACGGCTCTCTGGCTGAGTACGGTATTACCTACCATCAGGCAGATTTAAAGAGTGATGGCACCTTTGATTTCGATGCCATCGAAAAAGGGTTGAATGAAAGAACCAGACTGGTCACTATCCAGCGCTCCAAGGGATATCAGACAAGACCCAGCTTCTCCGTAGAACAGATCGGAGAAGTGATTGCATTTGTCAAAAAGCGTCGCCCTGACGTGATCTGCATGGTGGATAATTGCTACGGTGAATTTACAGAGATCATAGAGCCTTCCCAGGTGGGCGCCGACATGGTAGTGGGATCTTTGATCAAAAATCCCGGCGGCGGACTCGCTCCTACCGGCGGTTATATTGTCGGTACAAAGGAATGCGTGGAAAACGCTGCTCATCGCCTGACAGCGCCGGGACTTGGCAAGGAAGTGGGCGCCTCTCTCGGTATTCTTTCTTCCTATTTTGAGGGTTTTTTCCTGGCACCGATCATGACAGCGGCCGCTACAAAGGGTGCTGTTTTTGCTGCAAAATGCTTTGAAAGACTGGGCTTTGATGTGCTTCCTTCAGGAGATGAAGTGCGGCATGATATCATACAGTCCGTTACTTTCCGCAATCCGGACTGTCTCATTGCTTTTTGTCAGGGTATTCAGGCGGCTTCCCCGGTAGATTCCTATGTAACACCGGAGCCGGCACCCATGCCAGGATATGACTGTGATGTCATCATGGCCTCCGGTGCGTTTGTGGCCGGTTCCACCATGGAACTGAGTGCAGATGCCCCCATGAAAGAACCCTATGCGGTGTATTTCCAGGGCGGGCTCACATGGCCTCACTGTAAGCTTGGTATCCTGAAGAGCCTGCAGAATATGCTTGACCGTGGATTGATTAAACTATAAAATGAAATGGACTTCCCAGACCCCGGAGAGGCTGGAAGGAGTCCACTATGAGAGAAAAAGAACTGCCTTTTGAGCGGTTTATGGAATTGGGAGCCGAGAGTCTTACCAATGCAGAGCTTCTGGCGGTAATGCTGCGGACCGGCACAGCCGGTCAGTCTGCCTTAGATGTAGCCAGACACATATTAGGAGAGGGGGATACCCTCTCTGTTCTGTATGAGCTGACATTAAAGAATCTACTGCAAATTGCAGGAATCGGCCAGGTAAAAGCGGTACAGCTGCTTTGCATTGCCGAGATGTCCAAGCGCCTGTCCAAAGAACGTGCCGCCAGGGATTTATCATTCACGTCCCCGGAATCTGTTGCCGAATACTACATGGAACAGCTGCGGCATGAGGCCACGGAGCGGGTCATACTGCTGCTTCTCGACAGTAAGCTGATGCTGATCAGAGAGATTCTTTTGTCCATCGGCAGCGTAAATGCCTCCATTGTTTCGCCCAGAGAGATTTATCGTTTGGCCCTTCGTGAGAATGCAGTACACGTCATGCTGCTGCACAATCATCCCAGCGGCGATCCGACTCCCAGTCAGGAGGATATTCAGGTTACAAAAAAAGTGGCCAGGGCGGGAAAAGATATGGATATTACACTGACAGATCACCTGATCATCGGTGATGCCCGGTATGTCAGTATGAAAGAGCAGGGCTTGCTGTAGATGCTGCCCGGAAGGAGATACCTTGATTAATAATACTTTTGCCATAGATCTGGGCACCAATAATATCAAGATTTACAATGCAGGCACAGATAAAATTACTGTTCAGAAGAACATGATTGCTATTGAAAATAAAAAGAATGTGATTGCCTACGGTGATTCCGCATTTGAAATGTATGAAAAATCACCTGCCAATATCTGCGCCAGCTTCCCGATCTGTAATGGTGTCATCGCCGATATCCAGAACATGGAACAGCTGATTCGCAGGTTCATCATGGATGGACAGAAGGGCAGTAAGGGAGCTAATTACTTTGTGGCGGTTCCCACAGATGTGACAGAAGTAGAAAAACGTGCGTTTTATGACTTAATTAAGGATTCCGGGTTGAAGGCCAAAAAGATTCTGGTGGTAGAGAAGGCTTTGGCGGACGGCCTTGGTATGGGCATCGATGTTAAAAATTCTCAGGGTGCTCTGATCGTGGACGTGGGACATGATACCACGGAAATTTCCATTCTTTCCCTGGGAGGCATTGTGCTGAGCCGCCTGATCAAGGTGGGCGGTCATGCCTTTGATAATTCCATCGTATCCGCTGTCCGCCGGGAGTATAATCTGGTGATTGGCAATAAGACCGCAGAAGGCGTGCGTATTTCCTTTGGTGATCTTTCCCAAAACGGCGGAAAAGCCACTGTTTACGGAAGAGACATTGTCACAGGTCTCCCTGTGGAGCGAACGCTCACCCACGACTTCATTGAGCAGACACTGCAGGAGAATTTCCACACGATTACAGACAATGTAAAGGTAATCTTAGAGCGCACACCTCCGGAACTTGCTGCAGATATTTACCGCCATGGCATCTTTATGACCGGCGGTGCCTCCCAGGAGGAGGGGCTTGCCGAGGAATTGGAACGAGAAGTGCACCTGCAGGTCAATATGGCTGAAAGCCCGGTGAATTCCGTTGCACTTGGTCTTTCCCAGGTGATTAAGAAAGCAAATTATAAGTCATTGGCTTATACCATTGAAGGGTTATCTAAATGAGTCCTGTGGTTAAAAAAAAGAAGGAAAAGTTCCATCTTCCTGCCAGATATGCACTTTTGCTGGTCTCCCTGGGCTGCGTGCTTCTGATGGTGCTCACCTATACGACGGATCTTTTTTCCGGTCCCTTGAATGTGGTGGCAAACTACGTGATCGTTCCCTTTCAGGACGGGGTGTCCGGTGCCGGCGCATTTCTGGTGTCTAAGGCAGAGATGATGGGACAGATCAAGAATCTCCAGCAGGAGAACAGTGATCTGAAGGAGCAGGTAGATTCCCTGCTGATGGAGAACACCTCTCTGCAGCAAGAAAAATATGAACTGGCCAGGCTTCGGAAGCTGTATGATCTGGATGAGCAATACAGTCAATATGAAAAGACCGGGGCCAGGATCATTGCCAAAGATTCCGGAAACTGGTATCACTCCTTTGTGATCAATAAAGGCTCCGACGACGGCATTGCCGTGGATATGAATGTCATAGCGGACGGTGGTCTGGTGGGCAGAATCATTGATGTAGGGCCGAACTGGGCAAAGGTTTCCAGTATTATCAATGATAATAATAACGTTTCCGGATCCATTCTTTCTACCTCTGATAATTTAATCGTCTCCGGCAGCCTGAAGCGATATGCGGAGGGTATGATTGAGTTTTCCAAGCTCTCGGACAAAGGAGATCAGGTAACAGTGGGAGATAAGGTGGTTACGTCTAATATCAGTGAGAAATATCTTCCCGGCATCCTGATCGGTTATGTCAGTGAGATTTCCAAGGATTCCAATAATCTGACCAAATCCGGTCTGATCACACCGGCGGTGGATTTTGAACATTTGGATACTGTTCTGGTAATTCTGGAAACAAAGCAAACGGTGAGTGACTAGAAAGATTGTTTTGCCAATGGAAAGAATTCGTGGTATTTTCATCATCGCATTGACGATTATCATATGTTTTATTCTGCAATGTACAGTTTTTCCCGCTCTTTCCTTTTCCGGTATAGGGCCCAATCTGATGATCGTTGTGACGGTTGCCTATGGGCTTATGCTGGGAGAAATCGGCGGTATGTTCACAGGGCTGTTCTGCGGGCTTTTATGTGATGTGTTTTTTGCGCCGATCATAGGAGAGCAAATGCTGCTCTACGCAGTGATCGGCTTTATTTTTGGTAAATTCGAACGGCTTTTTTTTGCAGATGAGTTAAAGTTCCCCATACTGATGATTGCCATCGGCGATTTTCTTTACGGAATGATCAGTTATGTTTTTGATTTTCTGGTTCAGGGGCGCTTTTTTCTGACATATTTTCTGATTCACTTTGTAATTCCTGAGATAATCTACAGTCTGCTGTGTGCATTGGCACTTTATCCGCTGCTGCTGTTTCTCTACCGGCATTACATTCGCAAGAAGAGAGAAAGCGAGAAGAATTTTGTTTAAAGGCATTCACATCAAAAAAAATATTCTGGATTTCCTTCATAGGATTAATATCAGGATCATGATTTTAGTTATTGTGATGATAGGTCTTGCCGTTGGCTGGACCTATCGGCTTTTTCAGCTGCAGATTATCAACGGTGAAAATTACCTGAACAATTTTCAGCTGCGTATCCGCCGGGAAGTGACGATTCCCAGCACAAGAGGCAACATCTACGACCGAAACGGTAATCTTCTGGCCTACAATGAATTGGCTTACTCTGTGACAATCAAGGACGTTTATGAAGATACATCCTCCAGAGACCAGCAGATCAACGAAACTATCAGCAAAGTAATAGACATTCTGGATGGCAACGGAGACTCCATCACCGGAGATTTTAATATTGTCCTGAATGAAAACGGTCAGTTTGAATATAATGTCTCCGATTCTACACTGCTTCGTTTCCTTGCGGACATTTACGGTCATGCCTCCACCGATGATCTGACCTATGAAGAAAAGACCAGAACGGCCGGGGACGCCGTCATGGATTTGGCCGAGCGCTATGAAATCGGTGAAAGGAAAGACCCGGAGGACTCCTCCTCCACATTCGTAGCAGGAAAGGGATATTCCGATAAGCGGCTGCTGCAGATGGTCATTGTACGCTACAATTTAAGTTTAAATAACTTCCAGAAATATCTTTCCACCTCTATTGCCACTGATGTCAGTGAACAGACAGTGGCGGATATCATGGAGCGAAGCAATGATCTCCAGGGTGTGGATATCGAGGAAGAAACGGTGCGCAAATACGTGGACAGCACCTATTTTTCCCAGATTATCGGTTACACGGGAAAGGTCTCCACAGAAGAATTAAAAGAATTGCAAAAGACCAATGCGGACTACAGTTCCAGTGATATCGTAGGCAAGGCCGGCATTGAAGCCTCCATGGAAGAACAGCTTCAGGGTACAAAGGGCAGTAAGACAGTATTCGTAGACAGTGTGGGTAAGGAACTCCAGGTAACCGATGAAAAGGAACCGGTGGCCGGCAACAATGTCTATCTGACTATTGATAAGGATCTGCAGGAGGCTGCTACTGATATTTTAGAGCGTCGTCTGGCCTCTATTCTGGTGGCAAAGATCCGCAATATAAAGGAATTTGATACCAGCACCAACTCCTCCAGCTCCAACATCGTCATTCCTATCTACGATGTTTACTTTGCAGTGATCAATAATAATGTGGTCAGCACATCCCACTTCGCCCAGGAGGATGCAGGTGCAACAGAAAAGGCTGTTTACAGCACCTATCAAAGCTATACCTCTTCCCTGTGGGATACCATGGAAAAAGAGCTTTACAGTGCTAAGACGCCCTATAACAAGCTGACTAAGGAGTATAAGACCTATGAAAGCTATCTGGTATCCGCCTTGTATGATAAAGGAGTACTGGACCGTTCTTTGATCAACGAAGAGGATGAAACCTATCAGAACTGGACCACCAACGAGACGATTTCCCTGACAGAATTTCTGGAGTATGCCATCGCCCAGAACTGGGTGGACGTTACAAAGCTTTCCATAGAGAGTAAATACGCGGATTCTGCACAGGTGTTTGATGCCCTTTGGGATTACACAAAGGATATGCTCTCCAGGGATTCTGATTTTACAAAAAAGATCTATAAGTATATGATCTTAAACGATGTGATCTCCGGCACACAAATTTGTCAGATTCTGATAGAACAGGACCTGGTGGATGTGCAGGAGACAGAAAAGGCTGCACTGGAGGCAGGCACGGAGTCGGCCTATGATTTCATGATCGCCAGAATCGAAAATCTGGACCTGACCCCTGCTCAACTAAACCTCGATCCTTATTCCGGCTCCATGGTGATTACTGACGTTAATTCCGGTGAGGTACTGGCCCTGGTGACTTACCCAAGCTATGATAATAACCGGATGAGCAACGGTGTGGATGCAGCGTATTATGCCAGCCTGCGCAATGACCTTTCCAGGCCGCTGATTAATTATGCAACCCAGCAAAAGACTGCACCCGGCTCTACTTTTAAGCCTGTTTCTGCCGCTGCAGGATTGATGGAAGGCGTTATTGATATTTCCACGCAGGTGGACTGTACCGGCACCTTTGAGAAAATTCAGCCCTCGCCCCATTGTTGGATCTATCCAAGCAGCCACGGTAATCTGGATGTTGCCGGCGCTATCCAGAATTCCTGTAATGTATTCTTTTATGAGCTGGGCTATCGTCTGGGAGAAGTGGGCAACGCTTATTCCTCGGATGTAGGTGTAACCAAATTGCAGAAGTACGCAGATATGTTCGGACTTTCTGATACATCCGGCATTGAAATTGAAGAAGCTTCTCCGCAGATGGCGTCAGAGGATGCTGTCCGTTCTGCCATCGGTCAGTCGGACAGTGGTTATACCACGGTAGGTCTTGCCAGATATGTTACCACCGTGGCCAACAGCGGCACCTGCTATAATCTGACACTATTGCAAAAGGTCGAGGACAGCAGCGGAAATACGATTCTTTCAAATAGCGCCACGATTCGCAATGTGATCGATATGGATCAGAAATATTGGAATGCCATTCACCTTGGTATGCGCAAAGTGGTGCAGGATAAATCCTACTTTGATGACATGCCTATTGCGGTGGCCGGCAAGACCGGAACCGCACAGGAGACGACTTCCAGACCAAACCATGCTTTGTTTATCTGCTACGCTCCTTATGAAAGTCCCCAGATTGCCATTGCAACCCGTGTGGCAAATGGTTATACTTCCGATTATGCGGCACAGATTACAGAGGATGTTTTGAAGTATTACTTTAATGTAGAGGACAGAGATGATCTTCTCAGCACAGGAACGCAGATGAACAGCGGCAATATTTCCGCCGATTGATCACAGATTATGCCGCAGGAATGGGGTTAAGTATGAGAAATGCAGTAATGATCAAGAGTTTTACCAACGGCATTGCCCTGCATTTACAGGAAGATGCAGAGTGGGGGGATATTCTAAAGGAAACAGCGGATAAGTTTTCTAAAAGCCGAGCTTTCTTTCAGGATGCCAGTGTGGCTCTTTCCTTTGAGGGGAGAGCTCTCACCGGTGAGGAGGAACTGGCATTAACGGATATCATTACGCAGAACAGTGACCTGCAGATTTTATGTATATGCAGTAAAGAAGAGAGCACCGAGCGCATTCTTTTGCGTGCTCTGGATCGGCTGAATCTGTCAAAGGATGCCGGCACTCTACCGCCGGATATGCCAATCTGTCAGCTGCATAACGGCAATGTTTCCAATGGCATGGTCCTGGATTCCAGGGAAAACATTCTGGTCTTAGGAGATGTATATCCAGGCTGCGCGGTGGTGTCTGAGAAGAGCATTTTTGTATTGGGCGGTCTGTATGGAGAAGCACAGGCCGGCAACACAGGAGAGAGCGGACATTTTGTTTTTGCCCTTGATCTCGCACCTGAAAAGCTTCGGGTGGATGGCATTCGTGCCAGAGGAACAGAAAAAAGCCGCTGGAGCATTTTAAATAAGCAGGCACCCAAGGCTGCCGTACTCAGAAAAGGTGTAGTCACCATGGTGCCGGTAAGCAAAGGAACATGGATCGATCTGCTGACTTAACGCAGCGAGTCTTTGGAAGAAGGCATAGGAATTAAATGGAAAGAAAAAGCAGAGAGTTCAGACCCTTCAGAACCTTTCAATTCAAAAAGATGGATTTCTTGCTGATTACACTGGTGATCGCATTAAACATCATCGGCATCATGGCCATCGGATCTGCCAGTCCGGGACTGCAGATGCGTCAGATAGAGGGAACGATTATCGGTATAGTGATTATGGTAATGGCTTCCATGATAGACTACAGCAAGCTTATACGTTTTAACTGGGTCTTTTATTTCCTGAATATCGGTCTTTTGGCGTTGGTGCTGATTATGGGCAGCAGCGGCGGCGGTGCGCAGCGTTGGATCAATATCGGCGGCATCACTTTTCAGCCATCCGAGGCTGCAAAAATTTTATTGATTTTATTCTATGCACAGTTTATCATGAAATATAAGGATAAGATGAAGACGTTTACATGTCTGGCCGCCTGCGGATTATTGGCTGTTCCGCCTCTCATCCTGATTGTCAGACAGCCGGATTTATCTACCACGATCATGGTTTTCATCATTATTTTTGTCATGCTCTTTGTAGGCGGTGTCAATTGGAAAATTGTGGCTGGGGCTGCAATTATTGCCGTTCCCTCTTTTGCTATTTTTATGAATCTGGTACTGCAGGATGGACAGACCATTCTCAGTGACTATCAGCAAGGGAGAATCTTATCCTGGCTTCATCCGGAGGATTACGCGGATACGCTTGCCTATCAGACTATGAATTCTTTGATGGCCATAGGATCAGGACGACTTCTCGGCAAGGGATATAATACCAATGAGATCAGTTCCCTTTTAAACAGCGGCTATATATCCGAGTCACAGACGGATTTTATCTTCACTGTTATCGGTGAGGAGTTTGGATTTGTAGGTTCTGTGGCAGTGGTTTTGCTTTTTCTTTTCATTACTATTCGCTGTTTTTTTATCGCCAGAAATGCCAAGGATCTGGCAGGACAGGTCATTGCAGCCGGTGTAGGCGCCTGGATCGGTTTTCAGGGATTTATGAATATGGGGGTTACGACAGGCATTCTTCCCAATACAGGTATACCGCTTCCCTTTGTAAGTTACGGTCTGACCAGTCTGATCAGCCTTTATCTGGCAATCGGTATTATTTTGAATGTACAGATGCAGAGGATTAAACAATAGTTCTAGTATCCGGTTATGGACAACACAACAGTAAAGGCATTTTTTTAACGGGGTATGAATCTATGAATATAGCACTGATCGCACATGATGCAAAAAAGAAACTGATGCAGAATTTCTGCATTGCTTATCGTGGAATCCTATGTAAAAACGAACTCTATGCAACAGGAACCACAGGCAGGCTGATCGAAGAGGTTACCAATCTTTCCATTCACAAGTATCTGGCAGGACATCTGGGTGGTGCACAGCAGATTGGTGCACAGATTGAGCACAATCAGATTGATTTAGTCATCTTTTTACGGGATCCCCTTACTTCTAAATCTCATGAACCGGATGTTAATAATGTGGTGAGAATGTGCGATATCCATAACATTCCTCTGGCGACTAATCTTGCCACCGCTGAGCTTTTGATCAAATCTCTGGATCGTGGTGATTTGGAATGGCGCGAGATTTATAAGTGATCATTTAAGGAGTTTAAGTCAGGAATTTCGGTTAAAATGTGGATTTTTAATTCTATAACATTGCATAATAAGAAAAAAGCAGGCAGCAGAATTGTTTGCCTGCTTTCTATATTGAGTATGGGAACGCTCCTCCTTTCCGGATGCGGCAGCAGATATGATCTGTCCTATACCCAGATGAGAACGGAGAGTAATTACAGCTTCCTGCAGGCGTCAAATCCTTCCGCAGAGACGGCAGAACCTTTTGCTGCGAATCTTTGTGTGACAGATGGAGATGTGGATGGAGCCGTGGCCATTGATACCTCTGAAGTCAGTGCCGCTGCTGTCTTTGATCTGAATAATAAGAATATTTTGTATGCCAAGAACATTTTTACCAAGTTATATCCGGCCAGCATGACGAAGGTGATGACGGCGCTTGTAGCCCTGAAGAACAGTTCTGCTGACACGGTGCTGACGGCATCATCCAATGTAGTGATGTCCGACCCGGATGCCCAGGTCTGCGGACTGGAGCCGGGAGATACCATGACGCTGGATCAGGCGCTGCACCTGTTGCTGATCTATTCCGCCAATGATGTGGCGGTGATGATTGCGGAGGGCATTGGCGGCAGTATGGATAATTTTATCCAGATGATGAATGAGGAGGCTACCGCTATAGGTGCCACCAATACGAATTTTATTAATTCCAACGGACTTAGTGATGAAAATCATTACACCACAGCCTATGATATGTATCTGATCTTTAACGAGGCTGTAAAATATGACCTTTTTAAGGAAATCATCAATATGACCAGCTATTCCACTGTATACCACGATGATGCAGGAGCGGATAAAGAGGTTAATGTGGTCTCCACCAATTATTATCTCCAGGGGGTAGTGAGTGCACCGTCTTCCATTACCGTAATCGGGGGCAAAACAGGAACCACCAATGCAGCAGGGCATTGTCTTGTCATGCTCTCCCGGGATACTTCCGGCAACCCTTATATCTCCATCGTTATGAGGGCCGGCACAAAGGATAAGCTCTACGAAGTGATGAACAGTCTGTTGACAGAAATACCGCAATAAAGTGTTGCATTTTGCCTTTAATTTCAGAATATTTTCATTGTTTTTTATCTATATTTATCATATAATGTGTACATAGAAACCGCAGCGTCTTTCGGTTAATAAGAGGCGTCGATTCGTCTTTCGTCGTTGGCGTCAGATGGTCGTAAGATAAACGCAGGAGGGCATTCCAATGGTACAGTTGATTGTGGGCAAAAAGGGCAAAGGCAAGACAAAATGTTTATTGGATAAAGTCAATGCGGAAGTAAAAGGCATTCTTGGCAACATATGCTATCTGGACAAAAGCAAAAAGCATATGTATGAACTCAATAATAAGATCAGATTGATCTGTGTTCCCGATTTTATGATCACGAATACAGATGAGTTTGTTGGATTTGTCAGCGGCATTATTTCTCAGGATCATGATCTTGAGCAGATGTATTTTGACAGTTTTCTGGATATTGCCGATCTTAAAGAGAAGGATATCACTGATACTGTAAAGAAGCTGCAGGATATGAGTGATAAGTTCCATATCGATTTCGTTTTGAGTGTTTCTATGGATGAGGAAGAAATTCCGGATGCTGTAAAGCCGCTGGTTGCGATCTCCCTTTAATGCATGATCCCAAAGCCTCGGGAAACCCCGGGGCTTTTTTATGGTATTAAAACAAGATAAGTACAGCGCATGAGGTATTGATTTTTGGCACAAAGGAGAAGAAAAAAGAAAAAAAACAGCAAGATCGCCAGATATAAGAAGCCCTTTAATATCAACCTTGCGGTTATTATTCTGGGATTCATCTTTGTTTATATGTTTATCTGTGTGTTTCTTTATGCCACCTCCAAGAAAACGGTGGGATATGAGGTGCGCACCGGCTCTTTGTCGTCGAATAATGTCTACCGTGGCATAGCACTGCGCACCGAACAGATTGTTCCCAGCGAATATAATGGGTATATCAATTATTTCAGTCAACAGGGGGTACATCTGGGGGTAGGTGACCTGGCTTATACAGTGGATGAGTCCGGGACGCTGAAGGATTATCTGGATTCTCAGAGTGCCGATGAAGCAACCCTCACACAGACACAGCTCTCGGAACTTAAAAATGATATCATAGCTTTTTCCTCCGGGTTTCAAAAGGAAAATTTTTCATCCCTCTATACTTTTAAAAACACATTCAGTGAGAATGTACAGGCGTTGGCAGGCAGCAGTGTGCTCTCCAGCTTAAACGATATAGCCTCCGGCAGTTCCGGTGTTTCCATTCACTATGGATATGCCACTTCCCCCGGTATTATGATTTATAATACAGACGGTTACGAGGATAAGACCCTGGAATCTCTGACAGATGAGGATTTCGATGAGGCAGGTTACCAGAAGAATTCCCTGGAAAATAATAATCTGGTAGCCACCGGTGATCCTGCCTATAAGCTGTGCACTTCAGAAAACTGGTCGATAGTGATTCGAACCACTGCTGAAAAGGCTCAGGAATTAGCGGAACTGGAATATGTAAAGGTTCGGTTTTTGCAAAATCAATATGAGTCCTGGGGAGAAGTTGCCACGAAGGATGTCGGTAATGATCAGGCCTACGTATCCCTAAGCTTTACCAATTCCATGGTGACATTCTGTGGAGAGAGATTTCTAGATATCGAGCTCATCACAGAGGAACAAAAGGGATTGAAGGTACCTAATACAGCTATTGTGGAGAGCGATTTCTTCCTGGTGCCCAAGGAGTATATTACCATCGGTACCGGCGGCAACCGGGGGGTCATTCGGCTGACCTACAGCGAAAACGGACAAAAGAATACCGAGTTTATTGCCTCCTCCCCTTATAGTGAAACAGATACCCAGTATTACCTGGATGAGACCAAGCTAAGTGCAGGAGATGTAATTGTTAAGCCGGATTCAGAGGAGACCTTCACGATCAGTGAACAGGCGCCCTTAGTTGGTGTTTACAATATCAATAAAGGCTATGCGGATTTCCGTGAAGTAAATGTGCTGTATAAAAATGAGGAATACTCCATTGTACAGCCCAATACCACATACGGACTGGCAGAGTATGACTATATTGTGCTGGATGCATCGGCCATCAGTGCGGATGAACTGATTAATCAATAATGACACTGCAGCAATATACCTCGAATCGGACTAAGATCATACAGCAGCCCGGATACAGAGATTAAAGCTCTTGCTGCAAAAGGAGTTAAAATCATGGTTCGTGAAAATCTGAAGAATGTAGAAGAAAAAGTAGCCGCTGCCTGCCAGAGAGCAGGCAGAAGCAGGGAAGATGTGACACTGATTTGTGTCACGAAGACTAAGCCGGTGGATATGCTGCAGGAAGCTTATGAGGCCGGTGGCAGGGAATTTGGTGAAAACAAAGTACAGGAAATGAAGGATAAGCTTCCCAGGCTGCCTGAAGACATCCATTGGCATATGATAGGCCATTTACAGAAAAACAAGGTAAAATATCTGATGGAACCACAAATCGTCATGATCCATAGTGTGGACAATCTGGCACTTGCACAGACCATCAGCAAAGAAGCAATAAAAACCGGCAGGACGATGCCTGTACTGATCGAAGTGAATGTAGCTGGAGAGGAGAGTAAATTCGGTGTTTCCTGTGAGGAGACAGAGGAACTGGTGAGAGAAATTGCTAAGCTTCCGGGAGTACATATACAGGGACTTATGACCATTGCGCCCTACACAGACGATCCCGAGACAAATCGCCCTTATTTCCGGCGTTTAAAGGAATTACAGGTTGACATCAAATCTAAATGCATTGATAATGTAGATATGATTGTTCTTTCTATGGGAATGACCGGCGATTATGAAGTGGCCATTGAGGAAGGGGCAACCATGGTGCGCGTAGGGACAGGTATTTTCGGTGAACGCCAATACAGCACTACATTATAGAAACGGATTGGAGACAAAGTAATGGGCTTTAGGGACTTATTTAAAACAATATCAAGTTCGGATGACGACTACGATTACTATGATGAGGATGAGGATGATGAGGACCTGATAGAAGAGAGACCCTCACGAAAGGTCAGCCGCTTCCGCACCAGAGAGGAAATGGAAGAGGAGAATGTACGGGATAGTCGTTCCCGTGTAGAACGGGACAGAGAAAGAGACAGAGATCGTTCCCCTCGCAGCAATTCCGGCATGGGTTCATCTTCTTCAAGTGTTCGTTCCGCTAAAAAGCCTATGATTCCCGCCGGACGAGAGGTTTGTGTGATCAAACCCACCCAGGTAGAGGATGAAATGGAGATAGCACAGACGTTATTGTCCAACAGAACAGTAGTGTTGAATCTGGAGGGACTTGATTTCAGCGTAGCCCAGAGGATACTGGATTTTGCCTCCGGTGCCTGCTATGCCATCGACGGTAAATTGCATAATATTTCCCGATATATCTTTGTCATTACACCTGCTGCAGTAGACATTTCCGGTGATGTTCCCACGTCACTCTCTCTGGCAGACAGCGGTGCTTTGAGTACAGGATCAATGGGAGGTTCAGCACTGAATATCCCGTTGGGACAGGATTAAAAGAAGCAGCGAGCGCGCCGATCAAATGTGTTTGGCGCGCTTTTTTTCTTGAATGATTCGTAACGACATCAATTAATTTTGCTCACAGAATCTATGTGTAGGAATTGATTGCCAAGTCCATCCTAGCAAATTTTGAACTTCTTAGTAATATTTTTAACCTCGCATTTATATAACTTATAAAAAGTTTAATAAAGACTTTTGAGTGCTATTGGATTATTTTTATGAACAATTGTCGCACAGAAAGGAAATAATGGAAAAACAAAAATGTCTGACAGTCAATGCAGGCAAGAAGCCCTGCTATGATATTCTCTATACGGATGATTTTGATGGATTATGGCCGGAACTGGAGAAACTTGGTTATGCCGGCCGTAAAATAGCAATTATTACAGACTCAAATGTTGCCCCTCTGTACGGAGAACATGTGCTGAATTGTCTCCAGGGACATGCCTCTGAGGCTGATCTCTATACGTTTCCTGCAGGAGAGGAAAATAAAAATCTGGATACGGTCCGCGGTATCTATCAATTTCTCATCGAACGGCACTATGAGCGAAAGGATCTTCTGATTGCTTTAGGCGGCGGCGTTGTGGGTGATATCACCGGTTTTGCTGCAGCTACCTATCTGCGCGGTGTTAATTTCGTTCAGATTCCCACCACTCTTTTAGCCCAGGCTGATTCCAGCATCGGTGGTAAGACAGGGGTTGACTTTGACGGCTATAAGAATATGGTTGGTGCTTTTAAGATGCCCCTTCTGGTCTACGAGAATGTTTCTGTTTTGCATACGCTGGATGCGAGACGCTTCTCTGACGGTTTTGCAGAGATTATGAAACATGGCCTGATTAAAGATCAGCATTTCTATGAATGGCTCATTGACCATATTTACGAGATCAACGAAAGGGATTCTGAAACGCTGCAGGAAATGCTCTACAGCAGCAATATGATCAAGAAACTTGTTGTGGAGAAGGATCCTTTTGAGGAAAATGAGAGAAAACTTTTAAATTTCGGTCATACACTGGGGCATGCCATCGAAAAGTATCGTAATTTCGAGTTGTTCCATGGAGAATGCGTCGCGCTCGGCTGTGTTGCTGCCGCTTTCATTTCCTGGAAAAAAGAACTTCTCTCTATGGAGGAGTATTATGAAATCCGGGATATGTTTGTTCCCTTTGGACTTCCGATTTCCGTAGAGGATATCGATATCGAGCAGGTGATTGCGCTGACCCATTCTGACAAGAAGATGGAAAACGGACATATCAAGTTTATTCTTCTGAAAAAAGTAGGCAAGGCTTTCATAGATACCTCTGTTACAGATGAAGAAATGCGCAATGCATTGCAGGAAATCCTTTATATAGAGGATGGCGAGTAATACCGCGGATAAAATAATACGGCAGATAGAAATTGGCAAAGGAATACATATATGAGCACAATCACCGGAAACAGATATCAGCGAAAAGGAATTCACTTTGATGGAGAAGCTTCCTTAAACAAGGTAGCAGGATCTTCCACGATTCTTGTTATTGTATTATTACTGATTGATCTTTTTACTAAGAATCTGGCTACTAACTTTCTGCGCGAGAAGCCTTCTGTGGTTTTAATTCCCGGTGTTTTGGAACTGCAATATCTGGAAAATCGCGGCGCCGCCTTTGGCATAATGCAAAACGGACAGATTTTCTTTTCACTGATCGCCATTGCGGCAATCATCGCCATTGTTTATTTTCGCTATCTGACACCGCGCACAAAGCATTACAGACCTCTTCGTGTGTTACTGCTATTCATTATTGCCGGTGCAGCCGGAAATCTGATTGATAGACTCACTATTAATTATGTACGGGATTTCATTTATTTCTCACTGATTGATTTTCCCATTTTTAATGTTGCTGATATCTATGTCTCTGTAGGCACATTTTTGCTGGTAATCCTGATTCTTTTTTATTACAGGAGTGAGGATGATTTTGCGTATCTGCAAAATTACAGGAAGAATCCTAAATAGATTTCTTTCGCTTTTTTGCAGCAAGATAGCTTAGGTAGCTTAGAAATAAGGATTTTATATATTTTTATGCAGGAATTTCATTTTGTAATATCCGAGGAGGAAGAAGGACAGCGTGTTGACAAAGTAGCAAGTCTATTACTTCCTGATCAATCCCGCAGTTATCTGCAAAAGCTTATAAAAGACGGCAATTTACTCTTAAACGAAAAACCAGCCAAATCCAGTGCCCGGGTAAATGAAGGCGATGCGCTTCATGTCACTTTGCCGGAGCATGTCATGGCTGATATTGTGCCGGAGAATATCCCTCTTTCTATTCTCTATGAGGATGAGGATGTCCTGATCGTTAATAAGCCAAAAGGAATGG
Organism: bacterium; assembly: GCA_963593905.1. Lineage (GTDB taxonomy): Bacteria > Bacillota > Clostridia > Lachnospirales > Lachnospiraceae > CAG-791. Next base: position 4,262 of record CAVBBL010000027.1, on the reverse strand, counting down.
TGGTTCATCCGGCGCCGGGACACTCCGGCGGTACATTGGTGAATGCAGTTATGTATCACTGCGGCAGGCATTTGTCAGGTATCAATGGTGTTATGCGGCCGGGTATCGTACATCGCATCGACAGAGATACCACAGGCTCTTTAATCATCTGCAAAAATGATAGGGCACATCAATCTATTGCTGCCCAGTTAAAAGAACATTCCATTGTCCGAAAGTACTACGCAATCTGTTACGGCGTCGTAAAAGAAGACGCGCTAACCATCGATAAACCTATAGGTCGCGATCCCAAAGAGAGAAAAAGGATGGCTGTCACAGATGCGCTTCACGGCAAACAGGCTGTGACCCACGTGAGGGTTCTGGAACGCTTTAAGGGATTTACCTATGTGGAATGTCAATTGGAGACCGGCAGAACCCACCAAATTCGGGTTCATATGGCCAATATCGGTCACCCGCTTCTGGGAGATGACATCTATGCTCCAGGGCGTAAATCTCCCTTTTCCCGTCTGCAAGGGCAGTGCCTGCATGCTGGCATTCTGGGATTTTGTCATCCCACAACAGGAGAATATATAGAGACAAAGGCACCGCTTCCAGAGTATTTCGTGGCGCTTCTGGAAAAGTTGCGCGGAATGGCCTAATATAACAAATTATTTTTAACATTTATGTTTTGTTATGATTTGAGAAGTGCGGGGGCTGTGTCCCAGTGCGATGCGTTTAGCACCGACTGAAGCGAAGTTATAGGTGGAGCGTAGATGCAAGGCATAGATGCAAGGCATAGATGCAAAGCGTAGATGCAAAACGCAGGACAATTCGAAGAATACTATGCTGAGTGATATGTGATATCACAATGAATTGTTGGAATTATTTCGAATATTCTTGCTTTTTAAGAAGTTTTTACTAATTATTTGCAAATTGTGTGAAAAATGATTATAATATCATAATAAGTTTGATGCTTTGGTAAATAGGTGTTTTACCCGTGGGCTCGACGTCAAATCATCTCCTATAAGCAATAAGTAAGTGGGCCTCATTGGTTTAGACCTTTATCTGGTGTCATATAGTATTATAAAAGGGAGGTAACCTTATGAATACAATAATTACAGTGGGAAGACAATTTGGTTCTGCAGGCAGAGAAATCGCAGAGAAAGTAGCAGAACACTATGGAATCAAATGTTATGACAAGGATTTGATTGCTCGTGTTGCACAGGAAAGCGGATTTTGCCAGGAAATGGTACAGCAGCACGATGAACGTCCTACCAATTCCTTCCTTTATAATCTGGTTATGGACACATATTCTTTTGGATACAATGCGTCCTCCTTTGTGGATATGCCCATCAGTCAGAAAGTGTTTCTGGCACAATTTGACACTATTAAAAAGGTGGCTGCAGAAGGTCCCTGCGTGATTGTAGGCCGCTGTGCAGATTATGCCCTCAGCGATTTCCATAATGTGATGAATATTTTCATCCATGCAGATGAGGACTTCAAGATCAAACAGATCATGCATCGCTTTTCTGATATAACTACAGAGCAGAAAGCAAGAGACATGATGGTTAAAAAGGACAAACAGCGTCAGAGTTATTACAATTATTATTCCTCCAAAAAATGGGGCCGGGCTGACAGCTACGATCTATCTGTGAATACCGCATTGCTGGGTGTTGACGGAACGATCAATCTTCTGATTCAGGCTATTGAGGACTTTGATAAACGCAACAATCTGTAATTCTTAGACATTAAAAAAGTAAAGCCATAATTTATTGGCTTTACTTTTTTTGTTTATAGGGAATGTTTCATTTGGATTAAGAAGGTGAATGTGATTTTTGTAAGGTAAAAGGAAAGAAGAGTGGTTTCCACATACGCTCAACTATTCGCAAAAGGCATCTTTAACGAATAGTTGGAGCAAAACTCCAACTAATTCGTTAAAGATGTTCCTCTATATGTTTTTTAGAGCAAAGCTCCAACTAATTCGTTAAACATGTTCATCTATACATTTTTTAAGCCACGTTTAAACCAACTCTTTTAAGCTGTGCTCCGGCTAATTTATTTGTTAAAGATGTACAATCTCTTCAGAATCCAGAATAATGGTAAAAGGACCGTCATTTAGAAGCTCCACCTTCATATCTGCACCGAATTTACCCGTCTGCACATTGTCAATTCGGTCGGTACATACGCTCACTATATACTCATACAAATTCCTGGCATGGTCCGGCGCACCTGCTTTCACAAAGCTTGGTCTGTTTCCTTTGCGGCAATCCGCATACAGTGTAAACTGAGAAACCATCAGTAAGGATCCATTGACTTTTTGAATGTCCAGATTGGTTTTTCCGTCTTCATCTTCAAAAATACGAAGTTTCAACAGCTTATCGATCATTTTATCCGCAATTTCTTTCGTGTCTGTATCTGTCACACCTATAAAAACCAGAAACCCTTTTTCAATCTGACCTGTTATTTGGCCATCTATAGTAACTGATGCATGACGTACACGTTGTATGACAAATTTCATATTTTCCTTTCTATGCTGCGAAGAGGCAACAAAAAACTCGGATTCTCATCTGCTGTAAAGGCTATTTGATTCTTATTTTTCTTCAGAATTCTTTCTTTGTTTATCCTGATCGTCTTTTTCATCAGGAGTGGCTTGCTCTGGATTATTTACCTGATCAGCCATCTCTTTGATTTTTCTTTTGAAAATCATGCTCCAGGATGACGGCGGTGCAGCGGTTCTGTATTTGGTATTTTCCTTATTATAAAGAGATTTAATCTCTCCATTTTCTATATAGGCTGCTTCAATATAGCGATCCAAATCTTCCGGCAGGTTCTTTTTGCGAAGGTAATGATTCGTAAGTCGCTGAACAAGAGCATACAGGACTGCAAATAACGGAACACCTACGATCCATCCCACGACGCCGAAAATACCACCGAAGAACATGATAGCAAATATAACCCAGAAGCTGGAAAGGCCAGTGGAGTTTCCAAGAATCTTGGGACCCAGGATATTACCATCAAATTGCTGCAATATAAGGACAAAAATAAGGAAATACAGGGTCGCCAGAGGATCTACCATGACTACCAGGATAGCGCCGATGATCGCACCGATATAGGGACCGAAAAAAGGAATCACATTGGTTACACCCACTACTACACTGACAAGAAGTGCATAGGGGGTTCCGATAATACTGGTGCCGATAAAGCACAGGATGCCTATGATAATAGAATCCAGAATCTTACCGGTAATAAAGCCAATAAAGGTGTGGTGAATAAATCGAAACTCTGCAATGATTTCATTGGCAATATTTTCCTTAAAGAAGGCATATGTCAGCTTTTTTCCCTGACCGCAGAAAACTTCCTTGGAATTAAGAATATAGACAGATACAATAATGCCCACAAGAAAATTAAAAATACCTTTTCCAAGGGAAATCATGCTCTTTGATATCTGCTGAATGATCTCCGTCATATTAGGCATCAGGATATTGTTAATCATATCAGAGATTTTATCCGAGTAAGTGTTAATTATATCGTTGACAGTGGAATTCATTTCCGGATCAGCTGCAAAGTAAGTATCCGTAAAGTTATAAATATTGTTGACATAGGTGGGAAAATTGATGAAAACACTCTGAATGCTGTTGATCAACTGCGGCACTACAATGAGCAAAAAGCCAACCAGCACTACAAGGAGAAAAACGATGCTGATGGCAACGGAAAACTTGCGCATCTGCTTCTTTTTTTGTTCATTTTCCGGTTTGGTGACATCTATGCCATGACGCATATACAGGGGCTTTAACCATTTAGCCTCTACGAAATTTAAGATAGGGGACATGACATAGGCTATGATAATTCCATACATGATGGACATCATAGCATCATTGATTACATGCAAACCATTTGCAATAGTTTTGCCTTTAAACAGCAGATAATAGGCCAACATGGTGGCAATAGCAGTCAAAAGTACTGTAAAGCCCCATTTCAGTCGATTTTTTCCTAAATGAAATTTCATGTTTACCCCCATACCGCGATCTAAACTACTATGCCGAAGAGTGATTTCGGCGGCGTTTTGTCCAGGCGCCAATTGTCATTACCAGGACGTTCCAAGAAAGTATTATATCATAAGACCTATTTTATGAGCATAAAAAGAAAATAAAAAAGAATTCACAACAGATTAAACGGTGTAAATGTTCCCCCAAAAATTAAAAGAATTACGCGTAAGACAGATTCCATAGTAATCCTCATTTCTGAGCAGCTCTGCTGCGAAGAGGCGACGAGAATTTCAGATTCTC
>CAVBBL010000026.1:0-40195 GCA_963593905.1 bacterium | reverse complement strand
TTGCTTTGAGATTCCTCCGGCGCAAAGCGCCTGCGGAATGGGGATTAATATGAAAGAACGAAATAATACAAGCAGAAATAAGAAATATATAGAAACTTTTTTAGGCAGGCTGAATATGTATTTTCTCAATTTTGAAAAGTTAGACGGCGCTGTACTGAAATATATTGCGCTAATCACCATGGCGATAGACCATATCGGCTTTTGTCTGGTGCGGACACCGCAGGGACGGGAGGTGTTCCTGTCAGCGGCTCATGGTCCTCTGATCTACAGCCTGATTCGTGCCATTGGGCGTCCGTCATTTCCTATTTTTGCCTTTATGCTGGCAGAGGGATTTTTGCATACCCGGGATCGAGGTAAATATTGTATGCGATTATTTATCTTTGCATTGATCTCAGAGATTCCGTTTCGGCTCGTTTCCTGCACGGAAGGATTTATGCAGGGAGGTCGGGGATGCAGTGTGATCATGACTTTGTGGATTGCATTCCTTGCTATGTGGGGGATGGAATGGGTGCGCGGTCAGAAGAAATTTTCCATGGAGTCATGGATGCGCTGGCTGCTTTGTGCATGTATTGCCGCTGCGGCCTGTACGGCAGCCTGGGTTTTAAAGACAGATTATCAATGGTATGGCGTATTGTCTGTGCTCATTTTATACTTTCTTCGAAAGTATAAATGGCTGGCAGGCACACTGGTGCTTCTGCTCCTGGGAGTGATAAACAGCACGGAGTGGTATGCGGCGGTAGGAATCTTTCTGATCATCTGTTACAATGGGAAAAAGGGCAATGCACCGAAGTGGCTCTTTTATGTTTTCTATCCGGCACATTTGATGCTGTATTATCTGATCAGACTGGCTTGGCTGGGAAAATAAAATCATTGTTCATTGTTTTGAAAAGAGGTTTATATGCCCAAGGTTTTCGAGATAAACGGATACAGATTTTTCTTCTTTTCCAATGAAGGTGATCCCAGAGAACACTGTCATATTCATGTTCGGAGAGGAAACGGATTAGCAAAGTTTTGGATAGATCCGGAAATCAGACTGGAGAGTTCGGTGGATTTTTCAGCGAAGGAATTGCGGTTTATAGAAAAAGAAATTCATGAACATGTAGAGTTGATTAGAAACAGATGGGGAGAATTTTTTTATGAATGAAATCAGAGCGACGCGCATATGGTTTGATGAGGATAATATGTGGCTGTCTTTGGAGGATGGACGCATCCTGGCAGTGCCGAAGGTGTGGTTTCCCAGGCTGTGTGAAGCATCAGACCAACAGTTGATGAATTATGAATTCAGTGGAAATGGAGCTGCCGTACACTGGGAAGAATTAGATGAGGATATAAGTGTACCTAATTTACTTCTTGGATATGGTGCAGTGAACAGCCGGATTCGTCATACAGGGCAGAGTAAAATCTGAAGATTTTATCGCTTTTTCGCAGCAATTCTGCAAAGAAATGAGGGATAATTTGGAAATAGAATTCATCGGTGCTGATCACGAGGTGACAGGAAGCTGTCATTATATATGCGCAGCCGGTCATCACCTTTTGGTGGACTATGGCATGGAGCAGGGCATTAATTATTTTAAAAATGTAGGACTGCCGGTGGAGCCGAGAGAGATCGAATATGTCTTCGTGACCCATGCGCACATCGATCACACCGGCCTCCTGCCAAAGCTTCATAAGGATGGCTTTCGGGGAAGAGTGATTGCTACAGAGGCTACGGCGCAGCTTTGTGAGATCATGCTGAAGGATGCAGCGGATATTCAGGAGTCAGATGCCGCCTGGAAAAATAAGCATGGTTACCGTACAAAGGATGGATTACCTATTGAGCCGCTTTTTACCATGGAGGATACCAAGAGACTGCTGCGGCGTTTTGAGGGATTTCCCTACGATCAGAAGCTGCAGCTCTGCGAGGGAATAGAGTTTCGCTTTACCGACGTGGGACATTTGCTGGGCTCTGCCAGCATAGAACTGTGGCTGACGGAAGAGAATCGGACGAAAAAGATCGTCTTTTCCGGAGATATCGGCAATATCAATCAGCCTCTGCTGCGGGACCCCATTCCTACGAAGCAGGCGGATTACGTGCTGATCGAGTCCACCTATGGAGACAGAAAGCACAGCCCCGGAAAAGGTGAGATTCACACAGAGGATTATGTAAAAGAACTGGCGGAAATTATCAGCCGCACTTTTGCCCGGGGCGGCAATGTGCTGATTCCGTCCTTTGCAGTGGGACGTACCCAGGAGATGCTCTACTTTCTGCGTTTGATCAAAGAGACGGGGCTGATCAAGGACAGACCGCATTTTCCGGTCTATGTGGACAGCCCATTGGCGGTAGAGGCCACCGGAGTATTTACTACCAATGAGCGGAGCTGCTTTGATGAGGAAGCCATGCAGATGGTGAAAAAGGGGATTAATCCTCTGGATTTTGAGGACCTCTATCCTTTGGTAACTACGGAGGAATCCAAGACCATCAATTATGATAAGACGCCCAAGGTGATCCTGGCGGCTTCCGGTATGTGCGATGCGGGACGTATCCGGCATCATCTGAAGTATAATCTGTGGCGGCCGGAGAGTACCATCCTCTTCGTGGGATATCAGTCCAAGGGGACTCTGGGCAGACAGATCATGGAGGGCGCCAAGACGGTCAAGGTATTAGGAGAAACCATAGAGGTGAAGGCAGAGATCGCACAGATGACTGGACTGTCCGGACATGCGGATAAGGACGGGCTGCTGCGATGGTTTGATGCCTTTGATCCAAAACCATGCCAGACCTTTGTAGTACACGGCGAGGACAAGACAGCAGATCGATTTGCAGCGTGTCTGCAGGAAAAATACGGCGTCTGCGCAGATGCGCCTTACAGTGGTACCAGATATGATTTGCTGCAGGAAAGGTTCACAGAGGTTAAGCAGGGCGTGCCGGTGGCAGATAGAAGAAATAGGTAGAAGAAATAGGTAGAAGAAACCGGTAGAATAATCTGACGGAAAAAGCATACAGAAGAAGCAGATAGAAGAAGCAGATAAAAAAGCAAATTGACATTCGAGTGGATTACATCAGAGAAATTGCATTTGCGATTTCTCCTCACGCAGCCGCAATAAATTGCGGCTTGGGAAGGTAAAAATGAGTAAAGCAGACGATATTTTTATAAACATGTGCAGGGATATTCTGGAAAATGGCACCAGTACGGAGGGAGAAAAGGTGCGGCCTCATTGGCCGGATGGGACAGCTGCCTACACCATCAAGAAATTCGGCGTGGTGAACCGCTATGACCTGCAGGAGGAGTTCCCTCTTTTGACACTGCGGCGCACGGCCTTAAAGAGCGCCGTGGATGAGGTGCTGTGGATCTGGCAGCAGAAGTCCAATAATATCAAGGATCTCCACAGTCATATCTGGGATGAGTGGGCAGATGCCGATGGCTCCATCGGCAAGGCCTACGGCTACCAGATGGGCGTAAAGCACCAATACAAAGAAGGAATGTTTGATCAGGTGGACAGAGTTTTGTACGATTTGAAGCATAATCCCTTCAGCCGCCGGATCATGACTAATCTCTATGTTCATCAGGATCTGCATGAGATGAATCTGTATCCTTGTGCCTACAGTATGACCTTTAATGTGACGCAGAAGCCGGGAGATGATAAGCTGACGCTGAATGCAGTCTTAAACCAGCGCTCCCAGGATGTGCTGGCTGCTAATAACTGGAATGTGGCACAGTACGCGGCGCTCCTTATGATGTTTGCGCAGGTAAGTGATATGCGGGCGGGAGAATTGCTCCATGTGATCGCAGATGCCCATATCTACGATCGCCACGTGCCTTTTATACAGGAATTGATCCAGAGGACACCCTATCCGGCGCCGAAGGTGACGTTAAATCCCGATATCCATGATTTCTATGATTTTACAAGGGATGATTTCAAGGTGGAAAACTATCAGACCGGTGAGCAGATCCGGGATATTCCCATTGCGATTTAGTTTTAATATATGATCACATCGGAGAAATTGCCTTCGCGAATTTCTCCTCGTGTTGCCGCAATAAATTGCGGCATAGAAAGGAAAAAAATGAATGCAATCGTAGCAGTAGATAGAAACTGGGCAATCGGCAGCAAGGGACAGCTCCTGGTGAGTATTCCGGCGGATCATAAGATGTTCAGACAGGAAACCCTGGGAAAGGCGATTATTTACGGAAGAAAGACGCTGGAGACATTTCCTCTGGCACAGCCCCTGGACAGAAGGGAAAATATCATCCTTTCCACAAACCCGAACCTGGAAGTTAGGGGTGCGAAGGTGGTGCACAGTGTGGAGGAAGCATTGGAAGCCGTGAAAGACTATGCACCGGAGGATGTGTATGTGATCGGCGGGGAGAGCGTCTATCGGCAGTTCCTGCCCTATTGCGACACGGTACATGTGACAGAGATCGACCGAGTCTATGAGGCGGATGCCTATTTTCCTGATTTGACGAAAGACGAGGCTTGGGCGCGGACGGCAGAGGGAGAGGAACAGACCTATTTTGATACGCCGTATACTTTCGTAAAATACGAGAGAATAAAAAGATAATGGATTTTACGATTTTTCTCACGCAGCTTCTTACAATCCTCAGAGGTTCTAAGAGATTGCTGATCATATCGATAAAATTGCCTGTGTGAAGAAAAAGTGTACTGTATAAATCGGAGAATTTACAGATTAGGACTTACAGAGAACAGATGACGGCTAAATTAAAAAAAATCGACAAAAGGAACAGGCGTGTTTTCAAAACCGTTCCCTTTCTTTTGACGTTGATGTTGACGTTAGCGCTGCTGCTTTCCGGATGCGGGGGCGGCAAGGTGGTGCTGACCAATGGCTTTAGTGCAGAAGATGTGTTCCTGATCAACGGCGTGGAGGCAAAGAAATCGGAGCTTCGTATTTATCTGGTCAACGTGCGCGGTCAGTACAGTGATATGCTGGGAGACGAGATCTGGAACAGTCAAAGCCTTTTTCAGTTTGAGGACAGCATCGACGAGCTGGCATTGGAGAGATTGGGAAAGGTAAAGGCGCTCTGCGCCATGGCAGAGGAGAAGGGCATCACGCTGACCCAGGAACAGAAAGATACGGCGGCGTCCTGTGCGGCAGCTTATGAGGAGGGCCTGTCAGAGGAAGATAAGCAGCTGCTGCAGGCAGATACGGCGCTGCTGCAGAATATGTATGAGCAATATGCCTTGGCACAGACTGTGTACACACAGGTAGTGAACCAGATCAATCCGGAGATCAGTGATGATGATGCCAGACGAGTGCAGGTAAAGAATATTCTTTTTAAGACTTGGCATACAGGAGAGGACGGTACCAGGCAGGAGTACAGCGACAGTGAGAAGGCGGCAGCAAAGGAAAAAGCCGAGGCAGTGCTTTTGCAGCTGAAGGCCGGCGCAGATTTTGATCAGCTGCAGAAGGAGTACAATGAGGACGAGCAGGATACCTATGCAATAGGCAAAGGGGAGCAGGATGCAGCTTTTGAACAGGCAGCCTTTGATCTGAATCAGGACGAAATCAGTGATGTCGTGGAGACTGCAGACGGATACCGTATTTTAAAGTGTACCAGCACCAACGACGAGGAGCAGACAAAGGCAAATAAAGAGAGACTGATTCGGGAGCGGAGGACTGCTGCCTTTGGCGAGGAATATGATACTTTTATTGCAAAGGCAGATGTGGTGTTCTACGAAGAGCGATGGAATGCCCTGCAGGAGGAAAATCTTTCCGACGCTTCTACCAGCAGTTTCTTTACCACCTATGAAAGCTTTTTTGGAACGACGCAGTAGGCACAAAGATACACTTTACAAAAGTTTAATAATTGCGCAAAGCCGCATAAATACTGGGTTTGCATCGAATTGTTAGCACTCATGACAAATGAGTGCTAATTTTTTGTTGACTTTTCAAATGGCAAAGACTACACTTTGGAAAGTAAGGATACAGGACACCATGGTCTTTCGGTTTATAAAAGTTTAAAAGGCGCGGTCTGGTGTCCGGCAAGGCACAGACAGGTGCCAAGGAGCAAGTAGGAAATCGCATTATTGCATACAGATGCAATAGGAGCGTAAAGATAAGTATAAGGAGGCAAGCAAAGTAATTATGGCAGAAAAAGGAACGTTATCCATTAACAGTGAAAATATGTTTCCCATTATCAAGAAGTGGCTCTATTCCGATCACGACATTTTCTTCAGAGAGCTGATTTCCAATGGCTGCGATGCCGTTACCAAGTTAAAGAAGCTGGATGTCATGGGAGAGTACAGCCTGCCGGAAGGATACAAGCCCCGCATTGATGTAAAGGTCAATCCGGAGGAAAAGACCCTGAAATTTATCGATAACGGCCTTGGCATGACCGCAGATGAGGTGAAGGAGTATATCAACAATATCGCTTTTTCCGGCGCAGAGGATTTCCTGGCGAAGTATAAGGACAAGGCTAATGACGATCAGATCATCGGTCATTTCGGACTGGGCTTTTATTCTGCCTTTATGGTAGCTGACCGTGTGACCATCGATACCCTTTCCTATAAGGAGGGAGCGAAGGCTGTACACTGGGAGTGCGACGGCGGCAGCGAATTCACCATGGAGGATTCCGACCGGGATACTTTTGGTTCCACGATGACCTTGTATCTGAACGAAGATTGTCTGGAATTTGCCAATTATTATAAGGCAAGGGAAGTGATCGAGAAGTATTGCTCCTTTATGCCTACGGAAATCTATCTCTCCGCAGAGAATACCAAGGAGACCCAGATCGTAAAAGAATCCGAGAAGCTGCCGGATGATGTGGTGATCGAGGAGATTCTGCCGGAGAAGAAAGAGGAAGAAAAGAAGGAAGAGACAGGCAGCGAGGGACAGAGCACACCGGAGGCAGAGGAAAAGCAGCCGGAAGAGAAGAAGTATAAGATCGTAAAGAGACCGGAGCTCTTAAATGACACGCATCCGCTGTGGGCAAAGACCCCCAAGGACTGCACAGAGGAAGAGTATAAGGAGTTTTACCGCAAGGTATTCCATGACTATAAGGAGCCTTTGTTCTGGATCCATTTGAATATGGACTATCCTTTCAATCTGAAGGGTATTCTGTACTTCCCGAAGATCAATATGGAGTACGAGTCCATCGAGGGAACTATCAAGCTCTATAATAACCAGGTATTTATCGCCGATAACATCAAGGAGGTTATTCCGGAATTTCTGATGCTGCTCAAGGGTGTTATCGATTGTCCTGACCTGCCCTTGAATGTATCCAGAAGTGCTCTGCAGAACGATGGCTTTGTAAAGAAGATTTCTGATTACATTACCAAGAAGGTAGCAGAGAAGCTCTCCGGCCTTTGCAAGACAGACCGTGAAAACTATGAGAAGTATTGGGATGACATCAGCCCCTTCATCAAGTATGGCTGCCTGAAGGATGACAAGTTCTGCGAAAAGATGACCGACTACATTCTGTTCAAGGATCTGGACGGCAAGTATGTGGTACTGCCGGATGCGCTGGAGATCAATAAGGACAGCGGCAAAGAAGAGACAGAGGAAGCGCAGAAGGAAAATGCCTCCGATGAGAACGGCCAGAAGGTAGAGGCTGAGATCGTCGATGACGGTGCTAAGGATGCAGAGGCAGCTAAGGAGCCGGAAGAGGCAGAGGAAGAAGAGAAAAAGGACCGCACCATCTACTATGTAACCGATCCCAAGCAGCAGAGCCAGTATATCAATATGTTCCGCGCTGCCAAGATGCAGGCCTTTATCTTAAATCACAACATCGATCAGCCCTTCATCTCTCAGATGGAGGCCAAAAATGAGGGCATCCACTTTGCAAGAATCGATGCGGACGTTACCGATGCATTAAAGACCAAGACCGGCAAGAAGGCCACGGAGGAATTAAAGGAGCATGCAGACCAGCTCCAGAACGTCTTCCGCAAGGCTTTAAAGGATGACAAGCTGAATGTAAAGCTGGAGAAGCTCAAGAACAAGAAGATTTCCTCCATGCTGACCGTAGATGAGCAGAGCCGCCGTATGCAGGATATGATGAAGATGTATGCCTCCAACGGCATGGGATTTGGCATGGATGGCTTCGGCAAGGAAGGCCAGACCCTGATCCTCAATGCGAACCATCCGCTGGTACAGTATGTACTGAACAACCAGGAAGGTGAGAACACCAATCTGATCTGTGAGCAGCTCTACGATCTGGCACTTTTGCAGAACGCACCCTTAGAGGCAGAGGAGATGACCAAGTTTATCGCCCGCAGCAATGAGATCATGGAGATGCTGACGAAGTAAGCAGTCCATTAGGAAATGTGACGCAAGGCGTTTTTCTCGCCGAATCTCGCTGCGAAGCGGCAAATTACATAAAGAAGAGAAACAGGCACAGCCGCCGGAAGGAATCGGATTTTCGGTGGTTGTGCCTTTTGCTGTACATCCTGCAACATAAATATAAGATCTAAATTTTTAGATGAAAGATGAAAAAATTTTAGATGCATGCTATGCTCATAAAAACGGAGAGTGCATATCTATGCACTCTACCGGAAATTCAGATTGAAATCATATTGAGAGTACGAGGAGGTTTCCACATGTTTGAGTATGCTTATACGGTTCCGGAGAAGAAGCATTATCGCATCATCATCCACACAGACTGTAAGAATGAGGCGGATGATCAGTTTGCAGTAGCCCATGCATTGATGACACCGAAGTTCGATGTGCAGGGTATCATTGCCGGTCACTTTGATCACAATGATTTCCGTTATCCGGGACACGGCACAGCTAAGGCCAGCTACGATGAGATCATCAAGGTGCTGGATCTGATGCATCTGTCCGGAGAGTATCCTGTACTCATGGGTTCTGCAGTGGGACTTAGCGATGAGAAGACACCGATCGAATCCGATGGCGCGAAGTTCATCATAGAGGAAGCTATGAAGGAGGACAGCCGTCCTTTGTATATCCTGATGCAGGGGGCCATCACTGATTTGGCAAGCGCTATCCTTATGGAGCCTGCCATCTGCGATCGCATGACCTGTATCTGGGTTGGCGGCGGCAATTATCCGGAGGGCGGCAGAGAATTTAACTTAGAGCAGGATATCTTCGGCGCCAATGTGGTATTTTCCTCTTCCATGCCGGTTTGGCAGATGCCCATGAATGTCTATAAGCAGATGTCCGTTTCCCTGGCAGAGCTCCAGGTAAAGGTTCGCCCCTACGGCAAAATCGGTCATTATCTTTTTAAGCAGCTGATCGAATTAAACGATTTCTGCGCGGATTTCCCGCAGTGGCCTCACGGCGAGTTGTGGGGACTGGGTGATAATTCCGCCATCGCCGCGCTGATGGAGGAGCTGGAAAAGACAGACAGCTATACTGTGCAGGAGGCACCCCGTGTAGACCCCGAGGATATGCACTACATCCATGATACCGGCTATCGTCCGATTCGGGTTTACCACAAGGTCAATGACCGCCTGACTTTGGAAGATTTCTTCTGCAAGCTGCAGATCAATTTCCCGGAGAAGGATTCCTAAGAAGCGCAGAAGGAGAAGCACCCATTATTCGCCGGAAGGTAAAAGAGGAATCGTAACGAACGGAATCGTAACAAACGGAATCGTGACAAACGGAATCGTAACGAACCGTAAGGTACTGTAACGTACTATAAATCAGTAACAGATAAAAGAGACAGGAAACTCCTGCTGTATCTGCCCACGGGCGGATGCGGCAGGAGTTTTTGGTGCATAAGGAGGTGTTTTTATATAACCGCAATACAACCACCGGTCAGGGGAACGGGACTGTACGGCAGCGACGTGGGAATTACTTCCGTATTTTCCCAAGAAACCTCTGCGGAGAACTGAAAATTTATGTTACAATATAGGTCGTATGAGCTTTTTTCGGGGAATGCTGATTTGATCGGCATTTCTCTTGAACGGCAGTGAGGCTCTAAACGTCATCACTGCATGAGTATTCGGAGAATTCGTCTGTGCGAAATGCTCCTTAAGTGACGCAGACAAGCTGCGGTATAGAAAGGAAGACAATGCAAAGAACCTGTGCAATGACCTCTATGATGGCCGACGAACAATTTCACACAATAGAGAAACCGCTTCGCTTTTCCACGGAGAAGCTGCAGCTGCGGGTAAAGCCGGGAGAGGTCCGTGAGGGCTCCTTTATGATTTATGGAGATGCGCAGTGTGGCGTCAACGGCTATGTCTCTTCCTCACGACTGGCCATGACACTGGTGACAGAGACTTTTTCCGGTGCTCAGGATGCCATCGGCTACCGCTTTGATGCCAGAGCTTTTGAGAGCGGAGATGTGGTGGAAGGGTATTTCCGCATTGTATCCAATCAGGGAGAGTACTCCCTGCCTTTTAACGTGGAGATCCGGCAGCCTTCTCTTCGTTCCTCTAATGGTATGGTAAAGAATCTGTTTCATTTTTCCAACCTGGCCAAGGCCAGCTGGCATGAGGCAGTGGAGCTCTTTTATGATCCCGCCTTTGGGGATATTTTTACACCGGATCAAAATAAAGAATATCTGTTGTATCGAGGACTTTCCGGCGTGGAGGGCAATGAGCAGAATGTGGAAGAATTTCTGATCAGTGCCTGCGGGAAGGCACCGGTGACATACCTTCCCTCCGCCCAGAGGGTACATCTGGAAATCACCAGAGTGGACGGCAGACTCCTGGAATATCAGATTCGCGTGCAGCGAAACGGCTGGGGGTATACCCATCTGCAGCTTGTTGCAGACGGCAGCTTTCTGCGGCTTCCCCAGGAGGAATTGCTGGACATTGACTTTGCAGGTGAAAATAAGGAATTTCCCGGTACCGGGGCAGATCTTCGCTTTTTTATAGATCCTTCGCTTTTGCACGAGGGTATGAATTTCGGCAGTCTGCAGCTGGAGACGGGGACCACAAAAATCGTTATTCCCGTGGAGGTGCTTTGCAGACGGGAGACAGAGGCTATGTCCCTGCGTCAGCAGGAGCGCCGCCAGATTCTTTGCCGATTGATGTTGCAGTATGAAGCTTTCCGGGCGAAGAAGATCAAATATAAAGAGTGGATTGCCCAGTCTAACGTATTGATCGAACGCATGGGCATCATCGACCCGGCCAATCCCTATTCTTTGCTTTATCAGGCCCATCTTCTTATTTTTGATGCCAGAAAAAAGGAAGCCAGAGCTGCTTTGGACAAATTCATGGAAAAGCAGAGGGCGAACGAAGAGGCAGGTAGAAAAAAGGAGAATATGACGGTCCTTTGCTATCAGGCGTATTTATCGGCTCTTTGCACGGAAAACCGGCAGGATACTGACCGCACCTGTTCCATACTGGAAAACCAGCTGCGCAGGAAACCCGGAAGCTGGCAGATCGCCTGGATGCTTATGAACCTGTCCGAGCGATATAAAAAGCGCCCCTCAGCCAAGTGGCAGCTGCTGCGTGAACAGTTCGGCTACGGCTGCCGCAGTCCGCTGCTCTATATAGAAGCCTATGAGCTGGTATCCATGAATCCGGCAATTCTCAGTAAGCTGGATGATTTTGAACAGCAGACGCTGCTCTACGCAGCCAAAAAGGGATACCTCTCGTCTCAGGTCATGACCCAGGTCAATATCCTGACCAGAAGCCAGAGAGCATTCTCTTCCAAACTGCTGCGGGTGCTTCTGGCCGGCTATCAGCTGCAGACAGAACAAAAAGAGACCTTAGAGAGTATCTGCATGCTGTTGATCAAGGGTAATATCACAGATACCCGTGCCTTTTCCTGGTATCAGAAGGGAGTAGAGGCACAGCTTCAGGTCACCAGACTGTATGAATACTATATGCTGTCTTTGCCGGATGATTTTGAAGGGACATTTCCGCAGGCGGTACTTCTTTATTTCTGCTATCAGAGCACCCTTCCCTGGGAGAAGAATGCCAGACTTTATCGTTATATTTGTGAGCAGGATGGACAGATGCCGGATCTGTACCGGCAATATGAGCCGGAGATTCAGCGCTTTACCATGCTGCAGCTGTCGAAGCAGCGGATGAATGAGGATCTGAATTTCCTCTACAAACGTTTTCTCACAGTCCAGACGATCACAGGAGAAAATGCCGCCGATGCTGCCAGAGCTTTATTTGGCTGCGTTGTCAGGACTTCATCGCCGCTGCCCAGGCAGGTGGTGGTGATTTATGAGGACAGACAGGGA
This sequence comes from bacterium, assembly GCA_963593905.1. Taxonomy (GTDB): domain Bacteria; phylum Bacillota; class Clostridia; order Lachnospirales; family Lachnospiraceae; genus CAG-791. The sequence continues at coordinate 28,097 of CAVBBL010000026.1, read as the reverse complement.
GAAGAGAAATTCCCTGTGGAAAACGGCTGCTGTTACCTGCCGCTCTACGGTGAGAAGCAGGAGATTCTTTTCGAGGACAGCGCGGGCAACCGCTACGCCTCCACCATGGCCTGTTTTTGCGACAGAGCGAAGATAAGCGATGAAATGACAGCACTCCTGGCTCGGTTTGACACGGAACTTTTTGATTTTGAGGTCTATCTGGCCGGCCTTGGCAGCAATACCTTCGCCATCAGCGGGGAGAACTGCGGTCGCTTTAAAAAGTTGACGGAGGATCCGCTGCTGCAGCCTGCTCTTCGCCAGAAGATCCGATTAAAGCTGCTTAATTACTACAATGATAATGACTGCATCCGGGAGCTGGACAAGGCATTGAATGAATTGACGCCGGATGACCTCCATGCATCAGAACGGGCGGATCTGATCCGCTTTATGATGCTGCGGGGAATCAATGACAAGGCCGTATCCTGGCTTCGCCGCTATGGAACCTTTGGGGTGGATGAGCATACGCTGATGCATTTGTGCAGCCGCGTGCTGGCCAGAGAAGAGGTACTGGAGGATGAGGCCTTTGCCAATATCGTGTTCCAGAGCTTTCAGCTGGGAAAATATGATGAAAATATGCTTTCTTACCTGGCAAAGTGCATGGAAGGACTTTCCACCGAGCTGGAGTCAGTACGGGAAGCCATGGTCTCCTTTGAGATGGATACCTCATTTCTGGCGGGTCGGATGCTGCGGCAGATTCTCTACAGCGGACAGATCCTGCCGCAGCAATCTCAGCTTTTAGAGGATTATAGGGCCGGAGGTGCCGATCAGGAGCTTATGGCGGCGGTGTTGGCGCAGTCCTCTCATGAGGCTTTTATGAAACAGTCTCCCTTAGACAGCGTATTCTCAGGCAGAATCCAGCAATATGGCGTGGATGGAGTGCCTCTTCTGGACATCTGTCGTATCGCCTATCTGTATACCCTTTCCGAGAGAGCAGGCGGATACAGTGCACCGGAGGAAGCGTGTGCGGAGATGTTCCTGGAGGATCTGTGCCGGAGGGATATTATTTTTCCCTTCTTTACCAGATTTACCTACCTGACCCCGCTTTTGTCTGCCCATGCGGATCAGACCATGGCTCAGTACCAGGGAAGAAGCGGTGCCCACGTGTGCATCCACTATGCCTTAGAGCAGGAGGACGGCACGATTCCGCCCTATGAGTGCAGGGATATGCGGGAGATGTATGAGGGTATTTACGTTACCGGCTTTGTACTCTTTTTCGGAGATCAGCTGCTTTACTATATCACTGATGATGCGGAAGAGAAGAATGTGGTGGAGAGCGGCAGTCTGGGACAGGATATACGTATGTCTGACGAAGAGGCTGGCAGATTCGGACGGCTTAATCAGATTGCCTCCCATGCTACCATGCGGGAGTATGATAAGGCACTGGGAGAGTTAGAGCATTATGATAAGCTGGCACACATGGTGATGGGCATTTTTGAAAATACGCAGGAGTGAGGTCGAGCATGCTCTTTACAAAATCAACTGAAAAAAAATATATAGTGGGCTTTGATATTCGGGACGACTATTGTCAGATTTCCTATTGCCGTCTGGATGAGCCGGCTGTCAGCGGCTTAGAGCCGGTGACCTTTTCCCCCGGTCCGGGACAGGAGATGAATATTCCCACCCTGCTTTGCAAAAAAACAGATATGAATCAATGGTTCTGCGGGCGGGAGGCTGCAGAGAGTGCGGCTGCCGGCGAGGGCATGCTGGTGGATCGCCTTTTTTCCCGGGCACTGGAGGGAAAGACGGTAGTGATTGGAGAGGAGGAATATGACCCCTGCGGATTGCTGGCTCTCTTTGTCAAGCGCTGCTTTACCATGCTGGCGGGGAAGGTCCCCACGGAGCAGATCAGTGCGGTGATGTTCACGGCCAGAGAAATGACCAAGGAGATGGCGGAGGTGATCGCCGGCGTGCAGGCCAGAATGGAGCTGCCGGTGGACCATGTCTATTGTGAGACCTATGCCAATTCCTTTTATAATTACATGCTGATGCAGAAGCCTTCCCTGCGGGAGGGACAGGTGCTGCTGTGTGAATATGAGGGAGAACAGGATCAGCAGATAGGCCAGACGGGGCAGGAAAATGCAGAGCTGGTGGAACTGGAAAACAACAAAAGGCGTGATAAGAAGAAGCAGTCTCCACCTTTGATGCGTACCCACAGGCTGATCTATAATCAGAAGACCTCTCCCGTGGTGGCTTTCATGGAGGATAAGGATTACGTCTTCGGCCGGATCATTCCGGAGCAGCCGGATGCAGGAGAAGGGGTGGAGACGGTACCTCCGAAGCCTTTGCAGCCTGCGGAAAAGGACGCCCTTTTTCTGACCATCCTGGAAGAGGTGATCGGAAAGAGCAGAACCTGTGCGGTCTACCTGATCGGCGACGGCTTTAAGCAGGAATGGATGAAGCGTTCGCTGACCTATCTTTGCTACCATCGCAGAGCTTTTCAGGGAAATAATCTTTATTCCAAGGGGGCTGCACTGGGAGCTTTGATCCGTTTACAGCCTCCGGGTGTGGTGGGGGATTATTTTTTCCTCGGGAAAAATAAACTCCGCTTTAACATCGGTATGCAGGCGCTGCGCCGGGGACAGGGACTGTATCATGCCATTCTGGACGCCGGAGAGAACTGGTATGAGGTGGACAGAACGGAGGATTATATCTTAGAGAGCGGCAATGAGCTGCGGCTTCTGATCATGCCTGTGACGGGGCAGCAACCCTTAGAGCGCATCGTGACCCTGGAGAATCTGCCGGTGCGCCAGGAGCGAACCACAAGGCTTCGGGTCTGCTATACCATGAGTGGTCCTGCGAAGCTGCAGGTGCATGTGACAGATCTGGGCTTTGGAGAAATCAGCCCTGCCTCCGGACAGCACTGGGATAAGGAACTGTCCTTAGAAGAAGGGGAACAGGAGGAAAATCAGGAGAAGCAAAGTCTTGGCAGAATACTGCTGACTGTGGGGCAGCTGGCAAAGCAGCCCTACTACATGACCAGAATAGGCAGAAATCTTTACAGCGCAGAGGAACTTTGCTATTCCCTGGTGCAAAGCGCCCAGTTTCTGGATGCATGGCTGCTCGATTCGGCTCTCCTTGACTGGCTGGAGGAGGGATGCGGCCTGCAGGATCTGGCAGAGATGCTTCGCCCGTATCTGAAAAAGCCGGAGGCGGTTTCTGATTTTGTCACCACTCTCTTTAACTATGTGGGCTATGTGCCCAGAGAAAAACAGCGCCAGACCAGGCAGATCGTGCAGGCAGGGGAAGGACTGGAGGAATGGGAGAGCAGACTGGCCAGAGCAGATTATCTGCGGGAGAGCGGACGCTTTGCCAAGGCCGGTGAGGAATATCGACGGATTCTCAATCATCTGCCGGTGACGGAGCGGACTCTTCGAGGCGGCGCCCAGAGAGGTTTGGGAATGACCGCCTGCAGTCGGTTCCTGTTCCCGCTGGCAGCAGAGCATTTCCACAGCGCATGGAAATTATCAGAGGATCCCAAGGACTATCTCTGGTATCTGGCAGCGGTGCGCCTTGGTATGTCCACAGAGGAATACATTTCCTTTGTGGCTTCACATCCGGAGGCCTATGCCTGCTCCATGGAGTTGGAAAAGAAAATGGATGCTCTGGAAAAATCCTATCCGGAGTCGGAAGGGGGAAAGCAGCTGCTGCAGCTGCGTCAGTATAAGGAGGATGGCAGGAGTTATTCTTATGAATCAGAGATGCTTTCTGTCATAGAGAATCTGAAGAAAAGGTATCGGCAGGAGCAGTCGGTGGAGTAGGGGGAATGGTACCACCCGGTCATGCCCCGGGCGCGGTAGATGTCTCGCACTGTGTATTTTGCACCATTTTGTTAGGGCGTGAAACATTCTGCTACCCGGTCATGCCCCGGGGTGCGTCAGATGTCTCGCACCATGCACTTTGCGCCGTTTTGCTAAGGTTCGCCTCTCGCCTTCGGATGGCCGGCCCTTAACTCACATCCCCGCCTGATGCGGGGATGTTCAAACAGGCGGGCCTATCAGACGCGCTCTGAAAGCGCGTCTGATACCATCCTCCGGCTTCGATGCGAACCTAAGCAAAACTGGCGCGCAGTGCAGAGGATGCGAGCCATTCTGCCGCACCCCGGGGCATTACGTTTTGCCAATTCTTAATCGGTTTCCTGACATAAATCTTTAATTTGTTTTCTGACATAATCCTTAATTTACTTTCCGACGGATTAGCAGTTGACGAGGTTTTAACGGTTGTGATAATATGATATCCGAATTCAGTTTAGTGTGCTAAACTGATAAATCATTAAAGCTGCCGGCGCGGGACGTAAAGCGTTAAGCACGGAGTAATCGCAAGTCAAATGAAAGTTTGCATCTGTAATTCTGAGATTTGTTTTGCGTTTTTCTTCTCGCACAGCGCCTGCAAAACAGGAGGATATTATGAAAAAAGCAATCGTTATGTTCATGGGACTGGCTATGGCGGCCACTATGCTGACAGGCTGCGGCTCTTCTGCAGACAGCACCGCAGATACCGGCTCTGTAGAGACCGCAGAGGCTACAGAGGAAGCTGCTGCTGAGGAGAGCACAGAGGATGCTGCAGAGGCAGAGAGTACCGACGGCACGACTTTTACAGTCGGCTTTGATGCGGAATTCCCGCCTTACGGCTACATGGATGACAATGGAGAGTACACCGGCTTTGACTTAGAGCTGGCGCAGGAAGTATGCGACCGCAATGGATGGACGCTGGTAAAGCAGCCTATCGACTGGGATGCCAAGGACGCAGAGCTTGATTCCGGTGCTATCGACTGCATCTGGAACGGCTTTACCATGAACGGCAGAGAAGATTCCTACACCTGGACAGAGCCTTATATCGATAACTCCCAGGTAGTTGTTGTTCCCACAGATGCAGGCATTTCCGCACTGAAGGATCTGGCAGGCAAGAATGTGGGTGTACAGAAGGATTCCAGCGCGCTGGCAGCCTTAGAGGGTGATCAGGCAGAGCTGGCAGCTACTTTTGGCAGTCTGACCCAGTATGCAGATTACAATACCGCTTTCATGGATCTGGAGCAGGGTGCACTGGACGCTGTGGCTATTGACGTAGGTGTGGCCAATTATCAGATCGCTGATAAGTCCGATAAGTTCGAGATTCTTACCGAGCAGCTTTCCACCGAGCAGTATGCAGTAGGATTTAAGCTGGGCAATACAGAACTGCGTGACAAGGTACAGGATACCTTAAATGACATGTTCGATGACGGTACTGTGCAAAAGATTGCAGAGAAGTATGCAGACTACGGCGTGCCGGAGAGTCTTTATGTGGCAGGCAGAGGCGACGTGGCCGATGAAGGCACAGCTGTAGAGGAAGCTGCTGAGGAGACTTCTGAAGAGGCCGCTTCTGCAGAGGATACAGCCACAGAGGAAACTGCAGAATAAGCGGAAATATGGACAGCAGATCTGAAAGAACGCGCAGGGAAGCGAAGATGATAACTGCGTAAACTGACAGAGAATAAAAAATTGGCTGCATCCGATAAAGATAACACTGGATCGGATGCAGCCGTCTAGGCCTCGCCGGGCCTCAAAACCCGGCGGGGTATTCTTGCGGATAAGAGAAAGACAAGCAACCACAGCAGAGTTGTCGCAGACAAGCTGCGACATGGAGGTAAAATGACTTAAAATGACGGAGTTATTTTAAGTCATTGCAAGGATGCCACAGGCATCCTTGCGCGATTACAAAGTCCAACATGGAGGGATATTTATGACACTGGGAACAATTGTTGCACAGTTAATGGAAGGCATGGGGACGACGGTACTTATTTTTGTGCTGACCCTTGTTTTTTCCATGCCTCTCGGTCTGGCTGTGGCGCTGCTTCGCATGAGCAGAGCGAAGATTCTCTCGCTACTGATGAAGATTTATATTTCCATTATGCGCGGCACGCCGCTTATGCTGCAGCTGATTTGTGTTTATTTCGCACCGTACTATGTGTTTGGCATCAGAATTTCCTCCGGCTATCGCTTTATTGCGGTGATTATTGCCTTTGCCATGAATTATGCAGCTTATTTTGCGGAAATCTATCGTTCCGGCATTGAGAGCATCCCGGTGGGACAGTATGAGGCAGCCAAGGTATTGGGCTACAGCAAGGCACAGACTTTTTTCCGGATCATCCTGCCGCAGGTCTTTAAGCGAATTCTGCCTCCCGTCACCAATGAGGTGATCACGCTGGTCAAGGATACCTCTCTGGCCTTTGTTATTGCTACAGCGGAGATGTTTACCATTGCCAAGCAGATCGCTGCCAAGGAAACCAATATCATGCCCCTTATGGTGGCAGGCGTCTTTTATTATATCTTTAACCTTCTGGTGGCCTGGGTGATGCAGAGACTGGAGAAGCATTATGCTTATTACAGAGGGTAAAGAGTGCGCGATGTCTTTTAACATTTCCGGTCAGCTTACTTGGTATGCTGCAGGGCAGAGGAAGAGTGGGACAGAGAAAGGATAATAGCCAGATGAATATATTGGAAATCAACCATATCAAAAAAGCATTTGACGGCACGGGTGTCTTGAAGGATGTCTCTTTGTCCGTGGCCGAGGGGGAAGTGGTCTCCATCATCGGTCCCTCCGGATCCGGCAAGTCTACGCTCCTTCGATGTGCCACCATGCTGGAGACTATGGACGGCGGCAGTTTGCAATATCTGGATAAGGTGGCAGCCCATGAGGAAAACGGACATTGTGTCTATGCTCCCAAGGCAGAACTTAAGGAAATCAGACGGTGCTTCGGTCTGGTATTCCAGAGCTTCAATCTGTTTCCCCATTACTCCGTGCTGAAAAATATCACGGAGCCGGCGGTATTGGCAGGAGAGTCTCCTAAAGAGGCAGAGGCTTATGCGAGAGAGCTTCTGACAAAGCTGGGACTGGCGGAAAAGGCCGATGCCTATCCTTTTCAGCTCTCCGGCGGACAATGTCAGCGTGTCTCCATTGCCAGAGCTTTGGCTTTAAAGCCAAAGCTGCTTTTCTTTGATGAGCCCACTTCTGCGCTGGATCCGGAGCTGACAGCGGAGGTATTAAAGGTTATCAAGGATCTGGCAGCGCAGCATATGACTATGATCATTGTCACCCATGAGATGCAGTTTGCCAGAGAATTATCAGATCGCATTATCTTTTTGGAGGACGGTTTTATCCGTGCACAGGGCAGTCCTGAGGAATTATTTGCCACAAAGGATGCCCGTGTCAGAGAATTTATTGGTAAATTTACGGTTTGACGCGATTTGTATTCCTGTTTATACTATGGACTGTATCAGCTTTTCTGGTATGAGCAGTATAAACAGATATATTCTCAAGGAGGATCAGTTTGATGGAAAAGAAAGAGCAGCTCTACGAAGGCAAGGCAAAGAAGGTTTATGCTACCGAGGATCCGGATATCGTCATCGTGGATTACAAGGATGACGCTACCGCATTCAATGGCCTTAAAAAGGGCACCATTGTAGGCAAGGGTGTGATCAACAATAAGATGACCAACAAGATCATGCAGGTCATGGAGACCAAGGGTGTGCCGACACACTACGTGGAGCAGCTTTCCGACAGAGAGACTGCTGTAAAGAGAGTGGAGATCGTACCTTTGGAGGTTATCATCCGCAATGTGGCAGCTGGCAGTTTTTCCAAGAGACTGGGTGTACCGGAGGGAACCCAGTTCACTGAGCCTACCATTGAGTTTTCCTATAAGAATGACGATCTGGGCGATCCGCTGATCAACAGCTATTTTGCGAGAGCATTAGATCTGGCTACCTGGGAAGAGATTGACAAGATCAAAGAGTATGCCTTCAAGGTAAATGATGTCTTAAAGGAGTACTTCCTGCAGGCCGGCATCAAGCTCATCGACTTTAAGATCGAGTTTGGCCGTTTCCATGATCAGATCCTTCTGGCAGATGAGATTTCTCCCGACACCTGCCGTCTGTGGGATGTAAATACCAATGAGAAGTTAGATAAGGACCGTTTCCGCCGTGACCTGGGCAATGTGGAAGAGGCCTATAATGAAGTGTTTAAGAGACTGGGTCTTGATTAATCAGTATAATGTGGCTGCCCTGCGGGGCAGCCTTGGAGAGCATGCAGGCGACCGTCCGGTTCTATATCGGGCGGCCGCTGTGTTTGCGTAAAAGGATTGTATCGGAGAATTCGCCTGCGCGAAATTCTCTTCGCGTAGCCACAGCAAGCTGTGGCATAGTGAGGTAGGAATGGAAGAATTGAGTATACAACTGCAGCAGGATGACAGTCTGGGCGAGGAGTGCGGCGTCTTTGGCGCCTATGACCTGGATGGGGGACAGGAAGTAGCCAGAACGATCTATTACGGATTGCTGGCACTGCAGCATCGCGGACAGGAGAGCTGCGGTATTGCTGTCAGCGATACCAATGGCCCTAAGGGAAAGGTGATCAGTCACAAGGATATGGGGCTGGTCAACGAGAATTTCAATCCGGAGGTACTGGAAAAATTAAAGGGTGATATCGGCGTAGGTCATGTGCGATATTCCACCGCCGGCAGTTCCACTCGCGAAAATGCCCAGCCTCTGGTCATCAATTATGTAAAGGGTGCTCTGGGTATGGCACACAACGGCAACCTGATCAATGCCGGAGAGCTGCGTCACGAATTGGAGTACACGGGTGCTATCTTTCAGACCACCATTGATTCGGAGGTCATTGCCTATCACATTGCCAGAGAGCGTCTGAACTGCAAAAGTGTAGAAGAGGCAGTGGGACGCGCTATGATGAAGATCAAGGGTGCTTATTCCCTGATTGTCATGTCGCCCCGCAAGCTCATCGGTGCCAGAGATCCCTTTGGATTTCGGCCGCTGTGCATCGGTCGCCGGGAGAATACCTGGATTTTGGCGTCCGAGACCTGCGCGCTTGATACAGTGGGCGCAGAGTTTGTGCGGGATGTGCTGCCGGGAGAGATTGTGACGATCTCTGCGGACGGCGGTCTTAAGAGCGACTGTTCACATTGTATTCCAAAGGCAAAACAGGGTTCCTGTATTTTTGAGTATATTTATTTTGCCAGACCGGACAGCTACATAGACGGCATCAGCGTCTACAATGCCCGTATCCTGGCAGGTAAGTTTCTGGCGATGGATTCTCCGGTGGAAGCCGATCTGGTGGTGGGCGTGCCGGAATCCGGCAACTGCGCAGCATTAGGTTATGCCATGCAGTCCGGCATCCCCTATGGACAGGCTTTTGTAAAAAATGCGTACATAGGACGTACCTTTATCAAGCCGAACCAGCGATCCAGAGAAAACAGCGTTCAGGTGAAGCTAAATGCCCTTCGGGATGCGGTGGAAGGTAAACGCGTCATCATGATCGATGATTCCATCGTCCGGGGCACCACTTCTGACCGCATCGTGCGCATGCTCCGGGAAGCCGGCGCCAAAGAAGTACACATGCGAGTGAGCTCACCGCCTTTTTTGTGGCCCTGTTATTTCGGTACCGATGTACCGGCCAGAGAGCAGTTGATCGCGTATAACCGCTCTGTAGAGCAAATTCGTCAAATCATCGGAGCGGATACCCTGGCTTATCTGGAGATTTCCCGTCTGGAAGAGATGGTGGAGGGTAAGCTCTCTATCTGCAAGGGATGCTTTACCGGGGAATATCCCATGGATCCGCCGACGGAGGATATCCGGGGCGAGGTCGAGAAGTGGGACGGCCTGCACCGGGGCAATGCCTGTCAGGGCAAAGAAGGCCATGAATAGTCGAGAATGTGGAATGGAGATAATGAATACTATGAATAATGACAAATACGTGAGCCCGCTCTCAGAGCGATATGCCAGCAGAGAGATGCAGTACATTTTTTCGCCGGATATGAAATTCACTACCTGGAGAAAGCTCTGGATCGCACTGGCAGAGACGGAGAAGGAATTAGGACTTGACATCACCCAGGAACAGATCGATGAGCTGAAGGCCCATGCAGAGGACATCAATTACGAAGAGGCAAAAGCGCGGGAGAAAGTAGTGCGCCATGATGTCATGAGCCATGTCTATGCCTATGGTCTGCAGTGCCCCAAGGCCAAAGGAATCATCCATCTGGGGGCTACCAGCTGCTATGTGGGAGATAATACAGATATCATCATCATGCGGGAGGCACTGCGTCTGGTGCGCAGAAAGCTGATCAATGTGCTGGCAGAGCTGGCTAAGTTTGCGCAGGAGTACAAGGCGCAGCCTACCCTCGGGTTTACGCATTTCCAGCCGGCACAGCCTACCACGGTGGGCAAGAGAGCAACCCTTTGGATGCAGGAATTCTGTTTGGATCTCCAGGAAGTGGAGCACGTATTAGACAGCTTAAAACTTCTTGGCAGCAAGGGTACCACCGGCACCCAGGCTTCCTTCTTAGAACTTTTTGACGGCGATCTTGACAAGGTGGACAGCTTAGATCCCATGATTGCAGAAAAAATGGGCTTTTCCGGCTGCTATCCTGTATCCGGTCAGACCTATTCCCGAAAGGTGGATACCATTGTATTAAATACACTGGGAGGCATCGCTGCCTCTGCCATGAAGATGGCTACCGACATTCGTCTGCTGCAGCATCTTAAGGAGGTAGAGGAGCCCTTTGAAAAGAGTCAGATCGGTTCTTCTGCCATGGCCTATAAGCGCAATCCCATGCGCAGCGAGCGTATCTGCTCCCTGTCCCGTTATGTGATGATCGATGTACTCAATCCTGCAGTGACCAGCGGTACGCAGTGGTTCGAGCGCACACTGGATGATTCTGCTAATAAGCGCCTTTCCGTACCGGAAGGCTTTCTGGCCATCGACGGCATTCTGGATCTTTGCCTGAATGTCACAGACGGACTGAAGGTTTATCCGAAGGTAATCGAGAAGCATCTGATGGCAGAGCTTCCTTTCATGGCCACAGAGAATATCATGATGGACGCTGTGAAGGCCGGCGGCGACAGACAGGAACTGCATGAGAGAATCCGGGAACTGTCCATGGAAGCCGGCAAGCGTGTGAAAGAGGAGGGCCTCGATAATAACCTGTTGGAGCTTATTGCCGCAGACCCTGCCTTTAACTTAAGTCTTGAGGATTTAAAGAAGTCCATGGAGCCTAGTCGCTACATCGGCTGCGCACCCCACCAGGTAGATAAATTCCTGGCAGAGGTCATTGCACCGATCCTGGAGGAAAATAAGGATATTCTGGGTGTGAAGGCAGAGATCAATGTGTAAATTGGCTGACAGATCAGAATGGCCTGTCAGTAATTAAAAAAACTGCAGTCCCCTTGCTGTAAAACAGAAGGGAGTACTGCAGTTTTTTTTGATTTGCATTTTTGAAGAATCATTCTCGCTTTTTTTTCCGGCTGACGTGCGAATGATAACTATAATCTGAAAGAATAACAAATATAAATTATATTGATTTTACTTATAACATGGAAATGCGTATAATATCATTGTAAAAAAGGTTTTTTACTGCAACTTTGCCCGACAATGCAAAAGAGAGCAGGCGAAGCAGCAGAGTTCTTGCGCAGAGCGTAAAAGTCAAACGGTCGGGAATCCGGCAGAAGGGATGGAAGAGACAATGGTTAAAGCAGTAGTGGGAGCAAACTGGGGTGATGAAGGTAAGGGTAAGATCACAGATATGCTGGCAGATCAGGCGGATATCGTCGTACGTTTCCAGGGCGGTGCCAACGCAGGCCATACGATCGTCAATGACTATGGCAAATTTGCACTGCACACTCTTCCTTCCGGTGTATTTCACCAGTCTATCACCAATGTGATCGGCAACGGCGTAGCATTGGATGTAAGCAGAGTAAGGGCAGAGTTAGAGGATATTGAGAGCAAGGGCGTACCGGCTCCTAAGCTTCTGATTTCCAGCCGCTGCCAGATCGTTATGCCCTATCATATTCTGTTCGATGAGTGTGAGGAGGCAAGATTAAAGGGCAAATCCTTTGGCTCCACCAAGTCCGGCATCGCGCCTTTTTATTCTGACAAATATGCAAAGATCGGTTTCCAGGTCAATGAACTGTTCCAGGACGATGAGGTGTTAAAAGAGAAGATTGCCAATGTCTGCATTCAGAAGGATACCCTGCTGGTGCACCTGTATCACAGAGATCCCATCGACCAGGCGGCGCTTCTTGAGACCCTGCATGAGTACAGAGATTTCCTGGCTCCCTTCGTAGCAGATACCGCTTTGTTCTTAGAACAGGCTGTAAAGGAGAATAAGACCATTCTGTTAGAGGGACAGTTGGGAACACTGAAGGATCCCGATCACGGCATTTATCCCATGGTCACTTCTTCTTCCACACTGGCAGCCTATGGTGCCATCGGCGCAGGTATTCCGCCCTATGCAATCCAGCAGGTTGTGACCGTTTCCAAGGCTTACTCCTCTGCCGTAGGCGCCGGTGAATTCGTTTCCGAGATCTTTGGTGAGGAGGCTGATGAGCTGCGCAGACGCGGCGGCGACGGCGGCGAGTACGGCGCAACCACAGGGCGTCCCCGCAGAATGGGATGGTATGACTGCGTAGCCAGCAAGTATGGCTGCCGTCTTCAGGGCACTACAGATGTGGCACTTTCTGTATTGGATGTTCTGGGCTATCTGGATGAGATTCCGGTATGCGTAGCCTATGAGATCGACGGCAAGCAGACTACCGATTTCCCTGTTACCCACGAACTGAAGAAGGCGAAGCCGGTTTATGAGGTGCTGCCGGGCTGGAAGTGCGACATCCGCGGCATCAAGAAATATGAGGATCTTCCGGAAAATTGCCGCAAGTATGTGGAGTTTATCGAAAAGCATTTGGGTATGCCCATCACCATGATCAGCAATGGCCCCAGCCGTTCTGACATCATTTATCGTTAGAAGAGCACGCTGACAAAGGAAAAAGAAAATCCCCCAGACGAGATATATGGTCTACAATATGGGATTGTTTTATGCGGCATTGTTTATGTTTTTTGGCAGCTTTCTGAGGAATGAGAGAAAGAAAAAACAGAAAATTCAATAGAGAGCAATAGAGAGCGTTCCGCCGCTGTAAATGCGATTATTTAAAAAGGTCAGAGTGTGTTCTGACCTTTTTTGATATGATATAATAAATTCAAAAAAACGTGGTCAGGGGAGGTTAATTTTGAGAGAATTTTATATCACAGATGATGGTATCAGACTGCATGCCAAGTTAGATCAGCCGGCAGACGCCGGGGAGAAGATGCCTTTGATGATTCTGTTCCACGGGTTTACAGGACATATGGAGGAGGAGCATATTATTCGGACAAAGGATGTGGCACTGGAGACAGGGATTGCAGTGCTGCGTATTGATTTGTATGGCCACGGCGGCAGCGACGGCGCCTTTGAGGACCATACCCTGTATAAATGGGTGACGAATGGCCTGGCAGTGATCGAATATGCGAAGAAACTGGATTTCGTGACAGACCTTTATATTTGCGGCCATTCTCAGGGTGGGCTGCTGACAGTGCTTTTGGCGGGCATGTGCCAGGATACCTTTAAGGCAGTCATACCTATGTCTCCTGCAGTGATGATTCCGGAGGCAGCCCGCAGCGGATCCTTGCTGGGGAGGAGCTGCGATCCGGAGGCAATCCCGGAATACATGGAACTCATGGACGGCAGAAGAATAAAGGGCAATTATATACGTGTGGCGCAGACGATTCATGTAGAGGACGAGATTGACCGTTATCATGGACCTGTCTGCATCATTCACGGAGATGCCGATCAGGCAGTTCTCTATTCCTATGGGGTGAAGGCGGCAGAGAGATATGCAAACGGCCGGTTAAAGACGGTGGTCGGAGCAGATCATTGCTATGAGGGACATATGGATGAATTTGCAGCATGCCTGAAGGAATTCCTGAAAGAGATGCAGCAGAGCGCAGACAATACAAGAAAAGAGTAAGCACTCCGAGAATGAAGCAAATCAAAACAATCATTGAAAAGCTGCGTCAGAGCTATAATCAGTCCCTGCGTACCCATTTTTTGTCCTGGACAATGTTAAATGCAGCGGTGATCAATGCGGTGATCATGCTGGCCAATGTGATGCTGCGAAAACAGCTGCGGCAGGTGCAAAGGGCTAATCCGGATATGCTGGATCAGCATTACTGGCATTGGATGATGGGGCTGTCCGGAATACAGGTCTTTTTGTTTGCAGCTTTTTTTCTGTACTCCTATCTGCTGTTCAGACGCCGATATACACTGCTGGGAGATGGGCACAGAAATGCAGATCAGCAGGAAAGTACAGACAGCAAAAAGGAATATGTGCTCTCCGATCACATGGTTCGTCAGCTCATGCAGCTGTGGGGGATCATCCTGGTGGGGGTTAAGATTCTGGATGTGTTCTTTACCATGCTCTATCGTAATTTTATAGCCAGTCTTTTTGATACGGTGGATTTGACCAGTGAAGAATCGCTGCGGTTTTTCAGGCGGATGTACAGCAATACCCATGCTTTTAAATATGTGGACATGCTGGTGGCTGTCGCTCTGGGGATTTTTATTACGGGAATCTTTCTGTCCGATCGGATACTGAAGATTGCGGCGGCGGTTTTGATGGTACTTTTCATCGCGGCTGCGGCGTCCGCACAGATGCACGCTTTAACGCTCTTTCATGTAAAGGTAGGGATTTTGTGGATTTCCGTGTTCTATCAAACCTTGCAGACCTTTGGTTTGCTGGGCTTTTCCCTGTATCTTCGCGGGCGCTACAGGGGAGTGTGAGAATGAAAATTACGTCGTATGGAGGAAGTTATGAGAATCAAAAAGGCAGCAGAAGAGGATTTTGAAATAGCCTTTTCCTATATCGAAAGACTGTGGACTTACAATACCTATGACAGGGAAGAAATACGCAAGGTATATAAGGAAGTATTGGAGGATGCCAACAGTTTTGCTTTTTTTGCGGTAGAAGAGGACGGCAGCTATCATGGCTTTTGCCACGGAGATTATTTTAATACCTTCTGGATGTCCGGTCTGACCTGCTATGTGTCCAGTCTGATCACGGATGAGCAGGATCACGGCAAGGGATATGGAAGATTCCTGCTGGATCATGCGAAGAAACTGGCGAAGGAAAAAGGCTGCAGAGCGATCACCTTGGATTCCGGTCTTCCCCGTACCGGTGCGCATGGCTTTTATGAGCACTATGGGTTCGAAAAGAGCTGCTACGGCTTTGAATTGATTCTATCCTGACGGAATATAGTAAAACGAGGATTCGTATGCGGAAACTACGCAAAAATATCTCGCTGACATTTCTATTGATTTTGTTTATGCTGGTGGGAACGGCATTCTATCAGCATTATATCGGCGATGAAATCTATCAGGGAAATGTAAAACAGCTGAAGGTAACTTATCAGCAGGTCAATCAGGCGTTTAACTTGTTTACGCAACGTAATTGGGGCGTTTTGGCAGATTGGGATGCCAATTTGCAGTATATTGCCGGGACAGAGGATACAGAGAGCGCATGGAGAGATTTTGCTGATCGCAAGAATCACTGGCAGTACAGTGACTTTTACATGTTTAATGAAAATAATGATTATCTGACAGCGGCGGGACGGGAAGGAACCGCCGACAGTATCAGCGGTGTGTTTGAAGAAATGTTCGAACGGGATGAGTCGGTGGTTTCCTCGTATACATCCAGCAGCGGAGAGAAAAAAATTGTTTTTGCATCGCCGCTGCAGCAGCCCTTTACCCTGGGAAAGGTCACCTATACCGGTGTGGCGGTAAGCTATGATGCCGACGTGGTGGAAAATGTGATCGTGAAGGATATGTTTGGGGAACAGAGCAGCTGCTATGTAGTGAATAGGCAGGGGGATACGGTGCTGTCCCTGAAAACAAGGAGCGATGAGAAAGAAAATCCCGGGAATATTCTGGAATTTCTGACGGATTATGCGCAGTTTACAAAGAATAACAAGGGAAGTCTGGAGAGTGCTCTTCAAAACAGCAGAGAAGGAGAAGCTAAATTCCGGACAAAGATAGATGACTACTATCTGGTCTGTCTGCCTGTGGGAATCAATGACTGGAGTCTGGTGGCCATTGTGCAGGCAAATGCTATAGAGTCAGGCAGTGCGAAGATTATGCGGGTGACGGCTTTATTGATTAGCGTCCTGTTTGGCTGCCTTATGATACTGATCATTCGTCTCATTACGATTCATGCCAAGATGGATCTGGAGCAGCAAAAGAAGATGCATGCGATCCTGGAAGAAAAAAAGCAGCGGCTGGATCATTTATTCTATGGTATGACTCAGATTGTGGATTGCTATGCGGCAGTTGATCTGACAGAAGACAGCTATGAATATCATGAAAATCATGAAAAGCGATGCAGCAGACGTCTGTATCCGGAAAAGGGGGCATATCATGATCTGGTAGAAGCTGTCAACAGCAGATATCTGGTGCTTTCCGATACAGAGAATATTAAAATGAATCAGCTGCTGCATGCAGAATATCTCAGAAAAGTATTGAGAAAAGGAAAAGGGATTCTGAAGATCGAGTATAGTGGGCGGACAGAAAATGTCTATATGATCATGAGCGTGGTGGCTGTGCAATGGGATGCAGAGGGAATACCGGAAAAGGTCATGCTCATCGCGCAGGATATCGGTGAACGCTATGAGCTGGAAAATCTGGCAAATACGGACGGACTGACGGGACTTTTTAATGAAAGATTTTTCAGCAGTGTGCTGCACCGAAAGGAAAAGCAAAAGCTTCCCTTTACTTTGTATTACCTGGACCTGGATCATTTCAAACCTGTCAATGATACCTATGGTCATGATATGGGCGATAAGCTTTTAAAGGAAGTGGCGGTAAGGCTTCTTAGCTGCATACGGGAGCGGGATTACGCATTTCGTATCGGCGGTGATGAATTTGCTTTGATCATCGGCGCACAGCTAGATGAGGAACAGGGAGAACAGATGAGGCATCGCATAGAGCAGTCTCTGCTGCAGCCGTGTGTCATTGACGGGCAGAGCCTGCAGATCGGAGTCAGCTGTGGCTGTGCCATGTATCCCCGGGAGGGAGAGGATGTCGCAAAGATCCGTATTCTGGCTGACCGCAGGATGTATGAGGAGAAGGAGAAAAATCATCGAAGAGAAGAACAGGGATAGGCCATATCGCAGTGGAATAGGAGTTTTTGTATGGTAATCACTGCAGCTGTGGATAGAAACAGCTGCAGTGATGCAGGTTTTTTTGATATATAAGATAGTCGACAGCAAATACAGTTATGGACAGAAGCAGTTCAGCAAAACTTATTGCATTTTCACCTAAAATCAGATATAGTTATGACAGTTAAAACGACAGGAGGAGCAAAGCAGCTCATGACTGTCGTTTTCTTTTTTTGAAGAATTGAGGTAACTATGGACGTTAATCTGGAATATTATAAAGTCTTTTATTATGCAGCCAAGCTGGGATCTCTGACCCAGGCGGCGGAACGGTTATCCATCTCTCAGCCGGCGGTGAGTCAGTCCTTAAAACAGTTGGAGAACGGCATGGGGGTCAGTCTCTTTGCCCGTACCTCCAAGGGTGTAAAGCTCACCAAGGAGGGGGAGCTTTTGTTTAGTTATGTCTCTAAGGGATATGAGCAGATAGAGACAGGCGAGAAGAAGTTAAGACAGATGCTGAACTTAGAGATCGGCGAGCTGCATATCGGTGCCAGTGACATGACCTTGCAGTTTTTCCTGCTGCCTTATCTGGAACGTTTCCATGAGGAATATCCGGGGGTGAAGGTGGTGGTGACCAATGCCCCTACGCCGGAGACCATGCGGATTTTGCAGGAGGACCGCATTGATTTCGGTGTGGTATCAGGGCCTTTAAATCAGTCTTCTTCCATTGAAGCTATTCCGGTGCGGCAGATTCAGGATACCTTTATAGCCGGCCGAAGGTTTATGCAGTATAAGAACAGGATGATGGATTTTAAGGACCTGGAAAAACTGCCCCTGATCTGCCTGGAAAAGGATACCTCCAGCCGCAGCTACATGGACAGCTTCCTCTCTAAAAACGGGGTCACGATTCATCCGGAATTCGAGCTCTCCACCAGTGATATGATCGTGCAATTTGCCCAGCGAAATCTTGGAGTGGGCAGCGTGGTGAGAGACTTTGCAAAAAAGGCACTGGAAAGCGGCCAGCTCTTTGAACTGCGCTTTAATAAGCTGATTCCCCGGCGGGATTTTTACGTAGTGTCAAACCGCAGGGCGGTGCTGCCCTCCGCCAGCGAAAAGCTGCTGAAGATGATCCGGGAGGATGCAGAGAAGCAGAGATTTTAAATGCCGAAATAAAACCTGTGTGAAGTTTATAACGGAAGGGTTTTAAGTGACTGAAATTGGCTTGTGGAGTTTGCTCATCACGCCTGCAGCATAGCATCCAGGTCAGCCTGGGCCTGTTCCAGAGTCTGAAACCAGATAGTATGAAGTCCGGCCTCCTCGGCGGCAGTCAGATTTACCTTCGTATCGTCGATAAAAACGGCACGAGAAGGATCCAGATGATAGCGACGGATGATCATTTCGTAAATCACCGGATCCGGCTTGACACAGTGATCTCGATAGGAAAGAATGCCGCCGTCTGTCTCCGGCAGGAAATCCAGAGCATCGTGGCATTCAGTAAAAATCTTCTGGCTGAAGTTGGAAAGCACCAATACCTGCCGGCCGGTGGATTTTATGCGGCGAATCCAGGGAATGGCTGTCTCCCGTTTCTGCACCAGGCCATGGGTGTTGGCCATTGTTTTGGCAATTTCCGCAGCTATTTCGGGGTCATTTTTCTGAAACAGAGAAAGAATGGTTTCATCAGAGAGAATTCCCCGGTCATATTCCACCCACTGAGCAGATCCCATGGCAGCCTCAAAGACGCGGTCAGCAATCTCCTGGGGAAATCCCATGGAACGGCAAAACTCTCTGGGACGATAGTCTGTCAATACGCCGCCGATATCAAAAATAACTGTATCGATCATTTTTCTTTCTATACCTCCTTAGATTGTCTCAAAGCTTCTTCCATTTTCTTTCTTTCCTCTGGATTGGAATTTAGGATCTTCATACTGGCGATGGTTTCTCTGTGGGCCAGCACGCCGATGGCCCAGATAAAGATCCAGCAGAAGATGGGCAGAACAATAGTCAGAAGAAGGCTGGCCTTAAACAGACTTCCCGCTGCGGTATTATCTGTCAATGCCAGAATCAAGGTGATCAGATACATGGCAGCCAATGCCAGAATGCAGATCCAGGCGGCAATCCGCTTGGGTGTCCAGGGATATTTCTTGTGGGATGCAGCTTTTTTTTTCGCTGCGGTGTCTTTTTTCATAGACAAAATCCTTTCATCTTTGCAGGGGAGAAAACCAATAGGTTCAGGTGGCTGGGAACTGTCACCTGCGTTTTTTTGCTCTTAGGGCATATTCTGTACGATTTTTGTATAGAAATTTACATTGCGAAAGCCTGGCTGTTAGGGTAACATGAACAAAGCAATAATTGCTTTGCAGTAAATTGCCCTGCCAAATTGCTTTGTGCCAAAATGTACGAGATCGCATCAATAAGAGCAATTTTACATAGCGGGATCAATACAGACAGTATAGCATGGAAAGGATAAAACAGCATGGAAAAAATGCTTCTTCAGGATGGTTGGCACATGACCATCCTTGGCGAGAACGTGTATGGAATAGAAGAAAAGCCCCTGGACATGAAAGTGCCCGGCACAGTTTACAGTACATTGCTGGATCACGGTCTGATGCCGGATCCCTTTGTACGAGATAATGAGCTGGATGCCTTAAAGCTCATGGACAATGATTTCCTCTTTGAGACAAAATTCACATTGCCGGCGAAGATGCTGGAGGCACAAAAGCTTCTGCTTTGCTTTGCCGGCATCGATACGCTGGCAGACATTACCTTAAACGGAAAAAAAATCGCCAGTGTGGACAACATGCACCGCACCTGGGAATTTGATGTGACAAAGCTGGCAGCAGCGGACAATGATCTGCGCCTCCTTTTCCATTCTCCTACGAAATTCATAGAGGCGGCTGACAAGGCTCATGCGACGGAAGGATCCGCAGAGAGCATGAGAGGCTTCCCGCAGCTGCGCAAGGCTGCATGCATGTTCGGATGGGACTGGGGTCCGCGTCTGCCCGATGCAGGACTTTTCCGGGATGTCTATGTGCTGGCGTTTGATGAGGCCAGGATTGAGCAGGTCTATGTGACACAGCAGCATCAGGTGACAGGTCATGATGTACATGGCGATCAGGTCAGCACAGTGAAGCTGCAGGTGCATACCGAGATAGAGAGAACAAGAGCAGGACAGATCGCCGCTATGCTGCAGGCATATGGCGATAGTCTGCCGGGCATTAAGACGCTGGGAGAGATCGTAGCAGGCAGCGGCCTGCAGGAACAGAAGATGGCCGTACAGGCGGTCCTGACATCCCCGGAGGGACAAAAGCTTCAGGGATACACTTTCATAGAGCCTGATAAAAATGCTGCAGATCTTGAACTGACGGTGGAAGAACCGCAGCTTTGGTGGCCCAACGGCTACGGTGCACAGCCTCTTTATGAGATAGAGATAACACTTATCCAGGTAGATGGTTTCTTGACAGATAGTTTCTCTTCCGATGGTTTGCAGGGAAACTGCCCGCAGAAAAACGTACAGCAGGCACAGGTGCATGGTGCAGAAGAATTGGCGGCAGAGGGAAAGGTATTGGATACCTGGAAGCGCCGCATTGGTCTTCGCACGGTGACAGTCAACCAGGATCCCATGCCGGACGAGGTATGGGATGAACACTTAAAAGGCCAGACGCCGGATGAGATCCCTGGAAAGAATTTTGCCCTGACAGTGAACGGACTCCAGATCTTTGCCATGGGCGCTGACTATA
Source organism: bacterium (assembly GCA_963593905.1). Taxonomy (GTDB): domain Bacteria; phylum Bacillota; class Clostridia; order Lachnospirales; family Lachnospiraceae; genus CAG-791. Next base: position 7,326 of record CAVBBL010000026.1, on the reverse strand, counting down.
TTCCGGAGGATAATATCCTTCCCAGAGTGACAAAGGAGCGCACCAGAAGGCTTCTGGAGGACGCTGCAAAGTGCTTCCACAACACGATTCGCGTGTGGGGCGGCGGCTATTTCCTGGATGACTTTTTCTATGATATTTGTGATGAGCTGGGACTTTTGGTATGGCAGGATATGATGTTTGCCTGCGCCAACTATGAGCTGATGCCCGGCTTTGATGAAAATATCAGAGCGGAAATCCGGGATAATGTGCGAAGACTCCGTCATCATGCCTGCATCGGTTTATGGTGCGGCAATAATGAGCTGGAGACCATGGTACAGGATGGATGCTATGCGCCTATCACGCCTAAGCAGAAGGCAGATTATCTGCACATGGCGGAATATATCGAACCGCAGGTGATCCGTCAGGAAGATCCTCAGGCCTTTTATTGGCCCTCTTCTCCTTCCTCCGGGGGTAATTTTGACCATCCTCATGCGGAAAATGTGGGCGATACCCACTATTGGGGTGTATGGCACGGCAGTGAGCCTTTCACAGCTTATAGAAGTCATCATTATCGTTTCCTGTCGGAGTTTGGCTTCCAGTCCTTCCCCTGCCTTCAGAGCGTAGAGGAATTTACGCAGCCGCAGGACCGCAACATTTTCTCCCGTGTCATGGAGATGCATCAGCGCAATAATGCGGCTAACGGTAAGATTCTGAGCTATATGTCCATGACTTATCTGTATCCGAAGGACTTTGACCAGCTGCTTTTCTGCTCACAGATTCTGCAGGCGGATGCCATCCGCTATGGGGTAGAGCACTTCCGCCGGATTCGGGGTACTTGCATGGGCGTGACTGTGTGGCAGCTCAACGACATCTGGCCGGTGGCGTCCTGGGCGAGTATCGATTACTACGGTCGCTGGAAGGCACTGCAGTATGCCGAGAAGCGCATGTTTGCACCGGTGATGATCTCCTGTGAGGAGCGGGGAGAGATCGATCAGAAGCCCTGCCCGAATACACAGCCTATGCCCATTGAAATCTCTGCCACTCTCCACGTGGCCAATGAGACATCGCGGGCGGTGCACGGTATTGCCAGATGGCAGCTTTGCGATCCGGAAAGTCATGTGCTGCAGGAAGGTGCTGAGGAAACAGAAGTGCCGGCTTACGGAGGTACCTGGCTGCCTAAGCTGGATTTTAGTCAGTATGATCAGCTGGATGTACACTTTTTCTATACCTTCGAAGTAAACGGACAGGTGGTATCCAGAGGCAGCAGCCTTTTCTGCGCACCGAAGCATTACCATTTTGCCGATCCGCAGCTTCGTGTAGAAGTGAGAGACAGAGAAGTGACAGTGACTTCCAATGCTTTTGCCAAGTGGGTCACAGTAGAATCTCCGGATGGCAATCTGCGGCTCAGTGATAATTTCTTCGATATGGAGAAGGGCAGCGTTACGTTGCAGATTGAAGGAGAAAAGCCGGCTGGGGAATATCGCGTCAGAAGTGTTTACGATATGGCATGACCGGGCGGCGGTTAACTTATGGAAGGTGTCTTACCTATATTTACAGATATTCCAAAAAATCCATTGACAGGAAAACGGCAACTGTGGTATTCTGCTTAGGTACGAGCGCAGGAAATGTTTCGAGCTTGTATCGGTACAATCAAGCAGAGTTCCACTCTCACCTGTCGGCAAAGCCAGACAGCGTTTATACCATAACAGAATCTGCCTTGTCTGATTATTATGTTGTTATGAATTTTTCAGTTTTCGGAAGAACCTAAGAATCAGATGCTAAGGGATGATACGTCTGCAGATACAGGATGTTAGATGCAGAAGAGGATGTTGAAGTATAAGTGGACACTTTGCGTGTCCACTTTTTTTATGCCGGTGAAGAGAATCATCGGTCTTATGGCGGAGGGTATGAAGATTAATAACAACGATTTATTCATTAATGAACAGATCAGAGACAGAGAGGTTCGTGTAATCGGACAGGACGGAGAGCAGCTCGGTGTGATGAGCGCCTTTGATGCGCGCAAGCTGGCAGAGGAAGCCGGTCTTGACCTGGTGAAGGTTTCTCCCGGAGCAAAGCCCCCGGTATGCAAGATCCTTGACTACGGCAAGTACAAATATGAGCAGACCCGTAAGGACAAGGAAGCTAAGAAAAAGCAGAAAACCGTGGAGATCAAGGAAATCCGTCTCTCCCCGAATATCGATACCAACGACTTGAATACCAAGGTAAATGCAGCCCGCAAGTTCTTAGAGCGTGGTGACAGAGTCAAGATCACCCTGCGTTTCCGCGGCCGTGAGATGGCCCACATGGGTGCCAGTGTACATATCCTGACAGATTTCGCTGCAGCGCTTACCGATGTGGCAGTGGTGGACAAGCAGCCCAAGGTAGAAGGCAGAAGCATGACAATGTTTTTAGCTGAAAAACGGAACTAGGCCTGTCAGGGTAAGTGGGACAGGAATTTCCCGGACACAGTTAGAAAATATAGTTGGAAAGCACAGGAGGAAAAAACAATGCCCAGCATGAAGACAAACAGATCGGCCGCAAAGCGTTTCAAAGTGACCGGAAATGGCAAGTTAATGAGATTTAAGGCTAATAAGCGCCACATCTTGACAAAGAAGTCCACCAAGAGAAAGAGAGGCTTAAGACAGCCTGCCGTTGTAGATGCAACGAATGTAAAGAACATGAAGAAGGTTCTTCCTTACATCTAAGCAAAGCACAGATGACTCTGCCTGTCGGCGGAGGAAGGAAGGAATCATACGGAAGGCGTCGAAAGAGGCCGTATCTATATGGAGGATAAGGAACAATGGCAAGAATTAAAGGCGGTTTAAATGCCAAGAAGAAGCACAATAGAGTATTAAAGCTGGCTAAGGGCTACAGAGGAGCCAGATCCAAACAGTACAGAATCGCAAAGCAGTCTGTTATGAGAGCACTGACCAGCGCATTCGCAGGCAGAAAGCAGAAGAAGAGAGACATGCGCTCCCTTTGGATCACTCGTATCAACGCTGCAGCCAGAATGAACGGCATTTCCTACAGCCAGATGATGCACGGCCTGAAGCTGGCTGATGTAAACATCAACCGCAAGATGCTGGCTGAGTTAGCAGTCAACGATGCTGAGGGCTTCAAGGCTTTAGCAGAGCTTGCAAAGAGCAAGGTTGCATAACAGTAATAGATCAAAGGAAGTCGGGTGAATAATCCGGCTTCTTTTTTTGTTTCTTTTTTGTCGAAAACTTTACTTTTCTTATGGTTGACACCGCAAAAGTAAGGCAATACAATAATCGTGGCTGTGGGCGGAGAATACATCCGGTTAAAAGAACCAAAGAGATGTCCGCCTAATACAAAGCTCCGAAGGAGGTGGTTTTTATGAAGAGACAATCCAAGCTGTATAGCACCGATAATCCTCTTCCCCGAAGTACCCAGAACATAAAAACCACATATCCGAAAGGAGTTTGCCATGGAAGAAAGAAAGATGGAAAAGGAATTCGAGGTCCTCAGGGAGCTTCTTGACACCAAGCAGTACACCAGACTTCGTCAGGCCGCCGCGGAGATGAATACCGCGGATATCGCCGCTTTTATGGATGAGATGGAGGATGAGGATTCCTTAAAGATGTTCCGCATCCTGCCTAAGAGCATGGCGGCAGATGTTTTTGCACAGCTGGAGATGGACGACCAGCAATATATCATTTCCTCCCTGTCCGATAAGGAGGCCTCCTCCGTAATCGACAATCTGATGGCCGATGATGCCACAGACCTGTTGGAGGAGATGCCTGCCAATGTAGTAAAAAAGATCCTGGCCAATGCCAGCCCGGAGACCAGAGCGGATATCAACCATCTGCTGCGTTATCCGGAGGATTCCGCCGGCAGTGTCATGACGGTGGAGTTCGTGGATCTGAAGGAGAATATGACCGTAGCAGATGCGATTGACAGGATCCGGGACATAGGTCTGGATTCTGAGACAGTCAATATCTGTTATGTACTGGACAGTCAGCGGGTGCTGGTGGGCACTGTGGCACTGCGCTATTTGCTGATCAAGGAGCCGGATGCGATCATCGGCGAGATTATGAATGAGAATGTCATCAGTATCAATACGATGACAGACCAGGAAGAAGCAGCTAAGATGTTCCAGAAATACGACTTCACCGCCATGCCTGTGGTGGATAATGAAAGTCGCCTGGTAGGTATCATCACCATCGATGATGTGGTGGATATCATGGAAGAAGAGGCCACCGAGGATATCGAAAAGATGGCTGCTATTATCCCCACGGACAAGCCTTACCTGAAGGTAAGCGTCTTCGAGACCTACAAAAAGAGAATGCCCTGGCTGCTGGTGCTTATGATATCGGCTACTTTTACGGGCGCTATTATTACCAAATACGAAAATGCGCTGGCCGCTTATGTGGCGCTGACTGCCTATATCCCCATGCTGATGGATACCGGCGGAAATGCAGGATCCCAGTCAGCTGTATCGGTAATCCGAGGCCTTTCTCTGGGAGAAATCGAATTTAAGAGCACTTTGCGCGTTTTCTTAAAGGAGACGTCCGTGGCGTTTTTCTGCGGTATATCCCTGGCAGCAGCGAATTTTGTCAAACTGCTGCTCTTTGACCGCATTGGCATTTCCATGGCTTTGGTGGTGTGCCTGACCATCGTAGTGGTGGTTATGATTTCCAAGATGGTAGGATGTCTGCTTCCCATGATTGCAGAGAAGATCGGCTTTGACCCGGCAGTTATGGCAAGCCCCCTGATTACCACCATAGTGGATGCACTTTCCCTGTTGGTATACTTTGAAATTGCTACTGTGATTCTGCATATCGGATAAAGACCTGGAAGATAAGTTTGAAAGAAATGCCTGATGGCATTTCCTTCAAACTGCATTGATGCCGTAAACGTTATCAATGCAAGAGCGTATCAGAGAAATCGCCTGCGCGATTTCTCTTCACGCAGCCGCAATAAATTGCGGCATAGAAAGGATAAGTTTGAAAGAGACTTCCTACAGATAGGTGGGCGTGTGCTGCTATAATAGCACCGATATCACCTGCTGCAGGAGTCTCTTTCTTGCATTCAAAATGGACGAGTGATATACTATTATAGTTTGACCGCAGGATGTTAAGAAATCTAAACGGATTTCTGGCAGCCTGTAAGCGGTCTGTGTGTGAAAAGTACAGTTGAATATGCAAAATAGAAATCAAATTTTGCATGATTTTCTCCCTGCTATATGGAGGTCACAATGATTCAAACGAGAGAGGATATCAGAAACGTTGCCATCATCGCCCACGTCGATCATGGCAAAACCACCCTGGTAGACGGCTTGCTTCGCCAAAGCGGCGTATTCCGCGCTAATCAGGAAGTGGTGGACCGCGTCATGGATTCCAATGCCATCGAGCGAGAGCGCGGCATTACCATCATGAGCAAGAATACCGCTGTTTCCTATAACGGCATTAAAATTAACATCATCGACACACCCGGCCATGCCGATTTTGGCGGCGAGGTAGAACGTGTATTGAAGATGGTCAATGGCGTTATTCTGGTAGTGGATGCCTTTGAAGGACCGATGCCCCAGACTAAGTTCGTATTGCGCAAGGCTATGGAGCTGGAGCTTCCTGTTATCGTCTGTATCAATAAGATCGATCGTCCCGGTGCAAGACCTACCCAGGTCATCGATGAAGTGCTGGAGCTGTTGATGGATCTGGGCGCTTCTGATGAGCAGTTAGACTGCCCCTTCGTATTTGCATCCGCAAAGGCCGGCATTGCCACCATGGATTTAGGCAGCCCGGGCGTGAGCATGAAGCCCCTGTTCGAGACTATCGTGGATTATATTCCTGCACCCACCGGCGATCCGGAAGCAGGCACCCAGATGCTGATCAGCACGATCGACTACAATGAGTATGTAGGCAGAATCGGTGTAGGCAAGATCGACAATGGCTCTCTTCGCGTGAATCAGGAAGTCGTCATCGTCAACCACCACGATCCGGATAAGAAAAAGAAGGTAAAAGTCAGCAAGCTCTACGAGTTTGAGGGCCTTAACAAGGTAGAAGTACAGGAGGCAAAGATCGGCTCCATCGTGGCTGTCTCCGGCATCGAGGATATCCACATCGGTGATACCCTTTGCTCTCCGGAGAATCCGGTGGCGATTCCTTTCCAGAAGATTTCCGAGCCTACCATTGCCATGACCTTTAATGTCAATGATTCACCTCTGGCGGGCAAAGAGGGTAAATTCGTCACCAGCCGTCATCTCCGGGATCGTCTTTACAGAGAGCTGAATACAGACGTTTCTCTTCGAGTAGAGGAGACAGAGTCTATGGATGCCTTCAAGGTATCCGGCCGCGGCGAGCTGCACCTTTCCGTCCTGATCGAGACCATGCGTCGTGAAGGATATGAATTCTCTGTCAGCAAGGCAGAGGTGCTGTATCACAGAGATGAAAACGGCAAGCTCTTAGAGCCTATGGAACTTTGCTATATCGATGTGCCTGAGGAGTTCTCCGGCAGTGTCATCCAGAAGCTGGGAGAGCGCAAGGGCGAGCTGATGAATATGGGTACTGCTAACGGCGGTTATACCCGTCTGGAGTTTAACATCCCTTCCAGAGGACTGATTGGCTATCGCGGCGACTTTATGACCGATACCAAGGGAAATGGTATTATGAATACTATCTTTAACGGCTATGCGCCTTACAAGGGAGAAATCAGCTACCGCAAGCAGGGGTCCATCATCGCCTTTGAGACCGGTACGGCTGTGACCTACGGTCTGTTTAATGCACAGGAGAGAGGTATCCTCTTTATCGGACCCGGCGAGGATGTATATTCCGGTATGATCATCGGTCAGTCCGGCAAGAGCGAGGATGTAGAGGTCAATGTATGCAAGACCAAGCATCTGACCAATACCCGTTCCTCCAGCGCAGACGATGCCCTTCGTCTGGTGCCGCCTAAGATTATGAGCTTGGAGCAGGCGATCGAGTTCATCGATACCGATGAGCTTTTGGAGGTAACACCTAAGAGCCTTCGCATCCGCAAGAAGATCTTAGATCCCAGACTTCGTAAGCGTGCAGGTTTCTCCGCAGCTGCTAAGGCCGCTAAAGAGATGCAGTGAGAAAATACAGTAACAGAATAAAGTAATAAAATATAGAAATGAAATAAAGTACAGTAGTAAAATCCCGAAGTTACTTACTGTAATAAATCAAGAGCCGATCTGCAATCTGTTCGCAGACCGGCTCTTTGCTTGGGCAGACCACAGACAAAAAATGGATTCTGTATGAGGGCAGGGGATAGTTTATTCATTATCATCCTGTTGGCAAAATGTAATGCAGCGGGGCGTGGCAGAATGGCTCGCATCCTTTGCACTGCGCGCCAGTTTTGCTTAGG
>CAVBBL010000025.1:0-40247 GCA_963593905.1 bacterium | reverse complement strand
TTGCACTGCGCGCCAGTTTTGCTTAGGTTTGCATCGAAGCCGCAGGATGGTATAGGGCGCGCTTTCAGAGCGCGTCCGATAGGCCCGCCTGTCTGAGCATCCCCGCATCAGGCGGGGATGCGAGTTAAGGGCCGGCCATCCGAAGGCGAGAGGCGAACCTTAGCAAAACGGCGCAAAGTGCACGGTGCGAGCCATTCTGCCGCGCCCCGGGACATGACCGGGCGACACTTAACTTATAGGAACAATTCATGTGAACAATTCATGTGAACAATTCATGCAATGATTCATGCAAACATGCGAACACTTTATATAAAAAAGTTGTCTATATTACATTTTTTTCACACCTACAAAATATCTCCATCACAAAATGAACACAAATCCCCCTTATACTGTGATTGATTCCAAAGGAAACAGAGGGATTATCATAAATAATCAGAACACCTTGCAGCGCAGACACAGCAAAGTCGTTCGTTAGTTCAGAATGCAGAAAAGCATAAATACAGAAAAATCAAAACCCAGAAAGAAATGTCTGCAGAACGGAGACAATCATGTATGAAGAAAACAATGGCATGAACAATACCGGCGGCCAGTCTTATCAGAGCGGCAGCCAAAATTACAATCAGAGCAGCAATGCCAGCAGTACCAGCAATACCAGCACTACCGGCAACGGCAGCTACCAATATGGCAACGGATCCCAATATAACTACAGCAGTGGCTATGGCAGCAATCAGACCGGCAGCAATTACAGCGGCAATGGCACCGGCGCAGCAGGCAGCGGCGGTGCAGGCGGACAGGGCGGCAAGCATGGCGGCGGCAAAAAGGCCATCTTTGCAGTAGTGCTGGCAGCTGTCTTTGGCATTTGCGTGGGCAGCGGCGTGGTGACAGCCAGTCACTTTTTAAAGAGCAGCAATGCAGCAGAAAGCACCGAGAAAGCCAGCTCTCAGGCAACCCTGCAAGAGGCTGGGACCCAGGAAGGAGACAGCAGTCAGGCGCAGTCTTCTGATTCTTCTTCTGCATCTGCATCCGATTCCGGCACCACAGATCTGACCCAGGGCGCCGGCAAGACGGTAGTGACAGATGTGACAGAGGTGGCGGAAAACGTGATGCCCTCCATCGTATCGGTTTATAACAGCTTTACGCAAAGCGCGAATTATTTCGGCCAGACCTATTCCCAGGAGTCCACGTCCACAGGCTCCGGCATCATCGTAGGAAAGACAGATACGGAGCTGCTGATCGCTACCAATAATCACGTGGTAGACGATGCAGACAGCCTGAAGGTGCAGTTCGTGGACAATACCACTGCAGAGGCACAGTTAAAGGGCACCGACGCCAGCAATGATCTGGCAGTAATCGCTGTTTCTCTGGAAGAACTGACGGATGATACCCTCGGACAGATCAAGGTGGCTACGCTGGGTGATTCCGATACCTTAAAGGTAGGTGAGCCGGCCATCGCCATCGGCAACGCACTGGGCTACGGACAGTCTATGACCACGGGAGTGGTCAGTGCTATCAATCGTGAGATTACCACAGAGAACGGTACCACCAATACCTATATCCAGACCGATGCAGCCATTAACCCCGGCAACTCCGGCGGTGCTCTGGTAGATATCAATGGTGAGGTCATCGGCATCAACTCCAATAAGATCGGCGGTACCTCTGTAGAGGGTATGGGCTATGCAATTCCGATCTCCAAGGCAAAGCCCATTATCGAGAATCTGATGAATCAGGAGACCAAGACAAAGGTCGACAGTGACAAGCAGGGCTATCTGGGTATCAGCGGTGTCAGTGTCACCGCGCAGGTTTCCAGTGCCTACAATATGCCCCAGGGTGTCTATGTAGCCAAGCTGGTGGACAATGGCCCGGCTGACAATTCCGATTTGAAGGAAGGAGATATCATTACCGGTATCAATGGTTCCACCATCACCAGCATGGATGAGTTAAAGTCTCAGCTGACCTATTACGAGGCGGGCACAGAGGTGACCCTGACGGTAAAGCGCGCCAACAGTGAAAATGGCTATGACGAATACGAAGTAAAGGTAACTCTGGGCAGTCAGGAAGTCATAAACAATGACAGTCAGAGTCAGCAGTACGGACAGGGTGGCTACAGTGAACAGGGCAGCAGCAATCCCTTCGGCGGATTATTTGGCAATTAAGGTTGACTTAAACCTAAAGGTAAACAGATAAACAGAAGGACAGAAGAACGCTAAACCTGTAAAATGAAGTAATCCCAGACGTATAAAAGAAAATAGCGCTTGATTTATAAAAGCATATCATTCTAAACATACAAAAGGGATCGCGGGTGTAAAAAGGAAATATTCACAAACGTACAAGGAAGAAGAATCATAAACAGAAAGTGCCTCTTTGCAGAACAAAACTGCAGAGAGGCATTTTTGTCGTCTATTGTCGGTTTTGTCGTTTGTTGCCGTCTTTATCGTCGGTTGTCTGTACCGGACTTTACAGGAACCATCAGCATCCTTTTCTGTAAACTTTATTTTTATTTTATTGTTCAGATTTTGAAACTGCCTTATAATCGGCATAGTGAGTAAAACAGGAAGGAAGATTCGTAATGAGTAACTTTGATCAGAATAATCATACAGATAAACAGCATCCGTCCTATTGCTTTCTCTGCCATCGCTCTGAACAGAATGCAGGGAAGATGATCGCTATGCCGGGTGGGATCTCTCTGTGCGCCGACTGCATGCAGAAGATGATGGAGATTGCCGGCAGCATGGATTTTAGTTCCATGATGAATGATCCCCAGATGCTGCAGGAGATGAGCAGACAGCTGTGGCAGCAGACCCAGAATACCGGGACAGGTTTTACCGCAAATCCGAGTATGGCAAGTAAATCTGGAAACGGCAGCAGCGGGGATGGTAAAGGTGCATCCTCTGCATCCAGAGACAAACAGACCCAGGATTCGTCTCAGCAGCAGTGTCAGGGACAGAGCCAACCGGAAATCCTGCAGGGAGAAGTAATACAGGGAACAGGAGTACACGGGGCAGTGCCGAATACCGGGAATAACACAGACCGAAGTGCTGCCAATGCCGGCGTAGACGGCACAGATCAAAACGGCTGCACGAACGGCAGCGAGGATGGTAATCACCAGAATGAGGAAGAGAATACCCCGAATGACGACAGGCAGGGTGATGAGCAGGTAACTGGCCAGAACCAGAGAAAGGCAGGCCCTTCCATCAGTTTTTTAAATCTGGGAGATCTCTTAGGGGGCGGCATGAGCGGCTTCCGCGGATTGGCAGCGGGTCAGCAGCCGGTGAAAAAGAAGAAAAAAGACGGCCCGAAGCCTGTCTTTTCCATCGAGCATATTCCGGCTCCCCATATCATCAAGGCCAAGCTGGATGAGTATGTCATCGGACAGGAGCAGGCTAAGAAGGTCATTTCCGTGGCTGTCTACAATCACTATAAGCGAGTGCGCACAGGCACCATGACGGACATAGAGATCGAGAAATCTAATATCCTGATGATTGGCCCCACCGGTGCCGGCAAGACTTATCTGGTAAAGACCCTGGCGAGACTGCTGGATGTGCCGTTAGCTATCACAGATGCTACATCCCTCACAGAGGCCGGCTACATCGGCGATGACATCGAGAGTGTCATCAGTAAGCTTCTGGCCGCAGCGGACAATGATGTGGAGAAGGCGGAAAAGGGTATCGTCTTTATCGACGAGATCGATAAAATTGCCAAAAAGAGAAACGTCAATTCCCGAGACGTCAGCGGAGAGGCGGTGCAGCAGGGAATGTTAAAGCTCCTGGAGGGAGCGGAGGTAGAGGTGCCTGTAGGCGCTAATTCCAAGAATGCCATGGTGCCCCTTACTGCCGTCAACACGGAGAATATCCTCTTCATCTGCGGCGGTGCCTTCCCTGACCTTGAAAATATCATCAAAGAACGCCTGACCAGACGCACTTCCCTTGGCTTTAACGCGGAGCTGAAGGATAAATACGATAAAGACGCGGACATTCTCTCCAAAGTGACTAATGAGGACTTGCGGAAGTTCGGCATGATTCCGGAATTTCTGGGCAGACTTCCCATCGTCTGCACACTCCAGGGGCTGGATGCTTCCATGCTGGTGAAGATCTTAAAGGAGCCTCGCAATGCTATCCTGAAGCAATATCAAAAGCTCTTGGAATTAGACGAGGTGAAGCTTGAATTTGAGGACGACGCCTTAGAAGCTATTGCCGAGAAGGCACTGAAAAAGGACACCGGTGCCAGAGCCCTTCGGGCTATCATCGAGGACTTTATGCTGGATATCATGTATGAGATTCCTAAGGATGACAATATAGGTACTGTGACCATTACCAGAGATTACATCGAGGGAAAGGGCGGCCCGAAGATCGAGATCCGCTCAGAGAGGGAGCACAGACAGAGCTGTGCGATTCCTGAGATAACGCAGACAGTGGAAGCCGCGGAAGAGAGCAGCACCCCGGAGGCTTCCCAGGAGGAAAAGGATGCTTAAGACAGGGAACGGCTGTCCAATGATCTATCCGACTGTGTCTGCCGGTATTTTCACAGTGGATCAGCTGATCAAACATAAAGTAGAGAAAACCATGCAGGAAGGCGAGCAGAGAAAGCTGGCCGGGGGGCTGCTGGTCTTTCGCAGCAGCCGCAACGAGGGCGCTATGCTGAATGCCGGGCAGCAGCACCCGGCATTGATCCGGCATCTTTCTCTGTATATGACGGGCGCCCTGGCCGGCGTCTGCGTTTATTCTTTTATCCATAAAAAAGATGTGCTTTTTAATGCCGCCCTGGCCCTGCTTTTTGGCGGTGCCTGCAGCAATACCCTGGACCGGGTGTGCAAAAAGAAGGTGACGGATTACGTCAGCTTCGGCGTTGGCAGCGAGGCTATGAGAAATGTGGTGTTCAATATCGGCGATTTCGGCGTCATCATCGGTGCAGCCCTTCTGGCAGCAGCGGAGATGAGAGAGTAGCGGGGAGTGAACAGACAAGGATACAGACAAAAACAAGACAAAGACACAAACAAAGATGAAGATGCATATACAGATATAGATATAGATGCAGATTTAGATACAGCTAAAGATACTGATTTATGTGAAAAGAGTACAATTCCGATACGGAATTGTGCTCTTTTCTATTTCTCATTGTCGAAAATGTTGCAAGAAGGTAAGTGGGGGGGTAGAATATACTCTGTATAAGTGTTTTGAACGAATTTACAGATATTAAATAAAATAGCAGGCTTGCAGACAGCTGCATAAATAGCTTCACAGCGAAACTGTCCGGAAATAGGGCTGGTGCGGAAACACCCTCGATATCAAATGAGAACCAGAGATTCTCATTGTTTTCGCACAGCGATTGGTGACGCCTGCGGAATGGGGATTAGGATGAGAAAATCTACGTATAAAAGAATATTCTGCGGTATGTTGGCCGCCCTAATGGTGGTTACCAACAGCAATGTTACTACCTATGCAGCCCAGGAAGACAGTGCTTCCCTGCAGACACAGGAGACGGTGGTGACTTCCCAGCAATCCGAAGAATCACAGAGCGGTACTGCTGCAGATACATCATCGAATGCAGGAGGCGGCGAGGCGGCTTCTTCCGCTGCCGGTACAACGGAAAATGCCGGCGGGGAGGATACATCCGCAGGCGGCAGCCAGGGCACATCTACGGACAGCAGTCAGGATACATCCGCTGGCAGCAGCCAGAGCACATCTGCAGACGGCAGCCAGGATGCATCCACGAACAGCAGCCAGAGCACATCTGCGGACGGCAGTCAGGATTCTTCCACAGACAGCAGCGAAAGCACAGACACTTCTTCCACAGAATCCTCTTCTAAGAATAATTCTGCAGAAAACCTCACAGAGGAAGAGAAAAAAGCCGCTGAGGAAAAGGAAGCACTGGAAAAGGCGCAGCAGGAAAAACTGGAAAAAGAAAAAGCTGAGCAGGAGAAACTGGAAAAAGAGAAGCTTGAGAAAGAAAAGCTGGAAAAGGAAAAGGCAGAGAAAGAAGCACAGGAATCTTCCCCCATTAACCTTGGCACAGTAGAGGAGTGCTCCGTCAGCCTGACTGTTTCCGATTTCTATATGGAAGATACGGATGGCGCGAAGCACAGCGCGGCCACAGGAAGCGCAGAGGAAGACGGGCAGAGTGTGGAAGTGTTCGACTTCTCACAGATCGATGCGGATCTATCCGGAAAGGGTGGCTTTGATCTGGCCTTTAGTTGCGGCAGATCCACAGCAGACAGAGAGGTAAAGGACTCCGATTACATAGAGTTCTCATTACCCTCCTGCTTTGCAGACCTCAGTGCCAGCACAGAAGATTCCTATTATGAATGCTCCATAGACGGACAGAAGGTGACCATAACCCTGCGGGAGATCCCGGAGGAAGGAGATTTAGGCGGCAGGATTCACTTTACCTATACTATATCCGAGAACATCCAGACAGGTGAGGAGACCTCCTGTCTCTTTAGCGTGCAAAACGGCACCGGCACCAGAACTTACAAGGTCATCTTTGCAGATACCGAGGCCGAGGCGATTGATGAGGAAATAGGAAAGTTCAGCATCCAGGGCAACATTGAATTTGATGAAACGCTGGATGGAGTGAACTGGAACGCTTTGGTACGTCAGCCGGTGTTTGACGAGAGCATTATCAGGATCGAGCAGGTCTATACAGACGGTGAAGGAAAGGAAGTGACAAAAACCTTTACGCCTCAGAATGGATCTTCTAAGGACGAGTTCTATCTGCTTATGGATCATGACGGAAACGGCGGTGGAACCTTTACTGTTTCTAATGTGCCCAAAAAGGTAAAGGCTGAGGATGGTAAGATATATAATGTCACCAGCTACAGGGTATTTATGATGCCTACCCTGCCTTATTATCAATACACTGATAATAAAGAGAATACCATCCAGAATAGTTCTTTCAGCGGTGATAAGGTAACTACCGTCGCCGTCACAGCAAAGCTCACTTTGAAATCCCAGACGATTACGCTGGATCCCACGATTGTGCCGGCAGATGGGACGAATACCACAACATTTCCTATGACAGCAGTATTCAGTAATTCTGCGTTAGAAGGAAAGGAAAACGTCACAAAAACCTATAACCCTGCAGCCAATGCAGCAACTAAAACAACGATCACGGTACCTGTGGGGATTTCGTATACGATTACCCAAAGCAGTGTAGAGAGCTATCGTTTTGACGGTACATATAAGACGACGGCAACAAAGGAAGGCGCAGGAAAAACAGCTACAGGCTCTGCTAAGGGCACAATTGAGGAAGGGAAAAATCTCACCGTCACCACGACCAATTACAGCCAGAACCAGTCTGTCAACTTTAATGTAAAGTGGGTTGACAATAACAGCGCAAACCGTCCTACTTTGACAGCGAACAATTTTAAGCTGCAATACAAGGTGGAAGGTTCGGATGAGTGGATAGATCTCACTGCGGAAAATTGCGGTGATCTGCAGCTCACCAAGGTCCCCAGCCTTGATACGTCTCAGGCTGCCTTGGGAGAGTATGCCTATAAGGGACTGCCGGCTGTAAATAAGAATGGAGCAGCCATTTCCTATCAGGTGGTCACAGATCAGGAATTAAGCAATTACACTTCTTCCTATACAGACAGTACAGAGGAAGGAACAGCCGCAAAGAGAACGTTCACCTTCCGGGAGAAGGAGGACTTCCACGCGACAATCTATTGGAATGATGCCAGCAACAAAGAGAATCGTCCTGCTGAAAGCACCGTTCTGAGTAGACTGAAGCTGTACAGACGGGTTGGAAGCAACTATGAACTTGTGAATAATGCGGATTCTTTAATTGGTTTGTCCGGCGTTAAGGTGTCAAAAGACGTTTCCGGTGAAAACTGGACGATCGACATCACCGGTCTGCCCCGATACAATGATGACAATCAGGAGTATGATTACGTGCTGGTGCACGGCTATATCAGTACTGATGGAAGTATCAGCTACGGGCAGGTGAGTGACCAATACATAGCTTACTATGATAATGGCTCCGGCAACTATGGCAATGACATAGCACTTTGTCACAACAACGGAACCATCACAGAAGTATTAAATAAGAAGACCGAACCATTCAATGCAACGAAAGATTGGAAGGATCCTACAGGAAACAGTGCTACCAGACCTACAGCCACTGTCACACTGTGGCGATACAGAACGTGTGATGCAAAAAGCATTGACCAGGCGTTTGAGAGCGGCAAGGCATCGCAGGTGGTATTTAAGAGCAGCAGTGATGCAGTCAGCAGCACAGAGAAGATCGCAACCTATAACCTTGATACTACTAATAATAATGAAGATATAGAGTTCACATCAGAGACGGTGACCACTATGCCGGAAGGCTATGAGCTGCCGGCTTATGATGATCAGGGGCATGAATACGTATACTTCGTTCGAGAGACTCTCTCCGGCACCAATGCGAGTGGTTATGAGATCCGGTATACAGATAGTGAGGGCAATACCTGCAAATATGGAGTTCCCACCAAAGGCACCATCACCAATGTGCGCCGCAAGAAAGAAGAAGTCCATGTCACCAAAGTGTGGAATAATCCCAGTGGGACAGGAAGCATAGACGGTGTCAAAGTACAGGTAAAGATAATGGCCAGCGCAGACGAAGGAGTTAACTATGACGATCTGCCTGTTCTTTCTGATACACAAAGTTCCTATGACGAGCTCTCAGAGGATGCTGCAAAGACAGCACAGACGATCACGGGCTTCTCTTCTACGGTCAGCCATGGGGAAGTGTCCTACTATGTCAATACTTATGACAGTGAGGGAAGACGCTATGATATGGGCGACGCCAAGCTGGTGGAGACCGTCACAGACGCAGACGGAAATGCGTGGACAGTGACGACGGATACTGCCGGTAATACCACGATCAAGGACAGCAAGGGCAACGAATATGCTGTAAAGACCACCTATGATGGCGTAGTCTCTAAGGGGGATGGAACGAATCAGTATCGGTATACCCAGACCAATACCATCACAGCCAAGAGAGAGTATACTCTGACAAAACAGTGGGCAAATAGCATCGCAGATGAGGATCTTGCACTGATTCAGTCCATTAATTTCAAGCTGGAGAGACGGTCCACAAAGGAGACAGACAGCCAGTATGAGATGGTAAGTCCTGCAGATGGAGAACTTTGGAAGATCTCCGTGGAAAAAGAGAATGTAGAGCAGGAGAGTGCTTCTAAAACCTTTGAAAAAAGAAAGGATTATTCTCTTACAATCCAGAACCTTCCCAAATATGACGAGGAGGGATACGAATATTACTATCGTGCCACAGAAGTAAGTTTTGTGACGAAGGATGGCGAGACAATCACAAATAATCAGGAACCGGCAAGCAAGTGGTCTTCCACCTATTATCGTTCGACGGAGGGAACCAAAGTCGTCAACTATGTATCTGAGGGAGGCGGACGCGGCTTCATTACCTTTAATAAGATCTGGCAGGATAACGGAGATGAAGAGAGCCGGGGCGATGTCACAGTACGGGTTTACCTGCGGGAGCAGCTGAAAGAGGCTCTGGAGAAGGCAGGGAGTGCGGACGAAGCAGGGGATACAGAGAATTCGTTTGTAGACCTGAACAGTTTGCAGTATAACGATTCCAATTTAAAATATAAGGAAATTACTTTAAAAAAAGAGGATCAGTACACCAGTTACCTGAATTATGCATATATAGACAAGGCAATACTGAGTGAGGAGGAAGCAAAGCAATCCAAGCGTGGAATGGAGGACTACATTATTCTGGAGGTTGGCGCAGACAGCAATGACAGTGGTGCAGTTGCTCCTCGATATACTTATGAACAGCTTTTCGGAGCTGCAAGTGGGAGTGAGGATTATAAGATCACAGGCTATATGGAAAATAGTGACCGTATGTATATAGCAACTGTGACAGCAAATGTATCCGAGGGCCTGGCACTTCTGACCAATACCAGAGCCGGAGAGGCATCCATCCATGTCACCAAGACTTGGGAGGATGACAATAACGCGAATAGTGAGCGCCCTGATTCCGTGCAGTTCCAGCTCTATCGCAATGGAGATGAATATGAGAATATTCTGGAAACCGTAGAGGTACAGACTGAGAAAACAGACAGTACCTCCGCTGAGGGCGAAGAAAGCGGTGGGACATCCCAAGTGGATTCCTGTCAGGTAAAGCTTGATGGACAACTTGGAAGGATCACCGTAAAGGCCGCAACGACGGATGCAGAAAATATAGCCCAAAAGTGGCTCTTCACTATTACCGGCCTTGATATGTTTGACGCTGCCGGTGAACCCTACATCTACAGTATAGAGGAAGTAGTAAAGGATACAGGCACTATAGAGGGAAGCGGCACCACGACATATACAAGTAAAAAGACCGTTTCCGCCATTGAGGATGCAGGAAAGGAAAGAACCTACAAGGTCCAATTTACCAATACTGCTTACGGCACTACCAGCCACTTTGCCTACAAGTATTGGAAAGATGCGGGCATAAGAGCGGATAACAGACCGGATCTGCGTATAGAGGTATATCGCTATTTAAGAGGTGATCAGGAAAAACATCCGGATACTGCAGTGGAAAACCTGGAATCCTATAAAAAATATGCGGATCACAAGGATCCTGTGTGGACAGAGTATTCCGCTACAGATCTCGGTATGACGGAGCAGGAAACCGACTATAACTGGAAAATCACGGTGGAAGATCTCCCCCAGTACAATGAGAAAGGAGAAGCCTACATCTATGTCTTTAAGGAGACGATGTCTAACAATGGCGAGACCGTACTGGGAACCTATGAGAGTAAGGCTGAGACAAAGCAGTTGCGTGAGGGAGGAACCTACGAGGTCTTTACCAATACCATTACAGGTACTATGAACCTGCGGGGGAAGAAGATCTGGAAGGGATTGGACGGCTACACGGAAGAGGATTTGCCGGATCCCGTGATCACCCTCTATCGCACGACAGATCGTGAGGTCACAACTAAAGATCTTCAAATCATGACAGAGAGTGAAATTAACGAATTCATAAAGAGTAATAAACTCACCAAAATCGACACCACGCATCTGACAGGAAGCACGGAAGGCTCCAAGGACAAAACCATATATAACTTCCCGGATACCTCCGAGGATACAGCGGAGAGTATTGCCGCTGATGTAGAGAAAGGTTATCTCTGCAAGGTGGAAACAGGTAGTACGCCTTTCTATAAGCTGCCTAAGTTCGACGGAGAAGGAAATCGATACACCTATATGGTGAGAGAAAGCTTTGAGGGCAGTGAAGAGAGCAATAAGGTTGCAGGGCAGCTGTATATCAGTAAGAATGACAACGGCACCATTACAAACGAATTTAAGTCCAACATCAATCTTCGCTCCATTACGGTGACAAAGAAATGGAACAGAGCAGCACTTGATAATCTGCAAGATGCGATTAAAGCAGGAGAGAATAAATTCCCTTCTGTTACCTACGAACTGTATCGATATGAGATCGGTAATGAGGCTGCTACAGCAAAGCAAATCGCGCACCATACCATTTCCGCAGCGGAGTTTGCGGAACAGTATAATAGTGATCCAAAAGCAGAGGTAAGTTATACCTTCGATAATCTTCGCATTTTTTCTCCTGCTGGTAAGCAATACGGTTATTACATCACCGAAAAGGCTATTAACGGGTACACAATAGCCTATGAAGATGAAACCGTTGAAACTGAAACGGGTGAGAATGAAAAAGTCGAAGGCGAAACAGAAGGCAAAACAGATGGTGAGGAAGAAACCATCGAGGAAACAAATACTGCCAATGAAGATCTGAAAAATAATAATCGCTGCGACGTGACAAGTCTGCCGTCTAACTGGAATGTAGAAGATGCGCAGATCAATACAACGGTCAGCACGACCAATTCCTATGATCAGGCAGGAACTGTGATCCTCTCCGGATCAAAGAAGTGGAATGACTATGCAAACCTGGAGGGAATAAGGCCTAAGAGTATTAACGTCACCTTGACCAGAAAAACGGATAATGAGAGCGGACAGAGCAATCAGGTAACGGCAACAAAGGTAGATTTAGAGACAAAAACTGCTGAGGATTCGAATATCACAACGCCTTACATAGTATGGACTTATGGGGATGACAAAACTACAGCAGAGTGGAGCTATAAGATCTACAACCTGCCCCGCTATGCCGCTAACGGCCGGCCTTATACCTATATTCTAAGCGAAGAGCAGGTAGCAGGTTATAAGAAAGCCAATGGTGTATCCGTCAATGTAAACAGCAACACAGCAACTATGCCGGCAATGACCAATCAATTTGACGGCAGTTATTATGTGCGGAAGACCTGGTCAGATGGTTATAACAAATACAATCTTCGGCCGGAAGAGATCACTGTTAAGCTGCAGCGTTCCACAGACGGAGGAAGTACATGGAACGACATTACAGTTAATGACAACCAGACCGGTACATATAATGAGACAACCGGAACCTGGTCGGATGGTTTGCCAAGCGTAAGCACTAACAGCGAAGGACAGAAGATTGTCTCTGTAAAATTGACCGGTAAGAATGTCATTGCCAACACCAAAAATGCTTCCTGGGGCTATCAGTTCACCAATCTGCCTACACAGGATAAGGATGGCAAGGCGTATACCTATCGCTGCATAGAGACTGCAATCGGCGGTGTTCCGACGGAACCGGCAGAGGAAGGCGGCAGCGACCAGCTCCATTGCAAGGCCGGTGCCTACGAATGCACAACGAATGTGTCGGAGGATGGAACCAAAACCACGCTTACTAACACCCTGAGTGCCACCTCCCTGGTGGTTACAAAGAAATGGGTATATGACAGTGAGGATCTGTATCAGTCCAGGCCGGACCAGCTGACATTCATCCTGCAAAAGAAGACTTATACAGTAGATGATGCAGCCGCTACTGCCTCAGAATCAGATGTGGAAGGTACAGAAGACGCATCGAGTACAGCCGGGGAATGGGAAAATGTGACGGATGTAAGCGGAAAAGTTTACACCTTTACCATTTCCAAGAAAGAAGGCTGGACAAAGACATTGGAGGATCTGCCCACGGCTGAGGTGAAATGGGTTCAGAGTGAAGATGAAACATCTCACAAGCATCAATCCTACTCCCTCTATTACCGCGCCATGGAGGTGCACACCGGGGCTACCTATGATGCAAACGGAAGCCTGTTAACAAATGGAACCGGTGATCCTTTGACACCGAAGGGAGCACAGAACTACAAGGATATAACCGATTACAGCGGTGAAAATGCTGAGGGCGTGGGTAAGGTGCATTATTATAACACTACACTGAGCCGCAATGAGAGCACGATCACTAATAAGCTGATAAAGGATGAACCGAGCAAGTCCGTATCCGCTACGAAGAAATGGGTTAATACAGTAGACGCTTCGACGTCAGCAGGTACGCCTGCTGCCACAGCCACTTTCGAATTGCTCTATAAGACGGCTGATGAGACGAGTTGGCATTGCTACGGCGGTAAGAACATTCCTACCGATGGCAAAGATTGGTCATCCCATACTTCCTCGTCATCGGGGACAGACGATACCGGTAAATCGTGCAAATTAAAGACAGTTTCTTCTGCTGCTACAGGAAATGATCTGACAGTGACCTGGAATGATCTGCCGATGTATGATCAAAACGGTAATGTGCTGGAATACAAAATCGTAGAGCACCCGGTTACAGGATATGTGACGGAAGAAGGAACCCCGACCACTGACAACGATACCGGAAATACCAGCACGACCTTTACGAACATCGAAAGCCAGAGCTATACCGTAAAGAAAATCTGGCAGAATGCCAATGAGGCAGAAAAAGACAGCAGCAATAAATTCACAGCAACCTTTAAGCTGCAGAGAAAGGTAGAGGGACAGGAGACAGATGGCGCTGCCGGAGATGGCTGGACAGATGTAACGACAGCGGAGGTGCCGGGTTACAAAGACATCACATTGTCCACCAAGACAGCCAACGATATGTCACAGAAGGGCAACTGGAAGGACCTGCCCAAATATACGGCGGAAGGAAAGAAAATCACCTACCGTGCCGTAGAAACAAAGATCAACGGTAAAGAGGTATACAGCAAAGACAGCACCTATACCAATGGTGCCTACATGGTTTCTTACCAATATGGTACGGAAGCAGCCACGGATCAGGTGGGAAAATCCCCTGAGTTCGGCGATACCCAGACCACCGTTACCAACCGTATGATCTACGGCTTTGTAAACCTGAGTAAAAAGGCCGCCTACCTGGCACCTAGTATTACATCTTCCGGTGATGGCAGCCTGAGCGGTGCAGCCTTCAAGATTTTAAAGAAGAATGAAGCAACAGAAAAATTTGAGAACTATGTAACGAATGTAACTACAGACACAAACGGCAACCTGCAAAATGACAAGGGTATGTATGGCAATGAGAAGAAATACCTGGTAGCCGGCACCTATAAATTGCAGGAAACCCAGGCACCGAGTGGCTTCACTGTCTGGAAGAACGGCGTCACCTTCAAGGTGGGC
Organism: bacterium; assembly: GCA_963593905.1. Classification (GTDB taxonomy): domain Bacteria; phylum Bacillota; class Clostridia; order Lachnospirales; family Lachnospiraceae; genus CAG-791. Next base: position 25,782 of record CAVBBL010000025.1, on the reverse strand, counting down.
ACCGGAGAGACGACATTACTGGTAGCTCTTAGTGGAGGCAGTACATTAAAGGATACCGGTGAACACGGCACCGCCTGGATCAGCACCACGCAGATAGGAAGCTTTTTTCTTAAATTAAAGGCAGCCTATGTGGCGGCGAACAGCAATGCCGGAACACATACTATAGGGGATAGCTGCAGCGCACAGAGCAGTGACGGCAGCGCGCTGGATCTGGAGAGCCGAGGCGTAGTTACCTTTACAAAGACAGGAGAGAAGAAACAGGACAATACTTATGAGACTTTAGACTATAATAAGAATGAATCCGGCAAAGGAAATACGGCATACTTCGGCATCTATACGGACCAGGCATGCTCGTCTGATAAACAGGTAGCCGGTATGATATCAAAGGATCCCACAGGCACAGACGCCGCCAAGATGATCCTGACGAACAAAAATCAGGATGGCGCCGCGACATTGAATGTAAATGACGCAAACGGTTTGCCATATCTGAGAGCGTTTGGCGTATCCGTAAGTACAGGAAGTACCGGTACCACAGGTGATGCAGCCAATACCGGAAACAGCGCAGCAGGCGATAGCAATACAGCAGGCAATACAGCAGGCAATACAGCAGGCAATACAGCAGGCAGCGCAGCAGGTACTGAAGTTTACACCGACTATCCTTTCACCCTTTTGTCCGGCACCTACTACATCAAGGAGCTGACAGCACCGGCAGGCTACCTGCTGGATACCACAGTGCGTAAGCTGGTGGTGAAGACCCTGGATCCTGTGGATGTCACAGAGCAGACAGAGGGAGATGCAGAGAAAGGCACAAACCTTTCCAACCTGTATGTGAATAATAAGGCACAGATCATGGATGTTAGTGCCAGTGCCGGTTCGACAGACTATTCCTGGAGCAACACCCCGAACCAGGTGACCCTGACCAAGACAGATGCCAATTCACAGGAAAAATTAAACGGTGTCGTCTATACCTTTTCCAGAACCGATGTCCCGAAGGATGGAAGCGGCAATGATCTGACAGAGTACTTCCTGAAGACTTCCATCGATGTGACCACCGGCGAGAGCTATAAGGCTGCAAAGTCGACAGATGGTACCTGGAGCCTGACAGAAATAACAGGCGTTGGCGCAAATGTGCAGGACGGTCAGATCTGCATCATGGGCTTACCCAATGGCAGTTACAAGCTGACAGAAAAGACAGAGCTTTCCGGCTATGTTCTGGACGACAGTCAATCCGACAGTCAGAGCAGTGGCCAGACCGGGAAGGCGCATGAATTTACCTTTACGATCGACGGCAGTGAAACAAGTGACCAGACAAGCGTAAATAACCGCACTTTTACAGACACCAACACAAAGAACCATGTCACCTTCTATAAGACCAATACCGTGGACACCGAGGCCGGCGTGAGCCAGACCAAGGGACTGGCCGGTGCGGAGTTTGTGGTTTACGAGGATGACGGAAACGGCGGTTATAAATTGGGTATAGATGGAAAGCCCATTGCGGTAGAGTTTTATGCTTCTGCAGATAAAAAGGCATCTAAGAAAATCAGCAAGGCCACCACAGGGACAGATGGCAAGGTGATCATCTACGGTCTGCCTACTGACAATGCCGCAGCCGCAGATTTGAGTGCAAGCACAACCACAACCAAGACCTACCATCTGGTAGAGGTAAAAGCCCCCAATGGCTATCAGCTGCAGACGAGTTCTGTGGTATTCACCATAGACCGGCAGGGTAATGTGCAGGTGAAGAATGCAAGCGGCAAGCTGGAACCGGTAAGTGATAAGACCGTGACCATGGCCGATACACCCATCAAGCTCTATATCCAGAAATTCGGTGAGAGCGAAGAGGTGAAGGGCACAGGAGCTCGGTTCACTCTGACAGATACCTGCAGAACGGACGGAGATACGACAGGGGTAGCATCCTGTACTCATAAGCTGGCAAATGGAGAAAGTCAAGTTACAGCAGAGGACGACAAGCTCATGCTGCCTACAGAGAGCATCATTGCCGGACACACCTACAAGCTGCAGGAGACAAAGGCAGCAACCGGTTATCAGGCAGATGCCGTGGTGGTATTCCACGTGGCAGAGGATGGTTCCAAGATTGACAGCATTGTGAGTACCACAGGCGGCTACTTGATTCAGAACAATAAGTGCGCAGTGCTGGATAATCAGCAGACCACGATCAAGATCTACGATAAGAGAGTGGGCATCACGCTGACGAAAAAGGACAAGGAGACCAATGCAGTGCTCGTCGGAGCAGAATTTACCTTAAAGCCCTATGCGAGCGGCAGCGGCAGTGAAGGAAGTGCTGCTGCAGGCAGTGCCTTCGGAACAGGTTACAGTCAGACGGAAGTCGGCACTACAGGTAAATATAATGATTCCTCGAACACCTGGACATTCACGACAGACAATAATGGTCAGTTCACTATCCCCGGCGGTCTGCTGCTCCATGGCAGATCCTATCTGCTGCAGGAGACCAAGGCAGTGGACAAGTATTACCTTGGTAAGGAATTAAAAGACGGTGTGATCCTGACGGTAGATACTACCGGAAAGGTCACCCTGAGAAGACTAAGCAGCTATACTGAGGGAGGCACAGAAACAGGAGATTGTCCGATTACTCTCACGAACAACGAAGCTCAGAACACGCAGGCACTTACAGCCGTCAATATCCAGTCGTCATCCTTTACTCTGACCAAGAAAGTGGAGGGGAATATGGGCGACTTAAACGGCACCTTTGAGATCAAACTTAGTGTCTACGAACCGGGCAATGTACAGAATGAGACCACACTGATTGCAGAAAAGACCATTAAGCTGAAGGCAGATGAGACCTATGATTCTGTCACCGGTCTGATTACCAAGGCCGGCAGCATTACCGGCAGCGCAGGAAGTGAAGGTGCATCCGGTAATGCGAATGCCCTGGCCTTCGGCAAGGACGCCATCCCGAAGGGAGCGACCCTGATCATAAGCGAGACCGGCGACTATGCAGCTACTGTGAAGATTCTGGATGCGAGCGGTAATACTACAAAGACATTCCCGCCGGAAGAGGATGCAGAGGGTAATACAAAGGGGACAATCAAGCTGACCCTGGAGAGTGCCGGTCAGGTCATCATCGAACTGACCAATGACAAGGAGGCGGCTATCGATGTAGGCGTAGTAAATGAGAAGCAGGCACCTTTGGCAGCCGCAGCATTGCTCATACCGGCAGCCTGGTTATTCTATCGTTACAGAAGAAGGCGCAGAAAGTATTAGAGCCTATAGGAAGGAGCAGGACACAGATGGAAAATCGTACCATCGATACCATCGGCACCATCGAGGAGAACCGGGAGAGTATTCTCTCCTGGGTAAAGAGCCTCAAATTTAAGAAAAAGATATTCGGCGGCGTGGATGAAGCGGATGTGCTGAAAAAAATGGAGGAGCTCAATGACCTCTATGAGAGAGCCCTGCTGCAGCAGCGCGCCGGATACGAGGCACTCCTGCAGCAATACAGAGGAGGTGGTAAGGCAGATGGAAATTGATCAGGATCTGCACCCTTTATCGGAAGTTCGCAGACAGATCAGAATCAGAAGATATAAAGTGAATCTGCGCAGAAGTTATGCAGAGCTTGGCAAAAACATTCTTATCATGGCAGTGATCCTCTGGATTGCCTTTACCCAGGTGTTTTACCTGACAGCGGCACAGGGCACAGATATGTATCCTGCGATCCTCCACGGTGATCTGCTGCTGGGATACCGGCTGGAAAGCAGCTATGTCAAAAACGATGTGGTGGCTGCCACGGTAGCAGGAGAAGAAGTAATTGGCCGGGTGGTGGCCATCGCCGGAGACAGCGTGGAGATCACCGAGGATGGTTATCTCTACGTCAACGGCACCCGGCAGACCGGCGAGATCGCATTCCCCACAGAGCCCAGGGAAGGACAGACCTATCCCATCACGGTGCCGGAGGGCTGCGTCTATCTCCTGGGGGATTACAGGACCAATACCACCGACAGCCGGGACTATGGCCCCGTGGAGACGAAAGCCGTGAAAGCCAAGATCGTGAGTGTTTTAAGGCGCAGAGGGATTTAGAAGAGTGAGTTCAAAGAGGTATTTCAAAGAGGAAGTTCAAAGAGGTATTTCAAAGAAGTATCTAAAAGAGGTATCTAAAAGAAGTATCTAAAAGAAGTATCTAAAAGAGATTCTCTAAAGAGATGCTTCAAGGAGAAGATGCAGACAGCTATCGGTACAGCAGGTGTCACCAATAGCACTGATCCCGAATTAACAGAGCACGAGATGACATAGGACATGAAGCGAAGGGTTGAAAGATGTCAGTGTGCACGACCATTTTGGAGAAATCTGAAGTGGATTTTTGATTGGTTTGTGGATCATGCAGCATAAACGCCTGCGAAATGGAGATTATTGTGAATAAACATATAAAAAAAGGAATTGTGCTTTTGTCATTGACATTGCCCCTGACCATGGGGACGGGAATGATGGCCTATGCAGCGGGCGATACGACACCCACGTCGAGTACACAGACATCCACGTCGAGTACACAGACATCCACGTCGAGTACACAGACATCCACGTCGGACACGCAGACATCTGCGCCTGCAGCTGCGACGGTAACAAATAGTAATCTGAACACCAGCAATGGGAGTATTGCAGATACCACCGTCATCAATCTGCTCAAGGACTACGTCAATGGATCCCAAACCCAGTCGGGTAAGAGTCCTGCGGAGAATTTCCAGATCACCATAGAGAGATACGGCCTGTGGAACGTGGGTGATGACGGAAACGGTTATGCAAAGTACACAAAAGATACCATGCCTACTTTTACCGCTACATCCGCTGCCGGGGGTGAAGGCGGCACTGACACAACCACCGGAGATGGTGCTGTCGTTGTCACCAGTGTGGGAGGCGGAGATGACGTGAGTGGTGAAAACGGTGGTGATGGCACAGTTACTCCCGCAGCAAGCACATCCGGCGTCTTTACCATTGCTGCGCCGGCAGGAGCAGCAGGCGCTGACACAAAGGCCTATGTGGCATTGACCGTGCCCGCCTATGAGGCAGTAGGCGACTACTGGTACAAGGTGACAGAAACCGACAACAACGTAGCCGGTGTTCTCTACGGCACCAATGATAATCAGACAGAAGATATCACAAAAGCCAATGGTGAGCATAATGGTATTTACTATATCCACGTGCAGGTGACCAATGAAGATACAAAGGGGAATTATATCAGAACCGTGACCCTGCATAAGACAGCGCCGGATGCAGCATCTACGATTACAAATGAAGCCTATGAGGCGTGGTCTAAGAACAATTATCAGAATACAAGTGGTCAAAACGACAAGAAAGTAAATTATATCCAAAATAAATACTACGCGGGCACATTAAAGATTGAGAAGAAGGTGACCGGCAATGCGGGTGACAAGAATGAGCTGTTCAAGGTAACGGTGAAATTTACCAATGCCAGTAATGCCAGCATGTTAAGTGATATTACCTATAAGAATTTTTACAATACCAGCGGTTCACAGACTGAGAATCCTACCAGTATTAATTGGACAGATACCGTGACGGGTTCCAACCATAACAACCAAACATGCAGTATAGAATTTTGTGTCAAAGACGGCACCACCGTGGAATTTGACAATATCCCCTACGGTGTGCAATATGAGATCACAGAGACACAGCCTGCAGACGATAAATATGTTCATAACTTTACTTACGGAACAGTTGGAGCCGAGGGCGCCGAGATCAGTACGCAGGATGCAGCAGGCCAATTTAATGGTGTAGGTTATCAGGCAGACACCGTCAGCGTGGAAGGCAATAAAGACAGAAACAGCACCGGCAGCTGGGACAATGCCAAGGTGACCGGCAGCATCAGCGATGACCTGGATCATGTGATCATCGAGAATGTCAAGGAGTCCACCATCGATATCGGTGTGGTGACAGAGGATGCTCCTTACGTAGCTATTTTGCTGTTGGCAGGCGTGGTGACATTTCTTTACCTGCGCAGGGGCAGATATGCGTTGGAAGAGTAGTGATTTTTAATGGCATTCCCTCAGATAGGGTGATCCTGTTTGAGATATTCCCTTCTGTTATACGTTTTAGCTGACAGAGACGATCAGCAGAGCCTGCTAGACGCAGTGATTACCAGTATTGGTCATCTGTGATCGCTGTTAGCAGGCAGACAGATTATGGATAACAGACGAAGGTAAAAATAGTAGAAGAATCGGAGAGTTTATTTTATGGGGCGCATTATTCTCAGAGCTTTAAACGGAATATATGGATGGGTCGTCGGCATTGTAGTGGCGGCTTCCTCCTTTTATGCAGGATATGCCATCCTGGACAATGCCCAGGTCTATCAGGCAGCCACCAATGTCCAGGATCAGATCCGGCAGTTAAAGCCGACCCAGGAAGGGGAGAGCGGCCCCAGCTTTGATCAGCTCCGGGCAATAAACGGCGAGGTGACAGCCTGGATCACCGTAGACGGGACGAACATAGATTATCCTGTGGTGCAGGGCGATACAGACTTAGACTACATGAATAAGGATGTGTACGGGAACTTTTCTCTGGCCGGCAGCATTTTCATGGATGTGCGGAACAGCGCAGATTTCTCGGATAATTATACCCTGATTTACGGACACAATATGGACGAGCATCTCATGTTCGGTGATCTGACACTTTTCAAGGACAAGACATTCTTCGGAAATAATACTACCGCTACACTGCTTTTGCCGGGAGAGAGCCGGGGCTATCAGGTGGCAGCGGTCCTGCAGCTTTCCGCGGGCACGGAAGAGATTTTTAATCCCGATGTGTGGAAGACCAGCCTCGGCGGTTTCGGAGATTTTCTGGAAAAGAACAGCATCTGGTATCACGGGGACATTATTGACAGCCTGAAAAGTCAGCCTGACCGTATGCAGGTCTTGTCCCTGGTGACCTGCTCGGACGGCAGCACCAATGACCGTACCATATTGATCCTGGTGAGAAAGAAGCCGGAGGAAAAGAAGCCCGGTACCGGGGGCGGCGGTTCCTCGCAGGAATCCTCCGATACCACCACGGTCACGACGGCCAAAAAGAAGACGACAGAGAATACACTGGCAGGATCGCAGGAGATAGCAAATGACACAGAGGAGGATGGTGCACTGAATACAGGCAGAGATGTCAAGGGCACTGGAGTTAAAAAGACCGGAGATACGGAGAATACCCGGTTCTGGCTGACCATCATGGGTGTATCAGTTGCATTGATCCTGGTCTTCGAGATCACAGACCGCCGTCGAAAGAAGGAAGAGGATATCGATCTGGATTAAATATGAAAAGAATAAAACGTATTCTATATCCCCTTTGTATTTTATGCATCCTGATCAGTGCCTGGAATCTGTGGAAGATCCAGAGCTCTACCAGGCAGACAAAGGACCTCTATGACAATCTGGCCAGTCAGGCCAAGGCGGCAGAAGAAGGGGAAGGTCTTGATGATGCAGAGAATGAGACAGAAATGGAGGAAGAAACAGAGGAAGACGAGAGCGGCATGAGAGAATATCTCACAACCCTGAAAGAGCAGAACAGTGATGTGATCGGCTGGATCAGGATTCCGAACACCGTCATTGATTATCCTGTTATGCAGACAGACAAAGAGAGGGATGATTATTATCTCACTCACGACTTTATGCAGGAAGAAAATCCTCACGGGGCGCCCTTTCTGGATGTGAACTGTCAGCTGGATGCTTCTGATAATCTCATTATCTACGGTCATAACATGAAAGATAAGACCATGTTTCAGAATCTGCTGCTGTATGAGGATGCGGATTTTTGCGAGAGTAACGGAGAAATTAAATTGGATACTCTGACAGGCAGCAGTATCTACCGGGTTGTCTTTGTCATGCTGATCACAGAAACGGAAGCAGAGAAATTCCCCTATCACAGATGCATTGATCTATCTAATGAGGAAATCTATCAGGGCTATCTGCAGCAGTGTCAGCGCTACGCCATCTGGCAGACCGAGGATCTCCCGGAGACAGGCACAGGACTTCTGACACTCTCCACCTGCGAATACTCCCGAAAGAACGGCCGCCTGGTGGTGGTCGCCGCAAAGCAGGATACTTCCAAACAGGGCACTGCAAAATAGTATACTTCCAAGCAGAATATTCCAAATCAGAATACTTAAAAGCAGGAAACTGCGGACAATGATATCTGAGCGGTGATTTTAGCAAACGCGGCGCGAGGCTGAGATAATTCAATAGCGGCGCGAGGCCGAGATAATTCAATACAGACAGGAAAAAGGGCGTTGATAGGCAAGTATCAACGCCCTTTTTCTATAAACATAAGCCATGGGCATGGAAAACCTATGGTGTTTTCAACTTAATAAAACATCAGAAGAGATACTTTAGCTTAACAATTAAAGGATTCTAAAACATCAGAAGAGGTACTTTAGCTTAACAATTAAAGGATTCTAAAACATCAGAGAGACACATTCGCTTAACAATTAAAAGATTCCCTTAAAATCACGATGTAAATAAGGGAAAAGAAAAATGTTGTGGGAATTATTTTAATCTATAATAACAAGTCGTTTTCCCTTTGCCTTCTTTTTGGATTTCACCGAGCGAAATCAGATCTCTAAATGCCTTTTCTATAGTGCTGTCTTTGAGTGTAGGACATAATTCTCGAATATCCTGTTTATTGAAACACCGCACTTTGTACATACTTGCCCGTCTGACCATTTCAAGAGCAGGAAGTTTGGGTTCAACAAGAAATAAGAGATCCTCAAAATCCTTGTAGGCTGCAAGGATAGTTCCAAGCAAATTGCAACGAAGCAAGTGACGATTTTTACTTTACGTGATATAATCGAAACATATTTTTAGAAAGTACCGTCGGTATTTTCTGTCAATGGATATGCACATGTCATCTGCCTGTATGATGCCTGAAATAAATGCGTCGTATACGCAAAGATGAGAAATCCGAAAGCGACATCATCACAAAGGAGAACGTTCCTATGGAAGAGAAAAAACAAAGAAAAGTAGTGGTCGCACTTGGCCACAATGCGCTGGGATATACAACAACGGAGCAATGGGATGCCGTCCGCTTCACTGCCAAGGCGCTGGCTGATCTGGTGGAGGCGGGCTATCAGCTCACCATCACCCACAGCAATGGCCCGCAGGTCTCCATGATTCACAAGGCAATGACAGAACTGCGCCGTGTCTACATCGACTATACACCTGCTCCTATGTGCGTTTGCTCTGCCATGAGCCAGGGTTATGTGGGATATGATATTCAGAATGCCCTGCGGGCAGAGTTACTCTCAAGAGGTAATTCCACACCGGTGAGTACCATCCTCACGCAGGTTACGGTGGATCCCTATGATGAGGCATTTTATGCTCCCACGAAAAAGATCGGCCGTTATATGTCCAGAGAGGACGCAGAGAATGAGTTGAAGAAAGGCAATTTCGTAGAGGAAGTGCCGGGAAAGGGATTCCTGCGTATCGTCGCTGCACCGAAGCCGCATGATATTGTAGAGATTGAAACTATTCGCCTGCTGGCAGATAACGGACAGGTGGTCATTGCCTGCGGCGGCGGCGGTATTCCTGTCATTCCTCAGGATGATGCCTTAAAGGGAGCTTCCGCTGTCATCGAAAAGGATGCTATCGCCGGTAAGTTGGCTGCAGATCTGCAGGCAGATGAACTGATGATCCTCACGACTGTTCCCAGCGTCTATCTCGACTTCGGAAAGGACAGCCAGCGGCCTGTAGAGCATATGAATGTCACCGAGGCGAAGGAATATATTGCCCAGGGTCAGTTCGGCGAGACGAATATGAAACCCAAGGTAGAGGCAGCTTTAGAATACCTGGATAAGCATCCCGGCGGACGTGTGCTGATCACCTCTCTGGACAGTGTAGATGAGGCACTGGCTGGCAGACAGGGTACCATTATTACCGCCTAGTTACCGCTTGGTATGGGAACAAGCACACACATAGTAATTATGAAGGTTCCATGACGTATTTGATATGTACCCTCTTTACTGGACAACCAGTAAGGAGGGTATTTTGGTGTGCGCAAGGCACGGTTTATCACTGCGAAATTTATCAAAAGAGAAATGTAGCTTTGATGAGCAAAAACGCTTGCTATGTGAGTGGTTGATATTACAGTAATGTTACTAATGCAGACGTCCATCAGGAGAGTGACAAGCACTTAGCTATTGTACTGCTATCCGTCTCGATAGTGAGCGGGGAGTGGTCAAGTGCCGTTATTGATCATACGCCAGCTATCTTTTTGTCATAATGTAATGCAACGGGGCGCGGCAGAATGGCTCGCATCCTTTGCACTGCGCGTCAGTTTTGCTTAGGTCCGCATCGAAGCTGCAGGATGGTATCGGGTGCGCTTTCAGAGCGCACTCGATAGGCCCGCATGTCTGAGCAGACCCGCATCAGCGGGGATGCGAGTTAAGGGCCGGCCATCCGAAGGCGAGAGGCGAACCTTAGCAAAACGGCGCAAAGTGCACGGTGCGAGACATCTGCCGCGCCTCGTTGCATGACCGGGTGGCATTCCACTTATCAGCATTCAATCAATCCAGCATTCCATCAATCGGCATTTATTATCAATAACAATTCTGACTACAAAAATTTAATGCAAAGAATTTTAGAGTGAAAAGCTTTAGCGTGAAAAGTGAAAAGTTCAGGGTGAAAACTTTTATGAAAATACATGTTGACAGCATAGAAATAGAGATGTATGATATGAAACATAATAAACCTACTTGAAAAGTAGGAAATACAAAACAAGCTAACTATAAACCATTGTAAACACAGCATGGAAAGCATGGAATCGGAAATAAACCGAAATGAAACGAAATAAAACGGAAAACGGGAAAATGAATTGACAGCAGAACAATGACGAAACCTGTTCCCATGCAGAACATACCGGAGAAAGAGAGGACAAGAACATGGCAAACATTAAGACCAGTGCGACACAGCTCATCGGCAATACCCCCCTGCTGGAGGTAAAGAATTTCGAGACAAAGAATGATGTAAAGGATGCAAAGATAATTGCCAAATTAGAGTATTTTAATCCCGCAGGCAGCGTAAAGGACAGAATTGCTCTGGCGATGATCGAGGATGCGGAGAAATCCGGCAAGTTAAAGCCCGGCGCTACCATCATCGAGCCTACCAGCGGCAATACCGGCATCGGCATCGCAGCAGTAGCGACGGCAAAGGGATATAAGGCTATCCTGACCCTGCCGGATACCATGAGCGTAGAGCGCCGCACATTGCTTCGCGCTTACGGCGCAGAGCTGGTGCTGACAGAGGGCGCTAAGGGCATGAAGGGGGCTATTGCCAAGGCAGAAGAGCTGCATGCACAGACCCCCGGTTCTGTGATTCTGGGACAGTTCGAGAATCCGGCTAACCCCAAGGTACACTACGAGACCACCGGTCCCGAGATCTGGAAAGATACAGATGGTAAGGTAGACATCGTGGTAGGTGGTGTAGGCACCGGCGGCACCATTTCCGGTGTAGGCAAATATTTAAAGGAACAGAATCCTGCAGTGAAGGTAGTAGCAGTAGAGCCTGCCACCAGCGCAGTTCTCTCCGGCGAACCCTCCGGCGCACACAAGATTCAGGGCATCGGTGCCGGCTTTATCCCCAAGACGGCAGATACCGCCATTTTTGACGAGATCATCAAGGTGGCCAGTGAGGATGCTCTGAGCACAGGCAGAGAGTTTGCCCTCAGCGAAGGTGTTCTGGTAGGTATTTCCTCCGGCGCTGCTCTGTGGGCAGCCGTGCAGCTGGCAAAGCGCCCTGAGAATGCAGGAAAGAACATTGTAGTCATCCTGCCTGATTCCGGTGACAGATACCTGTCCACCCCGAACTTCTTCCCCGGAGCCTAATTCCTTCATGATGTCCATGATACCAAAAGTTTTGGCAGCCCCCGCACCTGAAAAAACAAGGTGCTTTGAAAAATTCTCCTTATAGAAATCTGTAATAAGAAATCCCGGATTCATGACCGGCAGCCTGTCAGCTGCATGGCGTGAATACGGGATTTCTTATTGCTGCAAAAGTTATATTCTGTGCGCTGTGTGTATCAGCGTATATGCAACAGCGTTTATGCATCAGAGCTTATGCACCGGCATACATAACCGGCATATAGAAAAAGAAAAGTAAAAATGCTTGTAAATCCTGGTTTTACAGATTCTGCCTGATTCTGATATCGGAATCTACGTAGTTAAGTTCGTTCTCCGGTTTTTCTCCGGTGGTCAGATAGCTAAAGAGAATCTCCAGAGGCAGCCGACCCTGCTTCTCCGGCTGCTGGCAGATGGTGGCGGAGATAACATCCTGCCGGATGAGATTGACAGTGGTGTAGACCGCGTCATGGGCAATGACGCGCACATCGCCGCTGCGGCCGGCATTGATGAGTGCCCGGCAGCCCCCGTAGACGCCGGCGGCGGCAAAGTAAAGGGCGTTGATTTCCGGATGGCGCTGCAGCAGTTGTTCGGTCACGGAATAGCTTTCCACATCGTCATCGTGGGTGTCGACGATCTGTGCAATGTGGATCTGGGGATAGAGAGCGGCGATTTCAGCGCGGAAACCGGCGACCCGCTCGGTGTGGCAAAGAATACTCTCAGAGCCGATGAGGATGCCTGCGTGGGTTTCACCGGGGCTGATGATATGCATGAGGCCGGCGGCGATACGGCCGCTTTCTCTGTAATTACTTCCCACATAGGCAAGCCGTCTGGAATTTTCTATATCCGTATTTAAGGTGACGACCGGAATTCCCTGCTCTGCCAGGGTATCTATTTTATCCCGCAGCAGGGGACTGTTATCCGGTGCGATGGCCAGACCGCTGACGCCGTCGGCAATCATCTCATCGATGGCATCTAACTGCTCCCTGGCGTTGGCGCCTACCCGGCGGATCACTACGGTGCAGTTATAGCATTTCATTTCTTCTGCTTTCTCATGAACACCTGTCAGTACCTTATCAAAAAAAGGATTGGATTTTCCGAAAACGACGACGCCCAGCTTCAGATACTTTTTTTGGGCAGCCAAAACAATACCGGCCCGGTTGGGACGATATTGGACGGCTTTGGCAATCTCTAATATCTTCTGTTCGGTTTTGGGATTGACAGCGCCTCTGTGATTTAATACCCGGTCGACGGTGCCCCGGGAGACGCCTGCCAGTTCTGCGATTTCCTTAATGGTGGCCATGGTAGTTCCTCTCACATCTTTTGTCGATGAAAGCAATTTTTGAGTTTAGTGATACGTTGATAAAAGCGTTTTACTAAACGGAAGGATTTTTGCTGCGAAGCAGCAAATTCCCTGCAAATCCGTGCACTCCGCCGGAGGTGCGGAGGATTTGCTGAATTCATGGGCATTTCCTTAGTTCTGTATTTCATATTATCTTTTCCCTTATGGAAAGTCAATTTTCAAAAGGGGAAAAACGTGCCGGGGCACGGTAAGGCAAAACTAACTGAAAGACACAATAAAAAGCAAGGGATCAGCAAAGGACAACTTAGCCAAAAATCAAGACAAAAATTGTATATTTCAACGAAAAAGAAAAGGAGTGCTTGCGAACTTTTCAAAGATGTACTATGCTGAAAATGTGCACGGGCACGAAAGGACGCCCTTAGTCTGCCTGCGTACAAGCATACGAGCACAGAAATGTAGTAAAAGATGCATAAACACAGATGTGAATACAGATGCAGCAAAGATGCATAAACACAGATGTGAATACAGATGCAGCGAAGATGCAATTAAGATGCTATTAAGATGCAATAAGAAAGGAAGCACATATGCAGGAAGCGTTGTATGTCGGTATTGACCTTGGTACCTCTGCGGTAAAGCTGCTTTTGATGAATGCAGCAGGAGAGATTAAAAATATTGTTTCCAGAGAGTACCCTCTTTATTTTCCTCATCCCGGTTGGTCCGAGCAGAATCCTTCCGATTGGTATGAGCAGTCCATTGAGGGCTTAAAGGAACTGATCAAGGATTTTGATGCCGCTGCAGTGGCAGGCATCAGCTTTGGCGGACAGATGCACGGTCTGGTGATCTTAGATGATCAGGACCAGGTGATTCGCCCGGCGATTCTCTGGAATGACGGTCGCACCGGCGAGGAGACCGATTACCTCAATCAGGTGATCGGCAAGGAAAAGCTCTCTGCATTGACAGCCAATATTGCCTTTGCGGGATTTACCGCACCTAAGATTCTCTGGGTAAAAAATAAGGAACCGGAGAATTTTGCAAAGATCGCAAAGATCATGCTGCCGAAGGATTATCTGGCCTATCGCCTGACAGGATCCTTCTGTACAGATGTATCCGATGCTTCCGGCATGCTTCTCTTAGACGTAAAGAACCGCACATGGTCAAAGGAAATGTGTGACATCTGCGGTATCAGTCAGTCTCAGCTTCCCAAGCTCTATGAAAGCTTTGAAAAGGTGGGCGTTGTCAAAAAGGAGATTGCGGATGCTCTTGGCATGAATGATCACGTGGTGGTAGCAGCAGGAGCCGGGGATAATGCGGCAGCAGCTGTAGGTACCGGCACAGTGGGTGACGGCCAGTGCAATATTTCCCTGGGAACCAGCGGCACGATCTTTATTTCCTCCCATAGCTTTGGGGTGGATCAGAACAATGCATTGCACTCTTTTGACCATGCAGACGGCTACTATCACCTGATGGGATGCATGCTCAGTGCAGCCAGCTGCAATAAATGGTGGATGGATGAGATCATCGGCACCAAGGATTACGGTGCAGAGCAGGCTGCTATTGAGAAACTCGGAGAAAACCACGTTTATTTCCTTCCTTATCTCATGGGAGAGCGTTCGCCCCACAATGATCCGGCAGCCAGAGCCTGCTTTATGGGCATGACTATGGATTCCACCAGAGCGGATATGACCCAGGCTGTTTTAGAAGGCGTGGCTTTTGGACTTCGGGATTCCTTTGAAGTGGCAAAGTCTCTGGGCATACAGATCGACCGCACCAAGATCTGCGGCGGCGGTGCCAAGAGCCCGCTGTGGCGCAAGATGATTGCCAATATTTTCAATATCAAAGTAGATATTCCGGCTAACGAAGAGGGCCCCAGCATGGGTGGTGCTATGTTGGCAATGGTGGCATGCGGCGAGTATGCGACAGTGGAAGAAGCAGCGAAGGCAATCGTCAGAGTGGTCGGAACCGAGGAACCGGATCCGGCATTGGCAGCGAAGTATGAGGAGAGATACCAGACCTTCCGTCAGCTCTATCCGGCCTGCAAGGCGCTTTTCCCTTCCATGCAGTAAAAAAGATATAAGGCTCCATACAGCAGTGGGCACTCTGCATGGAAAAAGCTATTTAGTGCCCGGTTATACGAGGAGAATTCGCCTGCGCGAATTCTCCTCACGCGGCCGCTGGTAAACCAGCGACAGAAAGAGGCAAGTATGAAATTGTACAAGGTAACAGATCCGGAATTCATTCCCTATGGCCGTGTTCTGAAAGATCCTGCTTTTGATGCTCTCATCGAAAAGCTCTCCACAGAGCCTATGCCCCAGGGAGAGGTTATTTATGTACCCGGTGCACCGGAGCTGGAGGAGTTAGAGGCTGCCGACGTCATGAGCACCAAGGTGTTCGGGGAGATGCCGGTGCAGTGCGGCTATTGCAACGGCGACAATACCAAATTAAATGCGCTGGAGTATCACCGCTCTTCTGAGATCAATTATGCAGCTACGGATGC
Source organism: bacterium (assembly GCA_963593905.1). Taxonomy (GTDB): domain Bacteria; phylum Bacillota; class Clostridia; order Lachnospirales; family Lachnospiraceae; genus CAG-791. The sequence goes on along the minus strand of CAVBBL010000025.1, from coordinate 10,128 downwards.
CATTCTTTTACTGGGAAGTCAGCAGGATGTGACGCCGGAGATGACCTACGATACGGAAAAGGTCATGGCTTTCCTGGTACCGGCAGGAACTACGATCGAAGTATATGCCACCACTCTTCACTATGCACCCTGCAATGCGCCCGGACAGAGCGGTTTCCGTGTAGGTGTGGCGTTGCCTAAGGGGACAAATCTGGAATTAAAGGAAAAGCATGAAGGCGGCAGCGAGGATGCTCATCTGACAGCTACCAATAAATGGCTCTTAGGCCACCCGGAGGGAGGACTCCCCGCAGGCAGCCCTATGGGATTGATCGGTAAGAACTGGGATGTCTCTATAGATCTTGACTAGGGATTCAACCGGAGCAAACTACAACATCATATAAAGTGAGATATAGGCAATTCGTGCAGGAAACGTTATACAAAGCACAGTAGCAATATGTTAAGGAGGATTTTATCATGAACAATGTACCCAAGATCAAAGTCGGTATCGTGGCAGTGAGCCGTGACTGCTTCCCGGAGTCTCTTTCCGTAGGCAGAAGAAAAGCATTGGTGGATGCTTATGCCAAGAAGTATGATGCAGCAGATATTTATGAATGTCCTGTATGTATCGTAGAGAGTGAGATCCAGATGCAGGAAGCACTGGAAGATGTTAAGAAGGCAGGCTGCAACGCTCTGTGCGTATACCTTGGCAACTTCGGCCCGGAAATTTCCGAGACCATGCTGGCACAGTATTTTGAGGGGCCGAAGATCTTTGTAGCAGCGGCAGAAGAGTCTGAGCATGATCTGGCAGACGGCCGCGGCGATGCTTATTGCGGTATGCTCAATGCCAGCTACAATCTGCGTCTTCGCAATGTAAAGGCTTATATCCCGGAGTATCCGGTAGGCACCGCAGATGAGTGCGCTGACATGATTCATGAGTTCCTGCCCATCGCAAGAGCAGTGGTAGGTTTAAAGAATCTGAAGATCTTTTCCTTTGGACCCAGACCGCTTAACTTCCTGGCTTGCAACGCACCGATCAAGCAGCTTTACAACCTGGGCGTAGAGATCGAGGAGAATTCCGAGCTGGATCTGTTCGAAGCCTTCCATAAGCATGACAATGATCCCCGTATCCCTGAGGTAGTAGAGGATATGGCTAAGGAGCTGGGCGCAGGCAATAAGAAGCCGGAGATCCTGCCCAAGCTGGCACAGTATGAGCTGACACTTCTTGACTGGATCGAGGATCATAAGGGATCCCGTACCTGCTTTGCCATTGCCGGCAAGTGCTGGCCTGCCTTCCAGACGCAGTTCGGCTTCGTGCCCTGCTATGTAAACAGCCGTCTGACCGGCCGCGGCATCCCGGTATCCTGCGAAGTGGATATTTACGGCGCTCTTTCCGAGTTCATCGGTACCTGTGTCAGCGATGACATCGTTACCCTGCTGGATATCAACAACTCCGTACCGGCTGATATGTATGAGGAGTCCATTAAGGGCAAATTCGATTATGCACACACCGATACATTCATGGGCTTCCACTGCGGCAATACCTGCTCCAAGAAGCTGGCATTCTGCGAGATGAAGAACCAGAAGATCATGGCCAGAAGTCTGCCGGTAGAGGTTACCAATGGTACACTGGAGGGCGATATCGCTCCCGGAAACATCACCTTCTATCGTCTGCAGTCCACCTCTGACAATATTCTCAGAGGCTACATGGCAGAGGGCGAAGTACTGCCGGTGGCTACCCAGAGCTTCGGCGGCGTAGGCGTATTTGCTATTCATGAGATGGGACGCTTCTATCGTCACGTGCTCATTGAGAAGAACTATCCTCACCACGGTGCTGTTATGTTCGGCCACTATGGCAAGGCTCTCTTTGAGGTCTACAAGTATATCGGCGTAGAATTAAACGAGATCGGCATCGCACAGCCCAAGGGTGTAAGATATCCCTCCGAGAATCCTTTCGCATAAGGCGATAGCTCCGAAAAAAGGAAAATCTTCATAAGCAGTTTCGTATAGGCTGCTCCATATAGGCAACTCCATATAGGGTGCTTCATATAGGCAGCTCCATATAAGTTGTTCCATATAGGGTGCATCATATAGGCAGCTTCACATAGACTGCTCCATATATGCTAATAAAAGTGTGACCATTCAGGCAAGGGAATTGCTTGGGTGGTCGCACTTTTTTTGGGCGTTTTTTTGTGTTTTGTAATCCATATGAAGTATTGCGTGTACCTTGGCGGACTATTAAGATGAAAGAGAAAAAGCGAAAATGTACGTCCGGATGGCAGAGGAGAATGGGAAATTCTTTTTGCCACCTCGCAGCAAAACCGCTTGGAAATGAGGATCACCATAATGAAAGTTTTTAAGGGAAAATCGGTTTTTGGAGGCATAGCCATTGGCAGAATCGTTCTGTGGAGGCGGGGCGACGGAAAAGTGGTGCGCAGGGAAATTCAGGATGTGGATCATGAAATACAACGGCTGTATGCGGCCAGAAGCCGTATGATCAGTCAGCTAAAGAAACTTTCCCAGAAGGCAGCAAACAGCATCAGTCCCCAGGAAGCCATGATCTTTGACGGTCATCTGGCTATTGCGGAGGATCCGGCACTCTTGGAGATGATGAAGGAGACTATACAGGATAAGCATGTGAATGCGGAGTATGCCGCATCAGTAGCCGGTGCTCATTATGCTGCTATATTTGATGCTATACCGGACGAATATATGAAGGAACGAGCCGGGGACGTGCGGGATATCACCGGCAGGCTGGTGGATGTTTTACAGGGGCGGAGCACGGAGGATATTCACCTGGAGGATGATACGATCCTGGTGGCGGAGGATCTGACTCCCAGCGAGACTATGCAGATCAACAGGGAGAAAATCGGTGCCTTTGTAATACGGCTGGGCTCCGCTAATTCCCACACAGCTATCCTGGCCAGAAGTATGAATATTCCCGCTTTGATTCAGACGGTCTTTGACAATGATATTGACGGACACATGGCCATAGTGGATGCGCTGAGCGGCACGATGATCGTGGATCCGGATGCAGCGGCTCTGGAGGATTATCGCCGCCGCCTGGAGGCAGAGAAACAGCGAATCCGGCTGCTGCAGACGCTGAAGGGATTGGATAATGTCTCTGCAGGGGGGCGATCCATGGAAATCTACGCCAATGCGGCGTGTGTGGAGGATATAGAAAGCGCATTGGCCAATGATGCCCACGGCATCGGTCTGTTCAGAAGTGAGTTTATCTATCTGGGAAAGGAGACGTATCCAACAGAAGAGGAACAATACCGGATTTATCGAAGCATTCTTACGAAAATGGAGGGGCGTAAGGTAATCATCCGCACCATGGATATCGGCGCAGATAAAAAGGTCTCTTATCTGGGACTGAAGCAGGAAGCAAACCCTGCCATGGGATACAGGGCTATTCGCATCTGCCTTCAGGAGCCGGAAATCTTTCGCACTCAGCTCCGGGCACTTTTTCGTGCGGCTTCCTATGGCAATCTCTCCATCATGTATCCTATGATCTGTTCCCTGGAGGAAGTGCGTCAGATTCGGAATTTCAGCCGGGAGATCCGTCAGGAATTAAGAGAGGAAGGAATAGAAATTCCTGAAGTGAAAGAGGGTATTATGATCGAAACTCCCGCGGCAGTGATGATCAGTGATCTGTTGGCAAGAGAAGTGGATTTTTTCAGCATCGGTACCAATGACCTGACCCAATATGCCTTGGCAGTGGACAGACAAAATGACCGTGTGAACGCTCTTTTCAATCCTCGAAGCGAGTGTATTCTGCGGATGATCGAGATGACGGTGAAGAATGGCCATGAGGCAGGAATCCCGGTGGGAATCTGCGGTGAGCTGGGAGCAGATACGGCATTGACACAGCGTTTTCTCGCCATGGGACTGGACGAGGTGTCGGTTTCTCCCTCCATGGTGCTGGCTGTGCGCAAGGTCTTGCGGGAGTGTGAATGATAGAGGTTTCGGCATGCTTCCTGCTACGCGATGCTTGTTTCATGCCTATGTTTTTTATGCGTCCTGCATGGTTTGTGTTTATATCTTGATTGTTTTATGCCTGTATTCTGTTTGGTAGCGTGAGAGCCTTTCATGCCTGATTTCTGCATGATCGTTACTGCAGCGAAGCGTCCTGGGAAAAGCGGCGGGCAAGAGTCAAAATTGCTATATCTGAAGAGATTTTTACAATATTTTTCCATAAAGCGGCTTTATAATTCACTGAACATGGATGATTGCATCAGAGAATTCGATTTCGCAGGTTCTCTTCACTTAGTTGCAGAAAATTGCGCCATCTATGCGTGATTGTACCAGAGGATTGGGTTTTGAGAATTCTCTAAGCGCAGCCGCAAACAATTGTGTCATCTATGCGTGGTTGTATCAGAGAATTCGCCTGTGTGAAATTCTCTTCACAGAGCCGCAGCTGTGACCGCGGCATATTGAGGTGATTATGGAAAAGAGCAGTACAAAAGATATGACAGTGGGTTCTCCCATGAAGCTGATTATCGGCTTTCTGGTGCCGATGCTGGGCGGAATTCTTTTTCAGCAATTTTACAGTCTGGTGGATACGCTGATTGTAGGGCAGTTTCTGGGCGTCAGTGCCCTGGCCGGAGTGGGCTCCACCGGCTCCATCAATTTTATGGTGATCGGCTTCTGCACGGGTATCTGTGCAGGTTTTGGTATTCCAATCTCCCAGAAGTTCGGAGCGAAGGATTATACCTCTATGCGCCGCTATGTGGCCAACAGCATCTACATGTCGGCAGCCTTTGCAGTGGTGATGACGATCGTGGTCAGCACCCTGACCATGCAGATCCTGCAGTGGATGAATACGCCGTCGGATATCATTGCATATGCCTATGATTACATATTTGTGATTTTCATCGGCATCCCGGTAGTTTTTTTGTATAATTTAGGTTCCAGTATCATTCGGGCATTGGGCGACAGCAAGGCGCCGGTTATATTCCTGGTGATTGCCTCTGTGATCAATGTGATTCTGGATCTTGTTTTTATCATCGGATGCCATATGGGAGTAATGGGAGCGGCTGTTGCCACAGATATTTCCCAGCTGATCTCCGGCCTTTTATGTGTGCTTTATATCCGAAAGAGAATTCCGGTGCTGCGGATCGAGAAGAGGGAATGGAAACCGGATGGACATTTGTGCAAAATCCTCTTTATCATGGGCATTCCCATGGGACTGCAGTATTCTATTACCGCGATCGGTTCCGTGATTCTGCAGACAGCCGTGAATTCTCTGGGATCCACCTATGTGGCTACTATGACAGCGGCCAGCAAGGTCAGCCTCTTTTTCTGCTGCCCTTACGATGCGCTGGGTACCACCATGGCTACTTATGCAGGACAGAATGTGGGCGCAGGCAAGCCCCAGCGCCTTAATCAGGGATTAAAGAGCGCCACAGTCGTGGGTGTGATCTACGGGATTGCGGCCTTCCTCTTCCTGGCATGTTTTGGCGGTAATCTGAGTATGATCTTCTTTGGGACCGGTGCCAATGCACAGATTCTGGCCGATGCCAGACTTTTCCTGGTATGGAACAGTGGCTTCTATATCGCATTGCTCTTTGTGGATGCTGTACGGTTTATGATTCAGGGAATGGGATACCCGGGATTTGCTATTTTTTCCGGTGTTATGGAGATGATTGCCAGAATCGCGGCGGCCTGGATATTGATTCCGGCCTTTGGGTTTATGGGGGCTTGTATGGCCAGCCCCCTGGCCTGGGTTTTAGCGGATTGTTTCCTCCTGCCGGCTTATTTCCATCTTCGCAGGAAGGTCTATGGGATATTGGGGCTTCCGCTAAAGGGGGAGGTTACTAAGGGGCAAGAGAGTTGATATAACACTGCGGGCAGTCATTACACAGACGTGAATTGGTTCGCCGGGAATCGCGGCGCTCTGTGCAAAAAAAGAAAGTACATTCTCTACATAGAAAAAGCAAGCACATCCTCTATACAGATGTGCTTGCTTTTTGCTGTATTTGCGTATCAGAATGTCTGCTGTCCGGTGCCGCTGTCACAGACACAGTAGCGATAAAAAGCTGTCACTGTCTCGAATTGATATGCCATCACGTAGAGACATCCGACACCAAAGGTCAAAAAGCCAATCAGATACAGAGGAATGAAACTGACCTCTATATAGAAGAGTGTTCTCTTCCTGCCCCGCATCAGCTGTCTGCTGCGATGAAAGAGTTCCGTTACGGTCATAGAAGGATAATCTAACAGCAGGAAATAAGTGAACAGAAAATACAGCTGAAAGAAAAACATGGCGAGACCGCCCAAGGCCGTAAGCAGAAAGTAAAATAGCAGTCGGTCATACACCGGAGCTGAGGATACACTCAGGTAGATGGTGGAAGGCAGCATGCAGATATAATCTGCCAGGTAAAAAACAGCGGCAATAGCCATGGCTTTCTGAGGATTCTCCCGGAAGGGGTGGAACAGGTCCTGCACAGAAGCCGGCTGATCAAAAAGGAGATTGGCATAAATAAAATAGAGCCCCAGTGTAAAAATGCCGGAGACAGCAGCGGCGATGCCGTTAAAAAGGAAACTGAGAATAAGATAGACAATGCCGGTTCCAGTTCCAAGGCTGACGCCAAACTCTGCGATCATAAAGGAGATAATCAGATAGAGAAGATTGGCGGTAATCACTGTACCGTAGTGCCCTGTCAGTGCCCGGCGAGCCTGTGCTTTGACTTCTGCGGAGATGTTAGATGATTTCTTCCGTGCCATTTGCATTTCCTCCTTTATCTAAGCTTTCCAAATCTGTGCCGAGCATCCTGTCTATCTGACGCAGCATATCGTCAAAGGAAGTGCCGTAGAGATTTTCACTGACCTGATTCATAAACTGACGGTAGTAAGGGTCTTTGAGCTGGGCGATGGCAGAGGGAATCAGCACCTGCACAGTGAGCCAGACAGTGGTGACAAGTCCGATAACGGCGCAGATGATTCCTCGCCTGGCCAGACGGTCGAGATGCCTTTCGCCCCCTTTTGACAGAATAGCCAGAATAATTGCCATGCCCCCTAAAAAGCAGGGCAGGATTACCGGCATGAAAAGATTGGTGATAATGGAGCAGGCACCAAAGATAAAAGCAATGGTGGCCATGCCATGATTGGCTTCCCGCTCCGGGGTGGTGAATTGAGACATATTGGGTTCTCTGAATTCTTGCATGGACTTCCTTTCTTTATTCTTTATTTTTCGATTTGCAGTTGATAAATATTCGATTGCCGTTGTTGGGTGTTGCTTTGTTTTGCAACGTCCATGGTGATGAAATGGAGACGCTGCAGATCATTTTCGATATTTTCTCAGTATAGTCTTTCGCGGAAAGAAAGTAAACACAGTAAAGCGTGGGACAAACATCGCAAAATGTGGGGCTTTATGGAGTTGACATAAGCATAGTGCCGCGGTATTATCCATTGCAGAAATACGAATTCCATATTGTGCATCTCTTATTCAGAGTGGTGGAGGTACATAGGACCTGTGAAACCACGGCAACCCCTGGTGTAGGATCAAAGGTGATTCGACGTTGGAAGGTGCCTGCCTGAGCGAGAGCCGATGAGGCCGATCGAACAATAAGAGGATTTGCGTATTTGAACCGAATCCGCTTGCAGGCCGTGCAGCGGATTTTTTATTGTCGCCTGTGCAAGCAGGTATAACTGAATATCTTCACAAGGAGGAAGAGAGTTGGAAAAGTACATTTTTACATCCGAGTCTGTCACAGAGGGTCATCCCGACAAAATCTGTGACGCCATTTCCGATGCAGTGCTGGATGCCTGCATGGCACAGGATCCCATGAGCCGTGTGGCCTGCGAGACCTGCACCACCACCGGATTGGTGCTGATCATGGGCGAGATCACCACAAAGGCACAGCTGGATTTTCAGAGCATTGCCCGCAACACCATCAAGGAAATCGGCTACACCAAGGGTGAGTATGGTTTTGATGCAGATACCTGCGCAGTGCTGGTAGCACTGGATAAGCAGTCTGCTGATATCGCCATGGGCGTAGACAAGGCACTGGAAGCTAAAGAGAGCGGCATGTCCGATGAGGAGATTGAGGCCATCGGCGCCGGTGACCAGGGTATGATGTTTGGCTTTGCTTCTAATGAAACAGAAGAGTATATGCCTTACTCTATCGCATTGGCACATCGCCTGGCAAAGAAGCTGACAGAGGTCAGAAAGAACGGAACATTATCCTATTTAAGACCTGACGGAAAGACACAGGTCTCTGTAGAGTACGATGAAAACGGCAAGCCGGTCCGCCTGGAGGCAGTAGTACTTTCTACTCAGCATGATCCGGATGTAACCCAGGAGCAGATTCACGAGGATATCAAGAAGTATGTATTTGATCCGGTTCTTCCTAAGGAACTGATTGACGAGAATACAAAGTTCTTCATCAATCCCACGGGACGTTTCGTTATCGGCGGCCCTCACGGCGATTCCGGTCTGACCGGCCGTAAGATCATTGTAGATACCTACGGCGGATTCGCTCGTCACGGCGGCGGCGCATTCTCCGGTAAGGACTGCACAAAGGTAGACAGAAGTGCAGCTTATGCAGCTCGTTACGTGGCAAAGAACTTGGTGGCAGCTGGCCTGGCAGATAAGATGGAGATTCAGCTCTCCTATGCCATCGGCGTAGCACAGCCCACCTCTATCATGGTGGATACCTTTGGCACCGGCAAAATCTCCGATGAAAAGATCGTAGAGATCATCAGAAAGCACTTCGACCTGCGTCCGGCCGGCATCATTAAGATGCTGGATCTGCGCAGACCGATTTACAGACAGACCGCAGCTTATGGTCACTTTGGCAGAAATGATCTGAATCTGCCCTGGGAAGCACTGAATAAGGTCGAGGAATTAAAGGCAGAACTGGCCTAGGACTGAAACATGTAGGATATATGGGATGTATAGGGGTGTACAGGAGACTGTGCATCCCTTTTTCTTATTAGAGCCGGGCAGAGCCTGTATGCAGATATTGTAAGTGGATGATAACCAGCATAGACACGATAAACATCGTAGACACGATAAACATCGTAGACACGATAAACATCGTAGACACGATAAACATCGTAGACACGATAAACATCGTAGACACGATAAACATCGTAGACACGATAAACATCGTAGACACGATAAACAGCATAGACATGATAAACACCATAGACACCATAAACAATATGAGCATTCGTATAAAATAGCGAGATCAGTGATTGGGGAAGTATACAAGGAAAAGATCGTATAAGGAAAAGACCATACATTATCCTTAAAAATGCCTCTGGAAAATTGCGTAAACAAATAAGAGTAATTTCTGAATTGTGTGAATTGTATGTATTTTTTAAAAAGCATAAAAAACTATTGCATTTACCTTGGGACCCTGTTAGAATAACACCTGTCGCCGGTGAGAGACACAGGAAAGACACCGAAGACAACAGGCGTTGAAAGCCTATAAACAAGCCTCTGATACGGCAGGAGATGACTGCGACAGACAGAAGCTTTTAGGTGAAAGATGCAAAGAGAAAGTGAATCAGATGTTTTCTGAAGAACAGATAATTCTGAAAGTTCTGGAAGAAAAACCAAAGCAATTAGGAAGCTTTGCGATTGATCTTCTGAAAAAGGACGAAAGAAAAAAGTTCTTGACAGAAAATGATAAACCTGATAAAATATCTCTTGCACACGCCGAAGAGATACTTCCCAAGAGCGTGACAATAAACGCTGGAGAGGTATCGAAGCGGTCATAACGAGGCGGTCTTGAAAACCGTTTGTCCTTACGGGCACATGGGTTCGAATCCCATCCTCTCCGCTCCTGAGTAAGCAATATGAACTCAGATGTGCAAACATTCAATATAATAAGTAGTATCTATCGTAAGTAGGTATCTGCCTGGAGAAATACCCAAGCTGGCCGAAGGGGCTCCCCTGGAAAGGGAGTAGGTCGTTAACGCGGCGCGAGGGTTCAAATCCCTCTTTCTCCGTTCGCTGATTCGAAAGGATCGGCAGCAAATGTTCATGCCTGACATGACATACCACGAAAGTGGTCAGTAAAACTTGACAAACAAACAGAAATGCAACCCTGAAGATTCCAATAGTTTCTGATCGAGAGATTGGAAACAAATGAGAAATTCAGAAGAACAACCAAGTAATAGACGGAAAGAAACGAACAG
>CAVBBL010000024.1:0-42296 GCA_963593905.1 bacterium | reverse complement strand
TGAAAGAAATGCTCGATAGCATTTCTTTCAAACCGCATTGATGCCGTAAACGTCGTCAATGCAAGATCACATCGGAGAATTCGCCTGTGCGAAATTCTCCTCGTGCTGCCGCGATAAACCGCGGCATAGAAAGGAAAAGGATGAAGATAACTTTTTTTGGAATGACACCATGGGAAAAAGAGCAGTTGGAACAGATGGAATTTGGCACAGAGATTGAATATGCGTATATTGACGATGTGTTAAATCAGGAAACGGTGACACAGATAGAAAATTCGCAGGCGGTGTCGATACTCAGCAACAGTATTATTGACGAGAATATGGCAGCAAAGTTAAAGAATGTGGGAGTTAGCTTTGTAACCAACAGAGGTACCGGTGTGGATCACATAAATGCGGCAGCCATTGCTGCTAAGGGAATGGACGCCGCCAATGTTCCCGGTTATTCACCGGAATCCATTAGTGAAAACACGATATTGCTGCTGCTGTCACTGCTTCGCAAAATGAAGCGTAATCAGAGCATGATCCGCAGCTGTAATTACAAGGTTGACGGAATCAGAGGAAAAGTGCTCAGAAATATGACGGTCGGAGTGCTCGGCAGCGGGAAAATAGGTGCGATTACCATACAAATCCTGGCAGGCTTTGGCTGCAAAATCCTGGTCAATGATGTGTTTGAAAAAGAGGAGATAAAAAAATATGCTACCTATGTGTCGCGGGAAGAACTATTTTCCAATTCCGATGTAGTTATATTGCACTGCCCGCTGCTGGAAAGTACATATCATCTGATTAATAAGGAAACACTGTCTCTGTTTAAAGATGGCGCTATTCTTGTAAATACTGCAAGAGGCGGGCTGATGGATGCAAAAGCTGTATTAGAGGCGTTGAAATCCGGAAAGCTTTCAGCGATGGCTTTTGATGTATATGAGGGAGAAGATGATATTGTCAGAAAGGACTTCAAGGGAGTCTATCCGCCGGATTCTGTTTTCCGGGAATTATGTGAATTGGAGAATGTGATCTATACGGCACATATCAGTTTCTTTACGGATGAAGCTGCAAAAGAACTGATAAAGATTTCCACAGAAAACGCAATAGAGTATTTTGCAAAGGGAAGCTGCCGCAATTCGATTATAAAGAGGTAGGCAGGGTATGGGAGCAACGATTTTATTTCAGCAAATGATTACGCTATTTATCATTATTTTTTGCGGCTGTTATTTGAAGAAAATTGACATATTAAGTAAGGATGTATGTCAAAAACTGTCCCAGCTGATTTTAAATGTTTCCATGCCGTGTCTGATCATCTACTCTGTATTGACGCAGGAAGGAGAGAGAGATGTAAAAACGGTTGGAATCGTTTTCCTGATATCGATAGTGATCTATATGATTCTTCCGATCATTGGGCTTGGAATTGCAAAGGTGACGCGAGCACCTCTTTCGCAGCAGGGAATCTATGCAGCGATGTTTACCTATTCCAATGTTGGCTTTATGGGATTCCCGGTTATAGAAGCCGTATATGGCAGTGAGGCGCTCCTATATGCGGCTATTCTTAATATCATCTTTAACCTAAGTGCATATTCTCTCGGCGTTACAATAATGCAATATGGACAGGAAAAAAGCGAGGGAACTGGATTTTCTGTAAAATCGCTCTTAAGTCCGGGAATCATAGGAACATGCATTGCATTGGTGCTTTATTTCGTACCAATCCATCTGCCGGTATCAGTCCTTGGTGCTATGGATTATATCGGAGGTTTAACATCTCCGCTGGCCATGCTGCTCATTGGTGCCAATCTGGCGGAGATCAAAATAAGTGATGTATGGAAAGACATAAGGATTTGGGTATTTGCCTTTCTGAAACAATTTGTATTTCCTCTGCTTTGCTGGCCATTTCTTACCATGTGTATCACGGATGATTATATAAAGGAAATTCTGTTTCTTCTTCTGATCATGCCGGTCGGAAATACGGTTGTGTTATTTGCAACGAGATATAAGATGGATGAATCGCTTGCAGTAAGAGGTGTTTTTATTACAACGATCTGTTCCGTAATAACAATACCTCTTCTGGCAATGATCCTTCATCTTGGATAATTGGGATAATCATGTAAGAACGGGAGATGAGGTATGGAAATGTAATCGATATCATGTTTTCCACAAAGCTATTTGTGCTGCAGGTGTCATGAGTAGCATTGATCGCCAAAACAAGGCTTAAAATTGTTTGGCAATTCTTCCGTCGTAAGACGCCTGCGGAATGGAGATTATTATGGAAAATTTTATGCAAGCCGAAAGAATGAAGGATGTTCCGCTTTCAAAGATCAGAGAAATGGCAGACCTTTCCAATAAATTAGAAAGTGAAGGAAATCCTGTGATCCATCTGGAAATAGGAGAACCTGATTTTGATACACCTTCCTATATAAAAGAAGCGTGTAAGAAAGCACTCAATGAGGGAAAAGTCCATTACGGACCGATTGTCGGCACAAAAGAACTGCGGGAAGCTGTCTGTGAGGATTATGAGAAGCGTTATAACCTCACTTATTCACCAGAGGAAGTCATTATAACCCACGGCGTTACACAGGGGATTTTTCTGGCGATCATGTCATATATGAATCCCGGGGATGAAATTCTGGTGCCGGATCCTGGATTTTTATGCTATTACAATGTGCCGATGATCGCACAGGCCAAAGAAGTTTCTTACAACCTGGATCCGCAGAATGAATATCAGATCATTCCCGGTTCTTTGGACAGTCTGGTAACGTCACGGACGAAGGCAATCATTTTAAATTCTCCGTCTAATCCGTGTGGATTTGTCCTAAATGATACCTCCCTGGAAGAAGTTGCAAGAGTTGCCAGAAAACACAATCTGCTTGTGATTTCGGATGAGGTTTATTCAGGGGTGATCTATGACAACAAGAAATTCAGAAGCATTGCTGAACTCCCTGGAATGCGAGAGAGAACGATCGTTATGAATGGCTTCTCCAAATATTACTCCATGACCGGTTGGAGAATTGGGTATTTAATGTGCGATAAGACATTGATTGATCCTATGATGCGGCTTAGCTTCTACAGCATATCCTGTCCCAATATGTTTGTGCAATCCGCAGCAGTGACCGCATTAAGAGAAGATGATCTTCCTTCCAGAAAAATGGTGGAAGAGTATCAAAAACGAAGAGATTATCTCTACGGGGCAGTAAATGAACTGCCTGGCTGCTTTGCACAGAAGCCGGATGGCGCTTTTTATATGTTTGTAAATATAAAAGAGACCGGTATGACATCAGATGAATTCTGCAAGTATATTTTAAATGACTGTTATGTCACAATGACTCCGGGAACAGCATTTGGCAACAGCTGTGAAGGATATGTGAGAATATCCTATGCTAATTCTTTAGAGAACCTGCAGGAAGCAATGCAAAGAGTAAGGGATTCTCTTATAAAAAAGCAAAATAGCTGATGGATGTTAAAGGTGTTGAACGGCTGTGGAAAAGTGATTTTGGAGGGATATAGCAAGTGCTGTGTTCGAGATGGAATTAAATACGACGAAGCGGATAAACAAACTGATGCATCTGACAATGCAGACGGCGACAGAGCTGGATGCAGCAGGTCTTGCGTGCAAAATCGTGAAATGGAATACAGAGAAACTTTACTTTTAATCCATTGTTTCAGCAAAAATCTTTACTTTTACCGATTTTTAGCAGTAAAATAAGTAAAGATTTAAAAAGGGGATCTGTATATGCTCTCATACGATGGTTTGGAAAAGGTTCTTAAGGAAAAAGGTATCACCAAGACAGAATTATCTACGGAGTTGGGGCTTTCCACCAGAACAATCGCAAAGATTGCAAAGGGAGAGAAGCTATCAAAGAGAAGCATACAAAAAATAGCCGACTATCTTGGTGAATCGCCGGATGTGATTATAAAGGAAGTGTCCGATAACAGGATTCTTCAGATACTTCGTGAAGAGAAAGAAATGAAGCTGCCGGGCGGCTTTTATCACGAACTGCAGGTAAGGATGACATATAATTCTAATCACATCGAGGGAAGTAAACTCTCAGAGGATCAGACGAGACTTATATTTGAAACGAATACTCTTAATGCGGGTGATGGAATATCGGTGGATGATATTCTGGAAACTGTACATCATTTTCGTGCCATTGATTATGTGATTGATATTGCTGAGGATGAACTAACGGAGGATTCCATCAAACATCTGCATTATATATTGAAACATGACACTAAGGATTCGACACTTGGATGGTTTGCCGTTGGCGATTACAAAAAACGTGCAAATATGGTAGGCGGCAGAGAAACATCGAAACCGTCGGATGTACATAAGCATATGAAAGCACTGCTTGATGAATATAATGCAAAAGCAAATATTACGATAGAAGATATCATAGCATTTCATGCAGAGATGGAATATATTCATCCATTCCAGGATGGAAATGGAAGAGTAGGAAGACTTGTTGCCTTGAAGGAGTGCCTGCATCATAACGTAATACCTTTTATAATTGAGGATGCAAAGAAGAATTATTATTACAGAGGACTTATGGAGTGGAGAAATGAGAAAGGGTGGCTGATGGACACATGTCTTGATGGTCAGGATACAGTTGTAAGATTGCTGAATATATTGAAAATAGATCATTAAAAGACAAAAATTGATGAATAGAAGGAGCTCCTCGAATCTCCTTTATAAAAAGGAACAAGATTATACAGTTGAATTTGCATATAAGAAAGCCTTTTTGAGATGCCTTTAGTATAAGGAGGGGGGAAAGGCTTATGTATTTGCAAATACTGGAAGTACTGCTGGATTATCAAGTGGATATATGTATATAAATACAGCAAGTTCGGATGGAAAAACGGGTAATGTTCGTTTGATGTATGATGATACAGTTATAGGATTGATGTATCTTGATAGTGAGGGCTATTTTTCATATGGAGAAACATACTATGAAGGAGTAGAATATTAAGATAACGTTGTGATAGAATCATGATGTCAAAAATCATCGGGCGGGTACAGGCAATTGATCTCATAGGGCAAAAGTGCTTATGATAGCCTTATAAATGTATGAAAAGGAGGATTCGGTCAGAATTGGTCGAATTCTTTTTTTTATACATTGACAACGTGGTTCATCTGATACCGCAGATCAATATTGAAAATTCGTAAAGTTAAATTTGCACATAAGCAAGTGGTTTTGTGATTCTTCGTTGTGTAAGGGGGGAGACAATAGTAAAATTAAACAAAAGATTGTAGAGGGAGGTGGCATACATATGAAGAATATCAAATTGTGGATCGCAGCAGGTGTATTTATGCTTGCATTGTGCAGTGAGGGCGCAGCTCTAAAGGTCTTCGCGTCCCAGACGCTAATTGAAGATGATCTTATACCAGATGATAATGAATTAATAATAGAGACGGGAGAAGAAAATATCGCGAAAGCGGTGAAAAAATTGCTCGCCGGCGATAATAGTGTAATCTCAGAACGGCAAAAAGAACTGCTCATCAACGGACATTCTGGATCTTTCCTGGATAATTCAAGTTCTGAGGAAAGGCCTGTTGTCAAAGCTTTAAACTTTGACGACATTCAGAATGGGAATCGAAGTGATGTAAAATCGGTGCTGATTGCCGAAGGAGTGGCTGAGATTCCCGATTCTGCGTTTGAAGGCTGTGCCAATCTGACGAATGTTGTGATTCCCGACAGTGTGACGAATATCGGAGACAATGCATTTAAGGGCTGCAGCAGTCTGAAGAATATCGAAATTCCAGATAGCGTGACTACAATCGGCAGTTCTTCGTTTGAAAATTGCAGCAGTCTGGAGAGTATTACACTTCCTGATAATGTGATGGATATTGGCGATTACGCATTCAAGGACTGCAGCAGCTTGCAGAGTGTTACGCTCCCGAACAGTACAAAAATTTTAGATACTTCTGCAGCTGATAATTACAGCACCGGTATTGGGACCGCGGACATTAATATTAAGACCGATATAGATGCTTTCACGCACGAGATTGACAGCAGCGGGATAGGAATCGCAAACCTTGGCGGTAAGTCTGATACAGATACCTCAGAGACAGAAATTGACAGGAGCCGGACAGGTGTTACAAATGCAGTTGGTATCGGTATGACCCGTATCGGCGAGGGCGTATTCCAAAATTGCATCAGCCTGAAAACTATCGAAATTTCCAATGGTGTGACTAACATTGAAGATGAGGCGTTTAAAGGATGTAACAGTCTGACCAATGTCGAATTTCCCGGCAGTTTGATTGGTATCGGCAGAGAAGCATTCCGGGATTGCATCAGCCTGATGAGTGTCGAAATTCCTGACAGTGTGGTCAGCATCGGCAGGGAAGCATTCCGGGATTGCAGCAGTCTGACAAATATCAAAATTCCTGACGGTGAGATTAAGATTGGCGAGAATGCGTTTTTAGGATGCGGCATTCGGAAAAATACTTTTTCTGCTCAAATTTCGATTCCTCAAATTGCGGCTGCGTCAGGTTCGTCTTCCGAAAGCACAGCTGTGTCCCAGCATACGCACACTTTTGTAGGATTGGAAGACGTGGAGCCTACCTGTACGCAGACGGGACACACAGCCGGCACGCGGTGCATCGAATGCGGCGCGATAGGCAGTGGTATGAAGGAAATCCCGGCACTTGGACATACCGAGGTATCAGATGCCGGGAAGGCAGCAACCTGCACGGAAACAGGTCTGACGGAAGGCAAGCATTGCTCCGTTTGCGGTACAGTTCTGGTAAAACAGGAGGAGATTCCTGCCAAAGGACACACGGAAGTAATGGATGTCGGAAAGGCGGCTACCTGCACAGAAAATGGCCTGACAGAGGGCAAGCATTGCTCCGTTTGCAATACGGTTCTGGTACAGCAGGAAGAAATTCCGGCTGGCCATACCGTTGAAGTCATCCAGGGCAAGGAGGCTACCTGCACCGAGGATGGTCTCACGGATGGTCAAAGGTGCTCCGTCTGCGGTGAAATCCTGAAGGCACAGGAAACAATTCCTGCTAAGGGACATACGGAAGTGATAGACGCTGCAAAGGAAGCTACCTGTGCGGAGGTTGGCCTGACGGAAGGCAAGCATTGCTCCGTCTGCAATACAGTTCTGGCAGAACAGGAGGAGATTCCCAAAACAGAACATGTCGATGTAGGGGTTAAGGCAATAAGTGAGACATCAGGCAATCAAGTCATTATTCATTATTCAAAAGTCTGTGGTTATTGCGACACCGTTTTAGAAACGTGGATCGAAACACAGAGCAGTGGCAGCGCTTTGTAAAAACAGAGCAAAAGGGAGACGAGAACGCTATAATCGATTTTGTGATTGTGACATAAATGAAACTAGCCTCACCATAATCACAAGCAAGCTTGCTGACTGGCAGAGTACAAAATATCAACGTACATTACTCCAAATAAAGAGAAACCTAAAAATCCCACTGCTAAAGTGGGATTTTTTAGGGCCTAAAAAATGTAAAATACGATGTGAAAGTTGGTAAACAGTATAAATCTTAATTTTTTTCGGAGGCAGATGATATGGATGGCATGTTCGGAGTAATCGTCATTTTTTGGTTGATTTTATGTGTTGTAGTTGGATGTGTAGCACAATCTATAGGCAGAAGCTTTTCAGCTTATACGATTTTATCCGTTTTTTTATCGCCACTTATTGGCTTTATTATTTTGGCAATAAAAGGGAAAGCTACGCAAGAGGAACAATTAAATAATAAGAAACATATTTACTACTGTCCTTCATGTGATGCAACGTATAGTAGTTTTGGTGGAAAAACAGAATTTTGTCCGGATTGTGAAATTAAGCTTACAGAAACAATGGTATTGGCTAATGATTGGAGAGAATACAATCCCGAGAGGAAAGAAGACCTCAAAAAGGATTTTTTAAGAGGAAAATTCGTGCTTAATAATACTGCGATGCAACAGACCACAAAGACAGCTTCGAATGAAGAAATCGGAACAGCTGACGAAATAAAAAAGTATAAAGAACTTTTAGATATGGGAGCAATTACGCAAGAGGAGTTTGATATAAAGAAAAAACAACTTTTGAATCTGAGTGGGAAGTGTTGAAGTGGGTTATCTGATAGCAAAAGACAGAGATGCTCAAGGACGTTTTGCTCTAAAAACAACATATGGAGAGCACCTTGTTGAATTAAAGGGGGGACAGATTTATTGGATGCAAGGGCGTTCAATTTGTAGCGATTAGCAGATCAACAGAGTGTGGTGAGTATGCACCTTATCACTTCAAGGATGCAGAACAAGAGAGGCAGAGGTTGCTGGTAGAGCGATACGACAAAGTATCAAAAACCAGTGATTTCTGCCTTTTTTTAATATGACATAAATCGTGAAATGCTAAATATGGTAAATTTTAGCAAGTGTGTAAAGTAATATAAGCTAAATTTGCGCATAAACAAGTTGTTTTGCGATGCCTCGTTGAGCGGTGAGGAGATGAATAGTAAAATAAAAGTGAAAAGTGAAATAGAAAGTGTGTAACTGCTAAGTAAAATAACCGCTGCGTGAAAGAACTGAGTCACAGGGAGGAACTGATATGAGATGCAGAGAAAATCGCAAAAGAGGTGGTGCAGCCAGTGTGAATAAAGACATGTCATGCAAGTTAGCAAACGGTCTCAGGGCGGTCGGTCTTGCTGCTGGTCCTATGGCACTTGCCGCTGCATGCATGGCAGCGGCACCGACGATGAACGTGCGTGCGGCCCAAAACACTGCAGAACATAGTGGACAGGAGCAGTCGGCACAGAATGCCAGGGATGAGGCAGAAAAGGCGAAGAACGCTGCAGAAGAAAGTTATAACCAGGCGGTGGAGGCAGCCAAGTCTGCCGGAGTCACCGCCGAGACTGCTGCGGCCGCCGAGGCGGAGGCAAAGACTGCTAAGGACAAGGAAAAAGAAGCAGCGGATGCTAGCTCCAGTGCCCAAACAGCCGCAGAAGAAGCTGCAGAAGCAGTCAGCAGCGCTGAAACTGCAGAGCAGGATGCACTTGGTAAGAAAGAGAGCGCCGGAGAGGATAAGGCCACTGCAGAGGAAAATGTGATAGCTGCCCAAACGGCGTATGACACGGCAGAGCAGGCCCGCAAGAATGCGGCGGCAAAGGCAGATCCTGCATCCGACGAATATTTAGATGCTGCAGAGAAAGTTGCGATTGCGCAAACGATTTTAGATAAAAAAGACCTTGATAGATCGCGTGTACTAGGACAACAAAGTAGTGCAGAGAATGCCTATAACGTAGCAAAAGAAGAGGCGAGTGAAGCATACGAAGCGATGAATCAGGCGCAGAAAGCGGATGAGGATGCTTGGAAGGCATATACTGGGTTAATAGAAGATCCTGAGTATAAGGATATAAGAGATGCTTACGAAGATTTCACTACGTCTGAAGAAAACTTATTGGTACAGAAAGAGGTGGCGTTTAATTATTCGCAAGAAGTGCAAAAAGTTCTTGAAGCGTTTGGCACCGATTCTGATCAATATAAAATAGCCAACGATACATTGAGTTCATTAGAGGAGAATATTTATAAGCTTCAAGGTATATACGAAAACAAAAAGCTTAAGTATGAGTCTGTTCGTCTTAGTAATCCAGAAGCTACTGCTGTCTTTGAAAGCGCGAGACAAGCAACGGTAGATATGTATAATAAGTTTGTGTCAGCGAGGAATGCGTATAACGCTGCGGCGAAGGATGCTGAGGAGAAAGAGGATGTTCTGAATGATAGAAAGAAAAAGACCAAGGCGGCGATAAGGAGCTATGATGAGGCAAAGAACGACTTATTTGCAGCAAAAGCAGCACTGGAAGAATTAGAATCAGACTCGGAGGATGCTGCAAAGGCTGCAGAAGAGGCTGAGGAGAATCTAAATAAGGCAAAGCAGACACTGAAGGATGCGGAGGAAGCGTACGACAAAGCTGCAGAGGCCTATGGCAAAGAATCTGATGCACTTAAAGCAGCAAAGGAGGAACTGGCAGCTAAGAAAAAAGCATGGGAGGATGCAGAAAATGCCGCATCAGAGGCGAGAAAGCTGGCAGAGAATAAGGCACAGGAGGCTGCCAATCAGAAATCGCTTTACCAGGCGGTAATGGAGACGCACAATGCCTTAGAGGCGGCGCTGGAGAAGCTGCGCATTGCTATTGCGAATTATCAGGAGACAGGTAACATCTATACACTCAGCTATATCCGTCAGACGTTGGATGAAATTGGTGATCGATACGGAATCACCATCAGCGAGGTCGTACGGCGTGATGTTTCCGGAATGAGTGAAGAAGCAGCGGAAAAGACCCTTATAGAAGCACTTTCACAAGCACAGTATGCCCAGTGGTATGAATTCAGCACCGGAGAGCGCACGATCATTCCGAAAGCGGTTGTATCCGGAATCATTGGGATTTCCAATGATGTCTATTTTGATTTTATCTACATGGGATACCGGTGGACGGTGCAGCTTCCTTCCGGAGATGTCCTTCAAACGCTCTTAAATGCAGATGGAACCTTGGATCTTCTGACATTTATCTCAGAAACCAATAAATCATATATTGTCCGTATTGCGGCTGTACAATAGGCAGGAACGCAGTGTGCATAGTGTATTCAAAAAGGCCGAGGTGATTTGCTGAGGCTTTATAAGGCGGCATGATAAAAACCTACATGGAAGGAATGAGGCTCTGACTGTAAAAGGTCAGAGCTTTTTCTTGTTCCCCACATTCGCAATTTGAAGGCCGATGGAGTAGAATATAGTTAAGGATAGGCACGCTGAAAATTATAGAAAGAGGAGAGCATGGGGATGAAAAGGAATATTTGGCTTGATGGCGTGATGGGAGTCGTGGTGGGGGATGCATTAGGCTGTCCGGTTCAGTTTTTGAAAAGAGAAGAAATAAAAAACAGACCCGAAGGACCTGTTACCGGTATGGAAGCAGGCGGTATATTCAATGTGCCGGCGGGAACCTGGACGGATGACAGCTCTATGACTCTCGCTACTATGGACAGCATCATTGAAAAAGGAAAAGCTGATCCTACCGATATTATGAATCGATTTGTGAGGTGGGAGGTTAAGGGGGAATATACGCCCTTTGGCAAGGCTTTTGACCAGGGAAATACCTGTACTTCGGCCATTTACAGGTTTATGGAGAATCCTGACGTGAATACCTGTGGCGGTACCGATGGATATTCCAATGGAAATGGTGCGCTTATGAGGATTATGCCCGTGTGTCTTTATTATTATGAGAGACAGAAAAAGGTATGCACATCGGAAGACGAGGCCATTCAGGGGATTCATGTGATCAGCGGCCTTACGCATAATCATTTGAGATCACAGATGTGCTGCGGAATCTATTACTTCATGGTTAAGAGTATCCTGAACGGCGTCAGCAAAGAAGAGAAGTTAGATCTGCCCTCATTGCTCCAGAGAGGAATCGATGAGGGATTGAAATTCTATGGCCATGACATACGTAACCTTGCTGAAATGACATATCTTGGCAGATTGTTCCATTTAAATGAATTCAAGGAGGTTCCCGAAGCGGAGATCAGGACTACAGGATATGTGATTGATACCATAGAGGCAGCGGTATGGTGTCTGATCACAACAGCTTCCTATAAGGATTGTGTCTTATCAGCGGTAAATCTTGGGAATGACGCGGATACGGTAGCTGCCGTCGCAGGCGGCCTTGCCGGATTATATTATGGATATGAGGCTATTCCCCAAGAGTGGCTGGCAGTAATTAAGAGGCGTTTGTGGATAAAAGAAATGTGTAAAAAAATGGAGCAATCATAGAGAAAGCCCAGCAATAGAAGAAATAGAACTGCATGAATAACGAGGCATCGAAAGACAGCGCGCATGATATCATCAAACCACAGTCCTGCCTTGAAAAGAAATCCGCACAGTGGTAAAATGCAGTATTGCTGATTGCAAGGATTGTAAGGAGGAATATACATACAATGAAATTAGGAATCGTGGGCCTTCCCAACGTGGGAAAGAGTACCCTTTTTAACTCTCTGACAAAGGCCGGCGCTGAGGCGGCTAACTATCCCTTCTGCACCATCGATCCCAACGTAGGTGTGGTGCCGGTGCCGGATGAGCGCATCGTAAAGCTGGGAAATATGTATCATTCCAAAAAGGTGACCCCGGCGGTGATCGAATTCGTGGATATCGCAGGTCTGGTAAAGGGCGCCAGCAAGGGCGAGGGCCTTGGAAATCAATTCCTGGCCAATATCAGAGAAGTCGATGCCATCGTGCATGTGGTGCGCTGCTTCGAGGACCCCAACGTGGTACATGTGGACGGCAAGATCAATCCCCTCCGGGACATTGAGACCATCAATCTGGAGCTGATCTTTGCAGATCTGGAGGTGCTGGAGCGCCGGATCAGCAAGGTGGCCAAGACGGCCCGCATGGACAAAGAAGCCGGGAGAGAATACGAATTTTTAAAGAGGATCAAAGCTTTATTAGAGGATGGCCAGCCTGCTTCTGCCTTAGAGACAGAGGATGAAGAGGAGAAGAAGCTCCTGGCAGGCTATAATCTGCTGACTGCAAAGCCGGTGATCTACGCAGCCAATGTGGCAGAGGATGATCTGGCAAACGACGGCGCAGATAACGAGGGTGTGGCAGCAGTTCGGGAATTCGCAGCGAAAAGCGGCAGCAAGGTATTCGTGGTCTGTGCGAAGATCGAGGCCGAGCTCTCTGAGCTGGACGACGAGGAGAAGGCTGTCTTTTTAGAAGATCTGGGGCTGACGGAGTCCGGTCTGGACAAGCTGATCAAAGCCAGCTATGAGACATTGGGACTGATGAGCTTTTTGACAGCCGGAGAGGACGAGACCAGAGCGTGGACGATCAAGATCGGCACTAAGGCTCCCCAGGCCGCAGGCAAGATTCACACCGATTTCGAGAGAGGCTTTATCAAGGCAGAAGTGGTCAATTATGAAGTGCTCCTTCGGGAAGGCTCCCTGGCGGCAGCCCGCGAGAAGGGCCAGGTAGGCATGGAAGGCAAGGATTATGTGGTGCAGGACGGCGATGTGATCCTGTTCCGCTTTAACGTCTAGTATCAGAAGCAAAAACGGCGGCAGTAAACAGGCGCTGAATCGGTTGGAGAATGGCAGGCGTTGGTCCGGCTTTTTCCAACCGATCTTTGTATAAGGATCAGGTGTCGGCAAAAGGAGGAGAGTATGCCGGATATCATGGATGAAATGGACATAGCATTCCCGCATCTGGGAATCTATTTAAAGAATGTGCCGAAGAGCATTATGATCGGTGATTTTTCTATTGCCTATTATGGAATCATCATTGCTCTGGGAATGCTGGCGGGAATATTGCTGGCGGCGCATATGGCGAAAAAGACGGGACAGGATCCGGATACCTATTGGGATGTATCTATCTGGCTCATCATCTTTTCGGTGATCGGCGCCAGAATCTATTACGTGATCTTTTCCTGGGATATGTATAAGGATGACCTGACCCAGATCTTTAATCTGCGGGCAGGAGGACTGGCGATTTACGGCGGTGTCATCGCCGGGGTGATTACGCTGACGATTTACTGTAAGCATAAGAAAAAGCATTTCCTTGACCTTTTGGATACTGCCAGCTATGGTCTGGTATTGGGACAGATCATCGGCCGGTGGGGGAATTTTATGAACCGGGAGGTGTTCGGACAGTACACGGACAG
Organism: bacterium; assembly: GCA_963593905.1. Lineage (GTDB taxonomy): Bacteria > Bacillota > Clostridia > Lachnospirales > Lachnospiraceae > CAG-791. The sequence goes on along the minus strand of CAVBBL010000024.1, from coordinate 28,669 downwards.
CCTTTTCGCCATGCGGATTCCCACAGAGATGGTGCGAAGCAGTGATATTTCCGCCAGCATTGCCGCTCATATGACAGAGGGAACGAATTATATTCAGGTACATCCCACCTTTCTCTATGAGAGTGTATGGAATCTGGCGGTGCTGATCCTGATGCTGCTTTATTGCAGACATCGCAGATTCCGGGGAGAGATTGGCCTTCTGTATTTCGGAGGCTATGGCCTTGGAAGAGCCTTGATCGAATATATCCGCACGGACCAGCTGTATCTGCCGGGGACGAATATACCGGTTTCCTTATTATTAGGACTTCTGCTTTTTGTGACAGCGGTGATCATCGAGATCGTCATGCGCGTTGCCATGCAGATGGGAAAGGTAAAGCCCTTGCCGGCGGGAGCACCCTGGACCACGGGGAAAGAGAAATAAACCTACATATAACACATAATGTAAAACTGCGATATGTTACATTTGATAAAAGAAAAGCGATTCACTGAAAAAGTGATCGCTTTTCTTTTTTTGTCCGAAATCTATCAATTTTACTGTCCGCCAGTCAGTATACTGGCGCAGCATATCTTTGGGGCATGACCGAGCTATCCGTGTAGATCGTCTCCATTGCAGCTCTTTCTGACGAGCGAAGAGTTACTTTGCATCCCGGGTGTATCCAGAGTTTTTCATTTGTTTTCCGGAAACAGCTTGCATTTAGCCCATGGAGAGGGTAAGATTGAAATAAATTGTGGGGGAAAGTGGGTAAAAGCTGTAATTTGTGTCAAAAAGTGGTGGATTAGAAAAGAAGAGCTGAGGCAGACTAAGCCAGGGCAGGCGGAAGCAAAAGGTACTTTGAAAGTACTCTCTTAAGGATCCACGAAAGGCGGCGAGCATATATGTATATTGGTGAATACAGCCATTCGCTCGACGCGAAGGGACGGATGATCATACCGGCGAAGTATCGGGAGAAGTTAGGAGAGCACTTTATCATTTCCAAGAGCTTAGATCGATGCCTCTGGATCTACGACTTGACGGCATGGGACGCTTTTACACAAAAGCTCACAGCACTGCCCCATAATACCAGAGAGCAGCGGGAGCTGGTGCGATTCTTTCTGGCCGGTGCTGCTGAGGTAGAGCTGGATAAACAGGGAAGAATCCTATTGCCGGCTAACCTTCGAAGCGCCGCAGGCATCGATAAGGATGTGATCCTGGCCGGCGTGGGAGATAAGATCGAGATCTGGAGCAAGGAAGTATGGGAAGAGAATATTTCCAGCGACAAGATCAATGAGATCGCCGAGAAGATGATGGGCGAAGGATTTGTATTCTAAAAGGAGGCCGCCGTGGAGTTTAAGCATACGTCCGTTTTGCTGACGGAGGTGATTGACAATCTGCATATCCTTCCGGATGGAATCTATGTGGACGGCACCCTGGGCGGCGGCGGTCACAGTTTTCATATAGCACAGGCGCTGACGCAGGGCGGACATCTGATCGGTATAGATCAGGATCGGGAAGCACTGCAGGCGGCGGGGGAGAGACTTTCTCCTTATAAAGACAGAGTTACATTAGTACACAGTAATTATGAGAATATAGCAGCGGTTCTGCAGGAGCAGGGCATCTGTCAGGTAAATGGCATTTTGCTTGATCTGGGTGTTTCTTCCTACCAGCTGGATAATCCGGAGAGGGGATTTTCCTATCGGGAAGACGAACCTCTCGATATGCGCATGGATCAGAGCGCACCGCTGAGTGCCAGGGACATTCTGAATGGATGGTCACAGGAAGAGTTGATTCGGATTCTGCGGGAATACGGAGAGGAAAAATGCGCCGTGAAGATCGCCAGAGAGATCGTGTCCCGTCGGGAGGTGAAGCCTCTGGAGACCACCGGAGAGTTGGCAGACATCGTGCGGTGCTGTATCCCTAAGAAAATGCAGGAAAAAGGCGGCAATCCCTGTAAACGTACTTTTCAGGCGGTGCGCATAGCCTGCAACAGAGAACTGGAAGTGTTATCGGATTCTCTGGATACCATGATTGACTTGTTGGCACCGGGAGGAAGGCTTTGCATCATTACATTCCATTCTCTGGAGGACCGCATCGTCAAGAATGCATTCCGCAAGAACGAAAATCCCTGCACTTGCCCGCCGGAGTTTCCGGTGTGTATATGCGGAAAGAAATCCAAGGGCAAAGTGATCACCAGGAAGGCTATTCTTCCCGGTGAAGAGGAACTTGAGCAAAACAGAAGATCCGCCAGCGCCAAGCTGCGGGTGTTTGAAAAAACAGGAGAAGTAAGTTTGCAGGAAAGGCCTAATGGCACTTCCTGCAAACTGCATGGATAACGCAAGCGGCATCAATGCCTGCGCACATCGGAGAATTCGCCTGCGCGATATTCTCCTCGTGGCGGCGCAGTGAAATGCGGCACAGGGAGGAAACATGGCAGCAAGAAGAGTAAAGAAAAGCAGTACAAACAGACAAAGGTACGGGGCAAACGCGCGAAGAAGCACCCACTCTGTCAATGCCAGAAGTGCCTCCGGGAGAAGAGGACAGGAACGATACGGTGCAGAGCACTATGAGGAGTATCTCTACGGTGCAGCGGCACCGGCTTATGAGGAAGCGTATCAAGAGCGCAGACAGGTGAGAACCAGACCTCATCAGCAGCCGCCTACAGGGGGGAGCAGGAGATACGGCACCCACATGAAGGCCAGCTATGTATTTTCCATGGCCATTGTCATGACAGCATTGTGTGCTATTCTTATCTATTATATTTCCCTGCAGTCCAGCCTGACCAAATCTGTCCAGGATATCTCCAGCCTGCAGAGTCAGCTCAGTGAGCTGCGCATTGCCAATGATGAGGCCTACAATGAGATTGACAACAGCATTGATTTAGATGAGATCAAGTACAAGGCAATCACGGAGCTGGGAATGAAATACGCCAATGAGGATCAGATTGTGACCTATAATAATGATTCGGGTGATTATGTGCATCAGGTCACAGAAGTAAAGTGATGGGATAGGATATGCCGGGTCGAGTCATCGATCCGGCTTTTACAATGAGGCGGAAAGCAGAATTTGGAAAAAAACAGTCAGAGAGAAAGAGACGAAAAAAGACGGCAGCTGCAGAAAAAACGGAAACACAGAATTAATATGCAGAACAGGACGCGGCTGTTGTTTCTGTTGGCGGCGGCAGCCTTCATAGCCCTGGCGGTTCGTCTTTACTTTATCAATCGGGATAACGGAGACGCCTATAAAAGACAGGTGCTCTCCCAGCAGTCCTATGACAGCGAGACGCTGGCCTATAAGAGGGGAAATATTACCGATGCCAAGGGAACGGTGCTGGCTACCAGCACTCAGGTCTTTAACGTCATTGTAGACAGCAAGGCGATTCTGGCAGACGATTCCTATTTGGAACCCACGCTGGCGGCCCTCAGTCAGGCTTTTGGAGACAGCGTGGATCTGGATGCGATCCGCAGCTACATCAGTGAACATCCCCAGTCTCGGTATTATGTGGCAGCCAAAAACATGCCCTACGAGCAGAAAAACGCCTTTGAAGAGCTGGAAAATGACACCGAGAGCGAAAATGCAGGAAAGATTCAGGGCATATGGTTTGAGGAAGGTTACATTCGCAGCTATCCCAATGACACATTGGCCAGTGATGTGATCGGTTATGCGGATGCTGATAACAACGGGCATTTCGGGCTGGAGGAGTATTATAATGATACGCTGAATGGCAAGACGGGAAGAGTCTACGGCTATCTGGATCAGACCTCTACCTTGGAGAGAACCACCATCGAAGCCACCAACGGCAACAATCTGGTGACCACCATCGATGCCAATGTCCAGAGTATCGTGGAGAAGTATCTGAAGAAATTCAATGATGAGCATGTCAATAAGGCCCGGGAAGGATACGGCGCCAGAAATTTGGGCTGCATCATTATGGAAGTGAATACCGGCAATGTGCTGGCGATGGCCAGCTATCCAAATTTTAATCTGAATGATCCGCAGAATCCGGCCCCTATAGTGGGGATGAATAAGCTGGATGAGAAGGATAATGCCACAGAGGAGGTCATGACCCAGGAAGATGTGGATAATCTTTCCCAGGAGGATCTGCCCCGTTACTTAAATGCGCTGTGGAGGAATTTCTGCATCTCCGATCCCTACGAGCCGGGATCTACGGCGAAGCCCTTTACCGTGGCGAGCGCGCTGGACAGCGGCGCCATTACCGGCAATGAGACCTACCTTTGCGAGGGACATCTGAAGGTGGGCGGAGAGAACGGATCGGACATCTACTGCCATAACCGTTACGGTGACGGTCTTCTCACGGTGGGAGAGGCGATTGAGCGCTCCTGTAACGTAGCTTTGATGGACATTGCCATTGCAGAAGGAAAGAGTATCTTCTGCGATTATCAGAAGCGCTTTAATTTTGGCTTAAAGACCAACATCGATCTGGCGGGAGAGGTGCGGACTGCCAGTTTGATCTATTCGGAAGAGGACATGCAGATCACGGATCTGGCTACCAATTCCTTCGGACAGAACTTTAATGTGACCATGATCCAGATGATCACAGGTTTTTGCTCCCTGATCAACGGCGGTGATTATTATGCGCCTCATCTTGTGAGCAAAATTACCAGCCCCAGCGGCGCTACCATTGAGAATATTGAGCCTCGGGTGTTGAAAAAGACAGTTTCCGAATCGGTCAGCGCCAAGATCCGGGAGTATTGCAATCTGGTAGTGACCGGCGAACACGGAACAGGTAAGACCGCCAGACCGGCGGGCTATATGATCGGCGGCAAGACCGGCACGGCAGAGACCCTGCCCAGACAAAACGGTGAGTATGTCGTTTCTTTCATGGGCTACGCACCGGCAGATGATCCGCAGATTGCCATCTACGTGGTGGTGGACAGAGCTAACGAAGAGATCCAGGACGATGCTAAGTACGCCACGGGCATTGTGCGCAATATATTGACAGAAGTGCTGCCTTATCTGAATATCTACATGACTGAAGAGCTCACCGACGACGAGAGAGCAGAGTTAGAGGCACTGCAGCTCTCCGATACGCTGGCTCTTGGAAAGAATGCAGATATTTCCGGAAATTCCTCTGAGGAGGCAAGCGAGGACACTGCACAGGAAAATGCGGAGAATGCAGAGTCAGAGACGGAATCCGGCGAGGGAGATACTGCCGGGGAAGGCACCGGAGAGTCCTCTTCTGCCGCAGAGAGTACAGAGGAAATCTGGAAGAGCTTTGAGACGGATCCGGAGACGGGATATAAGATTGATCCTAATACCGGCGCATTGGTAGATCCGGAGACAGGATATGTATTTGCTTCCGCGGCAGAATCTACAGGTACAGCCGAATCTGCAGATGGTACGGGGGCTGGGGCGGATACAGCCGGTGCGACGGCGCAGACGCAGCAGGGTGAGGTGCAGACAGCTGCGCCGGCCCAGACAGAAAATGCCGGAGAAGCTGCATCCCAGACCCAGGAAACAGGACAGTAAACAGGAGGGGAAGATGGAGTTGACACAGATTGTTTGGCCGATATTGATAGCTTTTTCGATTACGGGGGCTTCCGGACCGATTCTGATACCTTATCTTCGAAAGATCAAGGCAGGACAGACAGAGCGGGATGACGGACCCCAGAGTCACTTAAAGAAGTCAGGAACCCCTAATATGGGCGGCTTGATGATCCTTTTGGGATTTGTGGTTACCGGAGGAATCTTTGCCATCTGGCACAGAGAGATCATTCCGGTGCTGATCCTGACGGTGGGCTTTGGTGCGGTAGGCTTTATCGATGACTATATTAAAGTGGTGCTGAAACGATCCATGGGACTGCGGGCCTGGCAGAAGATGCTGCTGCAGATTCTGATCGCCTGCATTTTTGCCTGGTATATTACCTCTGTGCACAATATTCCTCTGTCCATGAAGGTGCCCTTCGCCTCCGGCGTGGTATTGGATTTCGGCATTCTGAACATACCGATTTTTCTTTTCATTGTGGTGGCTACCGTCAATGGTACTAATTTTACGGACGGTGTGGATGGACTCTCCAGCTGCGTCACTGTGGCGGTGGCATTGTTTTTTACCATAGCAGCGGTAATGCTGGGCTCTGAGGTTGCCCCTGCAGGCAGTGCCATGATCGGTGCATTGCTGGGCTTTCTGATCTTTAATGCCTATCCGGCAAAGATTTTTATGGGCGATACGGGGTCTCTGGCTCTGGGCGGGTTTGTGGCTGGTATGGCTTATATGCTCCAGCTCCCGCTGTTTATTCCTATTGTTGGCTTTATTTACATGATCGAGGTGATCTCTGTCATTTTGCAGGTGGGTTACTTTAAGGCTACCCATGGAAAAAGAATCTTCCGCATGGCACCGATCCACCACCATTTTGAATTGGGCGGATGGTCGGAGGTTCGGGTAGTAGCTGCCTTTACCATCGTGACAGTGCTGCTGTGCGCTGTGGCACTTTTGGGTGTTCATTAAAGCCTCCCGGAGGCAAGGATAAAGCAGAGGAAAGAGAGGTTAAACGGGCTCATGGATATACAAGGTAAGGAAGTCCTGGTAGTAGGCACAGGGTTAAGCGGTGCCGGATCGGTGCATCTGCTGCTGCAGGAAAAGGCAAAGGTCACCGTATTGGAGCAGAATGACAAACTGACAGAAGAAGAGGTAAGACAAAAACTCCGGGAAGAGGACAGGGATGCTGTCAGGGTGATCGTGGGAGAGTACCCGGCAGGAGAGGAAGAAAAGTTAGCCTTTGCTGTTTTCAGTCCCGCGGTGCCAATGGATGCACCTCTGGCGCTGCGGCTTAAAGGGGCTGGTGTCTCGATCTATTCCGAGATCGAACTGGGGTATAGAGCAGCCAGGGGAGAGATCATCGCCATCACGGGCACCAACGGCAAGACCACGACCACCACTTTGGTGGGAGAAATCATGAAGGCGGCGACAGAGCAGGTCTATGTGGTGGGAAATATCGGCTTTTCCTATGCGGGTATCGCCAAAGAGACCACAGAGAAGACAGTCTGCGTGGCAGAGATCAGCAGCTTTCAATTAGAGGGCGTGGAGACTTTCCATCCCCATGTCAGCGCTATCCTGAATATCACACCGGATCACTTAAACCGTCATCATACCATGGAAAATTACATCGCTGCCAAGGAACGCATCACGGAGAATCAGACCCGGGAGGATTTCACAGTGCTGAACTTTGGCGATCCGGTGCTCAGGAAATTCGGACAGAAGCATTGTCCCGGCAAAGTAATCTGGTTTTCCGGTAAGGAAAAACTGGCAGAGGGTTATTACCTGGACGGTGAGGAAATCTGCTGCGCTGCGGATGGCAAGAGTCGGGCATTGATGAATATCCACGATATGCGTCTGGTGGGTGTGTGCAACTATGAAAATGTCATGGCGGCTATTGCCATGACCAGTGCTATGGGGGTACCCATGGAGACCATTCTGTCGGTGATTCGTACTTTTTCACCGGTAGAGCACCGCATCGAGTTCGTAGCCACCAAGGCCGGAGTGGATTATTACAATGATTCCAAGGGGACCAATCCGGATGCTGCCATTCAGGGTATTCGTGCCATGAGTAAGCCTACCATTCTCATCGGGGGCGGTTATGATAAGGGCAGTGAGTATGATGCGTGGATCGAGGCTTTTGACGACAAAGTAAAGGAATTGGTTCTTATCGGTCAGACAAAGGAAAAGATTGCTGCCTGCGCCAAAGCCCATGGCTTTGAGAAAATCAGTTTCCATGAGACATTTAAAGAGGCTATGGAGCATTGCACCGAGATTGCACAGCCTGGGGATGCAGTGCTTCTTTCTCCCGCCTGTGCCAGCTGGGGAATGTTCCCTAATTATGAGGAGCGGGGCAGAATTTTTAAGGAATATGTAAATCATCTGGCCTGACGAGAGGAGGAGCGTGCATATTCCGGAAGCAGAAGAGCGGAGAATTGCACGGATCTGCAAGGGGATTTGTTGCTTCGCAGCGCAAATACGGCAAGGACAACGATTTAATCGACATTTTACTATAGGTTTGAACTCCCGAGATAAAAAGAAAAGCCCAGCATAAAAGAAAAGCGCAGTGTAACGGAAAGGAGAGGGCAGAAGATTGGCAGAAAGACGCAGAAGGAGAAGAGAAGATTCCCCCCAGGATCATGATTACAGCTTGCTGTTCATAATCCTTTTTCTGCTTGCCTTCGGACTGGTCATGCTTTATTCCACCAGTTCCTATGAGGCGGCCATGAGCGCAAACACGAACTATGACGGTGCCTATTATTTTAAAAGACAGCTCCTTTTTACTTTTATCGGGTTGGGAGTTATGTTCGGCGCCTCTCGGATCAATTACCGGGTGTGGAGAAAGCTTTCCGTACTGGCCTATGTCATTTCCCTTTTGCTGATGCTGCTCATTATTCCTTTCGGTACAATCGTAAACGGTGCAAAAAGATGGATTTACATCGGGCCTATATCGATTCAGCCCTCGGAAGTGGTCAAGATCGCTACCATCATGCTGGCAGCCGCTTTTCTCACAAAAAAGGGAACAGAGGTGGATGAGCCCCGAAATATGATCAAGCTTGCGGCTATAGCTCTTGTGCCTTCCGCTATGCTGTTGGGCATCACGAGTAACTTGAGTTCGGCTATCATTGTGTGTGCCATCACCGCAGCCATGTATTTTGTTTGCAGCAGAAAAAAAGCTATTTTTCTCGGACTTATTTTGTTGGTGGCGGCGGGGGTGGTGCTGGCCATCTTTCTGGTAAAACAATTTCCGGATTTCTTTTACAGCAGCTATCGATTCCGAAGAATCATGGCCTGGCTGGATCCGGAGGCCTATGCGGATGATATTGCCTTTCAGACGGTCCAGGCGCTGTATGCCATCGGCTCCGGCGGCGTTTTCGGCAAGGGACTTGGGCAGAGTATGCAAAAGCTCGGCTATGTGCCTGAGGCACAGAATGATATGATCTTTTCCATTATCTGCGAGGAACTGGGAATCTTCGGTGCAGCCTGCATCATGAGCATGTTCCTTTTGCTGATCTGGCGCTTTATGAACATAGCTGTCAATACCCAGGATCGTTTCGGTATGCTGCTGGTGACAGGTGTCATGTCCCACATTGCTGTGCAGGTACTCCTGAATATAGCCGTGGTGACCAATTCCATTCCCAATACCGGTGTCACCCTTCCCTTTGTCAGTTACGGCGGATCAGCGGCGGTGATGCTGCTCTTTGAGGTGGGAATGGTCCTGTCGGTGGAGCGCAGGAGCCGCCTTCGCATGCAATAGAAAGGAGAAGCCCTGATGACGGACGAAAATCGGCGCCTTTGTCGTCTCTTTTTTGCAAGGCTGCTCAGAAATGAGGTGTTATGCCTGGAAATGATTCCTACGATTACATAAAGGAAAGAGCAGCCATGCTGCGGGAACAGGATCTGCGGGATGCCAAGGTGCGAAAGGAAAGAGCCAAAGCGCTGCGGCGTCAGGAGAGAAGAGAAGCTTTTCGGGAATTCTGGGAATATCACAGAGCATTGAAGTGGTTTCTTTGGATCCTGGCCGGTGTGCTGGCTGCCCTTTTGATCGCCTGTATCTATATTTGGATCACCTACCGGGTGGATACGGTCTATGTGGAGGGCAGCACCCATTACACGGATCAGGAAATCACGGATATGGTGCTGACAGGCCCCCTGGAGCACAATTCTCTGTACCTGTCTATTCGCTACAAGAATGCCAGTGTAGGGGGCATCCCCTTTGTGGAAAAGATGGATGTGGGCATCATCGATGCTCATACCATCCGGATCAATGTCTATGAAAAGGCATTGGCTGGTTATATTACTTACCTTGGTAATTATATGTATTTTGACCGCACCGGAACGGTGGTAGAGGCTTCTAAGGAAAAAACAGAAGGAATCCCGGAAGTGACAGGGCTTTCCTTTGACCATGTGGTCCTCTATGAGAAACTTCCGGTGGAGAATGAGGAGGTGTTTACACGGATTCTCAATGTTACGCAGCTTTTAAAGAAATATGAGCTTTCTGCGGATCGTATTTATTTTGACAGTTCTGAGAATATGACTTTGTATTTTGGCAATGTGCGGGCGGCCCTGGGAAATGATGACAACACAGATGAGAAAATTTCCAATCTAAAGCAGATTCTTCCTTCCCTGGAAGGCAAAAACGGTATATTGGACCTGGTGAACTATACCAGAGATTCCAATCACATTACCTTTACAGAAAAAACAAGATAACAGCTATTTGGCATTGATTATTTGGCCATTCGATTGTATTATAAAATGAGTTGAGTTTGTTTCACATGTTTCACAACAAAAAGAAAGACGATAAGAAGCAAAGAAGGAGGGCCCACCCGTGCTGGAGATTAAGACTGACGAGACGGAATCGGCTTGCAAGATAATAGTAATTGGTGTTGGCGGTGCAGGTAATAATGCAGTCAACAGAATGATAGATGAAGGAATCGCCGGTGTGCAGTTCATCGGTATCAATACAGATAAACAGGCTCTGCAGCTGTGCAGAGCACCCAAGCTCTTACAGATCGGCGAGAAGCTGACAAAGGGACTTGGTGCAGGTGCTGTTCCCGAGGTTGGTCAGAAGGCGGCAGAGGAGAGTGCAGAAGAGATTTCGGCAGCCATCAAGGGGGCGGACATGGTGTTCGTTACCTGCGGTATGGGCGGCGGTACCGGTACAGGTGCGGCCCCTGTGGTAGCTAAGCTGGCCAGAGAGCAGGGCATCCTGACAGTCGGCGTAGTGACGAAGCCTTTCCGCTTTGAGGCAAAGAACCGTATGCAGAAGGCTCTTATGGGTATCGAGAATATCAAACCCAATGTGGATACTCTCATCGTGATTCCCAATGACAGACTGTTGGAGATTATGGACAGACGCACCACCTTGGCTGACGGACTGCGCAAGGCAGATGAAGTGCTGCAGCAGGCAGTGCAGGGTATCACTGATCTGATCAATGTGCCGTCCATCATCAATCTGGACTTTGCAGATGTACAGACAGTTATGCGCCAGAAGGGTATCGCACACATCGGTATCGGCTACGGCAAGGGAGATGACAAGGCCAGCGAGGCAGTGAAGATGGCAGTGGAGAGCCCGCTGTTAGAGACTACCATCAGCGGTGCTACGGATATCATCATCAATATTTCCGGCGACATCACTCTGGCAGATGCCAATGATGCAGCCAGCTACGTACAGGAGATCACCGGCGACAATGTAAATATGATTTTCGGTGCCATGTACGATGAGTCCAAGTCCGACAGCTGCACCATTACCGTTATTGCTACCGGTATTGACCAGAGCACCACAAAGCAGCCGGGCTACAGTGCCTTTAAGAATACCTATGTGCAGCCTACGACGGCGCAGCATGTGGCACACGCACCTTTAAATCCCATGCAGGGGACTTACACAGCCGGTCTTAACGGCAATGCCATGCAGGGACAGCAGGCACCCAGGAGTGCAGCACCCCAGGGACAGGGCGGTTATCGCCCCGTTGCTCCGCAGGAGAATTTCCAGACGGGGAAGGTGCGCAGCAATATCCCTGAGAAGTCTTTAAAGATTCCGAATTTTATGCAGAAGCCTAAGGAAGATTAATCTTATATTCTGTACTTTGGTCTTATATTTTATACTTTATATTCTGTACTTTAATCTTATATTTTATACTTTGTGCGATGAGCTGGAGGGCTCCGGAGTGATCCGGGGTCCTTTTTTTGGCCTCCCGGACATTTGTTGTATTGCGGCGCTTTTGGTGGTCTCCCGGGCGTGCATTGCATTGCAGCGCTTTTGGTGGTCTCCCGGGTACGCGTTGTATTGCAGCGCTTTTGGTGGCTTCCCGGCCATGCGCCGCACCGCAGCAGATGGATTGCATCCATTGCATCGTGCACCGTTTTGCTAAGGTTCGCCTCTCGTCTGCGGATGGCCGGCCCTTAACTCGCATCCCGCCTGATGGCGGTCTGCTCAAACAAGGCGGGCCTATCTGGTGCGCTCTGAAAGCGCACCAGATACCATCCTACGCCTTCGAGGCGGACCTAAGCAAAACTGGTACACGCTGCAGAGGCTGCAATCCATTCTGCTGCGGTGCGGCGCATTAGGCTTTGGAGAAAAGGAAAATGCTAAGTTTGCTTTGTATGCTTTGGGGTAGGCGGCTTTTCGGTGGTTTATTCAGGTTTGACGTAGTTGGCTCCCCGGCCATGCGCCGCACCGCAGCAGATGGATTGCATCCATTGCATCGTGCACCGTTTTGCTAAGGTTCGCCTCTCGTCTGCGGATGGCCGGCCCTTAACTCGCATCCCGCCTGATGGCGGTCTGCTCAAACAAGGCGGGCCTATCTGATGCGCTCTGAAAGCGCACCAGATACCATCCTACGCCTTCGAGGCGGACCCAAGCAAAACTGGTACACGCTGCAGAGGCTGCAATCCATTCTGCTGCGGTGCGTCGCATTGGGCTTTTGACAAAAGCAAATTGTAAAGTCTGTATTGACTTACAGAATAACATAGCATAAAGTATATAATACCTATATAAAAAGTATGAAATGGAACAACGGATTAGGCAGAGATATCGGAGTTTACGATGAATTCTACAAAGACTACAAATGAATTTAAGCAATGCTATGATTTTGACAAAATTACAGACAGGAGAAACACTTCCTGCCTGAAATATGATTTTGGAAAGGCGCGCATGGGGCGGGAGGATTTGCTGCCGATGTGGGTGGCGGATATGGATTTTCCGCTGCCGCCGGAGGTGCTTTCCTGTCTTCGGGAGCGTGTTGATCACGGAATCTTCGGTTATACGGATCCGGATGATGTGTATTATGACATATTGGAGAGATGGTTCAGGCACCGCTATGGCTGGGAGATCAGGAGAGAGTGGAATACGGTGACGCCGGGTGTGGTCTATGCGCTGGCCACGGCTGTTCGGGCACTGACAGAGCCTGGGGATGCGGTGCTCATACAGGAGCCTGTCTACTATCCCTTCCGGGAGGTGATTGAGGATAATCACAGAGTGTGCGTGAGCAGTCCGCTGATTCGCAGAATGGAGGGGCAAGAGAGCCGCTATGTCATGGATCTGGCGGATTTTGAGGAGAAAATCCGGCAAAACCATGTAAAGCTGTTCCTTCTGTGCAGTCCGCACAATCCGGTGGGCAGAGTCTGGAGCAGGGATGAGCTGGAAAGAGTCAGTGAGATCTGCCTTCGCTATCAGGTGAGGGTTGTAGTGGATGAGATTCACTGTGATTTTATTTTCTCCGGCCATCACTTTACGCCTTACGGTACGTTGGAGGAGGGTTATGTGGAGAATGCGGTAATCTGCACTTCTCCCAGCAAGTCCTTTAATATGGCAGGATTGCAGACGGCGAATATCCTCATTTCGAATGAGCAGCTGCAATTGGCATTTAAAAAGGAGAATGCTGCCGCAGGCTACAGTCAGGGAAATGTGATGGGTATCACGGCAGTGAAAGCAGTCTATGAGAAGGGCGAGGAATGGCTGGATGCACTGCTTGTTTATCTGGAAGAAAATCTGAATTTCTTCAGGCAGTATCTTAAGGAAAATATTCCCGGAGCGAGGCTTATAGAGCCGGAGGGAACCTACCTGCTGTGGGTGGATTTTTCCGGTGTTGTGGATAATTACGGAGAGCTTCACACCTTACTGGTGGACAAAGCGCATCTGTGGCTGGATGAGGGTGTGATTTTTGGAGGAGAGAATGCGCTGTTTGCCAGATTTAATATAGCGTGTCCCCGAAGCATCTTAGAACAGGGACTTTCGCAGCTGGCGAAAGCGGTGCAGCAAAATAAGTAATGCAGCGGATGTGAGTTGTTCGCGTGGCTTTGGCGCACGGCCGGGCAGTATGGAAATCCGCACGGCTTTGGAGCTCGGTCGAGCAGTAGGGAAATCGTATCTGCAATAAGCGCATTATAGCGATTTATTTCATAATGATAAAATGAGCAATAATCGGCTGCCGGGAGACTGTAGCCTATGGGATATCTCAAACAGAAAGGGCAATCATGGATTTTAATTCGAATAAAGAAAAAGAACAGTGGAATGTCTCGCTGGAGACCAAGTGTCAGGGCATGGATTTAAGTATTCAGGATCAGTATCATGCCATCAGCTTTCCTATTTATCAGACTGCTACCTTCTCGCACAGAGAGCCGGGGCATGAGGCGGACAGCTTCAGCTATACCAGGCAGAGCAATCCCACCAGACAGCAGTTGGAGAGCATTGTGGCAAGTCTGGAAAACGGCCGGGGGGCTATGGCTTTTTCCAGCGGCATGGCAGCTATCTCCGTGATGCTGGAACTCTTTAAGCCTGGAGATCATATTGTCATCGACGAGGATCTCTACGGCGGCAGCGTTCGTCTTTTTCAGAATGTGGGTGAGAAAAACGGTCTGGTATTCCATACTTTGGATATCAGTACGCAGGATGTGGAGCCTCTGCTGACAGAGGGGGCGAAGGCGGTTTATTTGGAGACACCCACCAATCCCATGATGCATGTGACGGATTTAAAAAAGCTGGCCGAAAAGGCACATCGTCACGGGGCATTGCTGATCGTGGACAATACTTTCCTCTCTCCTTATTTTCAGAACCCCCTGGATCTGGGCGCAGACATCGTCGTTCACAGTGGTACCAAGTTTTTAAGCGGTCATCACGATACCATCGGAGGTTTCCTGGTGGTCAATGACGCAGAACTGGAGGAGAAGCTTCGCTATCTGTCCACTACCATCGGCTCTGCTATGGCCCCTTTTGACTGCTGGCTGATGCTCCGGGGCATTCGCACGCTGGCGGTGCGCATGGAGAGGGCAGAGCAGAATGCACAGAAGATTGCCCGGTTTCTGGAGAGCTCTCCTTATGTAAAAAAGGTGATTTACCCGGGGCTTGCAGATCATCCCGGTTATGAGATCATGAAAGAGCAGGCCAGAGGCTTTGGCGCTATGATCAGCTTTGAAGTCAGATCAAAGGAATTTGCTCTTTCCTTCCTGCGAAATGTGGAACTGTTTTACTTTGCGGAGAGTCTGGGGGGCACAGAGACCCTGATCACTTATCCGCTTACCCAGACCCATGCGGAAGTACCGGAGGCACTTCGGGAAAAGAACGGCATTACGGATAAACTGCTGCGGCTGTCTGTGGGCATAGAGGGAGCGGAGGATCTCATCGGAGAATTCGAGAGAGTATTTGCCATTGCGGATAAGGAAAGTTAAGGATTTGCAGGAAATTGGATCAGCATCAGTATAAAGCCCTTCAGGTACTTAAGCTTAACAGGGGCGGCTTTGCAGGGAATTGGATTGGCATCAGAACAAAGCAGCTACAGAAGAGAGCGTCAGCCGTCGGTTGACGCTTTTTTCTGTGAATTATATAATCAAGTCTGTGTGGATGCAGGTGCATCCTCTGTATGGAAAAGAGCGGAAAGGATCATAGAATACATGGAAATGACAGAAGAGAAAGTAAAGCAGATAGAGGCACTGCAGGCCTACGAAGTGCTGGAACATCGTTATCTGGAGGATCTTCATTCGGATGGCTGGCAGCTTCGCCATAAGAAAAGCGGAGCGAAGATAGCACTTCTCTCCAATCAGGATGAGAATAAGGTCTTTTATATCGGATTTCGCACGCCGCCGGCGGACTCCACCGGTGTGGCCCATATCATAGAGCATACAGTGCTTTGCGGCTCCCGGGATTTTCCTGTTAAGGATCCTTTTATAGAGCTGGTAAAGGGCTCTTTAAATACCTTTTTAAACGCTATGACCTATCCGGATAAGACGGTCTATCCCGTGGCCAGCTGCAATGATACAGACTTTAAGAATCTGATGCATGTGTATCTGGATGCGGTTTTTTATCCCCGTATTTATCAGGAACCCAGGATTTTTCAGCAGGAGGGCTGGCATTACGAGGCGGAAAAGGAGGACGGCCCTGTCACCATTAACGGTGTGGTCTATAACGAGATGAAAGGCGCGTTGTCCTCCCCGGACGACCTTCTTTCCAGGGAAATCTTTACGGCGTTATATCCGGATACACCCTATGCAGTGGAGTCCGGCGGAGACCCGGAGAATATCCCGGATCTGACCTATGAGAACTATCTGGATTTTCATAGAAAATACTATCATCCTTCCAACAGTTATATTTACCTGTACGGTGATATGGACATGGCAGAGCGGCTGACCTATCTGGATGAGGCATATCTGTCAAACTTTACACAGCAGGAGGTGGATTCCGCTATTCCTGCACAGGCTGCCTTTGCACAGTCTGTCAGTGCCTCCAGGGAATATTCCATCATGGAGGACGAAGAAGAGGAGGGCAATGCTTACCTTTCCTACAATGTGTCCCTGGGAGACGGTCTGGATGCTAAGAAAACCGTGGCCTTCAAGGTGCTGGATTATTGCCTCTGTGAGGCAGCAGGGGCACCGGTAAAGGAAGCCTTGCTGAAAAAGGGCATCGGCCGGGATGTGTACAGCCTTTACGAAGAGGACGTCCTGCAGCCCTGCTTTTCCATCGTGTCCCGTTACACAGATGCTGCGAAGGAAGAAAGCTTCACAGAGACCATTCGGGAGACCTTACAGAAGATCACAGAGGAAGGATTCGATGAAAAGCTTCTGCTGGCGGGAATCAATTATCATGAGTTCCGCTTCCGGGAGGCAGATTACGGCTCCGTGCCCAAGGGACTGGAATACGGTCTGGATGCTCTGGGCAGCTGGCTCTATGAGGATACAAGACCCTGGCTCCGACTGGAACTGGGAGAGATCTACGGACAGCTGCGAAGAGAGGTGGGGACCGGTTATTTTGAAAAGCTGGTAAAGGAATATCTCCTTGAGAATCCTCACCGTGCGGTGCTGACTCTGGCACCGAAAAAGGGCCTGACAGAGAAAAAGGAAGAGGCATTAAAGGCAAGGATCGATGCTTATGTGCAGGGCCTTACCAGGGAAGAACGAAAAAAGATCGTGACAGATACCGAGAGCCTTCGCAGATTCCAGCAGACACCGGATGCACCGGAGGATCTTAGGAAGATCCCTATGCTGACCAGAGCAGATTTAAAACGGGAATGCCAGCCTTATGTCAATGCAGTGACGCAGGAACAGAATATTCCTTTCATTACCCATGATCTGGAGACCAACGGCATTTGCTATGTACGGCTGCTTTTTGATATGCAGGATCTGCCGCAGGAACTGTATCCCTATATGTCCATTTTTAAGGGAATTGTGGGAGAATTTTCCACGGCACATTACAGCTACGGCGATCTGAATAATGAGATTCAGATCTATACCGGCGGCCTGGAGTCCTCGGTAAATGTTTATACCGACAGCAAGAATAGAGAGCAGTATCGTACCTTCCTGGAGATCAATACCAGTATCCTGCCGGAAAACCTGGAGAAGTGCTTTGCCTTGCTGGAGGAGATTCTGCTGAAGAGTCGCTGGGATGAGAAGGACAGACTTCGGGAGATTCTGGAGGAGGAGCGCTCTTCCATGAAGTCGGATCTGCTCAGCGCCGGTCACACCACAGCAGCCAACAGGGCCAGTGCTTATTTGAGTGCATCCTCTGCAATCATTGAGGATATGGGCGGTATCAGTGCGTATCGTCTGCTGTGCCGTATTCTGGAAAATTACGATACAGAGGCAGACAGGCTGTTGGAGAATCTCGGAAAGATAGCCGATGGCATCTATTGCAGAGAAAATCTGACAGTGGATATCACGGCACCGTTAAAGCTTCAGGAAAGCGTAAAGCCGCTTATTTTGGGTCTGGCCGGTAAGCTTTATGATAAAAAAGAGGCAGGTCCCGGTTTTGTGCCCGCAGTGGTGAAAAAGAACGAGGGATTTGCCACCGCCGGACAGGTGCAATATGTGTGCCGGGCAGGTAATTTCGCCGATCATGGTCTGGCGTACACAGGCGCACTGCGGGTGCTGCGGGTGATGTTAGGTTATGATTATCTTTGGAACACGATCCGGGTAAAAGGAGGCGCCTACGGCTGCATGAGCAGTTTCTGCAAGGATGGCACGGCGTACCTGGTATCCTACCGGGATCCTCATCTGCAGCAGACAGTGCAGGCGTTTTTGGATGCCGCAGAATATGTGCGAAACTTCGAGGCGGATGAGCGCACCATGACCCAGTATATCATCGGCGCTGTCAGTGCTCTGGATCAGCCTATGTCCGCTTACCGCTACGGACGTTACTCTCTGACGGGATATCTCACCGGCAGCAGTCAGGAGGATATTCAGAAGGTAAGAGACCAGGTGCTGGATGCAGATCCTGCAAAGATTCGGGAACTGGCAGCGTACCTGGATGCCATCATGGCGGATGAGTGTTTCTGCGTAGTGGGCAGCGCGGCAAAGATCGAAGCGAATAAAGACAAATTCATGACGGTGGAGAAAATACAGTAGCAAATGACTGCAAATAACAGAGGTTATTTGCAGTCATTACAAGGATGCCTGCGGTATCCTTCGTTGGGTCCACATACAGCGCCTGATGGCACTGCATGTGGATCACCGGTATGCTGCGTGCAGCATACCGAGGAATCGCAGCGCAGCCGCAGCAAGCTGCGGTTTAAAGAGGTGACTATGGAAAAGAAAAAGGCCGGTTTTGCCACGATTGTGGGGAGACCGAATGTGGGAAAGTCCACACTTATGAATACGCTTATCGGGCAGAAGATCGCTATTACGTCCTATAAGCCGCAGACTACCAGAGACCAGATCCGCACCATCTATACGGATGAGCGGGGACAGATCGTCTTTTTGGATACGCCCGGTATGCATCGGGGACGGTCCAGACTGGATGAGTATATGCTGAAGGCGGCGCAGTCCACCTTAAAGGAAGTAGACCTGATTCTGTATCTGGTGGAGCCGAAGGCAAAGCTGGAAGAGGAAGAGCAGGCAGTGCTTAAGGTGCTCTCCGAAGTGAAGACACCGGTGATCCTGGTGATCAATAAGATCGACACTGTGAAAAAGGAACAGATCCTGCTGGTGATGGATACCTATCGAAAGGCTGGAAATTTTGCGGAGATCATCCCCGTCAGCGCCAGGACGAAAGACGGTGTGGAGGAACTTCGCAAGACGATTTTTGACAGGATGCCGGAGGGGGAACCCTTCTATGATGAGGAAATGGTGACGGACCAGACCCAGCGGGACATCGCCGGAGAGATCATCCGTGAGAAGGCACTTCGTCTTTTACAGGATGAGGTGCCGCACGGCATCGCGGTGGTCATCGAAAAGATGCATTGGAGAGGACAGCAGCCTGTGGATCTGTGCGATGTGGAGGCCTGCATCATCTGCGAAAAGGATTCCCATAAGGGGATCATTATCGGCAAGGGCGGCCAGATGATCAAAAAGATCGGGCAGGCAGCCAGAACGGATATAGAGCAGATGCTGGAGTGCCGCGTAAATCTAAAGCTCTTTGTCAAGGTGCGCAAGGATTGGCGGGACAGTACTGCCCAGCTTAAGAATTTCGGCTATCGCCGCAAGGAATAGAAATGGGGACACAGGGAAGAGATTTGGGACAGGAGGTGACAGGACTGATCCTGCAGTCATCTTCCGCCGGAGAATATGACAGAAGATTGGTGATTCTCACCAGAGAGCGGGGGAGAATCTCTGCTTTTGCCAGAGGCGCCAGACGGCCGGGAAGTCCCCTGATGGCGGCCGGACCCTTTTGCTTCGGCACCTTCCGGCTGATTCCGGGACGAAGCGCCAATGTTGTCACAGAGATCAATATCGCGAATTATTTTGAAAAGCTCCGCACCGATGTGGAGGCGTCCTGCTACGGCATGTATTTCCTGGAGATCATGAGCTATTGGACAAGGGAAAATAATGACGAGGCACTGCTGCTTTTACTGCTTTATCAGTCCCTGCGGGCACTGGAGGCGCCGGGGATTCCCAATCGTCTGGTACGCTGCGTGCTGGAGATTCGTACCGTCGTCATCGAGGGAGAGTATCCCGGACCGCCTGCAGGACCGGGATGGGAGGAATCCACCCTATATGCCCTTTCCTTTATCGTGAACACACCCATCGCAAAGCTGTATACCTTTACGGTGACAGAAAAAGTACTCGGCCAGCTGGAAGAGATCGCCGGAGAACTGCGCCGCCGCTGTATGCCAGGACATTTTAAAAGTCTGGAAGTGCTGGAGGTGATGCACACGGTCAGCGATAACAGCAGACTAAAGACCGAACCTGCAGCAGATGAAATGACCGGTATTCATGAAAAGAAAGGGGAAGAGGCAACAGCCCCTTCAATTTGAATAGGTGATTGAAAAAAGGCGGCTTCTTTTATATAATAGTGGGAGCTTTTTTCAAGAATAAGGCCATTGGCAGGAAGGAAGAGAGAAAGGCACATGAAGATGAGGGGAAATCATTTGACCGGGGCGATTGCTGCCACGGCGATGATGACGACATTGCTGACAGGCTGCGGAGATAAGCTTTCTGATGCGGCGGTGAGTACCGTCAGCTTTCAGAAGGACGGCAGCGTGGAAACGGTGACAGTGGAGGATTTTGGCGAGGATTATTACAGCGAGGATGAACTGGCGCAGACCATATCCGAGGAACTGTCCAAGTACAATACCACCCAGGAGGCTGTCAAAAATAAGGAATTAAAGGTGAAGGACGGCACGGCCAAGCTGACCATGGAATATGCGGAGGGCACGGATTACGCCTCTTTTAATGACTGTGTATTCTACTATGGCTCGGTGTCGGGGGCGGTTTCAGCAGGGTATGATCTCTCGGCAGTGATGAATGCTGTTTCCAGAGAGGATACCAATAAGGTTCTGGTGACCAAAGATCTGGACACCCTGGCGGAGAATAAGATGATCATCCTGACGGAGCCCTATGAGATCCGCACCTATGCCAAGATCCTCTACGCCTCCTCCAATGTGACGGTGACAGAGGATAAGGAGGCATCGGTTCAGAATGCATCCGAGAGTGATCCTGCCATCCTGATTCTGACGGATTAGGAGTGTATAGAAGGTATCGATTTGGGAAATATCCCTTTCATGTTTTGGTAGTTCTGAGGGTCAAATGCCTCGCGGGAGTGGATTTTCGCCGGAGCTTTAGACGCTGGGAACCTAGTGTTATCAATAGCGGATATTTAAAAGAAGCAGAAAAGGAGTATACAATGGAAAAGACAATGGACAAAATCGTAGCGCTTGCCAACGCCAGAGGCTTTATCTATCCCGGCTCTCAGATTTACGGCGGCTTGGCCAACACCTGGGATTACGGCAATCTGGGCGTAGAGCTTAAGAACAATGTGAAGCGTGCCTGGTGGCAGAAGTTCGTGCAGGAGAGTCCTCACAATGTAGGCGTGGACTGCGCTATTCTGATGAATCCCCAGACCTGGGTGGCCAGCGGTCATCTCCAGAGCTTTTCCGATCCGCTGATGGATTGTAAGGATTGCGGTGCCCGTTTCCGTGCAGATCAGCTCATCGAGGCTTTCGCCAAAGAGCATGACATGGAGCTGGACGGCTCTGTAGATGCCTGGGGTGCAGAGAAGATGATGGCCTTCATTGAAGAGCATCAGGTACCCTGCCAGACCTGCGGCGGCCACCACTTTACAGATATTCGTCAGTTCAATCTGATGTTCAAGACTTTCCAGGGCGTTACAGAGGATTCCACCAATACCATTTACCTTCGTCCCGAGACCGCACAGGGTATCTTTGTAAACTTCAAGAATGTACAGAGAACCTCCCGTAAGAAGATTCCTTTTGGTATCTGCCAGATTGGTAAGTCCTTCCGTAACGAGATTACCCCTGGCAACTTTACTTTCCGTACCAGAGAGTTCGAGCAGATGGAGATGGAGTTCTTCTGCGAGCCTGACACGGATCTGGAGTGGTTTGCTTATTGGAAGGATTACTGCGTGAACTGGCTGACTTCCCTGGGCATGAAGAAGGAAGAGATGCGTATCCGCGACCATGAGAAGGAGGAGCTGTCCTTCTACTCCAAGGCTACCAGCGACATCGAGTTCCTCTTCCCCTTTGGCTGGGGCGAGCTCTGGGGCATCGCAGACCGCACCAATTATGACCTGACCAGACATCAGGAGACCTCCGGTGAGGATTTAAGCTACTTCGACGATACCAAGAATACCCGTTATATCCCTTATGTCATTGAGCCTTCTCTGGGCGCAGACCGTGTGGTACTGGCCTTCCTTTGCGGGGCTTATGATGAGGAAACTTTAGAGGGCGGCGATGTTCGTACCGTGCTGCATTTCCATCCGGCACTGGCACCGGTAAAGATCGGTGTGCTGCCTCTTTCCAAAAAGCTCAACGAGGGTGCTGAGAAGATTTATTCCCAGCTGTCTAAAAAATACAACTGCGAGTTCGATGACCGCGGCGCCATCGGTAAGCGTTACCGCAGACAGGACGAGATCGGTACGCCTTTCTGCGTGACTTATGATTTCGACAGTGAGAATGATCATTGCGTTACCGTTCGCTTCCGTGACAGCATGGAGCAGGAGCGTGTGCCTGTGGATCAGCTTCTTGACTGGTTTGAGGGCAAGTTCGATTTCTAAAACATGATGGATGTGTGCGATGGATACAGGTTGTACACACGGCTGAACACAGCGGAGAATGGCCCAAGGCCATTCTCCCCGCTTTGCGCTGACACACCGCGCAAAAGGAAATAGGAGGTAAGCAATGCAATACAGAGGCGTAAATGAGCTTAGAGAGCTCTTCCTTTCCTTCTTTGAGGAAAAAGGGTGCCTTAGACTGAACAGTTTTTCACTGGTTCCCCACAATGACACATCTCTTCTGATCATTAATTCCGGTATGGCACCTATGAAGCCCTGGTTTACGGGCCAGGAGATTCCGCCCCGCCGGAGAGTGACTACCTGCCAGAAGTGCATTCGCACCGGCGATCTGGAAAACGTGGGAAAGACAGCTCGCCACGGCACCTATTTCGAGATGCTGGGCAATTTCTCCTTCGGTGATTATTTTAAAAAAGAAGCCATTCCGTGGGCCTGGGAGTTCCTGACGGAAAGAGTAGGCCTGGATCCGGAGCGTCTGTATCCTTCTGTTTATGTGGATGATGAGGAAGCCTACAATATCTGGCTCAATGATATGCACATCCCGGCAGAGCGCATCTATAAGTTCGGCAAGGAAGACAATTTCTGGGAGCACGGCTCCGGCCCCTGCGGCCCCTGTTCCGAGATCTATTACGATCGCGGAGAGAAGTACGGCAACGGCCCTGAGGATGTCATGGGCGGTGAAGGCGATCGCTTCATGGAAGTCTGGAATATCGTCTTTACCCAGTTTAATAACGATGGTCATAATAATTACACGGATTTAGAGCAGAAAAATATTGATACCGGCATGGGCTTAGAGCGTCTGGCTGTGGCTGTGCAGGACGTAGGTTCTATTTTTGACGTGGATACCTTAAAGTCTCTTCGGGATCTGATCTGTCAGCTGGCAGGCGGAATCGGTTACGAGCAGCCGGGCAGCTATGATCAGGATGTCTCTGTGCGTATCTGCACAGATCACGCCCGTTCCATGACCTTCATGATCTCTGACGGCATCATGCCTTCCAACAACGGCAGAGGCTATGTGCTCCGCCGTATCATCCGCCGGGCAGTCCGCCACGGCAGAAAGCTGGGTATTCAGGGATCCTTCCTGCCTACACTGGCTATGAAGGTAATTGAGAATTCCAAGGACGGCTATCCGGAACTGGCGGAAAAGAAGGACTTTATCATCAATGTTGTCCGTGCCGAGGAAGAAAAGTTTGAAAAGACCTATGAGCAGGGCATGGAGATTCTGAATCAGATGGAAGAGGCACTGGCCGCTGCAGGCCAAAAGCAGCTCTCCGGTGAGGATGCGTTCCGTCTGTACGATACTTATGGATTCCCTCTTGATAACACCAAGGAGATTCTGGAAGAGAAGGGCTTTACCGTAGATGAGGAAGGCTTTAATGCTGCCATGAAGAACCAGAAGGAGACGGCGAGAGAAGATCGCAAGCGCTCCGGCAAGGCTTCCAGCTATATGGGCGCTGCCGCTACGGTATATGAGGATATGGATCCGGCTCTTACCAGCACTTTTATAGGATATGACAAGACGGTTGCCGAGTCTGAGATCATCGCTATGGCAGCCCTGCCGTCTCTGTCCGGACAGGAAGAGGAAGAGGACAGCGTAGTGGATGCCCTCTCTGACGGACAATACGGCGCTATCATTACAAAGGAGACTCCTTTCTACGGCACCATGGGCGGACAGGTCGGCGACAAGGGATTGATCATTCTGACCAATTCCTATACAGAGGCCGGCGGTATCAAAGCATCTGCTGAGGAGATTGCCAAGGAAGCAGCTTTGGGAAAAGGTGCTGTAGTCTTCAAGGTGGATTCCACCGAGCATGTAGCCGGGGGCAAGATCGCTCACATCGGTCATGTGGTATCCGGTATGCTGAAGGTAGGGGATACAGTTACCTTACAGGCGGATGAGAAACTTCGCATGGCTACCTGCCGCAATCACTCTGCGACCCACCTGCTGCAGAAGGCGCTACGCGAAGTGCTGGGCACTCATGTAGAGCAGGCCGGTTCCTATCAGGACGGTGAGCGGACCAGATTTGACTTTTCTCATTTCCAGGCAATGACCAGGGAAGAACTGCAGAAGGTAGAAGAACTGGTCAATGAAAAGATTGCAGAGAGCCTGCCGGTAGTTACGCAGGTGATGACCCTGGAAGAGGCGAAAAAGACCGGTGCTATGGCACTTTTCGGTGAAAAATACGGAGACAGCGTTCGGGTAGTGAAGATGGGAGATTGGTCCATCGAGCTGTGCGGCGGTACCCATGTACAGAACACCCTGCAGATCGGCAGCTTTAAGATTCTCTCTGAGAACGGCGTAGCAGCCGGTGTCCGCAGAATCGAAGCACTGACCGGTGACAATGTGCTCCGCTACTATGAGCATCTGGAGAAGACAGCCAGAGAGGCGGCAGACCTTCTGAAGGCTACCCCGGATACCCTGGCAGAGCATATTCGCAGACTGCAGGATGAGTTAAAGGCAGTAAAGTCTGAGAATGAATCCTTAAAGAGCAGCAAGGCCAAGGAAGCATTGGGAGATGTGACCTCCCAGGCTGTGGATGTAAAGGGCGTGCCCTTCGTGGCAGCAGCAGTGCCCGGCGTAGATATGAACGGCCTTCGGGATCTGGGTGATCAGTGCAAAAACAAGCTGCCGGGCAGCGTGATCCTGCTGATTTCCGAAAAGGACGGCAAGGTAAATCTGATGGCTATGGCAGCGGAAGAAGCAATCGCCAAAGGTGCTCACGCAGGTAATCTGGTGAAGGCAGTGGCCGGCACCGTAGGCGGTGGCGGCGGCGGACGCCCGAATATGGCACAGGCTGGCGGTAAGAACCCGGCAGGTATCCCGGAAGCGCTGCAGCAGGCTAAGGGTGTGCTGGAAGGACAGATTCACTAAAAAAATGCCTTGACGGGAAAAGAATGTATGTTATAATAGTTCATGCGTGCAGATTGTCTGCACTCATATTAACCCAATCAGTCATGTTCTGAAGGGACTGAAGGGAGGTTGAGAGAGCTTATGTCTAACGTAATCGTAAAAGAAAACGAAACACTGGACAGCGCCCTGCGTCGCTTTAAGAGAAGCTGCGCTAAGGCCGGTATCCAGCAGGAGATTCGCAAGAGAGAGCATTACGAGAAGCCTAGTGTAAGACGCAAGAAAAAGTCTGAAGCAGCTAGAAAGCGCAAATACAACTAAGCTTTTTGAGCAATCATCAAAGCAGTCATTGAGTTAAAGCCCTTGGTTTCGATCAAGGGCTTTTGCTATATACGCAGGTGTAGAATGACATTCTTTCTGATCGCAGGTATCTGCCTGCTTCTGTTGCTTTTATCGGTGATGATTGCAGATAATCACCGCTTCGTGATAAGAAGGTATGGCGTATCCTCGCCCCAAACGGGTGGAGAGTATACCTTTGTTTTTCTGTCGGATCTGCATGCCAAGAAATACGGCAAGGATAATGAAAAGCTTCTCCGGGCGATAGACAGGATCCACCCGGATGCTGTTCTGGTGGGCGGAGATATGATCATTGCGGCGCAGGCCATGCAGGGAGGTAAGAAATCTCCAGAGCATAGGCATGATGATTGGATGCAGACAACCATTTCTCTTGTTAGGTGCCTTACATCGAAATATCCTGTCTGCTATGTGAATGGCAATCATGAGCTAAAGCTCCATTGGCACCGAGAGTTCTGCGAAGGCGCCTATGAACGTTTGATGACAGCCTTGGAAGAGACGGGCACAATTTGCCTTCACAACAGAGCACTTACGTGGCACTTCGAAGCAGAGGATGCGGAAGCGGCAGAAAAGGTTCAAAAGGTTCGAGATCCCGAAACCGGGAAGAAACGCAGTATTGTATTCTACGGTCTGGAACTGGACTATCCCTTTTATAAGAAATTTCACAAAGAAACATTGACGGTGGAGGAAATAGAGAGGCATATCGGCAGACCGGATCCTGATTGCTTTACGATCCTGATCACCCACAATCCCAGGTATTTTGATAGCTATGCTGCCTGGGGAGCAGACCTGGTATTATGCGGACATGTGCACGGCGGTATTGCCAGACTTCCGTTTCTGGGAGGCGCCATTTCTCCTTATATCACATTGTTTCCCAAATACAGCGGCGGACGATATGTCCTTCCGGGGAAGAATGGTAAGGAATCGGTGATGATACTCAGCTGCGGCCTCGGTATGCACACGTTACCGGTGCGCTTTTTTAACCCGGCGGAGCTTTCAGTCATCGAATTAAAGCAGCAATCAAGGAAAAGAATCTGAAATTTATATCGCAATTCATTCAGTGGCGGGGCGTATAAAGCGCCGATCTGCATGGACATGCGGTAATTAATTAAGGTAATTATGGGCAGAGAGCCGGATGAGGCTGCCGGGTAGTGAGGTGACTATGGCAATTCCTGTGAAGCTGCAGGTCTTTGAGGGACCTCTGGATCTGCTGCTGCATCTGATCGATATTAATAAGATTGACATTTATGATATTCCCATCGTGGAAATTACAGAGCAGTATATGGAATATATCCGCCAGATGGGACATGAGGACATGAATGTCATGAGTGAGTTCCTGGTCATGGCGGCTACCTTGCTGGATATCAAGAGCCGCATGCTCCTTCCCAAGGAAGTAAATGAGGAGGGGGAGGAAGAGGACCCCAGAGCAGAATTGGTGCAGAAACTGCTGGAATACAAGATGTACAAGTATATGTCCTTTGAACTCCGGGACAGAGAGCAGGATGCAGCGGTCCATTTTTACAGACAGAAGAACCTTCCGGAGGAAGTGGAGCAGTACGAGCCGCCTCTGGACTATGAAAAACTGATCGGCCACAATACCCTGGAGACCTTAAATGACATTTTTCAGCAGATTCTGAAAAGGCAGAAGGATAAAGTGGATCCGGTGCGCAGTACCTTCGGCACCATTGAAAAGGATGAAGTGGACATGGATGCCAAGATGCTCTATGTCAGAGCTTTATTGCAGACCCATGGGCAGCTGGACTTTCGCTCTCTCTTAGAGAGACAGCACAGTAAGGAAGAGGTGATCGTCACTTTCCTGGTGGTGCTGGAACTGATGAAGATGGGAGAAATCACACTTTATCAAAGCGAAACCTTCGGGGAAATTACTATAGAGAAAAAAGAAGGCGGTTCCATGCCTGCGCAGGAAGAGAAAACAGCTGACGGGGAGATGAGAGAAGATGCAGGAACAGGAAAAGACACAGCAGAGGCTGAATGAGGAGACCGGTGCGGCGGCAGCGGAGGCGATTCTCTTTGCCATGGGAGATGCTGTGGAGATTTCTGCGCTTTGCAAGGCACTGGATATGCAGGAAAAGGATGTTCTGAAAGCATTAAAGACGCTGGAGAAAAGATATGAAAGCCCCCGCAGCGGACTTAAGCTGGTGCGCCTTGATAAGTCAGTGCAGCTTACCACCAAGGCGGATTATTATGAACAACTGATTACCATTGCCAGTGCTCCCAAGAAGATGACCCTCTCCGATGCGGTGCTGGAGACCCTTTCCATTGTAGCTTATAAACAGCCCATCACCAGACTGGAGATCGAGACGATCCGAGGGGTGAACAGTGATTTTGCAGTCAATAAGCTTCTTTCCTATGATCTGATCCAGGAACTAGGCCGCAAGGATGCTCCCGGAAGGCCGCTGCTTTTCGGCACCACCGAGCAGTTCCTTCGCTCCTTCGGCGTGGGATCCATAGAGGAACTCCCTTCTCTGTCAGCTGTGCAGGTAGAGGAATTTAAGGAAGAGGCAGAGAAAGAAGTAGAAACCAGACTGCAGGTGTGATAAAATAAGCATAGATAAAGCAAAGACAGATGCAATGCGCGGTAAACTGCAAGCTGCAATGTTAGTATTCAATATAGAAAATGTAACATGCTGGATCAAAGGCGATCGGAGTTTACCGGTCGCTTTTTTAGTGGAAAACAGATGGACAGCTGTCAGTCGCTTTAACCTTGGAAGTTAAATGCAGATTGGCAAAATGCAATGCAGATTGGTAAAATGCAATGCAAAATGGCATATGCAATGCGAAATGACAAATGTAATGAGAAATGGCAATGCAATGGGAAATGGCAATGAGAATGGTAAATGTAATGTGAATTGGCAAGATGTAATGCCCCGGGGCGCGGCAGAAGGACTCGCATCCTTTGCACTGCGCGCCAGTTTTGCTTAGGCTTGTCTCGAAACCGTAGGATGGTATCGGACGCGCTTTCAGAGCGCGTCCGATAGGCCCGCCTGTCTGAGCAGACCCGCATCAGGCGGGGATGCGAGTTAAGGG